>OMYO01000003.1 GCA_900315285.1 uncultured Eubacteriales bacterium | reverse complement strand
AAATAAATTATACGCCGGCGGTCGCCCCTTGTGGGCGGCCGTCGTCATTTTTGGACAAAAAAGTAAGGAGCTGCATCACTGCTTAGTGATACAGCCCCTTGTTTTATTGAAAATTTTTACTCTGCCTGATTTTTGGCGTCCTCGATGACGGCCTGGGCCACATTGGCCGGTGCCTCCTCATAGCGGGAGAAAGCAGTGGTAAACGAGCCTCTGCCGCGGGTGACCTGGCGCAGGGTCGTCGGGAAGTCACTGAGTTCCGCCGTCGGAACCTCTGCAGTCAGGACCTGATAGCCCTTGTGCTTTTCGTCGGGTTCCATGCCGAGTACACGGCCGCGGCGCTTTGTGACGTCACCCATGATGCTGCCCATGTCGTCGTCCGGCACAAGGACGCTGACACTGGAGATGGGCTCCAGCAGGACCGGGCCGGCCTGCGGAATTCCCTCCTTAAAGGCGAGCGATGCAGCGGTCTTGAATGCCATTTCCGACGAGTCCACCGGGTGGTAGGAGCCGTCGTACAGAACCGCCTTTACGCCAACCATGGGGTAACCGGCAAGAACGCCGTGTTTCACCGAGTCCCGAAGGCCCTTTTCCACGGCCGGGAAGTAGTTCTTGGGAACGGCGCCGCCGAAGACCTCCTCATCAAAGACAAGGTCGTCGCCGTCGGTGGGTTCGAAGCGGATCCAGACGTCACCGTACTGTCCATGGCCGCCGGACTGTTTCTTGTACTTGCCCTGGACCTTGACGGACTTGCGGATGGTCTCACGGTAGGGAACCTTCGGCTTGTCGAGTTTCACGTCCACACCAAATTTGGCCTTGAGTTCTGAGACGATGACGGCAATATGCTGTTCACCGAGTCCGGAGAGGAGCATTTGCCCGGTCTCGCGGTCGGTGCGGAAGTCGATGGATGGGTCCTGTTCGCGGAGGCGATTCAGTCCCTGTGCAATTTTTTCCTCCTCGCCCTTCTTCACGGCGGACACGGCCACCGTGTAGCTCGGGGTCGGGAATTCAAGCCCCTTGAGAATGATGGGGTTTTTGGCAGAAGTGATGGTGTCACCGGTCTGGAGTCCGTCCAGCTTGGAGATGACTCCGATGTCACCGGCAGTAATAAGCTTGGTCTCCTCCAGTTTTTCACCGTGGGGGATGCTCAGTTTGCCCATGCGCTGGGTCTCACCCGTGCGCGCATTGTAGCAGGGCGTCTCCGGGGTGATGGTGCCGGAGATGACCTTGACAAAGGAGAGCTTTCCGACAAACGGGTCCGCCACCGTCTTAAAGCAGATGGCAGCACGGGGACCGTCCGGGTCACAGTCGAGCTGGAACTCCTCGCCGTTGCTGTCTGTGGCAATTTCGCCGGACTTGGACAGTGCGCTGGGGCCCAGGTTGACCAGACCGTTCAGCAGGATGTCAATGCCGTAGAGTTTCTCTGCGGCGCAGGAGTATACCGGGTAAATGGAACCGTCGGTAACACCGGAGAGAAGGGAAGTCAGTGCCTCGACCTCGGTAAAGGGCTCACCCTCAAAATATTTTTCCATGAGCTCGTCGCTTGTGGTGGCGACGGCCTCATTGAACATGTCACGGTAATTATCGATTTTCTCGTCCTGGGGCATATCCACCTGAACGCACTTGCCGTCCTCATACCGCCATGCCTTGTTCTGGGAGAAGTTGACGAGGCAGCGGATTTTGCTGTCCTCAATATAGGGCACTACTACCGGGCAGAGCTTGTTGCCGTGGACTTCTTTCAGGGCGTCAAATACATGACCGAAGTTTGCATTCTCTGCGTCGGTCTTGTTGATGACAAATATCTTGGAGATATTCCGGCTCTCGGCTGCGGCAAAGGCCTTTTCAGCACCGACGTCATATTTTGCCTTTTCGGCGTCGGTGACAATGAGCATGCAGCCGGCGGCGCGGGCCGCCTCGGAGAGACCGCCTGCAAAGTCAAAGAGACCGGGAGTGTCGATGAGGTTGATCTTTACGTCATTCCACTCAAGGCTGGCGACGGCACTCTTCAGAGAGACTTTTCTCTTCTTCTCCTCGGGGTCGTAGTCCATGACGGTGCTGCCGTCCTCGATCTTGCCAAGACGACTGGTGGCACCTGCGGTGTAGAGCATGGCCTCGCACAGGGTCGTCTTACCACGGTCGGCGTGGCCGGCCACTGCAATGTTCCGAATATTGGTGGATTGATACGTTTTCAAGGCGGATTCCTCCCCGGTCTGATTAGTTTGCTCTTCAAATAAAATACACAAAAAATTGTGCTTTATTCGAGAATACTAGGTAAATATTACCATATTTGACACAGCATTTCAACAAGTGCCCCTCTGAAGGGGACTCCACACTTTGCACATGGATTTGACATTATTCTTGTCTATTTTGGGTATTGTTTTCCGCTGGCAATTGGCGATAATGGGGATTGAGGAGGGGTGAATCGCCACTCACCCCAAAAATAATGCCGATTGAACAGGAGGACAGAGTATGAACGCCTATCTTTCCAATGTCATTGAACGGGTGAATCGCGACCACGCGACAGAACCGGAATTTTGCCAAACGGTCGAGGAGGTGTTCTCCTCTCTGGAACCGGTCATTGAGCAGCATCCCGAATATGAGAAGGCAGACCTTCTCAACCGCATGGTGGAACCAGAGCGCATGTTTACGTTCCGTGTCGTCTGGACAGACGATCAGGGCGCCGTCCACACGAATACCGGATACCGGGTCCAGTTCAACGGTTCCATTGGCCCATACAAAGGCGGCCTTCGTTTTCAGAGAAATGTGAACCCCAGCATCATCAAGTTCCTCGGCTTTGAGCAGTGCTTTAAGAACAGTCTGACCTCCCTCCCCATCGGCGGTGGAAAAGGCGGTTCCGACTTTGACCCCGCCGGCAAGTCGGAGGCCGAGATCATGCGTTTCTGCCAGAGTTATATGCAGGCCCTCTACCGCTATATCGGACCGGATGTGGATGTCCCCGCCGGGGACATGGGCGTCGGCGGCCGTGAAATTGGATATCTCTTTGGAGAGTATCGCCGCCTCAAAGGCTGCTTTGAGAACGGCGTTCTCACAGGAAAAGACCTCTCCTTCGGCGGCAGCTTGATTCGACCTGAGGCAACCGGTTATGGAGCCGTCTACTACCTCCAGTGTGTCCTCGCCCATGAGGGGGAGGATATTGCGGGCAAGACCATTGCCTGCTCCGGCTTCGGAAACGTCACCTGGGGCATTTGCAAAAAGGCCCGGGAACTCGGCGCTAAGGTTCTGACGCTTTCCGGTCCGGACGGATACATCTATGACCCGGACGGGGTAACCTCCTCCGACGAGAAAGTGGAATATCTCCGCGTCATGCGCGCATCCGGCCATGACCGCGTCAAGGACTATGCGGACAAATTTGGCGTCGACTACTATCCGGGAAAGAAACCCTGGGGCGTCAAAGCGGATTTTATTATGCCATCTGCAGTGCAGAATGATGTCGACCGGGAACAGGCAAAGCGAATCGCCCAAAACCATATCAAATACTATATTGAAGTGGCTAACATGCCCACGACCAACGACGCGCTGGCCTACCTCATGGGACAGCCGGACATGATTGTCGCCCCGTCCAAGGCCGTCAACGCCGGCGGTGTCTCGGTCTCCTGCCTTGAGATGTCCCAGAACAGCGAACACATCTTTTGGTCCGAGGAAGAGGTGGATCAGCGGCTCCATGAGATCATGGTCAAAATCTACAACTCTAGCGTGGAGGCATCCGAGAGGTACGGGCTCGGCTATAACCTGGTCGCCGGCGCCAACATTGCAGGATTTGAGCGCATTGCCCGCGCCATGATGGCACAGGGAATATTCTAAAAAACCGAACCTGTTAAAATTTTGATAATCCGCCGTGAAATGTTTGACATACTAAAGCGTACCGTCTAAAATATTTTTATCGGTTTTATTTATTTTGTTTTAAATTCCCTGCTATTTGTAGGGTAAAACCAGTCAAATTTACCAATTCATTGGAAAAGGAGATGCAACAATGTCCCAGAAAGTATTCATGATCGGCGGTACCGGTCTTCTCGGTTCCAAGGCCGCAGAGCAGTTCATTGCCCACGGCGACTCCGTAAAGACCCTTGCTCTGCCCCCGCTTCCGGAGGGTGCTCCGCTCCCCGAGGAAATGGAAATCATCTTTAAGGATGTCAACAAGTGCACCGACGAAGAGCTCGAGGAGCTCATGACCGGCTGCGACACCCTTGTCTACGCCGCCGGCGTCGACGAGCGCGCCGAGTTCCCGCCCCCAGTCTATGACGCTTATTATAAGTACAACATTGCTCCTCTCAAGAGACTTATGCCTATGGCTAAGAAACTTGGTTACAAGGGCACTGTCATCTGCGGTTCCTATTTCTCCTGGATGGCCAAGAACTTCCCGAAGATGAAGATCCGTGAGCGCAACCCCTACATGCGCAGCCGTCTTGACCAGGAAGAGTATGCATTCTCCCTTGCCGACGACAACTTCTATGTTGCCGTTATGGAGCTGCCCTACATCTTCGGCACCCAGCCGGGCCGTCGTCCGGTTTGGACCGTTCTCATCAACCAGATCAAAATGATGGACAAGCTGCCTGCCACCTTCTATCCGAAGGGAGGTACCGCAATGCTCACCATCCGTCAGGTCGGTGAGGTCATCTACGGTGCTACCCAGGCAACCAAGGGTGCCCGCGCTTATCCCATCTCCTGCTATAACATGAAGTGGGATGAATTCCTGAAGATCGTCTACGACGCCCGCGGAATGGGCAAGAACCGTAAGGTCATCGGTATCCCGCCATGGATGATGGCCATGGCCATGCCGCTCTACAAACTCGACTTCAAGAAACGCGGCATTGAATCCGGTATGGACCCCATGCAGCTGCCGTACCTCATGGACTACGACCTGTTCTTCGACACCGAGACATCTTATCATGACCTCGGCGCCACCCCGGACGACATCAAAGCTGCCATCTTTGACTCCATCAAAGTCTCCGTCGACGTCGTTGAAAACGGCAAGGAGCTCCTCGGCATGAAGGGCGAAGAGGACCAGAACGTCTCCAGCCTGTAAGCCTGTAATATCTCCGAATAATTTAAAGGACTGTGTTTCACGAGTGAAGCACAGTCCTTTTTCTTATTATTTACCAGTCCCACCAATGTTCCTTCTTCCGGCTCTGTCCGCCACCCTTCGTATCATTATACGAGTCAGTGGAATGGAACTGCGCAATGAGGGCTTTCTCCACCTCATTCATGTCCTCCTTCTCACAGGGGACAAGCTCCACAAAGACAGAGCGGCCATATTTGATGTCGGCGTACACGTCTCCCTTTCCCTTGCCGGTCAGGTGGCCGTGTACACGGCGCGTCACATTGACAGACTGGCCAATATAGATGTCGTCGTAGCCCAGGTAGCTCCCGCTCCTAGGCGGCTTTTCAAAGATGAAGAGACAGTAGCAGCCGGGAAACACATCATACTTGTAACCCAACTGCTTCTTTTCGTCAATAATCCAGTCCGCCAGAAACTGTTCCGCCGGAATAATCTTCTGGTTTCTGCTGGTCCGCCTGACTCGCCTTGCCCGCCTGCCGCTTAAGTAACGGATGAGAAGGATAAAGGCCGCCAGGAGTAGAAGATAGAGGATGACCCATTTTGCCGCGCCCATTAGTCAATACTCTCATTCCAGTCGGCGTGGCTGAAGTCGATGGCATGGCCCGGAATTTTCACGTCGGCGATTCGCTTTCCGGTATGGCAGTTACGAATGGTGATATTCAGAGACCAGTTCTCCCCCGCTCCATCAATGAGCTGATTCAGCACATACATGTAGGCCAGTCCGCGGACCGCCTCATTTTGGGTGGTCTCATCCATTTTTTCATCATATACGAACTCAAGATGGCGGAAGTCCGGGGAGCTGTGGATGGCATACTCTGAGCTCTCTTCTAGGAAAAGGTCTTTATAGTACTTGATGAGATGGTCATTTCTCTTCCGGAGATTCTTCCTCTGGCGGCTGTTGGCGACAATGACGATTCCGCCGTCTTTCCGGTAGGCCCGGGTACAGTAGTCCGGGCCCAGAGCCCGGATGGACGCCACGTCCTCACCGGGGGTGTCCCCGAAATACTCATAGTAGCTCTCTGGTATAACCGTGTAGTTTTTCGCCGCTGTTCCCGCGGCACAGCCGGAGAGGGAGAGAGTCAGGAACGAGGCCAGAGCCAGAGCGACCCATCTCGAAAAGGAGCGATGTGACATTACGATTCCTCCTGGCGAATGGATAACACTATTATGGCACATCCGTCTCTCCAATTTGTTGAAGTGTCCATGAATTTTTAGATAAGCGCCAGGGCCTGGTCGAGGTCGGCAATGATGTCTTTCACGTTTTCAATTCCCACGGAGAAGCGGATAAGGTCTGCTCCAACGCCTGCCGCCTCAAGTTCCTCGTCTGTAAGCTGACGGTGTGTGGATGATGCGGGATGAAGGACACAGGTATGGGCGTCTGCCACGTGGGTCTCAATGCTGGCAAGCTTCAGACCGGCCATGAATTTTTCTGCAGCGGCCCGGCCACCCTTGACGCCAAACGAGATAACACCACAGGTACCATTCGGCATATATTTCTGGGCCAGATCATAGTACTTGTTTCCAGGGAGTCCCGGGAAGTTGACCCAGGTCACCTTGTCATTGGCCTGCAGCCACTCCGCCACCTTCTGGGCATTTTCGCAGTGCCGCTCCATGCGAACCGGAAGGGACTCCAGTCCGAGATTCAGATAGTAGGCGTTCTGCGGGCTCTGAATGGAACCGAAGTCACGCATGAGCTGTGCGGTGGCCTTTGTAATGAAGGCACCGCCCTGACCGAATTTCTCCGCGTAGGTAATGCCGTGATAGGAGTCGTCCGGGGTGCAGAGTCCGGGGAATTTGTCCTTGTGGGCCATCCAGTCAAACTTGCCGCTGTCGACAATGGCACCACCCACGGCGGCGTCGTGGCCATCCATATATTTCGTCGTGGAATGGGTCACGATATCGGCGCCCCAGTCAAACGGGGTGCAGTTGATAGGAGTGGCGAATGTGTTGTCCACAATGAGCGGAACCCCATGGCTGTGGGCCGCTTTGGCAAACTTCTCAATATCCAGAACCGTCAGGGCCGGGTTGGCAATGGTCTCGCCGAAGACGCATTTCGTATTGGGCTGGAACGCAGCCGCCAGTTCCTCCTCGGTGCAGTCCGGATCCACGAAGGTGAACTCTATGCCCATTTTCCGCATGGTCACATTGAACAGGTTAAAAGTCCCCCCATAGATGGAGGTGGAGGAGACAACATGGTCTCCGGCATTGGCAATATTGAATACGGCAAAGAAGTTGGCAGCCTGACCGCTGGATGTGAGCATGCCGGCCGTACCGCCTTCAAGGGCTGCTATTTTTGCCGCCACCATGTCGTTGGTGGGATTCTGGAGACGGGTATAAAAATATCCCGAATCCTCCAGGTCAAACAGGCGGCCCATGGCCTCACTGCTGTCGTACTTATAGGTAGTACTCTGGATGATCGGAATCATCCGCGGCTCTCCGTTCTTCGGGGTATAACCGGATACGATACATTTCGTTTCCTTCTCCATACAATGGCACCTCATTTATCATTTTTCTCCATTGTACCATAGAGCGTCAGCCGCGATTCAATTTTTTCCTGCAATCCGCACAGTAACCATATATTTCCAATCTATGGCCCGTTATCGTAAATTCCTTCAGGTCCTGCTTCAGCTCGAGCCGCTCCACGGGGCAGCCGTCGAGGGGAATCTGCCGGTGACAGAGCAGACAGGTGGCATAGTGTCGATGCTCGTCGGTCCGTATCTTATAGAAAGCCGTATCATCCTCGGGGAAGCGGATTTTTTCCACCATCCCATGTTCCTCAAAGGCGTCGAGAATACGGTAGACCGTGGAAATGCTGATGCATTCGTCCACCCGAACCTCTTCAAATATGTCTATGGCACGGAGGGGGCGATTTACCTGTTCCAGCAAATTCCAGACCTTTTCTCTCTGGCGCGTATGCTTCAAGTCTTTTGGCCAATCCATAATTCGCCCACCTCTCAGAATGTAATATGCAGCAGGTCGATGAGAACTCCGAAGAGCACTCCGAACCCATAGGTCATGCCGATGATAGCCAGATTCTTCTTCAGGGGCTCATTCTCCCGCAGGAGAACCAGGATGCCGATGCCAGCGCCCACGAGAAGTCCAGACATCATGGGCCCCGCGCCAATCATCCCCTCCAGGTAGAGCTGGGTAATGACAACGGAAGCTGCACAATTGGGAATCAGACCAATTACGCCGGCGAGCAGTTCACTGATAATAAGTCGGTCCGAGAGAATGGCAGACAGCCTTGCTTTGCCAATAAAGGCTATGAGCGCGTTCAGCGCAAGAGAGACCAGGAACAGATATACTGTGATTTTCCCAGTGTGTTTCAGAGCGGAGATCAGGATACCGTCGCTCTCTTGATGGGCGTGGTCATGCTTACACATGTGTTCCACGTCCATGGCATCCTCTTTCGGGCGGTGCTTTCTGCCGCGGAAGAGCCGCACCATGGCATCGATAATGAAGCCGGCCATCATGCCGAGCAATGCCTTCGTGCCGAGAATCTTCAGGATAGAGGCCGCCGGGACACGTTCCGATAGAAAGATGGGAAGCATTTCATCGGAGGTACTTAAGAATACCGCAACCAGAGTACCAACGGTAATGACTCTGCCCGCATAGAGGGAAGAGGCCGCTGCAGAGAATCCACATTGCGGCACCACACCTATGAGTGCACCAAGAGCCGGGCCCCATCGGCCGGAGCGCCGGATAAGCCGCGTTGTCCTCTCACTGGTCCGGTGCTCAAGATACTCCATGAGCAGATAGGCCAGAAACAGTACCGGGACAGTCTTCAAGGTGTCGAGACCGGTGTCGGCGAGGACATCAGAGATAGTAGTCCACATTTTATTCCCTCCTTGCGAATGCGAGTCATTCGCGTTTCGAGACAGTACTATATCATCTTCTGCGGGCGCTGTCAATATAGAAAAACGGGCGATGGAACCAGAGGTCCATCGCCCAAAAAATATGAAAAATTATTCCTCTGTGTCTTTGTCTGCGACTGCCACGGCAATTCCCAGTTCCTCGAGCTGATCTGCACCAGCAGGGGACGGGCACTCTGTCATGGGCTCGGAGGCGTCCTTGATTTTTGGATAGGCAATGACGTCACGGAGCGTCTCTGCACCGAGCATCTGCATAACGAGACGGTCCAAGCCAAGACCCATTCCGCCATGGGGCGGTGCACCGTAACGGAAGGCATTGGTGAGGTAGCCGAACTTCTCCTCTGCCTCCTCGTCAGTGAGGCCGAGAAGCTTGAAGATGGTCTTCTGCAGTTCCGGATCCGTGATACGGATAGAACCGGAGGAGAGCTCTACACCGTTGAGCACCATGTCAAAGGACTGGGCGCGGACGTTGGCCTTGTCGGACTCGAGGTACGGCAGGCACTCGTCCATGGGAGCGGTGAAGGGATGATGGGCAGCGACCCACTCGCCGAGATCGTCGTCCCACTCGAAGAAGGGCATTTCCACGATCCAGAGCAGGTTGTACTTGCCCTCGGGAATAATGTCGAGCTTCTTCGCCATGGTCGTGCGGAGTGCTCCAAGGGTGGTGAGAACTTTGCGGTCGATGGTGTCAGCAATGATCAGGATGAGGTCGCCCGCCTCAGCCTTTCCGGCAGCAGCCATGGCCTTCACTGTGTCCTCGGCGACGAACTTATCAAAGGAAGAGGAGATGGTGCCGTCGTCAGCGACGCGGATCCAGGCAAGGCCCTTGGCGCCAATGCCCTTGGCCTCCTCGGTCAGTTTCTTCATGCCCTTCTTGGAGATGGCAGTATTTCCGCCCTTGGCCGTGATGGCGCGGACACTGCCGCCAGCCTCAATGGCGCCCTCGAAGACGCCGAAGCCGCAGCCTTTTACGGTTTCGCTCAGGTCATAGATTTCCATGCCGTAGCGGGTATCCGGCTTGTCGGAGCCGTAGCGCTCCATGGCCTCTTTAAAGGTAAGACGGGGCAGCGGAGTCTCGATGTCGACGTCCAGTGCCTCCTTGAAGACACGTTTAATGAATGCCTCGCCGATGTTCAGAATGTCATCCATTTCGACAAAGGACATTTCAAAGTCGATTTGGGTGAACTCGGGCTGACGGTCAGCGCGGAGATCCTCGTCCCGGAAGCAGCGGGCAACCTGCATGTAGCGGTCAAAACCGGCAACCATGGAGAGCTGCTTATACAGCTGCGGGGACTGGGGAAGCGCATAGAACTCGCCCTGATGGACGCGGGAGGGGACGAGATAGTCCCGGGCGCCCTCCGGGGTGGACTTGATGAGCATGGGGGTCTCAATTTCAATAAAGCCGTTGTCGTCAAAGAAGTCCCGGGCAATCTTGGTGATGCGGTGGCGCATGAGAATATTTTTCTGGAGCGCCGGACGGCGAAGATCCAGGTAGCGGTATTTCAGGCGGGTCAGCTCGGCGGTGTTCACGTCGTCCGTGATCTCAAACGGCGTGGTCTCGGCTTTTCCGAGGATTTTGAGCTCGGTGACAAAGATTTCCACGTCACCGGTGGGAATGTCTTTGTTCTTTGAAGAGCGCTCCCGAACGGTTCCCTTTGCCATGAGGACAAACTCGGTTCGGATGGTCTCCGCCTTTTCAAACAGGTCCCGGTCCGTGTCGTCGTCAAAGGCGAGCTGAACGATTCCTGTGCGGTCCCGCAGGTCAACGAAGAGAAGAGAGCCCAGGTTTCTGCGCTTGGCAGCCCATCCGGCCACCACAACTTCCTCTCCGACGGTCTCCATGCTGAAGTCTCCGCAGTAGCGGGTGCGCTTCATACCATTCATTCTGTCCATTAGTGGTTACCTCCCATATTGCCGCGGATGATGCCGCTGAGGTCAACACCCTTTAAGTCCTCCGCATCCATGGAGTCGGTGAGATTTGCCACACTCTTCTGGATGGCGATGGAGTCAAATTCGTCCTCCAGCTGCTGCAGGGTAATGACCTGCTGTTCGCCGGTGGGCATATATTTCAGATTTACAGTCCCGGAGTTGAGCTCGTTGACGCCTATGACAGCAACGAAGTCAGCGTGGACTTTATTTGCAAATTTCATTTGCGCCTTGATGGAACGCCCAACCGTGTCCGTCAGGCAGTAGACACCCTGGGCACGGAGATTGTGTACGATGGCGGCCGCCTTGAGAGAGGCCGCTTCGCCCGCCGTTGCAATATAGAGCTCCGGAGGCTGTTCCTTCGGGAGCTCCACACCCTGGGCGGCCAGTGTCAGCATGAGACGCTCCATGCCCATGCCGAAACCGAGGGCGGGAATGTCTTTTCCGCCCAGTTCGCTGCAGAGTCCGTCATAACGGCCGCCGCCGCAGACGGTTGCCTGTGCGCCGATGTCGGTGGAGACAAATTCAAAGACGGTCTTGGTATAGTAGTCCAATCCGCGGACAATGCGCGGGTCGATGGTGTAGGAGATGTCCATGGCCTTCAGATATTTCTGGACTTTCTCAAAATGCTCTTTGCAGTCGTCACAGAGATAGTCGAGAACCACCGGGGCATTGTCGAGGAGCTCGGACGACTCGCCTTTGCAGTCCAGAATGCGCATGGGGTTCCGCTCCAGACGGTCCTGACAGGTCTCACAGAGCTCATCCTCATGGGACTTGAAGTAGTCGTAGAGAGCTTTCTGATAGTCTTTCCGGCATTCCGGGCAGCCGATGGAGTTCAGCCGGAGTTCCAGGCCCTTTACACCGAGAAAGCTGAATATTTCGTCTGCAAGGGCAATGATTTCGGCGTCCTCCGAGGCGTCTCCGGTCCCGAAGCACTCCACACCGAACTGGTGAAATTCACGGAGCCGGCCGGCCTGGGGCTTCTCATACCGGTAGCAGGATGTCTGATAGAAGACCTTATACGGACTCGGCTCATTGAAAAGTCCGTGTTCCAGGAAGGCGCGGACAGCACCCGCCGTACCCTCCGGGCGCAGCGTGATGGAACGGCCGCCCTTGTCGTTGAAGGTGTACATTTCCTTCTGAACGACATCCGTGGTATCTCCGACGGAGCGGTCAAACAGTTCCGTGTGTTCGAAAACCGGGGTACGGATTTCCCGGAAGCCATAGTTGCGGGCAATATCGGCCAGAGTGGACTCCACAAAACGAAGCTCTCCGCTGTTTTCCGGGAGGGTGTCCTGGGTGCCCTTGATGGCCTTGGTAATGAGCGACATTTCAGCGCCTCCATCTAAATTTCTAGTCCAAAAAATTATACTACCGGACCAAGTGTTTTGTAAACAAGAAAGAAGGGCGTATCTGCAGACCGCTCTGGTCCGCGATACACCCATACATTATTATTTAAGCTTTATACGGTGCCGACCTTGATGGTATTGGTACCGCCAACGACACCGGCCATTTGTCCCGCCGTCATAACAACGTTGTCTCCCTTCTCCAGGTCGAAGATGTCTGCGGCCTCATGAAGAGCGTGATAGAACATGACGTCATTCGAGTCAAATTTTTCACTGAGAACCGGGGTGACGCCCCAGCTCATATTGAGCCGTCTCCAAATGCGCTCCTGAGTCGTCATGCCGATGATGTCGACCGGGCAGCGGAAGCGGCTGACCATGCGGGCCGTTCTTCCGGAGATGGAGTTTACAACAATGCACTTCGCACCAACGCTCGTTGCCATGCTGCAGCAGGCGTGGGAAATTGCGTCCAGGCGGTTGCGAATTTGGAAATGGGTGTCACTGAACCACTCATGGTAGTCAATGTGGCTCTCTGTGTTCTCGCAGATACTGGACATGGCCTTAAGTGCCTTGACTGGATATTTGCCAGCGGCTGTCTCTCCAGAGAGCATAACGCAGGAAGTGCCATCATAGACGGCGTTTGCCACGTCGGAGGCCTCAGCACGGGTGGGACGGGGCTCGTGAATCATGGATTCCAGCATTTCCGTGGCGGTGATGACCCGCTTGCCGAGGAGGCGGCATTTCTTGGTCAGATATTTCTGGACCGAGGGGACCTCATCATAGGGGATTTCCACGCCGAGGTCGCCGCGGGCAATCATAATACCGTCGGCCACTTCGCTGATACCCTCAATGTTCTCCACGCCGGAACGGTTTTCAATTTTGGCAATGATCTCAATGTTTTCTCCGCCGTTCTCATCCAGGAAGTCCCGGAGATCCTGGACATCCTGCTGATTGGAGACGAAAGAGGCCGCCACAAAGTCCAGCTCATTTTCAATGCCGAACAGGAGGTCACTCTTATCCTGCTCACTGAGGAATGCATTGTTCATACGGTGGTTCGGGAAGTTCATGCTCTTATTGTCCGAGATTACACCGCCTGTCAGCGTGGTGCAGACCGCCTCATTTCCTTTGAGCTCGTCCACGCGAAAGCGCACAAGGCCATCATTGACAAGGATGATATCCCCCACCGTCAGGTCATTAATCAGGTTTTTATAGGAGACAGAGACATGGGTCTCATCACCCTCTACCTCATCTGTAGTAAAGGTAAAGGTGGAGCCATCTGTTACAGTAACTTGGCCGTTTTTAAAAAGACCGGTGCGGTATTCCGGGCCCTTGGTGTCCAACATGATGGGGATGGGAAGATTGAGCTCCGTACGGATCTTCTTGATGCGGTCAATGAGCACCTGATGGGACTCATGGGTACCGTGGGAGAAGTTGAGCCGGGCGACATTCATGCCCGCCTTACACATTTCCGTCAGAGTCTGCTCGTCCTCGCTGGCAGGACCAATAGTACAAATAATCTTCGTCTTTCGCATGTGATGTGAAACCCTTTCCTGTGGATTAAAAAAGAAACCTACGGAACAAAATTCTGTAGGTTTCCAGTTTACTCTATTATTTTTTATTTGTTAAGGGTAATTCTTGTTGAATCTTTGTAAGAAATACGCCGTCATTTCTTCATGTCGTCGGCGCTGCTTCTTACGACTTCAGCGCTGCGGTCCTTGGGGTTTACGATGTCTCTCCAGTCGAGGTCGCCGCGGGCGAGGGCATGAATGAGGGCCTCCGCTGTGGCAATATTCGTTGCAACAGGTACATTGTGGACGTTGCAGAGCCGGAGAAGATCTGCCTCTATGGGCTCAATGGGTTTCGGGTTCAGCGGGTCCCCAAACATGAGGAGAAGATCAATTTCATTACAGGCGACACGGGAGGCGATTTGCTGTTCTCCGCCCTGATTTCCGCTCATAAAGCACTGGATTTTCAAACCGGTGGCTTCCGAAACTATTTTGCCGGTCGTTCCGGTAGCACAGATATTGTGCTGGCTCAGGATGCCTGCATAGGCGATGCAGAACTGCGTCATGAGCTCTTTTTTCACATCATGAGCAATGAGTGCTATATTCATGTGCCCTTATACCTCCTAACGACCATTTGTGGCTATTAATTATAATAGCATAAAGTGGCAAGCTCCACAATAGTTTTTGTCACTCTTATCTAAAAAGTATCCGGTTTTTGTAATGATGATTAGACGATTTTTAACGGGATGCGCTCGCCATCCAGCCGATGAATAATTCGGAGAATGGCCTCGGCACCGGGGCAGGTGCTATCGGGATTTTTGCCGGTACGGGAGGTATGCGCTAAATTTTCGTCTTCCGGGACAACACCGATGAGGGGAAGGCCAGTCTCATCAATAACATCATCCACATTCAGGTCTCGTCCGTTTTCCACAGATTTACGCTCAAAGCGGTTGATGATGAGTTTGGCCGGGATCTTCTGTTCTTGAAGCCGCTCTGCCGCAACAGCCGCACTGCGGACGCAGATATTGTCCGGGGTAGAGAGGACGTGTGCCATGTCTGCTGAACTGAGGGCAGCCTGAAATCCACTCCCAACTCCGGCGGGACTGTCCATGAGAATGAAATCATACTTGTCCTCATAGTTGGATATCATGTCGCAGATATCCTGTTTGCTTGTCTCGACGCGAGTGAGCGGGGCCGGAAGAAGATCTGGACCGTCCGGGTTCTCTATTACTGCTTCCTCCGGGGTGCAGCGGTCAAGCAGGATGTCTCCCCAGTCATAGAGAACTTTGTCCCCAACGCCGAGCATGATATCCATGGTTCGGAGGGAGATGTCAAAATCCACAAGCAGGACATTCTTCCCGTACTTCTGAAGAATCTTTCCGTAGGCGGCAGCAATGGTGGATTTTCCAACGCCGCCTTTGCCCGACGTGAATACGATTTTCTTCATGGGGATCTGATCCGCATACCGCATATCTTGCAATCTCCTTCTGTTATGAGAGTACGGTGTTATAGCCCTGGATGGAGGGGACTTCCTTTTTGGAGAAATAATACTTGTAGATGGCAGCGGCGCAGGGGGCTGTCTTTGCGCCCTCGGTGGCCGTCTCAATGCAGACAGTTACTGCGATTTCCGGGTTCTCATAGGGGGCGAACGAGATGAGGAATCCGTTATTACCCATGACCCGGTTTCCATTGATGATTTTAACGAGGTCGGAAGTTCCGGTCTTTGCCGCTACTTTCACGGGCAGTCCGGCAAATGCCTTCCGGGCAAATCCAATGGTACCGACTTCCAGCATGCCCTTCTTGACGAGTGCCAGATTTTGCGGCCGGATACTGATTTTCTCTTTGATTTCCGGCTCATTGTCCAGAATAGTCTTGGTATTGTCAGCAGATTTTACCGACTTGATGATATGGGGCTGATAGCGGGTTCCGCCATTTGCAATAGTGGAGACGTAATTGCTGAGCTGTAGCAGAGTGAACTGGTTGTCGGACTCGCCGATTGCCGTGGTGATAACGTCACCGGCGTTCCAGACGCCGCCGCGAGCCTGGCGTTCTGCAGGGCTGGATACCTGACCGGTGGCCTCCGGGATTCCGACGCCGGTCTTTTGACCGAGGCCAAACTTTCCGGCCCAATCGTCGATCTGTTCAATGCCAAGCTTACGACCCACGGCAAAGAAAAAGCAGTTGCAGGATTTATTTATAGCACCGACAACGTTGTTGCTTCCATGTGCTACCTTATGGGCACAGGAGAACACATGTCCGCCGTAGTTATAGAGGCCGGAACAATAGTAGTACCAGTTTCCGGTAATGGTGCCATTTTCCAGCGCCGCAATAGCGGTCAGAGGCTTGAATGTGGAACCTGGCTCATAGAGACTCATGGAGGCGCGGTTCCAGAGCGGGTTGTTCGTATCCTTAGCCCAGGTACTGTACTTCTCCTTCCACTGGCTGTTGTCATAGGTCGGGTAACTGGCACAGGCGAGGATTTCACCGGTATTGACGTTCTGAACGACAACTGCGCCGGCCGCACGACGTGCTCCCTGGCCACCGACGGAACGCACGGTACTAGCCAGGGCGTTCTGTGCAACCACTTGAAGATCTTTATCTATTGTCAGAACAACACTATTGCCTTGCTCAGGTTCAATGGTATAGGATTCATGTTTAAAGCCATTGGAGTCAACGGTAACCGTTTTCTCACCGCGCTTTCCGCGGAGATAGTCCTCCATGGAATACTCAATTCCAGAGGAACCATAGACGTCATGGATGCCGTAGGCGTTACGGGCAATTTCCTCGACCTCATCCTTATTCTTGGCGTGCTTGATTTTTTCCGCCGTCTCCTTCTTGGCCTCTTGATATTTCTCCTGGGTGATATCGGTTGTCCGGCCGAGCAGATGCGGGGCGATAGTACCATCTACATATGTCCGATAAGACTTGACGGTGTTGCTCACACCTCTATAGAAAGCGCTGTTTTCCATGATGACTGTGACCAGCTGTGTCGGCACGTCATCCGCAAAGGTGTAGGGCATGGAAGGGCCAAAACCGCCCTTCTCCATCTCGATTTCCACAGCAGCCAGTCTCAGGGCATCCTCCTTGGAGTAACCTCCAAGGTCGAACTTCTTGATCATGGCATTCATACAGTTGTCCGCCGTGGCATAGGTGTTCAGCTTCAGGCCGTCCGACGACTTGAGCCACTTCAGATAGAGCTTGTCGTTCTTGTCCTCGACCTTGAACTGGTATTGTCCGCCGTTTAAGACGATGGGCAGATTATTGATATACTCCACCTTGTTGGCGTCAAACAGGTCAATCAAGGAGAGGATTTCTTTGTTGCGGACTTGCTGTTCCTTGTCTGTGGGGAATCCACTGGCATCAAAGGTGATGGAGTTTCCCTTTCGGTTTGTGACCAGGGCCTCGCCATTGCGGTCCAGAATTTCACCGCGGGCAGCGTCCACCGTATTCGTATAGGCTCCGACTGTGCCGACATTGGAGTCATTGATGACCATGGCATAGATCATGACAAAGACCAGCAATACTACGAATAGGGCAATAATGCAGTAGGCTGCTGTTACCCTGCTTTTTTTAATTCCCATAAATGGTACTCCTTAGGGACGTTCTTCCTCGTCGAAGACCTCTTTCCTCGGGTACTTGAGCTGGAGCCGGGCAATGATTTTCCGGAGCCAGGGGTAGTAGACAAAGGTAAAGAGAAAAGTATAGGCGGCAGAGGGGAGATAATAGGTCAGGAAGAGCATGCCGCTCCCGATATTTCCCCGCGCCACAGAAAAAATAAGCCAGTGGACCACAGAGTAGAGCAGGATAGTACACCCGCTCAAAAGCAGTGCGGTCTTCATATTATTACGAAGAAAATATTTCATGAGTATGACGATAACCGAGGAGACCACGAGGAAAAACAGGGCATGGAACCCGTCTCCCCAGGCAGTCGCCGCGTCCCAGAGTGCTCCAGCCACAATGGCAAAGACCGCCGCCGAGATATTTTTTTCAAACATGGAGATGCAGACGATCAGCGGGAGAAGCAGAAAGGCATGTGCCCCCATAATAGTTGGGAACAGATGCGGTGTATTCTGCAACAGAAGCGAGAGCAGAATGAGAAGTGAATAGTCTAGGCGCATATAGTATGTGCGCTTTTTCTTGTTGGAGAGAGGCCGCTTCTCCTCCGGATGTTTTGTTATCGTATAGAGATTATAACGATCCGCCAAAATATCACCTTATTCTACGGTATTCAGAGTGCCGGGCCGAACTGTGGTGGAGAGGGCGTTTGTCCCCGTCCGCTGTACTGCCGAGGGCTTGCTGTTAGAAATACCGGGTGCCTCGGCCTGGCCCTGCTCTGCGCTGAGGTCGGATGCCACCGAGATTCCCTGTCCATAGAAGCTGGTGATGATGAGGACCTGGGAGATCTGAGAAATTTTCACATTGGGGCGGACAATGGCGTAGGACGAGACGTCCCGCTTGTTGTCTTTTACGTCGACCACTGTTCCAATGATAAGGTCACGGGGATAGATTCCGCCGATTCCCGCTGTACTGACAACGCCGCCGCGGGAGACCTGAGTCGTGCGATCCAGTCCCGCCATCATGCAGTAGCCCTTACGTTTCAGGGAGGGGCTGTTGGTCATATAGCCATTCTCTCCTGTACGCACCTCGTAGGCACTGGCTTTGATATTCGGGTCAAGAATAGTGGTGACAACGCAGTATGTCGGAGCCACCTTGGTGACCACACCGACGAGCTGACCCTGGCCGCAGATAACCGGGTCATTGACCTTAATACCGTTTACCTGACCACGGTCCAGAATAAAGGTTCCATAGTAATTGGCCGCGTCTTTGCCAATAATTGTAGCAGACTTGACCTTGTAGTCCTTGTGCTGGGACTGCAGATCCTCAAACGCCTCATAGTTGGAGAGCTTTTCCTTGGTCTCCTGATAGTCCGCCAGCTCTTTCTGATAGCCGGTCACCTGATTTTGCAGCTGTTCAATTTCCTTCTCATAGGTGGAAGGGCGGGTAAAGAACAGACCGATCTGTCGAAAACCGCGACCTAAAACGGAGCCCACATATTGAAAAGGCTGCGCTGCGGTACCGGCCACGGCCGATGCCGGCGAGCTCCGGGCGCCCAGAACTGCGGCGAGCACGACAAAGAGTATGCACACAGCCAGCAGGATCATTATGATCCGAAACCAGACTGTCTTCACAAAACGACGCATAAAAATTTACCACCTGATACAGAAATAGGGACTTTTTTGCAAAAGCCCCTGTTGAAGTCAATATTTATTCTGCCGGATGATCAGTCATCATAGTTCTTGGTGCTGGTCAGGCTGAGCATATCATTCTCGAGGCAGATGCCCGTTCCGTCGACGACGCAGTCCAGCGGACTCTCGGCGACATGGACCGGAATCTTTGTCTCAGCGGCAATGAGCCGGTCAAGACCGCGGAGAAGAGCTCCGCCGCCGGTGAGCATGATGCCCTGGTCGATGATGTCGGCTGCCAGCTCCGGAGGAGTTTTCTCAAGTGTGGTGCGGATGGCGTCCAGAATCTGATTGACGTTGTCGGAGAGGGCCTCACGGATTTCCTCGGAGGAGACCTCAATGTTCTTCGGAAGACCGTCGACCAGATTGCGTCCTTTGACGTCGATGGCGCCCTCGCCCTCATACGGATAGGCGGAGCCGATCTTTATCTTGATGTCCTCAGCGGTGCGCTCACCGATAAGGAGGTTGTATTTCTTTTTGATGTAGGCAATGATGGCCTCGTCAAAGCTGTCTCCGGCAACACGGGCGGAGCAGGAGGTGACAATGTCTCCGAGGGAGATGACAGCGACCTCGGAAGTACCGCCGCCGATGTCGACGACCATGGAACCGGTTGCCTCAGCGACCGGGAGACCGGCGCCGATGGCAGCTGCCATGGGCTCCTCAATGAGGGAGACCTGTCTTGCACCGGCCGATCTTGCTGCGTCATGGACGGCGCGGCGCTCGACCTCGGTGACACCCGAAGGGATGCAGATCATAACTCTGGCCTTGTTCAGAGGAGAAGTATTCATTGCCCGGGCGATAAACTCCTTGAGCATGTCGGAAGTGATGTCGAAGTCGGCAATAACACCGTCCTTGAGGGGGCGGACTGCGGTAATGGAGCCGGGGGTACGTCCGATCATTTCCTTTGCCTCAGTGCCGACAGCGACTACCTTATGGGGGGTAGAGCGTACGTCAACAGCGACAACGGAGGGCTCGCGAATGACAATTCCCTTACCCTTTACGAACACCAGCGTATTCGCCGTTCCGAGGTCGATTCCAATATCCTGTGTGAACATGGCCATTGTGTTTGAACTCCTTTCGGGGGATCTTCACGTAATTCCTCATAGTATAGATGTATTATAGCGCACCGTCCTGCAATTCACAAGGAAAAAACATTGTACTTTTTCAGGGCTCGAGCGACCCGGGCAACGGGCAGTCCGACCACCGTAAAATAGTCGCCGTCTATCTTCCGGATGAGCAGGCGTCCCCTGCCCTGGATCCCGTAGGATCCAGCCTTGTCCATGGGTTCCCCGGTGGCGATGTACTCGCGGATTTCCTCGTCGGACAACTCATAAAAATAGACGTCCGTCTTCTCGTAAAATATCTCCTCCTGGTCGCCGCTTATCAGAGCGACACCGGTGTAGACGCTGTGCGCCCGGCCGGAGAGTCTGCGCAATGTCAAAAACGCGTCATCCTCATCCGCCGGCTTGCCCATGGCCTCGCCGTCGAGGACCACCACGGTGTCCGCGCCGAGATACACCGCGTTGTCGTCGCCGCATGTGCGGCGCGACGCGCGGGCCTTTCCCAGTGCCAGCGCGCAGACTCCTTCGGCCGGGTCCTGCAGACTCACGCTGCTCTCGTCAAATTCCGCAGGAGCGACGGTAAACGGGATACCGACCTCCGTCAGCAGCTCTCTCCGCCGCGGCGAGCCGGATGCCAATATCAGTTTCATTTGGATTCCTCCATGGGCGTGAGTCTGCCGCTCTGTTCCATCAATTTATATTTGAGAAGCAGGATCAGGGTCTTTGAGTCGGTGAGCTCTCCTGTATAGCACATTTCCAGCGCTTTTTCATAGGGGATCTTCACGACATCCAGAAACTCATCCTCGTCCAGCTTCTGACCGACGTCCTTCAGACCGGTGGCCGCGTAGAGATGGATGACCTCATCCGTATAGCCCGGGCTCGGATAGTCCGCGCCGAGCTCGTAGTAGGTGTCGCCTACGACGCCGGTCTCCTCGTGGAGTTCCCGGACGGCGCCGTGGAACGGCTCCTCGCCCGGATCCAGCTTGCCCGCCGGCAGCTCGAGGATTGTCTCCTCATAGGGATAGCGGTACTGCTTTACAAAAATGACGTCTCCGTTCTCGGTGACGGGCAGGACACAGACTCCGCCGATGTGCTCGACGACTTCTCGGCTCACGATTTTGCCGTTGGAAAGCTGAGCGTCGTCGTTGCGCACGTTGAGGATGCGTCCGCGGTATACATAGATTTTCCGGATCTGTTTCTCCTCCAGGTCCATGGTGGTTCCTCCTTGCAGAAAAAGTGCTGTATCCGGATGAATACAGCACTTGTGAAATCGGATTCAGTTTTCTTCACTGTCGCCGGGCCCGTCGTCGATTTCGTCGACGTCAAACTCCAGCTGCGCTCCGCATGTGGGACAGATGATGCTGCCCTTGTCGAGCACCTCACCATTGATGGTGATGTCCTCGCCGCACTTGGGGCAGATGACCTCGTAGAGCTCGTCGGGAACGTCGGTGTCTCCGGTGAGAACATATTTCTCCAAGTCACCGAGGTCGCGGTCGATTTCGTCGACGCGGAGACCATTCTCGGCCATTTCGTCGGCGATCTGTTCGAAGAGCTCCGTCATGGTGGCGAAGATTTTCGTCTGGGGTGCGTTGGCATCCAGATGAAGACCCGTCTCCAGGCCCTTCAGGTATGCGACTTTTTCCGAAAGCGTCATTTTACAGCCCCCTCACATGCTGTGAAGCCGATTAGCCGTTGGCGCGGCCCATGTACTCGCCGGTACGGGTGTCGATCTGAATGACCTCACCCTCGTTGATGAAGAGAGGGACGCGGATTTCAGCGCCGGTCTCTACCGTGGCGGGTTTTGTGGCGTTCGTGGCGGTGTTGCCGGCAAAGCCCGGCTCCGTCTCCGTGACCTCAAGCTCAACAAAGTTCGGCGGCTCTACGCCGAAGACCTTGCCCTTGTAGGAGAGAAGCTTGCAGGTCATGTTCTCTTTGACAAACTTGAATGCGTCCGGGAGCTCATCGGCGCCGACCGGAGTCATTTCGAAGGTCTCAGGGTCCATGAAATAGTAGAGGTCTCCATCGTTATAGGAGTAGTCCATTTCTTTTCTCTCAATATAGGCGGTGGGGAACTTTGCGGTGGGGTTGTAGGATTTTTCAACAACGGCACCGGTGATGACGTTCTTGGTCTTTGTTCTGACGAAAGCAGCGCCTTTGCCCGGCTTTACATGCTGAAACTCGACGACCTGGAGGACCTGTCCGTCCTCTTCAAAGGTCACGCCGTTTCTGAAATCTCCAGCAGAAATCATAGAATAAACCTCCGATAAGTTTAGGAACTTTGTAAATATTTATCTTATTGTATCGTAGCCACGCCATTTTTTCAACCTGCAATTAGGCGCCCAGCACCTGCAGGTCCTTGGGAAGGTGGCAGAAATTCATGGAGCCCTCCGGGGTGATCAGGAGCATGTCCTCAATCCGAACCCCGAACTTGCCCTCTAAATAGATTCCCGGCTCGCAGCTCACGACATTTCCCGCCTGCAGAATACCTTTGGAGTTGGGGCCGCAGAAGGGCTGTTCGTGGATTTCAACGCCTACACCGTGTCCCATGGAATGGGTGAAATAGGAACCATATCCTGCATCGCCAATGATCTTACGGGCCACGCCATCGTAGTCCTTGGCAAGGAGACCCGGACGGAGTGCTTCACAGCCGGCCATCTGAGCCTTCAGCACGGTGTTGTAGACGTTGGCCATCTCCTCGGTGACAGAGCCCACTGCAAATGTGCGGGTCGTGTCACTGTGATATCCGTTATAGAGGGCACCGTAGTCGATGGTCACAAAGTCACCGTTTTCAATGACCTTCTCTCCGGGCACGCCGTGGGGCTTGGACGAATTCTCACCGCTGACCACGATCGTATCAAAGGAGAGGCCGTCAGCGCCGTATTTCCGCATGCGGTAGTCGAGCTCGTTGGCCACATCCCGCTCCCGGATGCCCGGTTTGAGGAACTGCAGCGTGTCGAGCAATGCCTTCTCCGCAATATCCTGGGCCCGCTGCATCTGAGAGACCTCAAACTCCGTCTTGACCTCGCGGAGGGAGGAAATCATGGTATCAAGACGTGCGGAAACGTTATAGGTATACTGGTTCAGGACCCGACGGTAGGTGTTCAGGTCCTGAAGCGTCATGCGGGATGCCTCGACCAGGATCTCATTGCAGCCATACTTCCGGAGCAGACGGTCCAGCTGATTATAGACGTTGTCCTGCAGGAGAACCTCCGCCTCTGTGACGATTTTGCGGGCATCCTCAATGTAGCGCCCGTCCGTAATAAACGTGCTGCCGTCACGGGTCGCCAGAAGATAGCCGTTGCTCGCATTAAAGCCCGTAAAGTAGCGCCGATTCTCCTCACTGACAATGAGGGCAGCCTGGGTGCTCTTCAGCTGCTGTTCCAAATTTTTCAGATTCATGGAAAACACTTCTTTCCGGAAAATTAGTTTGATTTGCCGCGGACCCAGTCAATGGCCTCCTGGAGAAACAGTATGATGGCCTCCGCCGTGCGGACAAATGGATACCAGTACCACATGCGGTTCTCCTTGGCATATCGGTCCACATAGATGCAGTGGACTCCGGCTCTCCGCGCCCCTTTTATGTCCGTGAAGAGCTGGTCACCGATCATGACCATGTCCCTCCGCCGACAGCGAAGGTGTTTCTGTGCCCGGAAGAAACCAAACGGTGTTGGCTTCAGCGCTCTGGCCACGACGGGAATATCGTATTCCCGCGCCAAGATTCCAGCGCGCTCTTCCTTGGCGTTGCTGAGCAAGAGCACGGTGAACCCTTCATCCTTCATGGACTGGACCCATTCCCGGGAACCGGGCAGCGGTTTGGTCGTCCCGTCGTAGGAGGAGGTGTTGTCGGCATCCAGAAGAATGCAGGTTGCTCCGAGCCCGCGGATATCCTCGGGGGTCACGTCGGTGAGAAGGTGGCGATGCAGGTCCGGCCGTAGGTACTTCATCTTTTTTCCTCCAGACTACGCTTAAAATAGGAAAACCGGCTGCAGGAACCCTGCAACCGGTCTTAAAGCTTATTTATATTTGCGCTTGCGGGCAGCTTCGGATTTCTTCTTCCGTTTTACGGACGGTTTCTCATAGTGCTCTCTTTTGCGAACCTCTTTGATTACGCCATCTCTGGAAGTCTGTCTCTTAAAGCGCCGGAGTGCGGAGTCGATGGACTCGTTGTCTCTGACTTTGATTTCGCTCATCTATTTTTCCCCTCCTTCCGAATAGCAGGGTAATAATCTGAATAAACGCTCACCCCATAGGTGAACTTGGATAATTATACATCAGTCTCTGAGGAGTTGTCAACGACTTCCGGTCTGATTTCCGGCGGGACCTCCGGCTCCTCCATCCGCTCCACGTAGAGACTCCGACACGGGTACGCGAACGAGCTTCCGTTTTGTTCCACGATGTCACGGATTCGGAAATTGACCTCCTCGTTGACCTTCAAATACTCGTCGTAGTTTGTGGTCTTTGTGAAGTAGATGATCTGGATGTCGAGACTGCTCTCACCGAAGCCGGTAAAGGCAATGGAGATGCGGCCATTGTCTATTTTGTCGTCCTTCTGCAACATGGCCTTTATCTGGCGGATAATGCGCCGCATGCAGTAGTTCGACGTGTCATAGTCCAGGCCGATCTGGGTCTTCGTGAACCGTTTGCCCATGGCGGAGAAGTTGGTGATGGGCTCATCCATAAGCTTGGAATTCGGCATGACGATGAGCAGATCATCCAGCGTGCGGATACGGGTGCTCCGCATGGTCATGTCCTCGACGGTGCCCTCCACAGAGGGGGTACGGATATAGTCGCCAATGTCAAAGGGGCGGTCGGAGACGATCTCAAAGCCGCTGAACAGGTTGGAAGCTGCATTCTTGGCGGCCAGGGAGAGGGTCAAGCCCCCAAGACCAAGGCCGGTGATGATGCCGTTGATATTGTATCCGAGCTCGCTGATGATGATACACACCGCGATGGACACAATGACCAGCTTCATGATGTTGGCCACAAACCGGATGGCCACTTCGCTGGACTGGCTGTTTTTCTGGTTCAGCTTGATGGTGACCTTTGTGATGGTGGGCGTCAGATTCATCAGCGCCCAGGTTATGAGGGCAATGGACACGACCCCGTACATCTTATTCAGGAACTGGTCAAAGCCTCCGGATGTTCCGGAGAGCTTGAACAGCGCAAAGATGCCAGTCATGATGATGAAACCGCGTAAGGGGTCCCGGAGCGAGACATAGAGCCCCTGCTCCACAGAGGGCCACTTGCGGAAGAGCTTGGAAAATGCCTTGCTGATCCAATTGGCCAGTTTCCGGGAGAGGACCGTCATCAGGATAAAGATGAGAAGTCCGAAACACACGGAGGCAATATTGTCCAAGAGCCCGTTCCACCAACGGACCACCGAACCCCACTGGGTCGTAAAAATGCTGATGAACTGCTGCATAGATTATTTCACCACAAGGTTCACAAGCCTTCCGGGAATATAGATGGCCTTTACCACGGTCTTGCCGTCGGTATAGGCTTTGACCTTCTCGTCGGCCTGGGCTTTTTCAAGCGCATCCTCTTTGCTGATGTCGGTCGGGACCTCCATGCGGGAGCGGACTTTGCCATTGACCTGAACGGCGATCTCGACGACATCGTCGACGCATTTCGCCTCGTCATAGGTGGGCCACTCGGTCTCGCAGAGCATTCCGCCGAAGTTCTGCTCGCTCCAGATCTCCTCCGTCATATGCGGGGCAAACGGGTTGAGCAGGGTGATGAAGGTCTTGAGCTCGGCGCGGTTGAGGCCGCCGTTGTCGTAGATCTTGTTGAGCAGGGTCATGAGGGCTGCAATGGCAGTATTGAACTTCATGCTCTCAATATCTTCGCTGACCTTCTTGATGGTCTTATGGAACGAGGAGGACAGCTTCTTGCTGTACTCATCGCCGTCCGTCACCATATCCTGAAGAGCCCAGGTGCGGTCCATGAACCGCTTCATACCCTTTACGCTCTTTTCCGACCAGGGTGCGGAACTCTCGTAGTCGCCCATGAAGAGGACGTAGGTGCGGAGGACATCGGCGCCGTACTCGTCGACAACGTCGTTGGGGTCGATGACATTTCCGCGGGACTTACTCATCTTCACGCCGTCGGGTCCGAGAATGAGACCCTGGGCGGTGCGCTTGGCGTAGGGCTCGGCATTCGGCACCTCACCGATGTCGTGCAGGAACTGGTTCCAGAACCGGGAGTAGATGAGATGTCGGGTGACATGCTCCATGCCGCCGTTGTACCAGTCGACCTGGCCCCAGTATTTGAGCTTCTCCGGATCGGCAAACGCCTTGTCGTTGTGCGGATCCATGTAGCGGAGGAAGTACCAGGACGAGCCAGCCCACTGGGGCATGGTGTCGGTCTCGCGCTTGGCAGGGCCGCCGCACTTCGGGCAAGTGCAGTTCACGAACTCGGGGATCTTGGCGAGCGGGGACTCTCCGTCGGAGCCGGGCTTGTAGTCCTTGACCTTCGGAAGTCGGAGCGGAAGCTCCTCGTAGGGGACCGCTACATCGCCGCAGTGGGGGCAATGGATGATGGGGATGGGCTCGCCCCAGTAGCGCTGACGGTTGAAGGCCCAGTCCTTCATCTTGTACTGGACGCCCTTCTCACCGATGCCCTTCTCCTCAAGGAATTCGAGCATACGGGCGATGGAGTCTTTTTTATTATCAATACCGTTCAGGAACTCGGAGTTGATCATGTTGCCGTCGCCGGTGTAGGCCTCTTTTTCAATGTCGCCGCCCTCGATGACCGGGATGATGTCAATGCCGAATTTCTTTGCAAACTCGTAGTCGCGCTGGTCGTGGGCCGGAACCGCCATGATGGCACCGGTGCCGTAACCCATCATGACATAGTCGGAGATATAGATGGGAATCTCTTTCCCGTTGACCGGGTTGATGCCGGTAAGGCCGTCAATGCGCACACCGGTCTTATCCTTGACGAGCTGGGTCCGCTCAAACTCCGTCTTCTTGGCACACTCAGCGCGGTAGGCCTCAATGTCTTCCATGTTGGCAATTCGGTCTTTGTATTTATCAATGAGCGGATGCTCCGGAGCCATGACCATGAATGAGACACCGAAGAGGGTATCGCACCGGGTTGTGTAGATGCGGAGTGTCTCGTCCGTATCTTTTACCTTGAAGTCCACAAATGCGCCGGTCGACTTGCCGATCCAGTTGCGCTCCTGGGTCTTGATGTTCGGGAGGAAGTCCACGGTGTCGAGACCCTGCAGAAGCTTGTCGGCATACTCGGTGATGCGTAGATACCAGACCTCTTTCTCCTTCTGGATGACGTCGCTGTGGCAGATGTCGCACTTGCCGCCCTGGGAGTCCTCGTTCGAGAGAACGACCTTGCAGGAGGGGCAGTAGTTAACAAGGGTCTTGTCCCGGAAAGCGAGACCATGCTCAAACATCTTCAGGAAGATCCACTGGGTCCACTTATAGTAGTCCTCATCTGTCGTGTCTATTACACGGGTCCAGTCGAAAGAGAAACCGACCTTTTTCAGCTGGCTGGTGAAACGGTCAATGTTCATGTCCGTGACCTGGCGCGGATGCATGCCGGTCTTAATGGCATAGTTCTCGGTGGGAAGACCAAACGCGTCAAATCCGATGGGGAACAGGACATTGTAGCCCTGCATGCGTCGTTTCCGGCTTACGACCTCAAGGCCGGAGTAGGCCTTGATATGTCCGACGTGCATGCCGGCGCCCGAGGGATAGGGGAACTCAACGAGGCCGTAGAACTTGGGTTTGTCACTGTTATCCTCCGCGTGGAAGACACCGGTCTCCTCCCATTTCTCCTGCCATTTCGGCTCGACGTTTCGAAAATCGTATGGTTTCATCTTTCAACATTCCTTTAGAAAAATAGTTCGTTTATTTGCTGATGTCGACTTCCTCGGCGTCGGCCCAGAGCCGTTCGAGGTTGTAGTGCTGTCTTGCCTCAGGGAGGAAGAAGTGACAGATGACGTCGCCGTAATCCACGAGGATCCAGTCGCTGGACTTGCCCTCCATGCGGCCGTGCTGCCCGAGCTTGTCCATTTCATAGTCCACCTCGTCAGCCAGCGACTTGATCTGCGTGCTGGATGTACCGGTGGCAATGACGAAGTAGTCGGCCACGATCGTCAGGTCACCGACTTTGCGGACCTGAACATCCTCGGCCTTTCTCTTCTCCAGAACCTCTGCGATCTTTGCAACTTTTTCCTCAGCTGTCATTTACTGTCCTCCATTCTGTCCCCGATCTCAGCGGCCACCTCGTTGTAGAGGGCAATGGTGTCATAGTTGATGACATGATACCGCTTCAGCAGCATGGTCAGGGTAAACCGGGTCCCAATGAGGATGGCCTCATCGATATTCCGGTAAGCCGTCTCCCGGACATCCTCGACGCCGGGGTAGTCCCGCTCGTCGGAGATGAAGTCCGCCACGTAGATGACCTTTTCGAGCATCGACATATTCGGACGGCCTGTTGTGTGATATTTTATAGCACGGATCATTTCCGCGTCAACAATGCCGAGTTCATCCCGCACATAGGCGGCGCCCGCCGGGGCGTGCCAGAGCTTGGGGTTCTCGAGCACATAGTCGGGGAGCGGCTCCCCGAGCTGCAGCATATATTTCTTCTGCTCCTCCCGGGAAGCGTTCTTTTCCACATCGTGCAGGAGGCCGCAGATATAGGCCTTCCCCGGGTCAACGCCGTTCTGCTCTGCCAGCTTCACGGCAGCCTTTGCCACATTTCTCGAGTGCTGATACCGCTTCGGTTCCAGGCGCTCCCGAATGACTGCAATGTATTCCTCATGTGGATCCATGATAAAGCCCCCTGTCTGCAATATACTGCGCAACCTCCGGGGCCACAAGCCCCTCGAGCGATTCCCCGCTCCGGACCCTCCGCCTCACTTCTGTGGAGCTCACGTCCACGGGTGGGATCTCATAGAACTGGAACCGGCCGTTCCGGTACTCCTCCGGAAATGTCCGCTCCGCATAGGAGCACAGATCTTCAAGGGAGACGCGGCTGCTCCGGACCGCCGAGACCACGGTGGCAAGCCGCAGGATCTCCCGCGGTTCATACCACTTGTCCAGATAGAGGAGCATATCGTCCCCCATCAGGAAATAGAATTCGTCGTTCTCGCCGTACCGCTGTTTCAGCTGCCGCAGTGTGTCGACTGTATAACTTTTGCCCTGGCGATTCAGTTCTATGGGGTCAATGGTGAATCGCCCATCCGCGAAGGTCTTTTCGCACATATGGAGACGGTCCTCTGCCGATGCCAGGTCCGGTGCCGCTTTATGGGGCGGAATTGCCGCAGGAATGATGAGCATTCGGTCCAGACTGCAGTGGGCAACGAACCCCTCCGCTATGTTCCGGTGGCCCAGATGGGGCGGATTAAACGTCCCGCCGAAAATTCCGGTCTTTGCCAAACTTAGCGCCCCTTCTCTGCCGCTCATTGCTCCGGCGGATCTTCTCCGCCCGGCGGATATTGGCCTTCTTCTGTGCCTGCTTCTTGTGGAGCTCCTCGCTGTAGCGGTAGAGGACGATGACGCCCCCGACGACGCTGATGACATCAGCGCCGGTGTGCTCCGCAATGTCCCGGGCAGCCTCTTTCGGCGTGACCGGGCAGCTCTCCAGCAGGACCTTCAGCTTGATGAGCTCTCTTGCGGTGAGCTCCTGATCCACCTGTTTATAGAGTCCCTCGCTGAGACCGTTCTTGCCGATCTGGCAGGAGGGGGTGAGGGTGTTGGCTTTGGAGCGGTACTCCGCCCGTTCTTTGCTGGTCATCTGAGTTCTCCTTCCAGTATATGGCACATCTCCTGCAGGGCGCGGCTTCTGTGGCTCTGGCTGTCCTTGACCTCAGGGGACACCTCTGCAAATGTGTGATTCTCGTCGATGAGGAACAGCGGGTCATAGCCGAAGCCGTTGCTGCCCCGCTCGGAAAATCCGATCCACCCACGGCACTCGCCGTAGGATGTGAACTCCCTTCCGTCCGGGAAGACCGCCGCCACGCTGCAGGCGTAGTGAGCAGTCCGCTCCGGCATAGGCACGTCCTTCAACTCCCGGAGGAGCTTACGGTTGTTGGCCTCGTCGTCCCCGTTTTCCCCGTCGTCACCGCTGAAGCGGGCCGAGTAGATGCCCGGGGCGCCGTCGAGGGCGTCAACACAGAGACCGGAGTCGTCCGAGAGGGTGGGGTAACCGCTGACCTGGCAGCCGCTGCGCGCCTTGAGCAGCGCATTCTCCTCAAAGGTACTGCCGGTCTCCTCCACCTCCGGGAGCGAAATGCCCAGCTCATCGGCCGTGCGGATTTCAATTCCCAAGGGTCCGAGGATGCGGGAAAATTCTATTTTCTTGTTCTTGTTGGTGGTGGCAATCAGGAAAATCATGATTTATTTTTTGTTCTCCTCGCTGTCTAGGCTCCGCTGCAGGATGGATGCCTTTGTGGCATTCAGCTTTTTCAGGAGCTCCCGGCGGGCAATTTCAGCCGGATCGTCGGAGTCTGCGTCCGAGGCATTCTCTGCAGCTGCTGCTTTCTCAGCGGCCTCTGCTTTTTTCTCCTCTTCGCGGCGCTTTTCCTCTTCTGCGTAACGGGCTCTTGCCTCGGCGGCCGCCTTCTCACGGGCCTCCCGGCGGGCCTGCTGCTCCGCCTCTGCCCGCTTGCGCTCGGCCTCCAGCTCATCCTGGAGAGCCTGGGCCTTCTCCCGCTCTGCGGCCTCAGCCTCTTTTCTCAGGCGCTCTTTCTCGGCCTCTTCCCGGGCTTTTCTCTCGGCCTCTGCCTTTCTGCGGGCCCGGTCCTCGGCGTCTTTTCTGGCCTTCTCCTCGGCCTTTCTCTTTTTCTCCGCCTCGGCCTTTGCCTTCTCCTCCGCTCTTGCGCGCTCGCGGGCCTCTTTCTCGGCGCGTTTTCTCTCGCGCTCCTCGTCCCGCTGTCTCTTCTCTTCCTTGCGCTTTGCCTTTTCGGCCTCTATGCGCTCCTTTTCCTCTGCCTCGCGCTTTGTGGCCTCTTTCGCTGCCTTGGCGGCCTGTTTCTGCTCTTTCTTGGTGAGCTGTACTTCCGCCTCTTTGTCTTCCCCGTCCTTTTCATCCTGGACAAGGGAGGCGACCTCGACATCCTTTGCGCCCTCCATGTGGAGATTCTCGTCGAGCTTCTCCTCAATCTCGGTCTGGCTATCCGTGTCGATGGGGTCAAACAGCGACTCGGCAAAGGCGGTGGCACTGAAGGGCTGCAGGTCGTCCAGACCCTCGCCGACACCGATGAATTTTACCGGAAGCTTCAGCTCATTCTTTATGGAGAGGACAACACCGCCGCGGGCTGTGCCATCCAGTTTCGTCAGGACAATACCTGTGACGTCGGCCACTTTCATGAATTCCTTGGCCTGGCTGATGGCATTCTGTCCGGTGGTGGCATCCAACACCAGGAAGATTTCCCGGTCGGAGTAGGGGAGCTCCCGGTCAATGACCCGGTAGATCTTGCCAAGCTCGTCCATGAGTCCCTTTTTATTGTGGATTCGGCCGGCAGTGTCGCAGATGATGACGTCGGCGTTATCTTTGATTCCTCTATTTATTGTGTCAAATACCACGGAGGCCGGATCAGAGCCCTCGTCGTGCTTGACGATGTCCACACCGGCGCGGTCCGCCCAGATCTCCAGCTGGTCGATGGCGGCGGCACGGAACGTGTCGGCGGCTCCGAGGATGACCTTTTTGCCCTCGGATTTGAAGTAGGCCGCCATCTTTCCGATGGTGGTGGTCTTGCCGACGCCGTTTACGCCGATGACGAGGACCACGGCAGGGGTCGTCACAAAGTCGATGGTCTCGTCCTCGCCGAGCATATCGGCCACAACTTCTTTAATAAGACGGCGGACTTCCGCCGGATCCTTGACGTTCTCTTTTTTGACGCGGTCCTTGAGCTCGCTGATGATGGCCTCCGAGGTGACAACACCGACATCGCTCATGACGAGGACTTCGGTGAGCTCGTCATAGAGGTCGTCGCCAATGCTGTCGAAGGCGTCGAGGACGTCGTCGATGGCTCCGGTAAGATTGTCGCGTGTCTTCTTGGTACCAAAATTCAGCTTGCTGAAAAATCCTTTTCCTTTTGCCATTACGTTCTCCTCTTTCTCAGTCTATGCCCAGTTCCTTGGCCATCTCCGCGGTCTGGAGCTCCAGGAGCTTTGAGACTCCCTCCTCCTCCATGGTGACGCCGTACATGATGTCGGCTTCTTCCATGGTACCACGGCGGTGTGTAATGGTTATGAACTGGATGTTATTGCTCATGCTCCGCATATACTGGGCAAACCGGGCGACATTGACGTCGTCGAGTGCCGCTTCGACCTCGTCGAAGACGCAGAACGGGGCGGGGGTAATCTTCAGGATGGCGAAGAGCAGGGCAATGGCAGAGAGGCCCTTCTCACCGCCGGAGAGCAAATCGATATTCTGGACATTTTTTCCCGGGGGCTGTACCCGGATGTCGATGGGGCTCTCCAAAAGATCGGACTCGTCCTGGAGGGCGAGCTCTGCGGTTCCGCCGCCGAACAAGTCGGTAAATGTGCTGCGGAACGCCGCATTGATTTTTGCGAACTGCTCCCGGAACTGCTTGGCCATATTGTCGGTGAGCTCACCGATGAGGCCGAGAAGTTCCTGCTTGGAGGTCTCTACGTCGTCAATCTGCCCTTTCATAAACTCATAGCGGGCGGAGACCTCTTTATACTCTTCAATGGCTCCGACGTTGACAGAGCCAAGTGCCTTAATGTCGGCCTTTACTTCACGGAGAGACTTCTCGCTCTCCTGGGCATTTTCGCTCGGGGAGGTCACATTGGCCGCCTCCCGGGGTGTCAGCTGATATTCATCATAGAGCTTATTGACCGTGGCGTCGTAGTCCCGGCGCATTCCGGCCTTGCGCTCCTCGAGTCGGGCGAGTTCACCGCTGATGCGTTCCCGCTCACTGCTCTTGTCCCGCTCCGCAGCGCGGAGGCGGCTGCTCTGGGCCTCGGCCTCATCCCGCTCCTTTGTGAGATCTTCGATCTTCACATTGGCGTTCTCCCCAGCTGTCTTCAGCGAAGCGAGCTGTTCATTCAGGGAGACGATGTCGGCCTGAGCCTCTTCAATTTCTCCGTTATAGCGGTCAATATCGGCACGCCACTTCTCGTCGTGGTCCGCGGACAGAGCGCTGCTCTCCTGGAGTCGCTCCAGACCGGCCTTAGCGTTCTCAATGTCTTTGTCGGCAGCGAGGATATCCAGGTTCAGCTGGCTGGTTCGCTCTGCAATGGAGGCACTCTCACTCTGGAGTTTTTCCATGTCCTCGGCGAGGGCCGCTCGCCTCTTCTCGAGTTCCCCGGCCTTTTTCGAAGCAGTTTCTTCTTCCGATGCGGCGGCTGCCTCCTCTTCTTTCAGGGCGGCGATCCGGTCCTCGGCAGTGCGCTGCTCCTCTTCCAGAGCCCGCAGTGCCTGCTGCACAGTCTCATACTGGCCGCTGACGACTCGGCTCTCACCCTCCGCCTTGATTTTCTCCTCCTTGGCCCGTGCCAGGTCGGAGCGGGCGCCCTCGAAATCATCTCGGGCGGCGCCGGCGGCGGACTCGTACTCTTCTAAGTACTTGTCTGCCTTCTCAAGGCGTTCATTCAGAGCGGCGGTCTCCTTCTTCAGAGCCTCAATGGCCCCTGCACGGGAGAGGATACCGGCATTCCGGGTGCGGGAACCGCCCGTCATGGAACCGCCGGCGTTGATAGTCTGACCGTCCAGTGTGACGATCTTGAACCGGTTTTTATATTTGCGGCCCAGGGAAATGGCGCTGTCCATATCCTCGACGACGACGGTCCTGCCGAGCTGGGCCCGGAGGATCTCCTGATATTTTCTGTCGGCATGGACCAGGTCGCTGGCAATGCCCACATAGCCGTCGTGGTTTTCGATACCATTTTCCCGCAGATCCCTGCCGCGGATAGCAGAAATCGGAAGGAACGTGGCGCGGCCGCCGCGGTTGTTCTTCAGATATTCGATTCCGCGCTTGGCGTCCTCCTCGGTGTCCACAACAATAAACTGCACTGCTGCACCGAGGGCGGTCTCAATGGCTGCGGAATATTTTTCCGGTACGGAGATAAGCTGGGAGAGGGGTCCATGGATTCCCCGGAGCGTGCCGCGCCGGGCCTCCTTAATAACAGCTTTTACACTGCCGGCGTACCCCTCCATATTCTTTTCCAGATCCTCGAGCATGCGGGCGCGGCTCTCCTTCTGCTCCGCCTCCCGGCGGATGGCCTCCCGCTTGTCCCGGGCGGCAGCGAGCTTCTGCTCCCGCTGCTGCAGGCGCATTTCATATCCGCGGATTGAATTCTCAATGGAGACGACATTTTCCTCCGCGTCGGCCACTGCCTTCTCCGCGTCTTTCATGGCGTTTTCCAGTTTTTCCAGCAGTTCGCTCCGCTCGGTGAGAGAGGCGGCAGTCTGTTCGCCTCGGCTGCGGATCTCGTCCAGGGAGGACTGGGCGGCAGAGCGGCGGATTCGGGCGAGGGAAAGGGCCTCACTATTTTTGCGGACCTCTTCAGCGAGCGCCTGGCGGCGGCTCTCCAGTTCATTTCCCTCTCCGGTCTTTCCGGCAAGTTCCTCGGATAGGGCGTTCAAGGCGTCCTCCTTCTCCTTCCGGCTCCCTTGGAGACTCTGGAGAAGCTCCTCGGTGCTCTCCATTTTTTCCTTGAGGGCACTGCGTTCGAGGGAGGCATTCCGCATGTCCTCCTGGACCTGGCGGATGTTCTCCTGTTTGAGGGCGATGGAGTTTTCGTCCACCGCAATACGCGACCGGAGCGTTCCGGACTGTTCCTCCAGACCGGATACGGAGCGACGCACCTCATCAATTTGAATGGTGATGTCACGGGAGCGGGCCATGGCCTTCTCAATGGCATCCTCCATGGTCTCGAGGTTTGCCTCCGCCTCGCTGTACTGGGCGGTGGCCAGATCAATTTTATGCTCCTGCTCCTTGAGTTTCTCCTTCAGGTCGTCCAGGCGGCGGAGCCAGAGACCGATCTCCAGTTCCTTTTTCTCGCCGGCCAGTACCAGGAACTTCTGGGCTTTTTCGCTCTGGACTTTCAGGGGGCCTACCCGGCTCTCCAGCTCTGCGAGGATGTCCCGCAGACGGACCAGGTTGTCCTCGGCCTGGTCCAGCCGGCGCATGGCGTCAGCTCTCCGGTACCGAAAATGAGAAATGCCGGCGGCCTCCTCCAACATCTCCCTGCGCTGGGAGGACTTGTTGGAGACCATGTCGGCGATCTTTCCCTGGCTGACCATGGAGTACCCGTCCCGTCCGAGACCGGTGTCCATGAACAGCTCATTGATATCTCTGAGACGGACTGTCTTTCCGTTCAGTTTGTACTCTCCCTCGCCGGAGCGATAGTAGCGGCGTGTCACTGCCACCTCGTCGCTGTCCATGGGGAGGGAGCGGTCGGTGTTGTCCAGGCGGAGCGTGACCTCGGCGTAGCCCAGGGCGCGCCGTTTTTTTGTTCCGCCGAAGATGACATCCTCCATTTTCGCACCCCGCAGGTTCCGGGTGGACTGTTCCCCCAGGACCCAGCGGACCGCATCGGAGATATTGCTCTTTCCGGAGCCGTTCGGACCGACAATGGCGGTCATGCCCCGGTCGAATTTCAGCACTGTCTTGTCCGGGAATGACTTAAACCCGTGCATTTCCAGTGATTTCAGTACCATTCGCTTCTCCGCCTTCTGCCGTCAAATCTGTTCGGCTCTTACTTCAAAATGCGCCAGCCCGTCCTCGGGACGGATTCTGCACACATATCCATTTTTTTCTAATTCTATAATATTTCGCCGGTTCTGTCCCGCCATTTTGGAAATTTCCGAGGGGGCCACAGACAGACGGTATTTCCCAGGTTCTGCGCCCTTCAAGGCATCCTTTGCCCGCTCCAGATAAATGTGTCCCTCACAGAGCTCCCGGAACGCCGGATGATACGGCCCAGCGAGATACCCCTCTTCGACCTCTCCGCCTGAGTGGAGTCCCATCCGGATAACCGGGATTCCCCGGTCTTCAAAAATCCGGAGGAGTTCTCCGCAGACCTGAACCGACTCGTCGAGGGTGGGAGGAACATAGGCGCCTGTCCGCCAGAGCTCAGCGAGCTCTGTTCCCTCCAATACAATGGTCGGGTAAATCCGCATGGTGGCGGGCTGTAATTCGGCAAGCATTCTCCCAGTATAGAGGTCGTCCTCCGGGGCACTTCCGGGCAGGCCGGTCATCATCTGGAGACCCAGCTCAAACCCGTGCCTCCTGACCCGCTCTGCGGCTTCTACCACATCGTCCGCCGTATGTCCGCGGCGATTCAGTTTCAGTACCCGGTCCCGCATGCTCTGCGCGCCCAGTTCCACGGCCTCCACGCCGTAGTCCTCTAAGATGTCCAGAACTTCGTCGCCCACGCTGTCGGGCCGCGTGGAAATTCGGATGCCGCTGACGGATCCGTCCTCCACAAATGGCCGTGCCGCCTCCAGCAGTGAGATCATGTAGGGGCGCGGCACCGCGGTGAAGCTGCCTCCGAAGAACGCGAGCTGCGCGCCGCGGGTGCCGCTCTCGAGCGCGGTCCGGACAGCGGGGGCCACATCCTCGGGGCTCGCCGTCTCCGGCTCGCCGGTAATGGTCCTCTGGTCGCAGAACGTGCACCGGTGCGGGCACCCTACGCCCGCCACAAACAATGCTATATTGCTGTGTTTCATAACCCCATGAGCTCAAGGGCCTTTTTGGCTGCCTCCTGCTCCGCATGCTTCTTCGTGCGGCCAATGCCAGATCCAATGACATTGGAGTTCAGGTGGACCTCCACCTCAAAACGCTTGTCGTGGTCCGGACCGGATTCGCCAACCAGAACATAGGTGAGCTCCTCTTCCGGGTTCTCCTGGATGACCTCCTGCAGCGTGGTCTTATAGTCCTTAAACGAGACCGTGTGTTTCTCCACAGCGGTCATGACAAAGTGCAGCACAAACTCCCGCGCCGGCTCAATGCCGCCGTCCAGATAGATAGCCGCAATGACAGCCTCAAAGGCATCCGCAAGAATGGACACCCGGGTGCGGCCGCCATTTTTCTCCTCGCCGTGGCCGAGAAGGATATAGTCGCCCTCGTCGATCTCCAGTGCAAACTCATAGCAGGACTTCTCGCAGACCGTGGCTGCCCGGAGCTTGGTGAGCTTGCCCTCGGGCATGTCGTGGAAGTTGTTAAAAAAGGCATCTGCGGTTATGAAGCCGAGGACCGAATCGCCCAAAAATTCCAAGCGCTCGTTATACTTGTGGCCCGGACCCTGCTCATTGGCATAGGAGGAGTGGGTCAGAGCAATATCGAGTAGACTTAAGTCCTGAAACTCATAGTGGATCTTCTTTTCAAACTCGTGGAGCTGCTCTGCCCGGGCAGAACTGATTTTATGACTCATTGGTATTCGCCTCCGGCGAAATTCTTTCTCTCTTGCTGGGGATGGAGTCCCGGATGACATCGATGGCGCCGGACTCGGCATAGGATGCGGCCTGGAAAATGGCGTTTTTCATGGCCTCGGCGTTGGAGGAACCATGGGCCTTGATGACCGGCTTGTTGATGCCGATGAGCGGTGCCCCGCCGATCTTCTTCGTGTCAAACTGGTTTTTCAGGCCATGCATGCCTTTCCGGACGCCGAGGTAGGAGAGTTTTGTCACCGCACTGCTCAGATAGATGTCCTTGAGACTACCGAGCAGCATCTTGGCGACGCCCTCCATGGTCTTGAGAATGATGTTGCCGGTGAATCCATCGGCAATGACCACATCGGCGGCGTTGAACAGGATGTCCCGGACCTCGCAGTTGCCCATGAAATTGATCTTATCGTTCTTTTCCATGACCTCATAGGCGCCACGCTGAAGATCTGTGCCCTTGTTGGGCTCGACTCCGATATTGGCGAGGCCAACCTTCGGGTTCTCCACGCCCATGACCTTTTCCATGTAGATGCTTCCCATGAGTCCGAAGAAATTCAGGACATCCGGGGAGCAGTTGTCGTTGGCGCCGCAGTCCATGAGCAGGACCGGGCCCTTTTTGCCGGGCACAATTGTCCCGATGGCCGGCTTACGAACACCCTTGATCCGCTTGACAAACAGGTTGGCGCCCACGACGACGGCACCGGTGGAGCCGGCGCTGACGAAGGCATCCCCCTCGTCCTCGGCCAGCATCTTGAGGCCGATGGCCATTGAGCTCTCGTTGTACTCATGGCGGATCTTGAACGGATCCACATCCACAGGGATGATGGACTTGGCGTCACGGACCTCGATGTCACCGAGGTCGAGGCTGTTCATTTTCACACAGTTGTGGATCTGGCTGGAGGGACCGGTCAGAATGATCTGAAGGTCCTCCCGCTCCTGGGTCGCGGCAATGGCACCTTTGATGATTTCGGCAGGGGCGTTGTCGCCGCCAAAGGCATCGACAATGATTTTCATAGAGCACCTCCAAGGTTTTCATGGAACCAGTCGAGGGAGCGCTGCGCCAGCGCCTCATAGCGCTGTTTCTTGTCCCGGATCCGTTCGGGCAGAGGCGGGATGACGCCAAAATTGGCCCCCATCGGCTGGAAGTTTTCTATCATCTTGTCACTGATATAGGAGGAGAGCGCACCCATCATCGTAAAACGGGGCAGGATGAGCGGTTCCTCACCATTAATATAACGGGCTGCATTGAGACCCGCAAGAATACCGGACATGGCAGATTCCATATACCCCTCCACGCCGGTGATCTGCCCGGCAAAATAGAGGCCCGGTCTCTCCCGGAAATGGAAGTCCGCGTCGAGAAGCTGCGGAGAATTCAGGAATGTGTTCCGGTGCATGACGCCGTAGCGCAGGAACTCCGCATGTTCCAGGCCGGGGATCATGGAGAAAACGCGCTTCTGCTCTCCCCATTTCAGGTTGGTCTGGAACCCGACGAGATTGTACATGGAACCCTCCCGGGTCTCCTTGCGCAGCTGGAGTGCTGCCCAGGGGCGGTGCCCGGTGTGGGGGTCCCGCAGACCCACCGGTTTCAGCGGACCAAACCGCATGGTATCCGGCCCGCGGGATGCCATGACCTCAATGGGCATGCACCCTTCATAGACGCCATGTTTCTTGTCAAAGTCATGGAGTTCCGCGGACTCCGCATGGATGAGCGCATCGTAGAACCGCTCGTACTCCTCTTTGTTCATGGGGCAGTTGATATAGTCGTCATCCCCTCCACGGTCATACCGGGACTGACAGAATGCCCGGGACATGTCGACGGAGTCGCCGCTGACAATAGGTGCCACCGCATCAAAGAAGTGGAGGGAGTCTCCGCAGAGCTGTTCTATGTCGGCAGCCAGTGCGTCGGAGGCGAGGGGTCCTGCGGCAATGATGACTGCATCGCCCTCGTCAGGGATCTTCGTGACCTCTTCGCGATGCACCGTGATATTCGGGTCACCCTCAATGGCCTCGGTCACCATACGGGAAAACGCAGCACGGTCCACAGACAGGGAACCGCCTGCCGGCACCGCTGTTTCCTGGGCACAGGAGACACACAGACTGTGGAACTGTGACATCTCCTCTTTCATGAGCCCGGCAGCTGAGCCGACGCGCTTTGCCTTAAACGAATTCGAGCAGATGAGTTCGGCGAAGTCGGGCGATTTATGGGCGGGAGAATAGCGGACTGGCTTCATCTCATAGAGATCCACCGCAATGCCCGCCCGGGAGAGCTGGGCGGCCGCCTCGACACCGGCAAAACCGGCGCCGACGACCGTGGCGCGTTTACTCACTCTTCTCCTCCTGTGGGGCATCGTCCTCCCCGTCGGGCTTTTTGCGCTTTCGGGAAGCTGATTTTTCATATCCGCAGCCGTCTTTTAAGCAGACGAGCTTTCCGCGGTGCTTGAACAGGTTGCCTCCGCAGTTGGGACAGGTCTCCTTGGTGGGGACGTCCCATGTGCTGAAGTCGCAGTCCGGATAGTTGTCACAGCCGTAGAAGACATAGCCGCGGCGGGATTTTCTCTGAATGACCTTGCCGCCGCACTTCGGGCAGACGGCGCCGGTATCAATAATAAGGGGCTTTGTGTTCTTGCACTCCGGGTAGCCGGGGCAGGCGAGGAACTTGCCGTAGCGGCCGGTCTTGATGACCATCATGCGGCCGCATTTTTCGCAGGGGATGTCGGTCTTGTCCTCTTCGAGCTGGATTTTCTGGCCCTTCATGTCCTCTTTGGCCTTGGTGAGGGTACCCTCCAGCTCATCGTAGAACTCCCGTAGGATTTCCACGGAGTCGGCCTCGCCGTCTGCCACCTTATCCAGGTCGGTCTCCATCTCCGCAGTAAACTTCGTGCTGACGAACTTGGTAAACTCCTTCTCCAGGAGTTTTGTGACCGCCTCGCCGAGCTCGGTGGGTTTCAGGGTCTTTCCCTCCCGGACCACATATTCCCGGGAAAGGATGGTGGAGATGATGGAGGCGTAAGTGGAGGGTCGGCCAATGCCGTTCTCCTCCAGTGCCTTTACCAGAGATGCCTCGGTATAGCGGGCAGGCGGCTGGGTGAAGTGCTGGTTTCCCTTGATGTCGCGGAGTTTCAGCTCGTCGCCCTCTTTAAGCTCCGGCAGCTGGGTGCCGGCCTTGGCGTCATCGAGGGAGTAAAGAGTCGTAAAACCGTCAAATTTGACACTATAACCGCTGGCCGAAAATGTACAGTATCCCTCTGTGCCCTCTTTTTCGGATTTGATTTCCACCTTCATGGTGCTCTGGACGCAGTTGGACATCATACTTGCCAGGAACCGCTGCCAGATGAGGCGGTAGAGCTTATACTGGTCGGTTGTCAGACTGCCGCGGACATCGTCCGGCGTCAGAGAGACGTTCGTGGGGCGGATGGCCTCATGGCCGTCCTGGGCCTTGGCGCTGACCTTAAAGTAGCGGTCCTTCTCCGGCAGATATTTCTCCCCGTAAGCGCCGAGAATATAGTTCTTAGCAGCAGAGCGGGCCTCATTGGAGATACGGAGGGAGTCGGTACGCATGTAGGTGATGAGACCGACCTGATTTCCATGGATATTGACACCTTCGTACAGTTCCTGGGCCACCTTCATGGTTCGGCGTGTCTGGAAACCGAGACGCCGGGAGGCGTCCTGCTGCAGGGTGGAAGTAATAAACGGGGGAGCAGGCTGCTTGCGGCGGGTGCCCTTTTTCACAGAGGCAACGGTGAAATCGGCCCCGTCGAGACGCGAAAGATATTTATCTGACTCCTCTTTACTGGAGATTTTGACCTTGCCCTTCTCATCGGAGACGAGGGCCGCCGGGAACTGTTTACGGCTTCCGGGCGGATTGAACTTTGCGTCGATGGACCAGTACTCCTCGGGTTTGAAAGCCCGGATCTTTTCCTCGCGATCCACGATGAGGCGGACGGCGACGGACTGTACCCGTCCGGCGGAGAGACCGCGGCGGATCTTCTGAGAGACAAACGGGCTGATGCGGTAACCCACGAGGCGGTCGAGAATTCGGCGGGTCTGCTGGGCATCCACCAGATCCATATCAATGGTGCGGGGGTGTTTCATGCCCTCCGTGATTCCGGTCTTGGTGATCTCGTTGAACGTGACCCGGTTCTTCTCGTTCTCATCCAGGCCGAGCAGCTCTGCGAGATGCCAGGAGATGGCCTCTCCCTCGCGGTCGGGGTCCGTTGCGAGATACACATTGTCATATTTCGGGACAGAATCCTTCAGCTCTTTGACAAGCTTTTCCTTTCCCTTGATGACCGCATATTTCGGTTCAAAGTTGTTTTTTACGTCGACGTTGAGACGGGCGGCAGGCAGGTCACGCACATGGCCCATGGAGGCGGTGACATCGTAGTCATCCCCCAGCACCTGCTTGATGGTCCGAATTTTCGTCGGCGACTCCACAATAATGAGATTCGACATAGGGTCCCTTTCTAATCACTTCGAGAGGTGTAGTTATAGGTCTTGTCCGGCAGGGTCTCAATGTAACCAAAGACCTCCAGTTCCGACAGTGCACTCAGCAGCGCTGTGCCGGAGAGTCCGGACTGTTTCTGAAGTTCCGGAAGTGACACAGGTGTTCCCGAAAAAATTCCGTACACGGCCGCCGCCGCTCGGGAGAGTTCCGGTCCCGCCTTCTTCTGCGGACTTCTTCTATTGCAGCGCTCCGCAATATCCGGGCGCAGGGCGACCGGTTCCGCGGAGACGGTATTGACTAAGTTGCGGAGGAGTTCCTCCTGTGGTACTGCTTCTATATTAAGGTATTTCGCATAGGGTTCCCGGCAGCGGTACTCCTGCAGGATGTCCCATGCCTTTTCGGCAGTCATGGCACCAGCTTCCAGAAGCTCATTGCTTCCCTGAAAAGAAGTGGTAGGCTCACCGGGTACAGCAAAGACGTCCTTTCCCTGACTGTTTGCCCAGGTGGCGGTAATCAGGGAACCGCTTTTGACGGCCGCCTCCACCACGAGGGTTCCGCAGGTCATTCCCGAGATTAGCCGGTTTCTCTTTGGAAAGTCCCCCATATTCATGGTCTGCTCCGGGGCCAGTTCTGTGACCAGCACCCCGTTTTCCGCAATACATCTTCGAAGAGATTCATTGCGTTTCAAGTAGTCAGACCCGAAGGGGGAGCCAAGAACCCCAATGGTCTTGCCGCCGGCATTCAGCGCCCCAATATGGGCCGCACTGTCCACGCCGAGGGCTGCTCCGCTGACGATGATCATTCCGCAGCGCGTCAGGAGTTCGGAAAAGTCTGAGGCGATGTGGAGACTGGATCGCCGTGCACTTCGGGTCCCCACTATGGCAAACAGCGCCGGTATCCGCAACAGGGAGGAGTCGCCCTTAGCATAGAGCACAGCGGGACAGTCTGGCAGATACCGGAGTGGAGCGGGAAAGTCCCCATCCTCCGGAGAAAGAGGGTCCACGCCCATTTTGGCGCAGAGCTCCAAAATACGATAGGAGGGGCGAAGGTCCAGGTCTGTCATACGGGCCAGGGCTGTTTTTCCGAAAACACCGCTTAGGCGCCACTCCCTCTCACCGGCCCGGAAAATAGACTCCGGTCCCTCTGGGAACGCCTCCAAAACAGGTTCCAGGGGAGCGCCTCTTCCCAGGACCAGCTGAAGCCAGATCCAATATTTGATGTTACTTTTCGGTTTTGTTTTCATACGGTCTTACCATCTCCCACATTAATATGGAGGCTGCTGCCCCCGCATTGAGGGATTCCGCCCGGCCGGCCATGGAGATTGTAACAGTTCCCTGACAACTGGCGAGGGTCTCTTCGGTAACACCGTTTGCCTCATTTCCCACCACGACAATGGCGCCGCCGGAAAAGTCCGTATCTGTGACGGAGACGGCCCGGCTGTCCGGGACTGAGGCGTATGTCTTCATACCGTTTTTCTTCGCGTTTTCAATTGTACCTGTGATGTCTCCGGTCTCCAGCACCGAAAGGCGCAGAAGCGCACCCATGGATGCCCGGAGGGCCTTGGGGCTGTAGATGTCACAGCCGCCGGAGACAATGATTCCCGTGAGTCCGAGGGCCTCTGCCGTGCGGCTGACGGCCCCGAGATTGGCGGGATCCTGGACATTTTCCAGCAGGATATACTTGCCGGACTCGTCCATTTTTTCTATTTTATTACGGTCCCTTTGTTTGTCAAGTGTACGCAGAATGCAGCAGATACCCTGTGGATTTCGCGTATCTGTCAGCTTTTCGGCCACCGGCCGGCTCATGAGGAAAACAGACTCCGTCACGGCCGCAAGTTCGTTTATCTTCTCCGGCTCCCGGGCCATTAGTTCCTCGGTGACATAGAGCTCTTCAGCGGTAAGTCCGCTGCGCACCACATCCATACAGAGCCGCAGTCCCTCCAGGACAAAGCGCTGTTCCTTCCGCCGCTCCCGGGAGGAGTTCAGAAGTTTCACTGCGCGCTTGACCCGCGGGTTGTTTACACTTTGGATGAATTCCATTTGACACAGGTCCCTTTATAAGCAAAAAGCACGCCCGTATGCGCGCGGGCGTGTTTTTCTCAAAGTTTCGTTTCTCACTTGAGAGCGGCCTTAGCCTGCTCGGTGAGAGCGGTGAAGGCAGCCGGGTCGGCGATGGCGATCTCAGAGAGCATCTTCCGGTTTAGGTCGATGCCGGCCTTCTTCAGACCGTTGATGAACGTGGAGTAGTTCATGCCGTTCTGCTTGCAGGCAGCGGAGATGCGGGTAATCCAGATTCTGCGGAACTCACGCTTCTTCTGCTTTCTTCCGATATAGGCATAGTTGCCGGATTTCATGACGGCCTCTTTGGCAGTCTTGAAAAGACGGCTCTTACCGCCGTAATAGCCCTTTGCGAGCTTCAGAGTCTTATTTCTTCTTTTGCGCGTCATCATTGCGCCTTTTACACGAGCCATTGTGGTTTTCCTCCGTTAGTTAATGTTCCTAAAATACAGCGATGCGGCTTATTTATAAGGAACGAGACGTTTGATCTGCTTCTGGTTCGTCTTGTCGGCGACAGTCTGTTTGCGCAGATTTCTCTTTCTCTTGGTGTTCTTCTTGGTCAGGATGTGGGACTTGTTGGCATGAGCGATCTTCGGCTTGCCATTCTTGGAAAGTTTAAAGCGCTTCTTGGCGCCGCTGTGAGTTTTGATTTTCGGCATTATTGAAATCCTCCTTGGATTATTTACTGCTGTTTTGCAGCCGGTTTGGCGGCCTTTGCCTTCTTCGGCGGTTTGGCGGTCTTGGCGGTGAGGAACATCAGCATCTGCCGGCCTTCCAGCTTCGGTTTCTTCTCAATGACGCCGTATTCACTGCAGGCCTCGGCAAACTTGTCCATGATCTCATAGCCGTTCTTCGGATGGGCCATTTCCCTTCCGCGGAACCGGATGGAGACCTTGACCTTGTCCCCGCCTTTCAGGAACTTGCAGGCCTGATTCGCCTTGGTGTCGAAGTCGTGCTTGTCGATCTTCAGTGAGAGGCGAACCTCCTTGATCTCGATGACATGCTGCTTCTTCTTGGCCTCTTTCTCCCGTTTCGTCTGTTCGAAACGGTATTTGCCATAGTCCATGATCTTGCACACCGGCGGCTTTGCCTGGGGCGCGACCTTTACCAGATCCAGATTTTTCTCCTCTGCCAGTTTGTTGGCCTCTCTGGCAGACATGATGCCCAGCTGTTCGCCGTCGGCGGAGATGACCCGGACTTCTCTGTCGCGGATGTCGCCGTTGATCTGCGTCATATTCTTGCTAATGTTCAAGCACCTCCAGTTTCAGAAAAAAATAAGCACGGGCGATGCAGTATCCGTCCGTGCAATATCCGTCTATAATCAAAAGATCTCCGAATATTGACCCATGGAAGCGATATTCCATAAGGTGAGGACGGCACGTCCTGCTTTGTTTTCTGCAATAGTATATCCTCTGATATTTTATTTGTCAATAAGAATTTCCATAAGTTTGGGCAATGGCATATTCCTGCAGAATATTATTGAGCTTCAAGACGATGGAGCGCCACTGTGGATGGGTCTTCGGCAGCTCTGTGAACAGGTAGTTGTTCCAGGCCTGCTGTACCACTTCTTCTGAAGCTGTTGTAATTTCTACGTCGTTTGGAATGCGCATTTCCACTGGGGTGACCGACTTGATATCGGCTCCAACGGTGAACGTCCCTATATTTCCAAGGGATACGGTACCGTCCTGACGAACTCCATTGCCCTTCTCGGCTGCCCGGAACGTCATGTCAAAGCCCACCGGGCCAAACGCCTTCAGACTGTTGAGCAGAACCGGGTCGAGCCGGAACCGCCCGAAGGGAAGTCCGTTGTCCATTCCAAAGTTGGACCAGTGGAATGTGGTACGTTCCGATGTTCCGAAGGTGATGTCCGCCTTGCCGTCTCTGGCAGTGCGTTTTCTGGCATCCACATAGATCAGCTGACTGCCGTCTCTGCGAACCTTCAGGGCAGGACCCCGGTCCTTGGCATCCTTCAGGATTGCATTGATGGCAATGTCTCCGCCGTCCCTCTTAATAAGGATATTGGCGGCCGTAATATTTCTGTGCCGGTCAACGCAGAGGTCGAGGGATGCCCCTTTGAAGCCGCTGCTGCTGATCTGCCCCAGAATTCGGGAGCCAAGATCATAGATATAGGAGCCAAAGGTCTCCTGATCTCGGAACGTCTCACCCGTTCCGAGCACCTCATTGCAGACCTTCAGCAGTTTTGCGTCATCTTTCATGTACCAGAATGAGTTCTGCACCAATGACGAGAGATCCTGCGGCGCCATGACAATGTTCAGCCGGTCACCGCTCGCGTAGCGGTCGGCAAGGAGGAAGTCGCAGTTGTTCTCCACACTCACGGAAAAGTCACTGCGCATGTTTCGGAAGCCCTTCTTCACACATTTCTGGACTTCGTCCTGGACATCTGAACTGCGGAGAAGCCGCTTTGTTCTGCTGTCCAGCACCTGGTTCCAGCCGCTGTTGGCCTGCGAGGTCTCTGTGCGCTGCCATCCGAGCGGGAGCTGGTTTCGGTTGACGTCGAGCCGACCGTTTCCGGCCACCATCTGGGTATCCATGACCGGTCCGTCAGCGTCATTCAGATGGAGTTCGCCGCAAAGGTTGCCCTGCTGCATGCGCGATTCAGTCTGGAACGTAAATGTACTGACATATTTTTCCACCTGATCCGCCAGCAGGTCATCTCCCATCTGTTTTGAGAGACCAGCAGACAGGTTCAGGCCGAGTTTTCCGTCTGTCTCATATTGTTTTCCGGCATCCAGATACTGAAGCGTCGGCTCGGCGGCCTTCCGAAGTGTTCTGGCATTATGGCCGATTATATTTCTGGCATAGGCGGAGTCCGTCAGAAAAATCTGCGTGAAATCACGGGGATTTACGGCGACGAAAATGACCACCGCCAAAAGCACTGCCAGGGCAGAGATAAGGGCAGCTGTTTTTACCCGGGAATGGCCGCTGACGCCGACAACGGCCCGGTTGCTCTGATAAGGCATACGATTCTCCTCTCCCTTGATGGAAACATTTTATCACACACAGAAACAGATTCAAAACTTCCCACGAACATTTGTTTGATTTTCCCATCTTTTCTGTTATACTTAGAGTGAACAAATGTATGGGAGGTCTCAAATGGAAAACATCAATCAAACCCAGCAGCGCATCCTTCAATATCTCATTGAGCGGTTCCAGACCACCAATGTGCCGCCCAGCATCCGGGAAATCGGCAGTGCTGTCGGCCTGAAGTCCACCTCCTCCGTCCAGTCCAATCTGGACGCTCTGGAACAGGCGGGCTACATCTACCGGGACCCGAAGCTCAAGCGCTCCATCCATCTCACCATGGAGACCGAGACACCCTCGTTCACAAGGGTTCCGCTCGTCGGCACCGTAACTGCCGGCAAACCCATACTCGCCGTTGAGGAAATCGAGGGGTATCTCCCATTCAACGGTACCGTCACATCGGACAAACCGGTCTTTGCTCTCCGTGTTCACGGAGAATCTATGATCAATGCCGGCATCCTGGACGGGGACATCATCTTTGTCCAAAAGACCCCCTATGCGGAGAATGGTGACAAAGTTGTCGCCCTTCTCGAGGATGAGGCCACAGTTAAGACCTATTATAAGGAAAAAGACTGTTTCCGCCTCCAGCCGGAGAACGACTACATGGACCCCATTTACTGTGACGAGCTCGCCATCCTCGGCAAAGTGATCGGTCTCTATCGGACCTACTGTTGAACGGCCGTACGGTAAGTTTTTCTCCACCCCATGCCCATCTGTAATATAATAATTACAGACTTCATGACGAGGAGAATCACATTTCATGAAAATCATCATTCTAGGAGCCGGGTATGGCGGTCTTCAGGCCGCCCGTGTCCTTGCGAATGCCGGACACCAGGTCCTGCTCTTTGAACGAAACAAACGGGAAAACATCGGATATCACTGGCCCATGGATGTTCTCCCTTCTGTCTTTGAAGAGGTAAATCTCCCTCTGCCAGAGGGAACCGTCCGCTGCCCCGCCACGGAATTCCATATTTCCACCTCCGCTCTTACCCGCACCATTGACTCCCCGGAAAAGGACCGCCGCTTTCATGTGGACGGACGCGCCCTGTCGCAGGAACTCATCGAACTGGCGGAACAGGCTGGAGCCGAACTCCGTTTCGAATGTGCTGTATCCGAACTTCTGACTCGGGACGGTAAGGTGTATGGCGTTTATTTAAATGGCTTTCCTCTAGAGGCTGACCTGGTCATTGACAGCATTGGTATTCAGCCTAAGGAAGAGACCTCCATTAAAATTCGCCCCATGCAGAGCTACCTCACGGTCGCCCTCCCCAAAAAAGAGGGCCATTATCCGGAGAAAAAAGTTTTTGCCCTGAATCCTTTGGGACAGCCAGGCATTGCCGAATTCTATCAGAACAGAGACGGCAAGGTCTTAATCCTTGTCGGCCGCTTTCAGCCCTGCTCCGCAGAACAGCTGAAAATTGACCTCTCAAAAATCCGTCCTGGCATATCGCTTCTGGAGGGGAAATCCATTCAGGACGGAACCTGTCTCTCCATGTCCGTCCGGTCTCCAAGCTTGAAAATGGTATCTCCCGGCTTTGCCGCCATCGACAAATCCAATTTTGTCTCGGACGCCCTTTTTTCTGGCCAGACTCTGGCAGAAACCATCATTGGGTCCGGTGTTTCCATGGAAAGCCTCTGGTCCTATCAGGTCCGTTACTATAAAAAAATTGTGGCAGACGCCTTTTACTTCCAGGAATTGAAGTGGTCTCTCATCAATACCGACGGAAAGCAGCTAGCCGGAGCTTTTGAGGATAATCTCCTCACAGACTCAATGCTCCTATTCATTGCGGCGAAAACCCGCCTGGCGCCCAATGAGAACAATCTTCTTGCACCGTTTCGCAAGTGCTTGAAACGGCCGCTCTTCTCTGCGGCACTGGCAAAAGCCAATGCAAAGGGACAGTCCATCCAGAATTTGGCCGAAAACATACCAGAAAAATATGACCCCGAGTCCATCGCCAAATGGAACGAGGAAATGAAAAAAGCGACGTCGTAAGACGCCGCTTTTCTGTTTGTTTTAGAATTTGATCTTTTCGCTGATATAAGCGGAGACCTCGGAAATCGGGATACGGACCTGATCCATGGTGTCACGGTCACGGACGGTCACGCAGCCGTCCTCCTTCGAATCGAAGTCGTAGGTAATGCAGAAGGGGGTACCAATTTCGTCCTCTCTGCGGTAGCGCTTACCAATGGCGCCGGTGACATCGTAATCCACCATGAAGTCCTTGGAAAGCTGTTCATAGACTTCGGTGGCCTCGGCATCGAGCTTCTTAGAGAGGGGAAGGACCGCAGCTTTGTACGGAGCCAGTGCCGGGTGGAGATGGAGAACCACTCGGGTGTCCTGCTTGCCCTTGGAGTTCGGAACTTCCTCCTCATCATATGCCTCGCAGAGGAATGCAAGAACAACTCGATCCGCGCCGAGCGACGGCTCAATAACATAGGGAATGTATTTCTCGTTGGTTGTCGGGTCAAAATACTCCATGCTCTGGCCGGAGAATTTCTCATGCTGGGTCAGATCATAGTTGGTCCGGTCGGCAACGCCCCAGAGTTCGCCCCAGCCGAAGGGGAACAGGTACTCAAAGTCTGTTGTGGCCTTGGAGTAGAAGGCGAGTTCTGCCGGGTCATGGTCGCGAAGGCGGAGATTTTCTTCGCTCATGCCGAGACCGTAAAGCCAGTCGCGGCAGTGGGATCTCCAGTAATCAAACCATTCGAGGTCCGTTCCGGGCTTGCAGAAGAACTCCAGCTCCATCTGCTCAAACTCACGGGTCCGGAATGTGAAGTTGCCGGGGGTGATCTCATTTCGGAAGGATTTTCCGATCTGGCATACGCCGAAGGGAACTTTCTTCCGGCTGGTCCGGGCAATGTTCGGGAAGTTTACGAAGATTCCCTGGGCGGTCTCCGGACGGAGATACAGGGTGGAGGTGGTGTCCTCGGTCACACCCTGGAAAGTCTTGAACATGAGGTTGAACTGGCGAATGCCGGTGAAGTTTTTGGAACCGCACTTCGGGCAGGTAATGTCATGATCCTTGATGTACTGTTCCATCTCTTCATTGGAGAGGGACTCTGCGACAATCTCAATGCCATTTTCTGCGGCGTAGTCCTCAATGAGTTTGTCTGCGCGGTGTCTTGCATGGCAGTCCTTGCAGTCCATGAGGGGATCGGAAAATCCGCCAACATGACCGGATGCTTTCCAGACCTCGCTGTTCATGAGGATGGCAGAATCCAAGCCCACGTTATATTTGTTCTCCTGGACGAACTTCTTCCACCAGGCCTTCTTTACGTTGTTCTTCAGCTCAACGCCCAGAGGGCCATAGTCCCAGCTGTTTGCCAGGCCGCCGTAGATCTCGCTGCCGGCATAGATGAAACCTCTGTTTTTGCAGAGATTTACGATCTTTTCCATTGTCTTCTCGTTATTTTTCATACCATGGACCCTTCCAATGATTTTTTGTTTACACGTTTAAGAAATGTTAATATAATACATTTAAATTGTCAATCGGCAACCGTATGCCACTTTTAAGGAGGGAATTCCGTGCAGGATACTATAGCCGCTGTCTCCACGCCCAATGCAGCTGGAGCCATAGGCATTATCAAGATTTCCGGCCCCGAGGCTATCTCTGTTGCCGGAAGGGTATTCACCCCCAGCGGTTCCCATTTGCTCTCGGAGGCAAAAGGCTATTCTGTCCATTATGGACAAATTGCTGACCTGGATGAGGCCATCTGTCTTGTATTCCGCGCGCCCCACAGTTATACCGGGGAGGATGTCGTGGAAATCCAGTGCCATGGCGGGCTTTATCTTACACAGCAGGTACTTCGGCTTGTACTTAAGGCAGGAGCTTCTCCCGCAGGGCCCGGCGAATTTACAAAACGAGCCTTTTTAAATGGGAAGATGGATCTCTCTGAGGCAGAATCGGTCATGGGTCTCATCGCCGCACAAGGGGAACAGGCAGCCAACGCAGCTTATCATGCCCTTGAGGGTTCTCTCAGCCGTGAAATCAAATCCGTTTCGGATACCCTTGTGGCCGCCTCTGCCCATATGGCCGCCTGGGCGGACTATCCGGATGAGGATGTCGAGGAACTGGATTATGGTGTTTTATTGAAACAGTTTCAATCCTGTAAAAATAAGCTTCAGGCTTTATGCCAGAAGTATGATGCGGGACAGGCCATATCATCGGGTGTTGATACAGTTATTGTCGGACGTCCAAATGTCGGAAAATCCACATTGATGAACTTGCTTCTCGGGAAAGACCGTTCCATTGTAACAGACATTGCCGGCACCACTCGAGACGTCATTGAGGAAACTGCTGTAATTGGAAATGTCATTCTTCATCTTTCCGATACGGCCGGACTCCATACTTCCGATGACCCGGTGGAATCCATCGGCATTGAGATGGCAGAAAAACGGCTTCGTCATGCGGATCTTATACTTGCGGTATTTGACGGAAACCAGGCTTTGGATGGCGAAGACCAGCGCATTTTGGATTTCTGCAAAGACAAACCAAGCATTGGAATCATCAATAAAGCAGACCTTGGAAATGTCGTATCGGAGGATAAAATTTCCCCCTTTGTTACGAAATGTATCACAATTTCCGCCAATGATCCCAGTTCCTATGACACACTGGAACACACGCTGGAAAGCATTCTTGGAACGACTGACTTTGATCCCAGCGCCGCAATGCTTGCCAACGAGAGACAGCTAATCTGCGTCCGCAAATCCCTGGATTGTCTTAACGAGGCTATCAATGCCATAACTGGCGGCATGACAATGGACGCCATCAACGTCTGTGTCGACGCGGCATTGGAGCCTCTCTTGGAACTCACCGGGGAAAAGGTGAGTGACACCGTTATTGATAAGGTATTTTCAACATTCTGCGTAGGTAAATGAGGATATAATTTTGGAATATTTTGCACAGCATTATCAGGTGGCAGTCATTGGTGCCGGCCATGCGGGAATTGAAGCCGCTCTGGCAGCAGCACGGCTTGGCTGCTCCACCTGTATTTTCACCATTAGCGCCGACTGGGTCGGCAATATGCCTTGTAATCCGGCAATAGGAGGAACCTCCAAGGGGCATCTCGTCCGTGAAATCGATGCCCTTGGGGGCGAAATGGGCATTGCTGCCGATCGGAACATGATTCAGAGCCGTATGCTGAATTTAGGAAAAGGGCCCGCTGTGCACAGCCCCAGAGCTCAAATTGACCGGCGAAATTATTCGGCCTATATGAAAAATGTCATAGAGTCCCAGGAAAACCTGGATCTTCGCCAAGCTGAAATCGTCGATCTACAGATGAAGGATGACGGAATCTGGCAGCTTAAGACAAAACTTGAGGCAATCTATACTGCAAACGCTGTAGTTCTTGCAACAGGGACATTTCTCGGTGGCCGTGTCTATGTGGGCGATGTATCCTATGCTTCCGGCCCAGACGGTCTCTTTCCAGCCACTGAACTCAGCTGTTCTCTAAAGGCACTTGGTATTGAGACGCGACGGTTTAAAACGGGAACTCCATCGCGCGTCAACAAAAGAAGCATCGACTTTTCTCAGCTGGAAGTTCAGCACGGCGATGAAAAGCTTGTCCGTTTCTCTGACGACCAAAGTTTCACGCCCGACAACTCCTCCGTCTGCTATATCACTTATACTAACGAGGAAACACGGGATGTTATTTTAGATAATTTGGACCGTTCTCCGCTCTACAGCGGGAAGATTGAGGGGATTGGGCCCCGCTACTGTCCCAGCATTGAGGACAAAGTGGTCCGTTTCAAAGAGAAAAAACGGCATCAGATCTTTATTGAACCCTGTGGAAAAAACACTCAGGAAATGTATCTTCAGGGCCTTTCTTCCTCTCTTCCTGAGGATGTACAGCTGAAGTTCCTCCACACTATTCCGGGCCTGGAGCATTGCCAAGTGACCCGAACGGCCTATGCCATTGAGTATGACTGCATTGACCCTCTCTCTCTGAAGGCCAGTCTGGAATTTCTTGATTTTCCGGGACTTTTCGGTGCAGGACAGTTTAATGGGTCCAGCGGTTACGAAGAAGCTGCCGCACAGGGGCTCATTGCGGGAATCAATGCCGCATTAAAGGTTCAGGGCAAAGCGCCCTTCATTCTGGACCGTGCCAGTTCCTATATCGGTACGCTTATTGATGATCTTGTTACCAAAGGGTGCAATGAGCCCTATCGGATGATGACATCCCGATCCGAATATCGGCTTGTTCTTCGACAGGACAATGCGGATCAGCGTCTCATGAAATATGGATTTGAACTTGGTCTCGTCTCCAGAGAGCGCTATGATCGAATGCTCCATAAGCAAGAACTTGTTAAGCAGGAGATTGCAAGGGCAAAATCCACAACCATTCACGTTTCCAATGCGTTAAACGAAGTTCTTGTTTCACGTGAAACATCCCCGGTTGACGGAGGAATCAAACTAATTGATCTGATCAAGCGTCCCCAGCTAAACTACGCACTATTAAAGCCATTCGATTCAACCCGTCCAGATATTCCGGAAGAAATTTTTGATCTTGCAGAGACGGAAATCAAATACGCAGGCTATATAGACCGGCAGGAATCTCAAATTCATGAAATGCGTAGATTAGAAAAGAAACTTCTACCGGAGGATATCAACTACACCAATATTGAAGGACTACGTCTGGAAGCTAGGGAAAAATTGCAGAAGATAAGACCTGCAAATATTGGTCAGGCAGGCCGCATTTCCGGGGTAAGCCCTGCGGATATTTCCGTACTTCTCATTTATCTTGAAAAAGAGCAGGGGAGGGCAGGCAAATGATCTCAAAAGAGCTATTAAAAAGTTTGGCCGGAAAAAATAACATCTCACTCTCAGACAAATCTCTTTCTCAATTAAATACCTATGCAGAACTTCTGATTGAGTGGAATGACAAAATCAATCTCACTGCCATTACAGATCCTGAAGAAATTGTCTATAAACATTTTTTGGATAGCATGATGCCACTTGCTCTTCTTGATATTCCAGAAGGAAGCTCATTAATTGATGTTGGTACTGGTGCAGGATTTCCTGGCCTGGTTCTAAAAATAGTGAGACCAGATCTTCAGATCACTCTTCTTGACGGCACAAATAAAAGATTACTGGTTATTAAAGATATAGAGGAAAAAATCGGTATTACCACAAAAATTATTCACATGCGTGCAGAAGATGGTAGCAAACAAAAGGATTTAAGGGAAAGTTTTGACTACGCAACGGCGAGAGCAGTTACTTCAATGCCTGTTCTTTCAGAATACTGTATCCCTTATGTAAAGCCAGGTGGTTATTTTATTCCCTTAAAAGGTCCAGATATTCAGGAAGAATTGAAATCCGGAATAAATGCCATAAATTTATTGGGCGGGAAGTGGATTGAAACAAAATCTTATTCTCTGGGTGACATGGGTGAAAGGAATCTGGTTATCATTCAAAAAACTAAGCCCACACCGCCAAAATATCCACGTCAAATGGCAAAAATAAAGAAAAATCCCCTGGGATAAACGAAAAATAAATAATAACGAATGAGGATAATGTTTCACGTGAAACATTATCCTCTCTTTTATTAGATATTCTATTATGGTAAACTAGGATACAGTTTTTGAAAGTTACATTTTGAAAGAAAAGGTGAGATAATGTCAAAGACGATCTCCATCGTCAATCAAAAGGGCGGAGTGGGCAAGACCACCACAGCCGTAAACCTCTCAGCAGCACTGGGAATGGAAGGCCTGAAAGTCCTGATGGTAGACATCGACCCACAGGGGAACACCACCAGTGGATTTGGAATCGATAAAAGACAGCTGGAAAACTCAGTTTATGATATCCTAATAAATGGTATACCTGCTAAAGACGCTGTTATTAAAACGGAGTTTAAGGGAGTCGATCTCCTGTCGGCCAATATGAACTTAGCCGGAGCAGAACTGGAACTGGTAGAATTAAAGAAAAGAGAGAGTCGGTTAAAAATAGCCTTATCTCCCCTATATGATCAATATGACTTCATATTTTTAGACTGTCCACCATCTCTAGGACTCATAACACTAAATGCCTTATGTGCATCCGACAGCTTTATGGTACCAATTCAGTGCGAATACTATGCTCTGGAAGGCCTAAGCCAGCTTATGGGAACTGTAAGACAGGTAAAACGCCTATATAATCCATATCTGGAACTGGAAGGCGTCATACTTACAATGTATGACGGAAGGCTTAACCTGACACAACAGGTCGTGGAAGAAGTGAAAAAATACTTTCCAAATAAAGTCTTTAAAACCGTAATTCCAAGAAATGTACGCCTATCAGAGGCTCCCAGTTTTGGGCAGCCAGTGGAATATTACGATAAGAGCTCAAAGGGAAGTGTATCGTATTTTCAGCTCGCCAAAGAACTCATGGAGAAAAACGGAAAGGAGTAACGAGAATGGCAAAACAACGTGGCCTTGGAAAAGGCCTGGATGCGCTCTTCTCTGACAACTCTGTAGAAGATCTGGGAACACCTCCTTCCCCGGTCACCCTGCGTCTCACTGAGATAGAGCCAAATAGAGAACAGCCCAGAAAAACTTTCGACCAGAAAGCTCTGGATGAGCTTGCCGAGAGCATCAAAAAGAATGGGGTACTTCAACCACTTCTTGTACGGCCACTGTCTGATGGAAGCTATCAGCTGGTAGCAGGAGAACGACGCTGGAGAGCATCCAGAATAGCGGGTCTCACAGAAGTTCCGGTAATTATCAAAGAGATGACCGATGAGCAGGCTATGGAGATTGCCCTCATCGAAAATCTTCAAAGAGAGGACTTAAATCCCATCGAAGAGGCGGAAGGACTTCAGCTTCTTATTTCAAGATATAACCTCACACAGGATGAGGCGGCTGCAAGGGTAGGAAGATCCCGCCCCGCAGTAGCTAATTCCCTTCGACTTCTGAAACTACCAGATGAGATATTAGAGATGACTAAGACCGGAGATATTTCCGCCGGTCATGCAAGAGCCCTTTTAGGATTTTCCTCGAAGGAAGAAATGATGCAGACAGCAAAAGAGATCAAAGACAAAGATCTCTCCGTAAGGGAAATTGAAAAAAGGATCCAGGAAAGCCAAAAGCCAGAAAAAAAAACAGCTAGAAAAAAGAAGACCGCCGATGTATTTTACAGCGAAGCGGAACTCGCTCTCTCCAATAGCCTTGGCCGAAAAGTCAAGGTGATAAAAGGAAGAAAGGGAGGCCATCTGGAAATTGAATTTTTCGATAAGGATGACCTGAAAAAATTGGCGCAGGAACTGGATCGCGCAGAATCATAAAATAACGAAAGGGGAAACTCACATGTTAGATATAAAAAGAGTCCGTAAAGAGCCGGAGGCAGTAAAGGCAGCCGTTCGTTCCAGAAATGGAAATCTGGACAAAGAGATCGATGAGCTGCTGGAAATCGATAAAGAGCGCCGGGCCGTCACACAGCTGAATGATTCACTGAAACAAAAACAGAATGAGGCCAGCAAAAAGATTCCTCAGATCAAAAAAGAGGGCGGAGACATCCAGGAAATCCTCACCGAGATGTCCAAAATCAAAGAGCAGGTCAAAGAGAATAACGAAAAGCTCAGCTCCCTCGAGGGCAGACAGAAGGAGATCATGCTGGAAATCCCCAACGTTCCCCATGAGAGCGTGCCGCTTGGAAAAGATGACACCGAAAACGTGGAGAAGAGAAAATGGGGAGAGCCCACAAAGTTTGACTTCGAGCCCAAGGCCCATTGGGACATCGGCGCTGATCTCGGCATTCTGGACCCGGATACTGCAGCAAAGGTCACCGGAGCCCGTTTCCATTTCTATAAAGGACAGGGTGCTCGTCTGGAGAGAGCCGTCATCAACTACTATCTTGACCTCCATACAAAAAATGGTTACACAGAGATTCTTCCGCCCTTCCTGGTAAACCGTGCATCCATGACGGGTACCGGTCAGCTTCCCAAGTTTGAGGAGGATGCATTCAAGACCACAGATGATTTGTTCCTCATTCCCACTGCAGAAGTTCCAGTAACTAACATGTATCGCGGTGACATTTTAGATGGAGCAGAGCTTCCTCTTCGCTACTGCGCATATTCTGCATGCTTCCGCGCTGAGGCAGGTTCTGCAGGCAGAGATACAAGAGGACTTATCCGTCAGCATCAGTTCAATAAAGTTGAGCTTGTAAAATTTGTAAAGCCCGAGCACTCCTATGATGAGCTGGAGGATCTTACCCATGAGGCAGAAGTTGCACTTCAGGGTCTTGGTCTTCCCTATCATGTCGTTACACTCTGCAGCGGCGATGTAGGATTCAGTTCCGCAAAGACCTATGACATTGAAGTATGGATGCCCTCTTATGGCCGCTATGTAGAAATCTCCTCCTGCTCCAACTTCGAGGATTTCCAGGCCCGCAGAGCAAATATCCGCTTCAAAGACGGCCCGAATGGAAAAGTTCAGTTTGTCCATACTCTGAACGGATCCGGCCTTGCAGTAGGCAGAACCGTAGCCGCCATTCTCGAGAACTATCAGAATGAAGACGGCACTGTCACGGTACCGGAAGCTCTTCGCCCGTACTTTGGATCCGATAAGATCGGCTAAATCGCAAAAGAAAATACAAAAGGCGGCCAGCTCTTAAAATGAGCTGACCGCTTTTTTCATATGAATTATTTTTATTCAGCCGTATTCTCAGTGGTCTCGGGCTTCTCCTCAACACTTGTCTGGGGCTTTGCCTTGGGAGTGATCTTCCCATAGAGTACACCCTCGGCATCCTTATGCGGAGCACGCTTCTCCGGAGCCGGAGCATTTTCCGGCTTTCCGGCAGCAGGAGCAGCAGAGCGGGGAGGACGAGAGGAATTTCTTCTTCCGCCATTGCCGCGATTATAACCGCCACGGCCGCCGTTTCTACCACGGTTGCCATTACCGCGGCCTCCGCGATAACCGCCGCCATTGCGCTCAACAAGAGGCTTCACGCCCTCTTCCAGAGCAATGACAACGCGACGTTCACTTTCTTCTCCAATGGAATAGGAGGTGACACCCTCAATATCCGAAACCGTGGTATGGATAATGCGGCGCTCGGAGGGATTCATGGGGTTCAAGGTAACCGTGCGGCCAAACTTGCGGACCCGTCTTGCATTCTTACGGGCAATTTCGCGAAGAGTGCGCTCTCTCTTCTGCCGATAATCTCCAACGTTGATGGAGATATGAACGGATTTTTCCTCTTTGTGTCCGCGATTTGCTGCCAGACGAACCAGATACTGGATGGAGTCCAGCGTGTCTCCCCGACGACCAATGATCAGGCTGTAATCCTGCTCACTGAGAACCTGGAAGAAGAATTCCTTCTGGTTCTTGAATACATTGATTTTTGCGTCGGTAATGCCGATTTTCTCGATGATCTCAGCAAGATAAGAATAGGCTCTGCGGACAGCCTCCGGGCAATCCTCAAGGGCGATGGGCTCACGGACATCTTCTTCCGGGACATTGATATGTTCGGTGTCCTCAGTCGGTTCTGGCTTATTTTTGGGAGCCTGTTTTTTCAGGGCAGAAACAACGGCCTCCTCTTTTTTCTCCTCCTTTTTGGGGGAAGCGGGCTTCGGAGCCGGTTTTTTCTTTGCAGCCTGTTTTTTTGGTGCCGGTGATTTTTTCGGTTTCTCCGGCTTTGGAGCCGGAGCGTCCGGTACTTCATAGAAGGCGCGTACTTCCGCATCCTTTCCACCAAAAATACCAAATTTCTTCTTTTCCGGGAAAGTCACTACTTCAAAACGGACGTCGACTTCTTCCGGTGCACCCAGGGCCTTGATGGCCGCCTGCTGTGCTTCTTCGATGGTAGCACCCTTTGCCACTGCATCGATAACCATGGCGATTTCCTCCTTTTCTGATCCGGCCTGATTATTTGGTAACAGGTAGGAGAGGTGATAATACGGCGCAGATCAATACAAATAATTTAAAAAAGCCGCAGCAAGTCTGAATCACACTGCCGCGGCTTTTTGGAATCTCATTCTTTTGAGGCGTTGAATTCCTGGACCAGCTGATGTTCTTTCTTATAAGCGGTCTCTTTCTGTCGGCGGACGATGGTCTCCTCAACCATTATTGTAGCAATAACTCGGTCCGGAGTATAGATGAGGTCGAGAATAATCATCTGGATGAGTCCGAGAAGGCTGTTGAAAGCCCAGTAGACACCGATGCCGACCGGGAACTCAAAGGCAAGCCAGAGAGACATAAGGGGCATGAAAAGCATCATACAGCCCATGGACATCATGGCCTGACGGGATTGTTCATCCTGCTGCTTTCTGGCACGGACAAGACTATAAATAGATGATGCCATGGCAAACACAAAGGCTGCAATAGGAATGAGCACGATGAGATGGCTCTCATGCATCATCTCTTTGGGAACGTCTCCGAAGTTGAAGCCGACGGCATTAAAATGGTCACTGAAGTTCTGAAGAACCGGGAAGACATCTTTATTTACTCCGGTATGTGCTCCCTGAAGTTCACCGACATGCTTTAATACCGTGATTTCATTATAGTTTCGTCCCCGTCCGCTTCCAGCGGTATCAAACTTCTGGACCGCTTTTGTCAGAGCAGCAATGGTACCTTTTCCGTAGATTTTATCAATTCTAAGGATATAAGTCAGCGGCTTATAGATGGCACCGTAAAGACCCATGATGATGGGGAACTGGATGAGAAGGGCACCGCAGCCGGAGGACATGGAACTGAAGCCCTCTTTCTGATAGAACTCCGTTATGGCCTCGTTTTGTTTCTGCTGGTCGTCCTTGTAACGCTCTTTGATTTTCTCAATTCGTTTCTGCATTCGCTTGGACTTTGCCTGATTCTTCTGTTGGGAGATGGAAGAGGGGAGTAACAGAAGTTTGATGATGATGGCAAAGAACAGGATGGCGACAAGATAGTCGTCGTTGAACAGCTTGTAGAGAAACGCAATAACATATCCAAAGGGATAGGAGAATATGTTGTAGATAAAGTTATAAAAACCGTTCACCTGGGGATCCTCCGTCAGTAGTATTCTTTTATTTCCGGAACAGGATCATACCCACCGTTTGTAAGGGGGCTGCAGCGAATGATACGCCAAATGGTCAGCAGAGACCCCTTAAAAGCACCAAACCGCGAGATGGCTGTGAGACCGAACTGGGAGCAAGTCGGATAAAACTTGCAGGTTGGCGGTTTGTGCGGTGAAATATGTTTTCTGTAAAACTGAATAAGTGCAATGAGTATTTGCTTCATGAAACCGATTCCCTCGGAATAATACCGGCTTTTTTCAGCTGACGAAGCATGATTTCAGCAAGTTCCGTGCTTTTTTTGTAGCGGGTGCGTACCCTGGCCACAAAGATGAAGTCGTAACCCTGAAGATATTCTTCATACTCCGAATAGACCTCACGAAAGGCGGCTCGAATGAGTCTCCGCGATTTATTGCGCTGTACCGCATTGCCGATTCTTTTGCTGGAAGTTATTCCTATACGACAAATTCCCGCACGGTTCTTTAAAAAATAAATAACCAGTGCAGGATTTGCATAGGAAGACCCTCTGCGATAAAGTCTTCGAAAGTCTGTGTTACGATTTAAAACAGTTACAGAATTGGAATTGGCCATCAGGCAGACAGTTTCTTTCTGCCTCTTGCTCTACGGCGGGCAAGCACTTTGCGGCCGTTGCTGGTGGACATTCTTTTTCTGAAGCCGTGCTCTTTTGCTCTATGACGCTTCTTCGGCTGATAAGTTCTCTTCATGACGCTGCCTCCTCCACTGTTAATTTATACAAATTAGACTTTGTAGGACGATATTATATACTAATAATTTCCACCGTGTCAATCCTTGAAGAAAAAATTTTGAACGCTACTTGGCGTTGCTTGGCGATATACTGCCCTTTCCTCCTCTGGATGGCCCTCGACATGCGTTGAAAAAGGACCATGAGTATGATAAAATTTATAAGTTACAAATTGCAAATAAATATGTATATATATTATGTAATATATAATAGAAACGAATTGCTGCAAAAAATGACAGGAGAGAACATATTTGGAAATGGATTCCTACACCGACATCTGGAACCTGGTCAAAGAGTACTGCAAAGACAAAGAGACGAACACAATCTATTCCCTCTGGATAGAGCCGTTGAACCTGGTCTCCTTTGAGGAGAACCGGGTCGTCCTCTCTACAACGTCTTTCAAATCCAATATTGTCCGGAATAAATTCATGGACCTTCTTACGGAGGCCTTTGAGGCTATTCTCGGCTTTCCCATTGAGATTGATATCACTGCCGACAATGAGACTCCGGCACCCGGACAGACCGTCTCAGAGCAGGTTAAAGAGGATTCTGGTACTTACTCCGGAAATCCGGAGCTCACATTCGACACCTTTGTTGTGGGCTCCTCTAACAAATTTTCCCATGCAGCAGCTCTGGCCGTTGCATCCACTCCGGGAAAAGCCTATAACCCGCTGTTCATCTATGGAAATTCCGGTCTTGGAAAGACCCATCTCCTAAACGCTATCTGCGGTGAAATCAAAAAGGACAATCCGGACGCAAAAATCATCTACACCTGCGGCGAGGACTTCACCAATGAACTCATCAAGTCCATTGAAAAAAAGACCATGCAGCAGTTCCACGATAAGTATAGAACCGTCGACGTCCTTCTCATGGACGACATCCAATTCATCGGCGGTAAGACCCAGACCCAGGAGGAGTTCTTCCACACGTTCAACGCCCTGGTCAATGACAGTAAACAGATCGTTCTCACATCCGACCGGCCTCCAAAAGAAATTCCGCTTCTGGAGGAACGAATCAAGACCCGCTTTGAGTGGGGACTTCTCGCAGACATCCAGCCGCCGGACTTTGAGACCAGAATGGCCATCATCCGGAGAAAAGCGGAATATTATAACCTGGAACTGTCCGATGAGGTCGTCCAGTACATCGCCGAAAAATTGAAGAGCAACGTACGGCAGCTTGAGGGTACGGTGAAGAAAATCAACGCCTACTATACCATTAGCGGACAAAAGCCGTCCATCGCCATGGCCCAGAAGGCCATAAAGGATATCTTAAGCGACAATGAACCGGTTCCGGTCACCATTGACAAGATATTGAATGAGGTCGCCCGCACTTACGGCATTTCTGTAGAGGACATCACATCCACAAAGAGAAACGCCAATATTTCCAAGGCAAGACAGGCTGCCATGTACATTGTAAGGCAGATCACAAATCTCTCCATGGAGAAAATTGGAGAGGCGTTTGGCAATAAACATCACTCCACAGTCATCTACAACATTGAGCAGGCTGAGAAGGACATGAGGACCAATGCCTCAGTAAAATCCACCATTCAGGGAATTATCAACAATATCAACGAGGAAAACCAGAACTTCTAAATTCACTTTTCCACTGACAATTAACAGTGAACATTCCACGTATTTCACAGCGGAAAAGTTTTCCAAAAACTATCCGCTGTTTTGGAAGAAACATTTCGGATAGCTCACAAAAAAGATTCTTCGCAACAGAATGCGAAAAAACAGGATTTTCCGAAAATTCCACCGCCTCTACTAATATTACTAAAAATTAATACTTATCTTTTTTAAATACGTAAGGTTTTGAAGGAGGACATATCCATGAAGATTCGCTGCAATACTCAGCTGCTGAGTGAGGCATGCCAAAATGTACAGCGTGTTGTCACCACAAAGACCACAATACCGGCCATTGAGGGAATTTTGCTCCGCGCTGAGGACGGAAAGCTCCAGCTCACCGGTTATGATCTGGAAGTCGGTATCATGACGACTCTGGACATCAATGTGGAAGAAGAGGGCAGCATTGTACTCAACGCAAAAATCCTCTGTGATATCCTTCGCCGTCTCCCGGCAGAGACTGTCACCATTGAGGCAGACTCCAGACAGGCCTGCCGCATCCGCTGCGGTGATGCAGAGTATAAGCTCATTGGCATTGCAGCAGATGAATACCCGGAACTTCCAACGGTCAACGACTCCCGCCCGGTCATCATTGACAGTGACCTTCTGAATGATATGATCCGGGAGACCATTTTTGCTGTCTCCACCAACGACACAAAGATGATCCATAATGGCATCAAATTTGAAATCAATCCCGGCGAACTCCGTCTGGTTGCCGTAGATGGTTTCCGTATGGCCATTCGAACGGAATCCATCAAATATGATGAAGAGCCTTTCCACTTTGTGGTTCCCTCCAAGACGCTGAACGAAGTCAGCAAGCTTCTGGACAGCAGTGAAGTTGCTGCCATGAATGTTGCCAAGAGACATATCATTTTTGAAATTGGCTCTTACACCATTATTTCCCGTCTTCTTGACGGTGAATTTCTCGACTACAGCGCGGCCATTCCAAAATCCTCTTCCACCACTGTGGAAGTTGACGTGGAGAATTTTATCCACAGCATTGAGAGAACATCTCTTCTTATCACGGATCGGCTGAAGAGCCCGCTCCGCTGTGTATTTGAGGACAACAATATCAAGATTTCCTCCTCAACTTCTCTCGGTACAGCGGAGGACCGCATTCCGGCAAAAATAGAGGGAAATCGTGTAGAAATTGGTTTTAATAACCGTTTTCTTCTGGATGCGTTCCGTGCCTGCAGCTGTGAGACCGTAAAAGTTTCTCTCAATGGAGCACTCTCTCCCATTACCGTCGTACCCATGGAGGGTGAAAAATTCCTGTATCTCATTCTTCCGGTACGCCTTCGTGGAGAACACTGATATGGCGGAAAAAAATCCACTTCCTATTACTACAGAGTATATCCGTCTTGACAGTGCGCTCAAATTGAGCGGAGTTGCTTATTCTGGAGGAGAGGCAAAAATTCTCATTCAGGAGGGCAATGTACTTGTTAACGGAGAACCCTGTATCCACCGTGGAAAAAAGCTTAAGCCCGGCGACACGTTTTCCATCTCCGGATCAGAATTTGAGGTTGTCAGAGAATGAAAGTTAAGTCCCTCCAAATCCGGGACTTCCGAAATATAGAGGCCATGGAATTTGAGCCCTCCGAGGGTGTCAATGTGATCTTCGGGGAGAATGCTCAGGGAAAGACCAATCTTCTTGAGGCCATCTGGCTCTTTACGGGTATGCGTTCCTTTCGCAATACCCGGGAAAAAAATCTCATCCGTTTTGGCGAAGAACGCTCTGTTCTCACTATGGAATATTTTAATGATGTCCGGGAACAGCAGGCGGAAATCACCATTCAGGATAAAAAGAGTCTTGTTCTGGGAGGGGTGAAAAAGCCCTCTGCCTCCTCCATGGTGGGGGAGTTTCTCGGAACAGTATTTTCTCCCAATCATCTGGAACTCATAAAAGGGGGTCCCGGAGAGCGGAGAAAATTTGTAAATCAGGCACTCTCTGAATTGCGACCGGGTTATGCCAACCGTCTCATGCAATTTCATAAAATCCTCCAGCAGAGGAATACCTTGCTGAAAGACTTGAAATATCACAGTGAACTTTTGGAGACGCTGGACATCTGGGACGAGACCTTTGCCTCCCTCAGTGCCTATCTCATTCGAGAGAGAAGAAAATATTTGGAACAGCTTATGCCGCACCTGCAAAACTTCTACTCTGGAATTTCCAGTGGAAGAGAGCAGATAGAGGCCAGCTATATAACGGGTTTTCCTCTGGAGGGAAATGATGCCTCCCAGTGGAGAGAACCTATCATTCGAACCTTACAGGAACACAGAGAAGAGGATATTCTTGCAGGATTTTCCACTGTGGGTCCTCATAGAGATGATATCCAAATCACTCTGAATGGACTCTCTGTAAAAAACTTTGGATCTCAAGGACAGCAGCGCTCCTGTGCACTCTCCATGAAAATGGCAGAGGCCGCTGTTATCCGGCAGATAACTGGCAAACAGCCAGTTGTTTTGCTGGATGATGTCATGAGCGAGCTGGACAGCAGCCGGCAGGACTATATCCTAAATCATATTGAGGGATGGCAGGTTTTTCTGACTTGCTGTGAGCCATCTGGAATTCTGCTGTCTAAGCAGTCCGAAAAGGGAAATCTCTTTGAAATAAAAGGAGGATGCCTATGTTCCTCCACTTAGGGCAGCTGACTGTCATTCCGACGGACAGCATTCTGGGAATTTTTGATCTTGACAATACCACAGTCTCCAAGAGTACCAGGGATTGTCTCAAAAACGCCGAAAAGAGCGGATGCGTTGTCAACGTGTCCATGGAACTTCCAAAGTCATTTGTCGTTTGCCTTGACGACAAGGGGGAGGAAAAATTTTATCTCTCCCAGCTCTCCTGTTCCACTCTTTTGAAACGACTCGAAACAGGCGGCTTCACCGGCGCCTGATGGTAATAACTTGTTTTGGAGGTATCGTCTTTTGGATATGAAATATTCCGATCCGGAAGCAATCGTAGAAAACGAGGAGAATACAGCGGAGGAGACCCCGGAAATTACAGCCGAGGAGGCCGCTGTGGAAAAACTGGAGGAGAAGGTCGAAGAAGCCGTCGAAAAGATTGGTGACTTTGACGATGTCCAGGAAATGGACACCTCTGTTACAGAAAACTATGATGCCAATTCCATCCAGGTTCTGGAGGGGCTTGAGGCGGTACGCAAACGCCCGGGCATGTATATCGGTACGACCGGTCCCAATGGTCTCCACCATCTCGTCTATGAAATTGTAGACAACTCTATTGATGAGGCTCTGGCCGGTTATTGCACCCACATTGAAGTCAACATTCTGGACGGAGACATCATTGAGGTCCAGGATAACGGCCGTGGTATTCCGGTTGGAATCAATGAGAAGATGGGCATGTCCACGGTAACCGTGGTACTGACGGTACTCCATGCCGGCGGTAAGTTTGGCGGAAATGGATATAAGGTTTCCGGTGGACTCCACGGTGTTGGTTCCTCTGTTGTAAACGCCCTCTCAACCTGGCTTGAAGTGGAGGTCTGCCAGAACGGACACCGCTATTTCCAGCGTTTTGAGATGGGAAAGCCAGTGGCGGATCTCAAACAGATTGGAGATACCGAGGCAACTGGAACCCTCATCCGCTTTAAACCCAATCCGGATATCTTTCAGGAGACCACGGTATATGATTTTGAGACACTCCAGAGACGTCTGCGGGAGCAGGCTTTCCTGAATGCTGGTCTGAGAATTACCCTGACGGATAAGCGAACCGGAAAAGAGCAGCAGGAAACATACTGCTATGAGGGAGGAATTACCTCTTTTGTAGATTATGTCAATAAAAAGAGAGGATTTACCCCCATTCACGAGGACATCATCGCCTTCAATGCGGTCAAGTCAGACCGTGAGGTAGATATTGCCCTTGCCTATAATGACGGATATAAAGATATCATCCTGAGCTTTGCCAACAATGTACGCACCATAGACGGCGGTACTCACGAGACAGGTTTTAAACTGGCTCTCACAAGGGTATTCAATGAGTATGGTCGAAAATATGGCATCCTCAAGGACAATGACAAAAACCTCTCCGGTGAGGATGTCCGTGAGGGTCTTGTCGCAGTCATCAGCGTTAAGCTGACAGATGCCCAGTTTGAGGGTCAGACAAAGGGCAAGCTCGGAAATACCGACATTACCCCGCTGGTCTCCAAGACGGTCTATGAGAAACTCATGACCTACTTCGAGGAGCATCCCGCGGTTGCCCGTGCCATTTTCAATAAAGCGCTGGAGGCTTCCCGAGTTCGTGACGCAGCCCGGAAGGCCCGCGACCTTGCGCGCAGAAAGACAGCCCTCGAGGGAAATTCACTCCCGGGTAAACTGGCAGACTGCCTGGACAAGGGCAATGAGCTGACAGAACTCTATATCGTCGAGGGAGACTCCGCCGGCGGTTCCGCCAAGGAGGGAAGAGAACGCCAGTATCAGGCTATCCTTCCTCTCTGGGGCAAAATGCTGAACGTGGAAAAGGCAAGGCTTGATAAGGTCATTGGAAATGACAAGCTGACGCCCATTGTCACGGCACTCGGTACCGGAATTGGTGAGGACTTCGATATCTCCAAACTCCGCTACAACAAGATTATCCTTATGGCGGATGCCGATGTCGACGGTGCCCATATTAGAACCCTTTTGCTCACATTCTTCTTCCGCTATATGAGACCCCTCATTGAGCAGGGTCATGTCTATATTGCCCAGCCGCCACTCTATAAATTGTCGAAAGGCAAAAAATCTGCTTACGCCTATTCCGACGAGGAACGGGACCAGAAAATAGAGGAATTGGGCGGCAACTGTGATATTCAGCGCTACAAAGGTCTCGGTGAGATGGACCCGGTCCAGCTCTGGGAGACCACCATGGATCCAAAGACCCGCATCATGCTGAAGGTCGACATGGAAGATGCCATGGAGGCCGATGAGACATTCTCCATCCTGATGGGCGACAAAGTCGAGCCCCGTCGGGACTTCATCCAGCAGAACGCAAAATACGTTCAGAATCTTGATATCTGAGGAAGGAAATATTTATGCCGAAAAAAATGAGCTCGGAACAGCAGAAACAGAAAGAGGCTGAGTTCCGTGAAAATTTGAAGACGCAGAAAATTATTCCTGTGGACCTCGATAAAGAGATGCGCAAGTCATTTCTGGACTACTCCATGTCTGTAATCGTGGAGCGTGCTCTTCCGGATGTACGGGACGGCTTAAAGCCAGTACATCGCCGCATTCTCTACACAATGTATGAGAACAGCCTCTATCCGGAGAAACCCTACCGTAAATGCGCAGACACCGTAGGTTCCGTCCTCGGTCGATATCATCCCCATGGCGATGCATCGGTCTATGATGCCATGGTCCGTCTTGCGCAGGACTTCTCCATGCGTTATACCCTGGTGGACGGTCACGGAAACTTCGGTTCCATTGACGGCGACCCACCGGCTGCCTACCGTTACACCGAGTCCAAAATGAGCAAAATCGCCATGAAGATGCTCACGGATATCGACAAGAATACCGTGGACTTCATGCCAAACTACGATGACCGTCTGAAGGAACCCACGGTTTTGCCGTCCCGCTTCCCGAACATTCTGGTCAACGGCTCCATGGGTATAGCCGTCGGTATGGCCACCAATATTCCACCCCACAATCTGGGTGAGGTCATTGACGGCATGTGCGCGGTCATTGATAATCCGGATATTGAACTGCCGGAACTCATGGAACATATCCCCGGCCCGGATTTCCCGACAGCGGGTATCATCATGGGCCGTTCCGGAATTCGTGCCGCCTATGGCACTGGCCGCGGAAAAATAACAGTCCGCGGGCGCACGGAAATTGTGGAGAAGAAAAACGGGCGCTTTGAGATCAAGGTCTCGGAAATTCCCTACAATGTGAATAAGGCCCGTCTCATTGAGAGCATTGCCGCCCTTGTCAAGGACAAGAGAATCGAGGGTATTTCGGACATCAACGACTACTCCTCCATGCACGGCATGTACATCTCCATTGACCTGAAGAGAGACGCCAACCCGCAGGTCGTTCTAAACCAGCTGTTCCAGTACACACAGCTCCAGTCCACTTTCAGTGTTATCAATCTGGCCATTGTGGATGGCGAGCCGAAAATCCTGACCCTGAAGGAAATTCTCCAGCAGTATATCAGCTACCAGGAACAGGTCATCCGGAGACGGACCGAGTTTGAACTGGACAAGGCACAGAAGAGAGCCCATATCTTAGAGGGTCTCGCCCGTGCCATCGACATTGTGGATGAAATCATTGCCACAATCCGCGCCTGCAAAGGCGGATCCTCCGAGGCAAAACAGGCCCTCATGGACAAGTATGGGTTTGATGACCCGCAGGCATCTGCCATTGTAGCCTATCGTCTTGGACAGTTGGCCGGTCTTGAAATCAAGAAGATCATGGATGAGTTGGATGACCTCCATGCCAAAATTGAGGAGTATACCGATATTCTGGCCCATGAGGAGAGAATCCTTGAAATCGTGAAAAATGAGGCCACGGAAATCCGCAACAAGTTTGCCGACGAGCGACGCACCGAAATCTGCAATGTCAGCGGCGAGGTGGATATTGAGGACCTGATTCCTCTCGAGGAATGTGTCATTACCCTTACCAATATGGGTTATATCAAGCGCCAGACCACGGACTCCTATCGTATCCAGAAGCGCGGCGGGCGTGGTGTCAACGGCATGACTCAGAAGGAAGAGGACATTACCGAGACCATGTTTACCTGCGGAAGCCATGATGAGATCATGTTCTTCACGAACTTCGGTCGGGCTTATCGGCTGAAGGCCTATGAAATTCCGGAGGGAAGCAGAACGAGTCGGGGCATGAATATTGTCAATGTACTGCAGCTAATGCCCGACGAGAAAGTTACCTCTATGCTGCAGGTCGACCTCACTGACCCGGAGCACACCTTTGTCTGCATGGTCACAAAACATGGCGTTCTGAAGAGAACAGCCCTCTCGGACTTTAAAAATATCCGGAAGAGCGGCATCATCGCCATCAATTTGGATGAGGGTGACGAACTGGCATGGACAAAACTCACAAATGGCGAGAATGAACTCATTGTTGCCACGAGAGAGGGTATGGCCATCCGGTTCCATGAGACCGACGCCAGAGCACTCGGACGTACGGCCCGCGGCGTAAAGGCTATCACTTTCAAAAAAGCCAATGATGAGGTCATTGGTTTTGATATAGTAGACAATGACCGTACTGTACTCACGGTATCGGAGACCGGCTTCGGAAGAAGAAGCTCGGTGGAGAATTACAACGTCCAAAAGCGCGGCGGTTCCGGTCTTCTCAACTATCGCGTCGAGAAGTATGGCAAAGTTGCTGCCATCCGGATGGTAAGTGACTCCGACGACCTCATTATGATTTCTTCTAACGGTGTCATGATTCGTATTGAGGCCAGTGAGATCAACTGCGTGGCACGACCGGCAAAGGGTGTCAAGGTCATGCGAATCGCGGAAGATGATCAGCTGATCACTATCGCCACGGCGGAGCACCAGAATGAGGAGGAAGAGGAACCCTCCGAAGAAAACTAAATGAGAGGTGGGCTGCCGATGGGTAAGGAATCCAATCCGTTCAATGAGGAACTCAACGAGCAGTTTGATAAAGCATTAAAGGAATTAGACGAGCGAAACAAGCGCATAGAACAGGAGGAGAGCTGGAGGGCTAAGGAGAAGAGTGAGTCCGAATTCTGGAGAGAACAGCATCCGGACTCGGAACTTGGCCTTGAGACTGTACAGTTCTCCGACTATGACGAGGAAGATATTGGGGGTACACCTCCAGCATCCCCAGACCGCTCCCGCAGAAAACCGAAGAAGAAGAAAAAGAAGAAAAAATGGATCATTGTGGTCATCTGCATCATCCTGGTTCTTCTCATTGCCGCCTTCTTTGTGCTCAACAAATTGAATATGCTGGATGAGGACAGCAACCGTTGGATCAAGGACAACGATATCTCTGCGTCCGACATCGACAGCATCATGGACGCCGACTCGCTGAATGCCTGGCTGAAGGCCTGGGCCACCAATGGCGGAGACAAAATGAAGAGCCGCTATGTGAAGAATATTCTTCTCATCGGCGTGGACAGCAAGAGTAAGCTCTCAGACTCCATGATTTTGCTCTCCATCAACGAGAGGACCCACCAAATACATTTGGTCTCTTTCTATCGGGACAGTTACTCCTATATTCAGCGCAACGGTATTTCCCGGGGCTACTTTGGAAAACTAAACGCAGCCTATGGAACCGGTGGAGCAAAGTGTGTAGTCTCCACAATAGAGAATGACTATAAGATTAGAATTAATGACTATGCCCTGGTCAACTATGACACCTTCCCGAAAATCATTGATTCTCTGGGTGGAATCAACGTAAAGGTCACCCAGAAAGAGGCGTCTTACTTGAACCGCACCTGGCACAAGTGGTCCATGACAGGGAAGAAAATCCAGTTCCACGCCGGAAACATGCATATGGATGGCGAACATGCCCTCATGTTCTGTCGAATCCGTAAGTTGGACTCCGATGTTGGACGTACGGAGCGGCAGCGCCGGGTCATTCTGGCCCTCATGAACCGTTTCAAAAATGCATCCTGGAGCCAGCTGAACCACACCATCAATATTTTGCTTCCCAATATCAAGACCAATCTCTCCAAACGGGAAATCATGGGATATGTCAGCCAGTCCATGACGAAGGGCTGGTCAAAATATAAAGTATCCCAGATCACCATGCCCACGGAGAGTACCTGTGTCGAGGGAAGGGCTGGAAACCAGTGGATCTGGATCGTCGACTATGAGACGGCAGCCCATGAGCTTCAATTGCAGCTCTATGGACAGAGCAATATCATTTTGAAGCCAGACCGTGTATCGCCCCTTTCCTTCGGAAAGCAGAGCGGTGGCGTCAATGGAAACGCAGACCGTCTGCCGGGGCAGTACAACACAACTCAGTATGGCGACAGTTCCTATGTGGTCTATGACACTACATCGCCCAATTCGGAATACTATACCCATAGTTATTCCGGAGGTTCCTATGAACCCACAACAGCAGAGGCTGTTGATACTGGCGGGGAACTCTATGTTCCGGAAGAATAAAAAGAAGCGTCTCACAGAAGTGAGGCGCTTTTTCTATATTTTGTTTATACGTCGTCCTGTCTTAAATTGATGACAAGCTCATCATGGATTCCTGTGAGCTGTTTGTAATGGACACCCGCCGCATCAAACATGCGTTTTGAGGCGACCGTGGAGTTGGAGTCGGCATATTTGTCCGATAAATAGACAACTTCCTTTATTCCACACTGAATGATGGCCTTTGCACACTCATTGCATGGGAAAAGGGCAACATAGATTTTGCAGCCGTGGAGGTCCCCTCCGGCACAGTTCAGGATGGCATTGAGCTCTGCATGACAGACAAACGGATATTTTGTGTCCAGAGGCTGACCGTCCCGGCTCCAGGGAAAGGAGTCGTCACTGCAGCCGATGGGCAGGCCATTGTAGCCAACCGACATGATCTTATTGTCCTTGTTGACGATGCAGGCTCCGACCTGAGTATGGGGGTCTTTGCTGCGCATGGACGACAGGACGGCAATTCCCATGAAATACTCGTCCCAGGAGATATAGTTTTCACGTTTCGGCATGGCGGACTTCGATTCTCAGACGGCGAAATTGGCCTTCTTGACCAGCTCTTCCACCTCGTTCATAACAGTCTTATAGATGGTGCAGCCCTCCCGACGGAAGTCCACATTTCCCTCTTTCTGGCAGAGCATGGCAAAGGCCTCCCCAATGCTGCGGGAGACGTTGTCACTGCCCTTGCGGATGCTGAGATAGTAGAAAGAATAAGCGGAACTCTCATAGACGTCCCGATAAACTTTGGACTTAAAGTCCTCCAGCTGATTGTGCAGGGTGGCAATGGCAATGGTGGAAAGTGTGGAGGAGGGAAAATAGATGTTGACTGCTGTTTCTGCCGTGAAGAGGAAGAGAACGCCGATTTGCTGAACCACGGCACCACTGCGGAACATTTCGTCCCTGGGGTAGTCCGGGCTGATTTCTTCCATGAAGAGCTTGGCAAGATGTTTGCCAATGACCCTCGCCTTTGTGGAGTTGCCGTTTTGGCGCTCCCGGTCCATGAGTTCTACGGTGTTTAGGACTTCGCTGTTAACGTCCGCTCTGTCCTCTGCACTCCGATCCGAGGTAAAAATTTTGATGTCTTCGTCTTCCATAACAGGTTCCTCAGTTCTTTTCGGCTGCTTTCTGTTTTGCCGCCTCGGCCTCTGCCTTGCGGCGCGCACGGCGCAGCTTTGCCTGATAACTGTTGAGGGCGGCCAGATCGTCGTCCGGTGTGGTGTAGGAGCCCAGCGTAATGGGCACACGGTTGTACATGCCGCGGAAGTCACTTCCTCCGGTGGTCAGAAGCTTTTTCTCTTTGGCGATGGAGAGAAGCTGTTCCACCTGAGTCTGTGAATTCTCTGGAGCCCAGACCTCCAGGCCGTCAAGACCTTTCTCACAGAGGTCGTCAATGATTTTTTCGTAGTCCTTATACTGTCCGGGGTGGGAGAGGATGGCGACACCGCCCGCCTCGTGGATTTGAGTAATTACCTCCTCGGGATCCGGGAAACGGGGCAGAATGCTGATATTTCCCTCGACTTCCGGGTTAAAGAGGGCATTGTAGATGTCTCCGTAAATTTCTGTAGTGTAGCCGCACTCCATAAGGGCGTGCATGATATGCTGGCGGTAAATATTTGTGGAACCCGCAGCACATTTAACGACCAGTTCGGAGTTGATGGGATACTGGTGGGCGGCCTTGACCACCATGAGCTGGCTTGCCTTCCGGCGGGCCAGTGAGTTTTTCCGGCAGAGCCCCTCCAGACGGTTGGGATTTTCAGCGAGGTAGGAGAGGATGTCAATTTCCTGATTTCGTTCTTTGTCGGCGGCAGAGAGTTCTACGCCGGGTATTACGGTGATTCCATGTCTTTTTCCGATGATTTTACCACGTACGGTGCCCGCCTGACAGTCGTGGTCTGTGATGGCGATGGTCTCAATTCCGCTGCGCTTTGCAAGTAGAATGAGATCTTCAATGCCGAGGGAGCCGTCGGAGAGGCGGGTGTGACAATGTAAATCTGCTGGCATAAAACCCTCTTGTTAGTGATTCAATGGGGATATAAAAAATAAGCAAAAATCTTTAATATTTGTAAACCTAAACCCATTATAAACTAAGTTTTCCAATTATAGCAAGAAATTTCTTGAATATAGATTAGGAAAGAGATATAAAAATAAAATTATCATAATTTTCGTAAAAAAATACACAAGAACCCGGTTCTAAATTTTACAAATTAGTGCACTTTGCAAAAATTTGGTTAACAAACAGGCGGGGAATCTGTCAAAGCAGATTCTCCACCTGTGTTTTTTTTTCATGAGTTTTCGGAAAAGTCCTTTACTGGTCCAGGTCGATGCTGATGCCCCGGGGGCGATTTGCCCAGATGCTGATACCAAACAGTGCTCCGACCGCAACAGGAATTCCGATCATGAACGCGAGGAAGGAGCCACGGATACCGTCCTTGATCATAGTTCCACCTTCTTTAAAGAGATTTGCAAAACCAGTATATCATATTCTCTCTGCGAAATGAGCAGTGACTTTCGGACCGTTCATTCCTCTATGGATACCATTCATTCCAAACCTATTTTCTGGCCGGCATCGATGTGGTTCAATGGGTCTACAGAATTTTGACAGGGGGAGCGGAAAATGAAATATGGCATTGTGACACAGACCGAAGAGTTCATGGGACGGCTGACGGAAGCACTTGGTATCCTTGAGCCGGAAAAATATACATTCTTTGCCTTTCCCAATATCGAAAAGGCGAAAACGGCTGCCAGAAAAAAACAGATCAATGGAATATTGTGTGACCTGGAATTGGCTGGAAATGAAGACCTGGAGGATTGCCCCGTACCCCTTCTTTTGCTCACGGAGACAAAAGAGGAGGAAAACCCGGATCTTCCTGCGCCGCGCTACTGCAAATATCGAACGTGTCGGGACTGGAACCAGTTATTGCAGGACCACAAGGATATGAGACCGCCTGTCATAGAGAAGAGGGAACTCAAGAACATGATACTATTCACCTCTGCAGCTGGAGGGACCGGGACGAGCACAGCGGCACTCGCATTTGCACAGTACTGCGCCAAACACCGCTGTCGGGTCGTTTATCTCTGCTTTGATGCCATCAATATGCAGTCCAGCATCCTGTCGCCGGAGAGCATGTTTGGAATGGATGATTATCTTTCTGCTGTCCGGAATGACCAGTATGATTTGAGGGCGCTTATCAAAAGAATCATAGTCCGGGACGAAGAGACCGGAATCTATACGGTTCCTCCCTGCAAAATGCCCCAGGACACCATGTGTATGTCGGGTGAAGAAATTACAGAGCTGTGTCGCCAGGTATCTGGCACTATGCAGGACGGCATCATCGTTGTGGACATGAAAATGGATTCGTCCCGGAACTTTGCGCTGCCGGCCATTATGGCTCAGTATATAGTGCTTGTTTTGGACGGGGAGCAAATCGCCAACCAGAAAACAATGGCGTGGTACCGGATCTTTCCGAATATTACAGACATTACACGGGACGAGCTGAACCACAAAACACGGATGCTCTATAACCGATATCGGCAGAAAAGCGGAGAACTGATTCGGGATCTGCCTCTCGGAAAGCTGGGCGGAATCAATCTCCGGGATGAGAATGACCCGAAAAAACTGGTGCGGGAGCTGGCGCGTCTGGACCCTATCATTCGGCTGGGGGAATCCATCCATGTACGAAGATATTCGTGAGGAGCTCTATCGCTCGTATCCTCTCTCAGAGATGGAAGACGAGGAACTGTACCGCGTCATCTATCGGCTGTATCGAGAGAGGTATCACCCGAACTTTAACTCCGATGAGGGAATAGAAAAAATTATCCGGCGGATCTTCAGCTCCATCCGTGGGCTGGATATTCTGGACGAGCTGCTGGAGCAGGAGGATATCTCGGAAATCATGGTGAATGCCTATGACAAGGTGTTTATTGAACGGAAAGGACAGGTTTTGGAGAGTCCGGTCTGTTTTGATACCGAGCAGGCTCTGCTGGATGTAATCCAGAGAATCGTTAACATGGCGGGAAAAGAGGTCAATCTGGCCAATCCCATTGTGGACACGAGACTTTCCGGCGGAGAGCGGGTGAATATTGTATTGCCGCCCATTGCCATTGACAGCCCGGTTGTCACCATAAGACGCTTTCCAAAGGAGCGAATCCGTATGGCTACACTCATTTCCAACGGTTCCATTACCGCAGAGGCGGCGGATTTTTTGAGGCGTCTGGTCCGTGCCCGCTACAACATCTTCATCAGCGGGGGAACCAGCTCTGGCAAGACCACGTTCTTAAACGCCCTCTCGGACTTCATTCCCGAGGAGGAGCGAATCATCACCATTGAGGATTCGGCGGAGCTCCAGCTGACCCGGATTAAAAATATTGTCCGCATGGAGACAAGGAACTCCAATACCGCGGGCGCCGGTGAAATCACTATGCAGCAGCTCATTAAAACCTCCCTTCGTATGAGGCCGGAACGCATCATTGTGGGTGAGGTGCGGGGAAAGGAGGCCTTGGATATGCTGAATGCCATGAATACGGGCCATGACGGCTCTCTCTCCACAGGCCATGCCAATAGCAGTTATGACATGCTGCGGAGGCTGGAAAGTATGGTTCTTCAAGGAGGAAATGGACTTCCCCTTACTGCAGTCCGTAGAGACATTGCCTCCTCCCTGGATATCATCGTACATTTGGGAAAAATCAACGGCAGACGCCGTGCGGTATTTTCTATTGATGAGGTGGTTGGCCTGGAGGAGGAGAAAATTGTGCTCCACTCGCTGTATCGTCTGGAGAATGGAGAACTGCGACCTACCGGAGAAAAACTGGTCCATACGTTCAAACTTCGTGAGTATGGAGAGGAGGAATTTTCCTATGGCGAATTCGGAGAATAAGATTGTCCGCTTTTTCCAGAAGGAGTGGGAACCTGTGACATATTGTGGTGAGACCTTTGGTTGGAAAACCCGTCTTACCGGTTTTGCAGTGGGAACTGCGGCTGGACTTCTAGCCGGTATGGTTCTGTTCTCCTCGTGGATCCCGGAATTATTTGTTGCACTTCTTGCAGGATGGATTGCACAAAAATGGTATGTGGAACTTTTGCTGGAACGGCGCAAAAAAGATTTTCAGTCCCAGCTCTGTGACTACCTGGATGCGGTCAGCACCTGTTTGTCCTGCGGCCGGAATACCTATGACTCTTTCTTGAGTGCGGAGGAAGTGGTGCAAGAGCTCTATCTCGAGGGGGCGCCCATTCGAACTGAGGGGAAAAATATCTCAGAGGGACTGAAAAACGGAAGGCAGATAGGGGAGGTCCTGGGAATAGCGGCCAAGGAAAGCCGGTGTCAGGACTTGCGCACCTATGGGGAAATCTATAAATCCTGCAGTGCGGCAGGCGGAAACCTGAAAAAGGTCACCGATGAAAGCCGAAACAAACTCATGGAAAAGATCCTGGTGGAACAGGAGATAAAAACCGTGCTTGCCGGACCCCGAAATGAATTGAATATCATGGCACTCATGCCCTTTGTCATCCTGGCATCTCTGCGGTCAATGAGCGGGGACTTTCTACCGAATGATGGAATATCCATGGGCACCAATATCGTGGCACTGGCCATTTTCGTGATCTCCTACTGGATGGGACGAAAAATGGTTCAGATAAAAGTTTGAAAACGCAGGAGGTGATGTTTTTGACGGCAATGCCCTTTGTGGCTCGAATCATCCTGATGGCATTTTCAACGGGAATGGCCATACTATCCGGTATTCCGGTGATAATGAGCCGAAATACCGAGCAGCGTTTGACCGGAAGAAAAGAATTTTTACTGGAACCCCTGTTTCCCGCCGGAGGTTATGTCAATGTATGGCTCGGACTCGGAGGACATCGGGAGCGGGTCCGAATTGAGAGGCTGCAAGAACTGGTTCCCTTTGCAGAGGCACAGCAGATTTCGAGAAGTGCGGACGAGGCGCCGGCCTGTTATATTATCCTATTTGTTCCGCTGATTCTCTCGGTCTTCTCTGTCACGGGAAGTTTTCTGTTTCTGATTGCAGGAGCGGGTTTACTGGCCTTCCTCTGCATATATTTCGACTGGAAGCTGAAACAGACTCTCAAGGAACGACATCTGGAGATCCTCTCGGAATTTCCGGAAATGCTCACCGACTTTTCCCTCATGGTCCACGCCGGGGTCACGGTGAATACCGCATTTACCAAGGTGGCAGAGTCTTCCGATGGGGTTCTGTATCAGGAGATGAAGAAGTGCGCCGTCAATATGAATCATGGAATGTCCGTCGACGCTGCCATGAATGCCTTCCTTATTCGATGTCCTCTTCGGGAGATCAAAAAATTTGTCTCGCTGTTCCGACAAACTCTGAGCAAGGGCGGCGAGGACTTCCCGAGGGCACTGGAGGAGATGGCGGAGGCAGCCTGGGTCCAACGAAAGAACACGGCAAAAGAGCAGGGGCAGTTGGCGGAGCAAAAACTGCTTCTGCCCACTCTGATGATGTTCCTCGGCATTTTGATGATGGTCATTGTGCCGGCATTTCGGAGTCTGCTCTTCTGAAGCCGGAGAGAGGAGAACAACATGGAGAAACTTTCCAAATTTCAAAGGGATATTCGAGGAGAGGTCAATATTGTGGCCATGGTTCTTCTGATCCTTGTGGTCATTGCCCTTGTCGCCATCTTCCGGAGCGAGATGACCGATATTGTCTCCAAGATGTTTGAGAAGATTAAAAATGCAATGGAAATCTGCATTCGTTTCGGAGCAATCGGATAGCTGTTCCGGCTCTGCTCAGATTGTGGAGTTTTCATGGGTATTTCCCGCGGCAGCTATGACGGTTGCGGCGCTTATGCTTCTCTCTTTTCTGCTTTTCTTCTATGTCTATGGTTTCCACCTGGTGGAACAGACAGCAGATGAGACTCTTCACGCGGCACAGGAGAAGATATCCTTTTCGGCGGAAGAAAAGCTGAGGGAAGAGATTCGAAGAATTTCTTTTATTCCGGGTCTTCGATTAGAGCCACAGGCAACAGGGGGAACCCCCAGAGAAAAAATCATAGTTCGGATCAAAGGGAGTTACCTTGGAAAGAATCTGTTCACAGTGGAGGCAGAGAGAAATTATTTTGATCCAATTGCCTTTGCGGAGCAGATGGACAATTTGGAATTCATGAAAAGGATGTGTTTGTCATAGAGAAACTACGGGGTTCTATCTCCATTTTCCTTTTAATGATCCTGGTTCCACTCTGCTCCTGTATTTACCTCGCAGTGGGGTCGGTCCGCTATTCTGCGGGCCGGTCCCGCATGGTTGGGGTCATGAATTTGAACGGCAACACGGCAAAGAATACCTACAGTCTTCCTCTGAAAAAACAATTTGATCTGTTTGCCATGGAGGATGAGGGAGAGCCCGGTCGGGAAAAACTGGAAAATCAATTCCGGGAGATGAGTGGGCCGGGAGAGCTCGTTACCATGGAGCTCCGGGAATATCAGGTCCATTATCCGGATTCCTCCTGCCTGACACGCCCGGAAGTTTTGCAGGAAAAGATAAAAGACTATATGAAGGGCAAGACAGCCATCCTTTTTGCAAAAGACATGAAACCATTAAGGAGAGGAAGCCAAACAGGAAGCCTGTCATCCGCTCTGCCCACTCCCATTTCGGGAAATGCTACAGTTTCCCCAGGCGAAGGAGAGCTGCCAGAAAAGCCGGAAAATTTGATCCATATGGAAGAGCGCTCTATTTCCAGCATGATTTCACCAACAATCCTTACAAAAATCAATGCAATGGGGTCTGCTGGAGAAGCATTATCCGGAGTATCAGAAAGTTATGAGACATTGAGCCGCCAGGGGAAAACCCTTTCTAGTTCAATTTCCCAAGTGCTGAAGAACAGCGGGAAAAACGTGGAACTGGCAGAGTACCTGACCCATATGTTCAGCTGTTATACAACAGACGCTACCCAGAAGACCCTAAAGGGGAGAGATATGAGCAGTCGGAGAATGTACCGCGGGGAATGGGAGTACCTTCTCTATGGACACGATAGCAAGCGTGCCAATGTGATTGCCGCTGCAACAGAAATTTTGGCAATTCGCACTTTTCTCAATTCTTTGAAAAGCACCACGAGTCCAGAGACAGAAGCAGTAGCGGCAGCAGACCCTGTTGCAGGCGGTGTGGTAGCAGTGGCCCAGATTGTTGCAGAGTCGTTGGAAGACCTTCGAACCCTGCTCTCCGGTGGAACGGTAGAGGCCAATCCGACAGGGGAGAATATCAGAATGTCCTATCAGGACTACCTCAGAGCTTTCCTGCTTCTTCGCACATCCACAGGCCAGAGTTCCAATGCGATACTATTGCGGGCCGCAAAACTCATGCAGATATCCTGTTCCGAGGAGTTTCCGACATTTGATATCACCAAATGTCGGAGCCAGGTAAAAATATCGGCGGCGGTGACAATCCTGGGGCACCCGCTCCGTAGAGAAGAGGTGTATTCCGTTTGAGAACACAGGGTTCCTATTCCATTGAGGGAGCGCTGGCCATCTCTATCTTCTCTATCTGCATGCTGGCGCTGTTGTCTCTAATTACAATCGTCAAAGTCGAGGGTGAGGTTCAGGATGCCATTAAGGAAACGGCGCTTGAGCTCTCGGAGCAGGCATATGTTCTTGAGAAACAGGCCGTGCTGCCGGAAAAAATACCAGGCGCACTCACGGCAAAACTCTTGTCCGAGAAGAATTTTCACCGAAGCGGAATGAACCAATGGCTGCAGAGGCAGGGAATTCCCGGCGGAATGGCCGGCATTGATTATGCGGGTTCTGAAATTCTCTCGGACGGTGTGACCATACGGATCCGTGCCCAATATCTTCTTCGAATAAAAACGGCTGGTCTGTTCCATAAGACCATACTGGTCCGGCAAGACGCAGTGACAGATGCTCTGTTATCGGAAGCGGCAAGAGAACGACTGCTAAAATCAGCAGCTGCAGCATCTATTTGGCAAAAGCCTGCATTTCAGCGCGGCCGCTTCTTTGTGGATGAATTGAAACGCGGCGGAGGAGGGCAGGCAGTAATATCCGGTCAAGGCGTCGACCTGTATGATGCCAGACGTGGCAGACTGATAGAGGAGTTTTCCATGAATCTATTTGAACCCTATTATTCTATTCGGACCGGCGAGAGAAAAGCGCCCAGTTCCTACACGCCCATCTATGAGGCCATGGAGCGGGAAATCCTCTCCTACGGAAAAGATTTTACAAAAGATGTCCGAAAATTACGGGGAAGGCTGAAAATGCCGGGCGGGACAAACTCCCGGGTCCGAGGTCGGCAGAAGCAGATGATTCTGACCGTTCCTGTGGAGGTGAAGGAAAATGCGGCCATGCAGAAAATGCTGCGGCAGGTTGCCGGGGAACTGCAGAAAAAATATGGGATCTCCCTTGATGTCCAATATAGAGAGGAGGCCCTGCTGTGAGCGAAATCTTAGAGAAAATCCTGATGCCGCTGTTTCTTTTTGCAGTCCTTCTTCCGGCCTCCATCATCGATGTTCGAAAAAGGATCATACCGAACGGGTTCCCCCTTCTGTTGCTCTTTGGTGGATTGGCAGATATCCTGTATCGGATATTCTGGCGGCGAGAGAATCCTCGGGAGTGTCTGTTCTCTGCTCTTGTGGGAATTGCCGTGGCTGCTGCCGTCTGTCTGATTTGCCGATTGGCAATAAAGGATGGCATTGGCATGGGCGATGTAAAACTGCTCCTCGCACTGGCCTTATATCAGCGAATACCGCTGTTTCCGGCAATGCTCCTGCTCTCTTCGGTCCTGGCACTGATTACATCTTCGATACTGTTTCTTCAGAAAAAAGTGAATCGCGCGTCCACACTTCCATTTGCCCCCTTCCTTGCAGCGGGGGCAATAACCGCTCAGACTTTTGGAAGTATTTTGGGGTGAGAGCATGAAACAAAATGCATGGCTTGTCTATCTTTTGGTTTTATTCACGGTGGTCAGCGGTTCCTGGGGAACCATATTTTACAGCCATCACCGACAGGAACAGGAATATGCCGCCATGGCCGCAAAGTCTGAGGTGCTGTTCCAGCGCCAAATCTATGATGAGGCTTTGGATCTTTGCCGGAAATGCAGTCGAATTCACCCCAAGGATCTCGACATTATCAAGAGAACCGCGGCCATCTATTATCAGACAGAAAAATATGACAGGGCCATAAAGGAATGTGACCATATGGCTCGTCTTGCACCGGAACGGCAAGATGCTGGCCTTTTGAAAGCTATGTGCTATGAGAAAAAAGAGGATTGGTATCATGCTGCTCAGGTATTGAAAAAAATAAAAGATTCCCCCAGAGCAGCTGCCATGCTGCGGAAAGCGCGGGGAAAGTATACGTTGGACTATAAGATGATGGATTGGGTCTCCCCTTGGTTCCGGGATGAGAGAAGAGAATACTATTCTGTTGCTGGAAAGGCGAGCAAATCTGCCATGATTTCTGCAAACGGAAAAGTGCAATTCCAAGGGGATTTCACCAAATTGGGACAGCGCTCGACTGGGAAGTCACTCTACCCGGCGAACACGGGTAATCTATGGTGCTTTGTGGATGGAGCCGGGAAGCGCCGACTCGTTCCGGGGGAAAAATATGAATTTCTCGGGCCGCAGAACGGAAATCTTGCATTGGTCAAACAGGGCGGTTTCTTTGGATATGTGGACTCTCATTTTAATAAAGCAAACTTTGGCTATGAAGAGGCATATAACTACTGTAATGGGCGGGCGCTAGTCCAAAAGCATGGACTCTATCTGATGGTGGAGGAACATGGAAAAGTGGTAAAACAGTGTTCCTTCCACTCTATCCGGAGCGACGGTTATGGAAATGCAGTTCGATATGGTGTGATGATCGCAGAAAAAGATGGCAAGCAGCAGTTATATAACAGTAATGCCACTCTGCTCAACGATTTTTCTGCCGATGAACTCCGTTTCCCGGAAGAGACCCATGGTTTGATGGCATTTCGACAGGGCGACCGCTGGGGATATGTCAGCCGTTACGGTCAGGTGATCATTGCCCCAGCCTTTGAAGACGCGCGTTCCTTTTCCCAGGGCTATGCCGCTGTGAAGCTCAATGGAAAATGGGGCTATATTGGCACCGATGGCAAGCTTCTTATCCCATGCAGTTTTGACGACGCGCAAGCGGTTTCCCCAAAGGGAACTTCCTGGGTCAAAAACGGAGCGGGATACCAGCTGCTGAAACTGAGCATTTATCCCAAATAAGAATAAGGAGAGAAATCATGAAACTGGAAGAAGAAAGACTTAATACAACAATGACATATCTCAACAAACTTTCCCTTGGTACAGACCCATTCACCGGTGAGGAAATTTCTGAGGATTCCCTCCTGAATAATGTATATTTAAGCAGGAGTTTCCGCTATGCGGCGGATATTATGGAGGCTATCCTGAAAAACCGCTGCTGTATTACTCCTTACACATCCCGAAAGAAGAGAGAATTTCACATCACAGAAGAGGAGAAAAAATCAATTCCTATCTCTTCTGATCCCATTGGCATTTCAGTTCTTGCCAATCGCGTTGCCGCAGCAATCTGTCCCGACGTCAAAGGTCTCCCTGGAGTCCAGATGACATCGTGGCTTGAGGACATGGGATTATTAAAGACCGTCACGGGTAACGGCGAAAAGATGAAGGTTGCCACGGAGGACGGCAATGCGGTGGGTATTGTCACTGCGGAACTTTTGACCCGGGACGGGAGAAAGTACAAAAAAAATCTCTATGATGAGACGGCACAGCGTTTCATCATAGAGAATCTTGAAATCATTGGGGAATATTCTAGACGTACAGGGACAGCGCTTCCTGCATGACACGGTTTGCCACCGGAATAGCGTCTGTGAGTCCAAAACCGCCGCTCTTTTCGAGGATAACAACGATGACAAGCGGGAGATCCGACCGCTGGGAATAACCGGCGAACCAGGTGTGGGGAAGACCGTTGGAGATCTGAGCCGTACCGGTCTTTCCGGCCATTTGGAGATTCGGGAATTTTGCGTCGGTATAGTAATTTGTGACGTTGGAACGGAGCAAGTCATCCAGAGTTCTGGCATTGTCGGCTTTAATGTAGTCGAGGTTGCCGAGGTTGATGAACTTCTTGATGAGAGTCGGCTTTGGTGTTGAGCCGCTCCGGTTTGCAATGGCACCCATAATGGTTGCCTCATGCATGGGGTTCACCATGGTGGTGTACTGACCAATGCCACCCCAGGCGCGGTCCAGCGTATAGGCGTGGGAGAAGTCGCAGTAACTGGGTTTGCATTTTATGCCATTTACATCGACAGACTTGTTGAAGCCAAATTCGTCTGCGGTGGCGTCCATCTCATCATTGGTGAGCTCTGTGGCCGCAATCTGCGCAAACTGGGTGTTGCAGGAGTGGTTCAGGCCGGAGGTGAAGGATTCATTGCCGTGTACTCCGTTACATTTTACCGTTCCGCCGGAAGTAGTTCTATAATACCCGGGGCAGTAGAAGGACTGCTCCAAAATATTCGGTACATTCTCCAGCGCACATTCTGTGGTAATGACCTTGAATGTGGAACCGGGTGTATAGCTTCCGCTGAAGAAGCGGTTCATATAGACGCCGCTCCAATTGGGGTCGTTCGGGTTGAAATTGGGCTTGTTCTCAATATCATAGGTGGGACAGGAGACCGCACAGAGAATTTCTCCGGTCTCATAGTTGTAGACACCGACCGTACCTTTATGGCTTCCCATTGCTTGAAGGGCTGCAACCGACAGCCGATTGTCTATGGTGAGCTGAAGATTATAGCGGTTATCCTTGTGGATGTGGTAGAGACCGTTAAAGAGGTTATAGCCTGTGAGCTGAGACTTAAAGGCAGTCTGTGCTCCAGTGGAGATAAAGCCTTCTGCATCGCCCACAACATGGAGGGTTGCTTTGCGGACCATTGCATTGGAATTGTAAACTCTCTTTCGGCCGACAGTCTCAACCAGAAGATTGCCGTTACGGTCGGTCAGTTTTCCCTCGCCAATCATGGTGCCGCCGGAATAGAGGTGCTGGTTATATTCTTTGACGACCCATTTGTTGGCATTGACATCCATGGTGATAAAGAGCGCAATGGCGGTAACTACGAAAAGAACGGCCAGGAAGTAGAGCCAGCGGGTCCGCTTATTGATTCGGTTCATGATCTGCCCCCTTCCCAGGTTCTGTTATCCGCCGCTTTGATGAAGGCCAGCAGACCCCAGCAGGAGACAGTACTGGAACCGCCTTTGCTGACGAAGGGGAGTGTGACGCCGGTGAGCGGGAGAAAGTCCGTTACACCGAAGATGTTCAAAGAGGCCTGGAACAGGAGGAGGGCGCCGGCTGCGCAGCTTGCAATGGAATAGAAAGCGCTGCGGGAGCCCTTTGCGTTTCTCATACTGTGGATGAAGATGATGACATAGGACATAGCCACCAGGAATCCGATGATGAGGCCCCATTCCTCGCAGACCACGCCGAAGACCAGGTCCTCGGTGGCCGCAAAGATATTGCGGAGCTTTCCCTGTCCAATGCCCATGCCGAGGAACCCGCCGCTGACGGAATAGGTCAGGACGCGGGTCTGCTGCATGCCGCTTCCATATGGGGTCTCCCAAATGTGCCGATAAGTGGCAAAGCGGTTCATGACATAGTTCTTCTTGACGAGAACGACCAGAACAGCAGCCATGGCAGCTGCAAGGATAGAGAACAGGATAGTTCTCGAGTCACCGGAACGCATGAAGGCCAGAATGACAAAGGTAAAGAAGAAGATAAGTGCGGTACCGAGGTCTCTCATGAGGAACAGGAGAGCAACACAGACAACAGCGAACAGTGCATAGTTTCGGATGTTCTTTGTGGTCTGGATTTTTTCCAGTGTGGCAGCACCGACGAAAATGAATGCAATTTTTACGAGCTCGGAGGGCTGGAATGAGAATCCGCCAAACTGGACCCAGTTATAGGCACCGTTGGTGTTCTTAGCGAAGATAAGACCGAATACCAGGAGGGCAATACCAATGCCTGCCATGGGGTAGCGGAATTTCTCCGCCCGGTCCACATTGGCTATCATCCGGAGCATGAGCAGGAAGAGTACGAAGCCGATGATGACGGCAATAAACTGGGTGAGAAGGGTGTTGGAACCCCGCGTGGTCACAATGGCAAGGCTGATACCGGTCAGGAAGAATGCCAGGAATTCCAATGCTGGAGAATTCGTCTTCAGTACAGCGGTGGAGACAATGGCATAGACCCATTCCAGGATCATAAATATGGTGAGTACGACGAGGGCCATGATGTTCGTCCCTGCCTCGGTGAAGATGACCTGGGCAAAGGAGATCAGCTGGAAAACGGTGATAATGATAAGCGCCGGTATCCATTTCGGACCGTTCATTTCCGTACCACCTCGTTTCGTAGGGATTTTCTAAGGGAATTCATGAAAGGATGCTCCAAGGGTTTTGGGATAATATCTTTAGTTGGGGTCATTGAAGCGGATCGTATATCCGCAGACCTCAATGATGTCGTTGTCATAGAGGGGGGTCGCCTGATTGATGGGGACTCCGTTTAGAAGTGTGCCCGAGGCGGAACCGAGGTCCTCGAGGATCCATCTTCCATTGCTATTCTTTGTCACCATGGCATGGTAGGGGGAGACGGATTCATTCTGGATTCGGATTTGTGCCTCAGGGGCCCGGCCAATGAGGATAGAATCCAAATCATCAATGGACATGATTTCGCCGGTAATGCAGTTTTCCAGGTTGCAGCCGGTTTTTCCGCGGCGGGAAAACGGGGTGCCGGCGGAACGCTTTCGAATGGGACGGTCTGCAGCACTCTTCTCCTGGAATTTTGTGTTTTCCGGGTTCAAAGTACTGTAGCTCATACGGCGCATTTCTTCTTGGGCTTCCGCTTCCGTGGGAAGCTGCTCGTAGAACTTGAAGATGGCATTTCCAAAAACCAGAGTGTCACCGTTCTCCAAATATTTTTTATCCAGTACTCTTGTCTTATTGACATAGGAGCCGGTCTTGGAGTTGGTGTCAAACAGGATCCATTTTCCGCCTCGTCTGGCAATGACGGCGTGGAAACGGGAGACCGTATTGTAATTGAGAATAATGTCACAGTGCTTGCTTCGGCCAATGGAGGTCTCATAGGACTCGAGCGGCATGGTGTCGCCGGTAGATGCGTTGATAACGTATCCGATGACACCGGTCTTACGGTTCCCGCGGACAAGGACAATGCCGCAGATAACCATGAGAACTGTTGCGAGCACCGGGAGAAGCCAGCGCCCAATGGCCGTAATGAGGGTAAGTGACATGATCTCACCTCACTTTTTATTTCCTCGTTCTTTTCTCTATAAATATGTATAAACAATACTGAAAGCATGATAGCATAGAACCGCTGAAAATCCTAGTTTTTTAACGATGTTTGACGGAACGCAGGCGAACACCTTGCATTTTTTACTTTGTTCTGCTAAACTAAAACTACTAGTAGACAACCCGCTTTTGGAGAGAGGAAGGTATTCTATGCTCACTGCCACATTCTTTTTCATCCTTATGGTCATCGGCAGCAGTGTTCTGATGGGTGGCGTTATTTTCGCTTTCCTCGGCATTGTTTTCTTGTATACCGGCCGCTCCATGACCTATGACCGCGCCGGCAAAATGATCGACGACGCCGGTGTTCCTATTGCTCCCTCTTCGGTACAGCCTCCGAAGCCGAAGAAAGAGAAGAAGAGTCTTTTTGAGAAGTTCAAGAAGAACAAATAAGGTTATTACACGAATTAGAATTCCATGGGCCCGTGGAGCGAAAGCTTCCCCGGGCTCTTTGTTTTTCGGAAAGGTTATTCTCCCATGAATGATACGCAGTTTTTTGCCATGATGGCACGTATGAAATATATTGACCGCTGGGCGCTCATGCGCAACATGGAGCGGGAGCCTCTCTCCCAGCACTCCTTCGAAGTTGCGGTTCTGGCCCATGCCCTTGCCCATATTGCCAACGAGCGGTGCGGAATGGACTATGACCCGGAGCATGCTGCTGTACTCGGTCTTTTTCATGACAGCGCAGAAATTCTGACCGGCGACATGCCCACTCCGGTCAAATATTATAATCCGGAGATACGGGGCGCCTATGCCGACGTTGAGAAACACGCAACGGACAAATTGCTCCAAATGCTGCCGGAGGATCTCCGCGGAGACTATGCCCCCATTCTGGAATACGAGGAAAAAGAGCCGGAGATGAAGGTGCTGGTCAAAGCGGCGGACAAACTCAGTGCGCTCATCAAGTGTATTGAAGAGGAGAAGGCCGGAAACAAAGAGTTTGAGAAGGCCAAGGAGTCCACAGAGGCGGCCATCCACCGTCTGAATTTTGAACCGGTGGAAATATTCCTCCGGGAATTCCTCCCGAGTTATTCCATGACGCTGGACCAGCTGTCCTGACGCGCGGAGGTCAATTACATGGAACAAAATAGAATGGGCACAGAGTCCATGGGAAAACTGGTCATCAGCATGGCATGGCCACTCATGATCTCTATGACAATCCAGGCCCTGTACAACGTGGTGGACAGCTTCTTCGTCAGCCGGATTGTTGACCCGAATATTGCCGGTGCGGGGGATAAGGCAGTTGCGGCTCTGACCCTGGCTTTCCCGGTGCAAATGCTGATGATTGCGCTGAATGTGGGGACCGGTGTCGGCATGAATGCCATCCTGAGCCGTGCACTCGGTGCAGGAGACCGGGAAAAGGCAAGCCATGTTGCCGGAAATGGCATCTTTGCAGAGGCTATGATCTGTCTCTGTATCATGCTGCTCGGTGGACTGTTTGGTAAGGCTTTCATAGCATCCCAGACCCAGGATCCGGTCGTGCTCTCTTATGGCATCCATTATCTCCAAATTGTCACGCTGATCAGCTTTGGGTCCATGCTCTATTTCGCCTTTGAAAAAATTCTTCAGGCCACCGGGCGAACCCGTTATGCCATGTATGCCCAGGCAGCGGGTGCTGTGAGCAACATTATTCTGGACCCGGTATTTATCTTTGGGTACGGTGTGCCAAAAATGGGTGTCACCGGTGCTGCCGTGGCAACTGTTCTGGGCCAGTTTATTTCCATGATTGTCGGCCTTGTCTGTTTCTTCGCCCGGACGCCGGACCTGTCAAAGGGCATCCGGTATCTTCGGCCAGATGGGAAGCTGCTGCGGGAAATGTACCGCATCGGCGTACCCGCCATCATCATGAGCGGGCTGACTTCGGTCATGACCTACATTATGAATCTTATTCTGGGAGTTGTCTCTGCCGCAGCCATCACGGCATTCGGCATTGTATATAAGCTGCAGAACTTTGTGTTCATGCCGTCCTTTGGTCTCAACAATGCATGTATCCCCATCATTGGCTACAGTTACGGCGCGAAGCGGAAGGACCGTATCCGCGGAGGCCTCCACTGGGGTATGACGGACTGCTCCATTATTATGGCGGCTGGAATGGTTTTGTTCTTCGCTGCATCGCCCCAGATCGTTGGAATGTTTTCCCTTGCCCCGGAGACGCAGAAAATTGCGGCGGTCGCACTGCGAATCATGGCGGCCGGATGGCTGTTTTCCGGCTACAACACCATTATCCAGGGCTATTTTCAGGCCCTTGGCAACGGACTCTACTCGCTCATTGTCTCGTTGCTCCGCTTTGCCGTTCTGCTCTTGCCCGCTGCATGGGCTCTGACGAGAACCGGAAACCCGGCAACATGGGTCTGGGTCGCCTTCCCGGTTGCGGAGTGCCTTGCGGCGCTTGTTGCGGTGCTCCTGAAAAAACGGATCGACCGGAAAATCCTGGTTCCAATGAAGAGCTGAGAAAAAGAAAAAGGACTGTACCAGCCATGGAAATTCACCATTTTGGTACAGTCCTTAAAATTTTATTCTTATTCTACCGTAACGCTCTTTGCCAAGTTCCGTGGCTTGTCGATGTCGCACTTGCGCGCCTTGGCGGTATAGTAGCCGAGGAGCTGGAGCGGGACGACCTCAATGGAGGGCTGGAACAGCGGGTTGGTCTTTGGCAGGTAGATGGCGTGGTCGCAGATATTGCCCACGCTCTCATTACCCTCGTTGGCGACAGCGAAGACCTGGGCGCCGCGGGCAAGGACTTCCTTCGCATTGCTGACGGTCTTGTCAACAAGGCGTTCACAGCAACAGAGTGCAATGACGGAGGTGCCGGGCTCAATGAGGGAGATGGTGCCGTGTTTCAGCTCACCGGCGGCGTAGGCCTCCGAGTGGATGTAACTGATTTCCTTCAGTTTCAGCGAAGCCTCCAAGGCGACAGCGTAGTCCAAATTTCGACCGATGAAGTAGGCGTGGTGAAGGTAGGTATACGTCTCAGCGACCCGCTCAATCTGCGGCTCCAGCTTGAAGATTTCCTCCACCTTGTCCGGAATAGTCTGGAGCTCGGTGAGCAGTTCCTGCGAATAGCTCTCTGTGATGGATCCCTTGGCAAGGGCAAAGCGGATGGCCAGCAGATACATGAGGGAGAGCTGGGTGCTGTAGGCCTTTGTTGTGGCGACCGAAATTTCGGGTCCGGCCCAGGTATACAGGACATCATCCGCCTCACTGGCGATGGAGCTTCCGACCACATTGACAATGGCCAATGTACGGGAGCCTGCACGTTTTGCCTCACGCAGAGCCTCTAACGTGTCGGCGGTCTCGCCGCTCTGGCTGATGATGATGGTCAGAGTTTTTTCGTTTACGAGAGGGTAGCGGTAGCGGAACTCCGAGGCAATGTCCACCTCGACGGGGATGCGCGCCAGCTGCTCAATGACATATTTTCCGACAACGCCCACGTGGTAGGCGGAGCCGCAGCCGACGATATAGATGCGGTCAAAGCCTTTGATCTGCTCATCGGTGAGTTCAATGTCGTCCAGCTTGATCTTGTTATCCTCAGTAATTCTGGGGGAGAGGGTCTTGCGCAGGGCGTCGGGCTGCTCCTTGATTTCCTTCATCATGAAGTGCTCGTAGCCGCCCTTTTCTGCGGCGTGGACGTCCCAGTCCACATGCTGGAGTTCCTTGAGGATGGGGTCTCCGTCCTCATTGAAGAAAGTGACGCCGTCCGGCTTGATGACAGCGAGTTCACCGTCGTTCATCTTGTACATTTCCCGGGTGTGGTTCAGGACAGCGGTAATGTCAGAGGCAATGTAGTTGCCCTCCGGGCTGACGGCCACAATGAGGGGGCTGGAGCGTTTGACAGCGATGAGTGTGTCCGGGTCATTGGCGTCGAGAATACCGAGGGCGTAGGAGCCCTGAAGCATTTTTACAGTTTTCAGAACGGTCTCAAAGAAGTTGCCGTTGTCGTTTTCGTCCAGCAGCATGGCGACAACTTCTGTGTCGGTGTCACTGTGGAAAACATAGCCTTTTTTCTGGAGGTCCGCCTTCAGGGTGGCAAAATTCTCAATGATGCCATTGTGGACCACCGCGAAGCGCCGGGATGCACTGTAGTGCGGATGGGCGTTCTCGTCACTGGGCTCGCCGTGGGTTGCCCAGCGGGTGTGGCCAATGCCGATATCTCCCTTAGGAGCATGGGTCTTGGAGATCTTCTCCCGGAGGCTGGAGATCTTGCCCTTGGACTTCACAATGTCGATTTGCCCATCCTCGAGGACGGCAATTCCTGCCGAGTCATAACCCCGGTACTCGAGCTTTTCGAGACCGTCGAGAAGGAGCGGGGCGACGTCGGATGTTCCGTTATAGCCGATGATTCCGCACATAGGCTTATCCTCCCTAATACAATTGAGAAAATGAAGATAACATATCATAGCACAAAAATATTTATTATGCCATTTATGGTATAGTTTAACTTAGAACGCTTTAATAAGAAAAGGAGGCGGATGCTTTGAGCGCATCGGATTGCAGGCTGCGCGCCCGTTCCGGCCTGAATGGGCACTGGGGCGAAGCGGTCCTCACCACGTTTGTCGCCCATCTGATGGGGGCTACCATTATAAGCTACAGCAGCGGGGTCTCCACGGCCAGTTCTATGAAGGCGAAGTTTGACCCACAGCAGAGAAGCCAGGTGTTCCAGTCCCTGACCCATGCCTTTGGAAATGGGACGGAGGCTGTTGTCCAGTTTGTCATGGTGGTGTCGCTGATATTCGCCATTATCTCTCTGATCTTTGGCGGTGCCGCGAATCTGGGTCTCGTGGAGTACAACAAGAATCTGCAGCTGGGGTATGTGGCGAAAATTGATGACCTGTTTTCCCGGTTCCACGACTTCGCCAATGCTTTTTTCACAAATGTGATTGTGGATATCGTGGTGTTCCTGTTCTCCATGCTTTTTGTTATTCCGGGAATTATAGCAGGATACGCCTATTCTATGACATTTTTTGTGCTGCACGACCGGCCGGACATGAAGCCCACCGAAGCCATGCATACGTCCCGCCTTCTCATGCGTGGCCACAAAATGGATCTGTTCCTCCTGGAACTGAGCTTCCTGGGCTGGGCCATCCTCAGTGTGCTGACACTCGGCATTGGCTTCCTGTTCCTGCACCCCTACTGGGTTCAGGCAAAGACCGTGTTTTACCTCGATATCACAGGACAGGGGGCGATGGACCGGTGAACGAATGTGACAACTGCATGAACCTCTGCACTGATGAGGACAATGAAGTATACTGCGGTGTCGACATGGACGAGGACGAGTACCGCCAAGTTGCCATGAGCCGCTTTAAAACCTGCCCCTATTATCGTCCGGGCAATGAATACGATATTGTAAAAAAACAGATATGAGATTACTGCTTGCTGAAGATGAAAAAATGCTGTCCGATGCCCTGGTCGCCCTCCTGACCCACAGCCATTACTCTGTGGACGCCGTGGGGGACGGGGAAGAGGCATTGGATTACCTCATGAACGGGGACTATGACGGCGCCATCCTGGATATTATGATGCCGAAGATGGACGGCCTGACGGTCCTCCGAAAAATCCGTGCTGCCGGTATGAATTTGCCGGTCCTCATGCTCACGGCCAAAAGCGAGATCGATGACCGGGTGGAGGGCCTGGACGCCGGTGCTGACGACTACCTGACAAAGCCGTTTGCCTCCCGGGAACTGCTGGCGCGCATCCGGGCCATGACCCGGAGACAGCCGGAACTGTCGGACAGTGAACTGAACTTTGCGGATGTGAAGCTGGATCGCGCGGGATTCCTGTTGACCGGGCCAGACGGTTCCACGAACCTCAACAACAAGGAATTCCAGCTCATGGAGACGTTCCTGCTGAACCCGACCCGGGTCATCTCTACAGACCAGCTCTTTGAGAAAATTTGGGGCTATGACACGGAGTCAGAGATCAATGTGGTCTGGGTCTATATCTCCTATTTAAGGAAGAAACTCAACGCATTGCAGGCCAATGTGGCTATCCGTGCCGCCAGAAACGCAGGCTACTCTCTCGAAGTCACTGAATAACCAGACACTGACTGTTTGGCTGCCATCTGATCGGCAGCAGATTTGTCTGCTGTTATCTGAAAATCACCGGAAATATCGTAAGGAGCCCTGCATGATCCGAAAATTGCGTAAAAAATTTATTCTGTCCGCCATGCTCGCTGTTGTCCTCGTCCTGTTTGTTCTCGTCGGTGCTATCAATGTGCTGAATTACCGAAAGATCGTAACAGATGCGGATCAGGTTCTGAACATACTGGCGGATAACAATGGTTCTTTCCCTGATGCCATTCCGGGTTCTCCGGATCCGGAAGCCGCTAAAAACAATGCTTCAACTGCCGCCACAGAGGATACTGGCAATGATGTCACAACCGCTGATACCGGCAAAGATACCGGCTGCAACCTTCTTCTTTCTGCCGTTCCGCGTAAGCCCCGCCGTCATCGCCGGGATGTGCATGCCCAGATGCAGCCCCATCAGCACGAAAGACCAGTGGGACATG
>OMYO01000002.1 GCA_900315285.1 uncultured Eubacteriales bacterium | reverse complement strand
TCCTCCTGGTTGGTTTGGTGTGGTAACTTAATTCTACCAAAAGGATGATCTATGGATCTTCTTTTTATTTAGTTGTTCAAGTTGATTCTACAATCTACCCATTTTTTCTAATACACCTTTCCCCTATTTCCCTTTCAATGTATGAAATTTCCCGAAACCAAGCCTTTTTTCTCAAACAAAATCTCAAAGAAATCAATTTCTGTATAGAACCCGGTTCACCCCGGCCAAAAAACACGAGGCTGTCTCACTCAACCAGTGAGGCAGCCTCGTCTTATTCAAAAATTAATTTACTCTTCCCCGCCCGGGGTCATATCCTTCGGCGTCATCCACAGATCATAGAAGAACCGCTGAATTCGCTCCTCCAGGTCAAAGTCACCGCCGGTCAGCATCCAGTCCACGAGGACGCCCTTGGCAATGTCGTACTGCATTTTCACAATTTCCTCCGGTGCGCTCTGGTTCAAAATGCTCCCGTTGTTCTGGCAGTTGTGGACCAGCGGGATGAGCCACTCGGAGTACTTCTCAATATCCAGGAGTACCGTGTGCTGGCCGGAGAATTCCTCTATGGCCAGCGCGCGTACCAGCTGCGGGCCATATTTCACGGCAATTTGAATATACATGTCAGTGATGAGCCAGATCCGCGCAAGGTCGTTCTCCGCCTTGATAAAACTGGGGAGCATTTTCTCAAAGTCCATGCTGACGCCCTTGATCATGGTCTGGAGAATATCCGACTTGCCCGAGAAGATGGCGTAGAACGAGGAACGGGAGACGCCGGACTTTGCGCAGATTTCCTGCACGGAGACATTCTCGTAGCCCTTCTCCTTGAAGAGGGTCACGGCGGTCTGGATGATGACATCGGTATTTTTGGAATTATCAGCTGACATGTTCTTATCCTTTCCGATTGCTATATATTCCAATTCTATAGAGATTTTTTCGGAGATTCAAGGGAAAAAGAGGATAAATCGCCCGGGCGATTCATCCTCTTTGTGCATTACTGCGCTATGGGGAACAAAATTTTCCCCATATGCTGATACCCTTCTATTCGGATGTCCTTGAGTTTCGTCGAATTGTCGATGGCGAAAAAGTCCGTGACCTCCGGGTTGATCCAGAGATTGGGGGCCGGGTAGCTGCCCTGCTCGTCAAAGCGGCGGATCTGCTCCCGGATGCCGTCGGCCTGATTGACATAGATGTGGGCGTCCTTAATGCTGTAGTCCAGCGTACCGGGCTTCAGGCCCGTGCAGTGGGCCAGCAGATTGAGCAGCACGGAGTACTGGGTCACATTGAACGGCAGGCCCAGCGGCACGTCACAGCTCCTCTGGTGGACCCAGGCGTTGAGCCGGCCATCGGTGACGTCCCACTCGCTGCTCCAGACGCAGGACGGAAGAACCGCCGTGTCCAGATAGTCATCCTGCCAAAGGGTCATGACCATGCGGCGATCCCTCGGATTCGTCTTGAGTTTTTCAATGAGGTTCTGGGTCATTTGAAACTTGTTGACGATATACCCGTAGGCAGTGCCAATGGTGTGGGCCCATTCCGGTCCAAAATATTTTTCTACTTTCGTGCTGACAAGCTTTCCGTCCTCGCCGGGCACCATCTGTGTGGCGCGCCAGTAGCCGTCCTCTGCAATTTCCCACTCGTCCCAGATGTGGACATTGCGCTCCTGGAGCCAGCGGACGTCGTTGGACTGAGCCTGGTAGATCCAGAGCATTTCGGTGATGGCCTGACGGAAGAACAGCTGCTTTGTGGTGAGGACCGGGAACTCCTCCCCGAGGTCGAAGTGGAAATGCCATGCGGGGACCTTGATGCTGTTGACCCCGGTGCGGTTTTCCACTTCAAAGCCCTCTGCCAGAATGGTCCGGCAGAGGGCGATATAGTCGTTATCCCATTGAGACATTGGTATTCCCCCTCTTGGGGAGATTATACCATATCAGATAACATGTTTGGAATATGTGAAGTTTTCGGTGAGCTTCGGACCCTGGACGCTCTCAAACTTGTAGTCGTCGGTGCCCTTCTTGTTGTATACAAACTTATAGGTCTTACCGTCCTTCGTCATGGAGCCGATGTTTCCATTCTTGTCCTCCGTGAACTTGACGCTGCCGTCCTGTTTCAGGTCGTCGGCGGTGACGGTGGTCTTGCCGCTCGTCATAGAGACGAATGTGGCCTTGTTGTACTTATAAGTTGCGGTGGTCTTCTTCGAGCCGTTGGTGCAGGTGGCCTTCTGGACTTTTCCGCCCTTGGTCTCGAACGTGTAGGTGCCGGCGCTCGGGCCGCCCACTACAACGACCTTCTTGATTCGGTTGTAGCCGATGGACTCACTGAAAGCAAATGCCGTGAACGGATCATTTTCGAGAGAGCGGTCGAGAAGCATGGGGTTCTCATTGATGGTCGGAACATCAACATAGTTGGAGATGTTGAGGAACGTTCCGTCCTTCGCCGTGACAATGGTGAGAGTCTTGGTCTTGTTGTCGAAGGTTGCCTTCTGCTCCTGAGCACCGGACGGTGCAGTGACAGCGACAGTCTCCGGGACGCTCAGCTTATGGGGCAGCTGATAGAGCGACGGGAAGATGACGCCAAGGACGATGAAAACGACGAGGAGAACAACAGACCAAATCGTAACACGAACCATGCTCTTGCTGGTTGCCTTTTTGACTTCGTCATTCTTTGCAACATTTTCCTCGTTGGACTCATTGACCTCATCGGCCTTCTCGGCCTGCTTATTGGTGTCAAGCCCGTCTTTAAACGTATAGAACCGCTGGTACAGATACTCTGTGACGAAGTTCAGCGCCATGGTCACAATGAGAATGAGATAATGGTTGACGCCGATCTTGTCGAAATAGTTGCCGCCAATCATGGTGACCGGGGTAAAGACAACGTAGAAGAGTACGGTCTTCATCATGGCCAGAGGCACGTTGTTGGCAGCGCGATAGGTATATTTGCGGTTGAAGGTAAAGTTCCAGATTACGGACAGGACGAGGGCAATCAGGTAACTTGGCCAGTAGGCCCATTTCAGGGTCTCATTCATGAGGGCGAATGTTACGGCCTCAATGATTCCGGCGCTGGCGGCAAATAACGCATATTTCAGTACGCGCAATGTCTCCTTCGCGGATTTACTTTTCTTCTTTTTTTCTTCGCTCATGGTGTGTTTGCTTCCTTTCCAGTTTTCTCCATGTTTTCAACAGTAAACACGACCAGTTCCAGGCAAAACTGGTACTGATGTACAAAGTCAGTTTACCACAATGAATTGATTTAGGAAAGTAGCAGTTTACTTGGCAGAAGCGGTCTCCGGAACAGCGGTCTCGGCCTCAGCAACTTCAGCAGCCTTTGCGGCCTCAGCAGCTTCCTTCTCTTTTTTCTTAATGGCACTTTTGTTGGTGTCAATGGACTTTCCGAAGACGAAAAAGCGCTGATAAAGGAACTCCGTAATGCCGTTGATGAGCATATTGATGACGGTGACCCAGAATCCCGGCCAGCCGTGGCCATCGGCGAGCCAGCTGCCGAACCATGTGGAGAACGGAGTGAAGACCGCATAGTAGGCGGCGACCTTCAGCATGGCAATGGGCACGTTGTTGGCGGAGTGGAACGTATATTTTCGGTTGAATGTAAAGTTCCATACAACGGAGAGTACGAGGGCAATTAGATAACAGGGCCAGTATTTCCAGGGAGTCACCTTGTCGAGCAGGGCAAAAGAACCCATTTCAATGAGACCAGCCGATGCGGCAATCAGAAAATATTTGATGACACGCCAGACTTCTTTCATGATTTTTTCCCCTTTCACGGATTTTTGCATAGAAAAAAGGCGCCGAGGCCCAAAATAGATGGACTCGGACGCCTTTGTCTCTGTGTTTTTACGGATAGAGTTTATCAGACAGAGGGCTGGTACTTATTGTTATTTTGAGAATCGTCACTCACCCTTGGAACCATTTTCGTCCTTCGGCTCCTTTTTCTCACTCTTCAGCTGCTCCATTTGGGCCTGCTGGGCCTTGATGGCGCGGATGTTCATGAGCGCGGAGACCAGGAAGAAGATAGCAGCGGCGACAAAGACTACAGCGACAAGTGCCATAGCCACATGGCGGTATGCCAGAATGGCACCAACGATGACCAGAATGGTGGCAATCGTCTCCAGAGCCACGTACTTGGGGTTCTGGGGAAGCCGAGAAGGGGTTCCCCCGTTATTGGAACCAGCCATAGACTCCCCTCCTTAGTACTGATACATGCCGGTGTAGACGCGCACCGTGTTGCCGGAGAGCGTGACCTTCTCATCCGTGTAGTTGACGATGAGGTCGCCGCCGGGCAGCTTGACTGTGACGTCAACGCCCTTCTTGCAGTAGCCGTTCTCAACCGCGGCAATGACAGCGGCGCAGGCGCCGGTACCGCAGGCAAGAGTCTCACCGTTGCCGCGCTCGAAGACACGAACCTTCAGCGTATTGGCATTGACAACGCGGACGAACTCGGTGTTGACCCGGTTCGGGAAGATCTTGGCGTTCTCGAATTTCGGGCCGATCTTCTGGAGATCCAGCGGGTCCACACGGTCGCAGAATACGACGCAGTGCGGGTTGCCGATGGAGCAGCACGTGATGTTGTAGGTCTCTCCCCCAATTTCCACGGGGCGATCCACGATTGTATCTCCCGGAAGAGTGACCGGAAGGCTCGAGGCCTCCATGCTCGCCTTGCCCATGTCAACGGTCACATAGTTGACGCGTCCGTCACGGGTGTAGAGCTTGAGATCCTTTATGCCGGAGGCCGTCTCAATAGTGATCTCGTCACTGTGGACATAGCCGTTGTCGTAGAGGTATTTACCGACGGAACGGATACTGTTTCCGGCCATTTTGCCCTCGGTGCCGTCACGGTTGAAGATACGCATTTTGGCGTCGGCAATGTCGGATTTCTCGATGAGAACCAGTCCATCGCCCCCAATACCATAATGGCGGTTGCACATGCGGAGGGCCAGGGACTCAGGGCAGGTGATCTCCTCTTTGAAGTTTTCGACGAAGATGTAGTCGTCGCCAGTGCCCTGCATCTTATCGAACTGGAAGACCTCACGGGACTTTCTCATGTGGTTGATGTCGACGAGCTCCGTGGTCTGCTCCGTGAAATGGCTGGCAATGATATCCGCCGTGGCAATGGCCGTATCCATGGAGGTGAAGCACGGAATATTCAGCAGGAGCGCTTTCCGGCTCAGGGCGATGTAGTCCTGGACCGCGTCATCCAGCAGTGCACCCGTGTAGACGATGAAGCTGAGCTTGCCGTCTTCCATAAGCTGGAAGATGTGCTCCTGATCCTCGCCGATGTCGTTCTTGAGATGGACAACGTCAATGCCGAGGGGCTCGATCTGCTGAGCGGTGTCCTCGGTGGCATAGATGGTAAAGCCCAGATCCTCCAGCTTCTTGGCCAGGTTGATGAGCTCCACATCGTCATGGCGGTCAATGGACAGCAGCACGCCGATGTCACCGACAGTCTCCGGGGTCTTGATGCGGCGGCCGGAGGCGGTCAGGCCCTTGAACAGAGCCTCGTTCATGTCCTTGCCGACACCGAGGACCTCACCGGTAGATTTCATTTCCGGTCCGAGATAGGAGTTGGCGTCCATGAGCTTCTCAAAGGAGAAGACGGGGACCTTGACGGCGACGTAAGGCGGAGTCTTGTAGAGTCCGGTGCCGTAGCCGAGGGATTTCAGCGGCTCACCCAGCATGACGCGGGAAGCAAGCTCGACCATAGGTACGCCGGTGACCTTTGAGATGTACGGAACCGTACGGGAGGCACGCGGGTTGACCTCAATGACATACAGCTTTCCGCCGTAGATGAGATACTGGATATTGACGAGACCCTTTGTGCCGAGGGCAAGGGCCAGGTTTGTGGACTGACGGACAATGGTGTCCATCATCTTATCGTTGATGTTATAGGGCGGATAGACGGCGATGGAGTCTCCGGAATGGACGCCGGCACGCTCAATATGCTCCATGACACCGGGGATGAGGATATCCTGACCGTCGGAGATGACGTCGACCTCGAGCTCCGGACCTTGCATGTACTTGTCGACGAGGACCGGATTGTCAATGCCCTGGGCGAGGATCTTGTTCATATAGACCTCGACCTCGTAGTCGTCGTGGACGATCTTCATATTAGTTCCGCCAATGACGTAGGACGGACGGAGAAGAACCGGGTAGCCGAGCTTTCTGGCCTCATCCAGGGCCTCCTGCAGCGTGAGGACACCGGTGCCTTTCGGGCGGGAGATGTTGAATTTTTCCAGAAGCTGGTCAAAGCGCTCGCGGTCCTCGGCGGTGTCAATGCCCTCTGCGGAGGTGCCAAGAATCGGGATGCCGTGGTCATCCAGATATTTTGTGAGACCGATGGCGGTCTGGCCGCCGAAGGCGACAACGACGCCGATGGGTTTCTCCACCTTGATAATGTTCATGACATCCTCGGGGTTCAGCGGCTCGAAGTACAGCCGGTCGCCGGTGTCATAGTCGGTGGATACGGTCTCCGGGTTGTTGTTGACAATGACAACGTCATAGCCCAATTCCTTCAGAGTCCATACGCAGTGGACCGAGGAATAGTCGAACTCAATGCCCTGTCCAATGCGGATGGGGCCGGAACCGAGAACCATGATGGTGGGCTTGCCGCTGCGCTGGAAGTTGCGTGCCTCGCAGTACTCATCATAGGTGGAATAGAAGTACGGGGTGACCGCATCGAACTCGGCGCCGCAGGTGTCGACCATCTTGTAGGAGGCATCCTTCGGGACAACGCCGGCGCTCTCCAGGGATTCTGCACCAGACAGTTCGCACAGGGACTTATCCAGATATCCGTAGCGCTTGCCCTGCTCATACAGAGACTGCGTCAGTCCGCCTTCCAGCTCCTTCTCAAAGTTCACGAGATTGAGGAGTTTGTAGAGGAACCAGTTGTCGATCTTGGTGATGTCGTGGATTTCCTCCGGGGTAACGCCGGACTTCAGGGCCTCGAAGACCGTGAAGAGGCGGAAGTCATCCTGGGATTCCAGGCGTTTGCGAATTGGGACGTCACTGCGGGCGTCGCGGTTTAAGGTGTCCATCTTGATTTCGCAGCCGCGGACGGCCTTCATGAGGGACATCTCAAAGTTGTTACCAATGGCCATGACCTCGCCGGTAGCCTTCATCTGGGTGCCCAGCTGACGGCTGGCGTTCTGGAACTTGTCAAAGGGCCACTTCGGGATCTTGCAGACGATGTAGTCCAGCGTCGGCTCGAAGCAGGCGCAGGTCTTGCCGGTGATGTCGTTGGTGATTTCGTCGAGGTTGTAGCCGAGGGCAATCTTCGTGGTAATCTTGGCAATGGGGTAACCGGTCGCCTTGGAGGCCAGGGCCGAGGAACGGCTGACACGGGGATTGACCTCAATGACCGAGTACTCGAAGCTGTCCGGGTTCAGGGCAAACTGGCAGTTACAGCCGCCGACGATATTCAGGGCGCTGATGATATTGAGGGACGCGGAGCGGAGCATTTGATACTCCTTGTCCGAGAGCGTCTGGGCCGGAGCGACGACGATGGAGTCGCCGGTATGGATGCCGACAGGGTCAAAGTTCTCCATGCAGCAGACTGCAATGACATTGCCGGCATAGTCACGCATGGTCTCAAACTCGATTTCCTTCCAGCCGGAGATGCATTTCTCTACGAGGATCTGATGGATGGGAGAAGCCTCGAGACCGGTATGGGTAATGAGCTCCATTTCCTCGTCGTCATGGGCAATTCCGCCGCCGGCGCCGCCGAGGGTGAACGCGGGGCGAATGATAACGGGGTATCCGATTTCATGGGCAACACGGAAGGCGTCGTCACGGGTCTCTGCAATATCCGACGGGACGGTGGGCTCGCCGATTTCCTCCATGGTCTCCTTGAAGAGTTCCCGGTCCTCGGCACGGTCAATGGCCTCGACGTTGGTACCGATGAGGTTGACGCCGTGATCCGAGAGGAAGTGCTCTTTCTCGAGCTGCATGGAGATGGTGAGACCGGTCTGTCCGCCGAGGCCGGCGAGCAGGCTGTCCGGTTTTTCCTTGAGGATGATTCGCTTTACCGTCTCTGCCGTCAGGGGCTCCAGGTAGATTTCATCTGCCAGGGCCTTGTCGGTCATGATTGTTGCGGGGTTGGAGTTGACGAGGACGACATTGACCCCCGCCTCCTTCAGAATGCGGCAGGCCTGTGCGCCGGCGTAGTCGAACTCGGCGGCCTGTCCGATAACGATGGGTCCGGAGCCTATGACCAGGACCTTCTTGATATTCTTATTCAGCGGCATTCTCGTTACCTCCCATCATGGATACAAAGCGGTCAAACAGGAATTCCGTGTCATGGGGGCCCGAGCTGGCCTCCGGGTGGAACTGTACAGTGAAGGCGTTGTAGTCCGGGTAGTCAATGCCCTCACAGGTGCTGTCGTTGGCGTTCAGATAACGGACCTCGCCGTTCTTCACGCTGTCCGATACCACAGCGTATCCGTGGTTCTGGCTCGTGATGAACGTCCGTGTCCCTTTGATGTCACGGCACGGCTGGTTGACGCCGCGGTGACCGTATTTCATCTTCTTGGTATAGCCGCCGGTGGCAATGGCCGTGAGCTGATGTCCCAGGCAGATGCCGAACATGGGCTTTTTGCCGAGGAGCTTGCGGATCTGATCAATTTCAAAGACGGCGTCGGCCGGGTCGCCGGGACCGTTGGAGAGCATGATGCCGTCCGGGTCGGTGGCGAGGATGTCCTCTGCCGGTGTTGTGGAAGGGTAGACAGTGACTTCGCAGCCGCGCTTGGAGAGCTCGCGGATGATGTTTCTCTTGGCACCAAAGTCGAGGAGGGCAACTTTGAACTTCTCCTCCCCCACTGCCGGGGAAATCCATTTTTCCTTGGCAGTCACAGAGGGAACTGCATCCTTAATGACATAGTTCTTCACGTCCGTGAGATCCTCGGGGACCGAGTCACAGAGGATGGCATTCATGACGCCCTCTTCCCGGATGATCTTCGTGATATGCCGGGTGTCAAGGCCGTAGATTCCAGGGATGCCCCGGTCTTTCAGGAACTTGTCCAAATCATATTCGCAGCGGAAGTTGGAGGGCTCTTCGCACCATTCCCGCACTACATAGCCGCGGACGTAGCAGTCACCCTCAAAGTCCGGCTCAATGATTCCGTAGTTGCCGATGAGCGGATAGGTCTGCAGGACGATCTGCCCGTAGTAGGAGGGGTCCGTGAGGGTCTCTATGTAGCCGTTCATGCCGGTGGTGAAGACGAGTTCGCCAATAGACTCGACGTCGGCGCCGAAGGCCATTCCCTCGAAGACGGTGCCGTCGCTTAAAACCAGATAACGTTTTTTCATACGCAATTCTACCTCTTCGATCCTTTATCAAACGCCTGCAATGACGGCCGCCATTACAGCTTTTATTGTGTGCATTCTGTTCTCGGCCTCCTGGAATACGATGGAGGCGTCGCTCTCAAAGACCTCGTCCGTGACCTCCATGCTGTCCCGGCCGAACTTCTCCCCCATCTCTTTTCCGATGGTGGTCTTCCAGTCGTGATAGGCCGGCAGGCAGTGCATGAAGACCGCTCCCTCGGCGGCATTGTCCATGAGGGCACTGTTCACCTGATACGGGGCAAGGTCGTTGATTCTCTCTTCCCAGACGGCGAGGGGCTCACCCATGGAGACCCAGACGTCGGTATAGATGACATTGGCGTTCTTCGTGCCGACCATGGGGTCGGACTCAAAGCGGATGGAGCCGCCGTTCTCCGCGGCAATTTCCCGGCAGGTCTCCACGAGTTCACTGTCCGGGAAGTATTTCTCCGGTGCGCAGGCCACAAAGTTCAGGCCCATTTTGGCGCAGCCGACCATGAGGGAGTTGCCCATGTTATAGCGGGCGTCTCCCATATAGACAAAGTTGATTCCCTTGAGGTAGCCGAAGTGTTCCCGGATGGTCAGGAAGTCGGCGAGGATCTGGGTCGGGTGGAACTCGTTCGTCAGTCCATTCATGACCGGAACCGAGGCATATTCGGCAAGTTCCTCCACAAGGTCCTGGCCGTAGCCGCGGTACTCAATTCCCTCAAACATTCCAGAGAGGACCCTTGCGGTGTCGGCGATGGACTCCTTCTTTCCAATCTGCGAGTCGGTTGGGTTTAGATACGTGGAACCCATTCCCAGGTCGTGGGCGGCGACCTCAAAGCTGCTCCGGGTGCGGGTACTGGTCTTCTCAAAGATAAGGGCCACATTCTTACCCCGGCAATATTCGTGGGGGATGCCGTTCTTCTTCTTATATTTTAAATCAGCGGCAAGATCCAGGAAATATTCTATTTCTTCCGGTGTAAAATCCAGCAGTTTGAGGAAGTCTCTGCCCTTCAAATTCATGGGAACTCTCCTTCTTTGCATAATATGCATTATATTTTGAGTTTTATACATAAATTCTGGAAATTTATGCATGAAACTTCGATTTCATTCAATAAATCATACATTTTAATGAATAAAAAGTCAATAGATTCCAGAGGGGTCGAAAAGCTCTTTCGGGCAGAGAAAAACCGCCAGCAGAAGCTGACGGCTTTCTATTTTATAAACCCATAAGCTTTAGGATTTGGTTCTTCGGGATGGCACCGACACTCTCATTGGTGATGGCACCGTCCCTCATGACGACCAACGTCGGAATGCTTGTCACGTTGAATGCATTGGCAAGTTCCGGCTCCTCGTCCACATTGACCTTGCCCACCTTATACTCGGGGTGTTCATGGGCAATTTGCTCCACGAATGGGGAAACTCTCTTACATGGGCCGCACCAGCTTGCCCAGAAGTCCAGAAGAACAGGTTTTGTGCTGTTTTTGACCTCTTCTATAAAATTGTCTTTCGTAATTTCAAGTACGGGCATAAAGGTTCCTCCTGTCGAAAAAATTCAAAAATAGGGATTGATAATATTATAACATTGCTACTCCCCATTTCAAAGAAAAATCCTATGGCAAGAGCTTTGAGGCGGAGTCCTGCAGGAACTGGGAGAGCTTTTCACCCTGGGTCTTGGCCGTGGTCTCTGCGAATGCGCTGCCAAACTCCAGCGTGATCTGGTTGATGAGTTTCCGCTCCTCCTCGGGCATGGTGTTGATGGTATGAAGGATTGTGGGGATATTGTTCGGGAAGCCCTTTCGGAACTCCGCTGTTGTCTCAGCGGAAGTGGCCTGGACAAACTCATAGATACCATCAATATACCGTTTCCGGTCCTCCCTGGTATTCTGGTACAAAACCTTGGAGATGACTGTGTCAATGATATTGCTGTAATCCGAGAGGGCATCCGCCTCGACAAAGCCCGCCGGAGTCAGGTTCCAGTGGTAGACGTCGTGCTGTTCCACTCCGGTCTCCTCGCTGGAGATGACGCGGAATGCCTCCCTCCTCTCCAGGATACGGCCAAAGACGGAGTCCTGGGGAAGGAAAGTGAAGATCCGGTTCAGGAGCGATGGAGTGGCGCAGCGGTCCAGAAAGTCATTGTGGAATCCGGGCCCGTCAAAGTTCTTGACATAGATGACCCGTTTCTGCAGTTCTTCCGGCAAAGTATAGAACACGAAGACAGCAAGGTTTCCACCCTTGGAGTGGCCAATGAGGCGGACCTTCTTCTCCGGGTATTTTTCCATAACACGGAGAGCGTACTCTTTAGCAGAGGCCTGAGCCGGCACCTCCTCCTCAAAAGACATATTGAAGTCCTCTTTCCAGCCGTAGACTGTGGAGTCGGTCCCGCAGAACGAGATAGCCATGTCCCGTGGGGATAGGTGTAATGTCACAGCGCCAAACTGCTTTTCCTCCTCCGGTACATTGGTTTTCACATAGTCGGTGACTTCGACCTGTGAAAAGCGGTCTCCTTCTGCCATGAGTTCCAGAAGTTTCCGGTCTTGACGGCGGAAGTCCTCGTCAGGGAGATTATGGGTTTTCCCATTAATGGATGCCACTGTCTCGTGATCATTTAGGGGAAGTTTATTTAAGGGAAGATAGCTGAATCGCGCAAGGGCGAGACAGTCAAGGTCATTCAGCGGGAACTGGTTTCCCAGGGGAAGGTCGCCCCGCCATGCGAGATAATCTAGAATATTGTTCATAAGATACCCATCTCCACTTTCTGCGTCAGGATACGGCGGACGCTGCTGTCAATTCGGCTCTCCGGGATTTGGCCACTCTCTACTGCGGTGCGAATTCCAGCGAGTGCCTCTGGGATGTTATAGATTCCAAGCAGCAGGTCATCTCCTGCCTGGACCGCCAGAACAGCAGCCTCCCCGGGGGAGTATTTTTCCGTAATGGCTCCCATGCCCATGGAGTCGGTAATGATGAGGCCATGGAAACCCAATTCCTCTCGAAGAACATCCGTGACAAGCTTTTTCGAGAGGGTCGCCGGTCTGCTGTCCACTTTGTCCACAACAATATGTCCAACCATTACCATGTCTGCCCCGGCCCGAATTCCCGCTTGGAAGGGCAGAAATTCCTGTCTGCGAAGTTCCGGCAGAGTCTTATAGAGATGGGCAGTGCCCTTATGGCTGTCCTCCTGGGTATTGCCATGGCCGGGGAAGTGTTTGAGAGTACAGAGCACCCCGCCGTCATGAAAGCCCTGGACCGCCGCCGGCACCAGTTCTGCCGCTTTGCTGAAGTCGTTGCTGTAGGCGCGGGTCCCGATTACCGAATTGGAGGCCGTATTGACGTCGGCCACCGGGGCAAAGTCGAGATTGAAGCCGAACTGGGAGATATCCTGTGCTATGGTCTTCGCATTGCTGCGGGCGACGGATGTTCCCATGTCCTGATAACTCTGCATGGGCTTGAATTTTGTTGTGCCGAGTTTCTTTGCACAGCGGGCAACAGTGCCGCCCTCCTCGTCCACGCCGATGAAGAGCGGGATACCGCTGGCCTCCTTCGCATAGGTCTGCGAGTTCCGGATCATCTGCTTCGTCTGTTCCCGGCTCTGCAGATTGTCGGCAAAGTAGATAAGACCTCCCACCGGACGCTCCTGCAGTGCCTCCCGGGTCTCCTCCCCGGCAGACTTCATGCGCTCCTCCTCCGTAAACTCACTCTTCGTGCTGCCGTTGAGGACCTCTGGGGTGACAATAAACATCTGGAGGATCTTCTCGTCCAGCGTCATGTCCTTCATGAGGCGATTCACTTTTTCCTCGGTGCTGTCCGGAGCTATTTTCCCGCCCTTTGCGGGCACGCTCTCACAGCCAGTGGTATAAAACACCATGACAGCGACAAGAACGAGCGAAGTAAAGATACGCAGTGCACGCAGCGTGCGGTGCTTGGTCATAATGCATTCTCCTTTGGGTCTTTGCGTTATTCCAGACTGATAAGGCGGTCCAGATGATTTCTATAGAAGTCCTTGAATGGTTTGGAGCGACCTGGGCCTATATAGTAGAGCGAGCCGCCTATGACGGTGCCGTGGTCGGCAATGTAGTCGGGCATGACATACCAGATTCCCTTTTCAAAGCCCTTATCCTCTCCCTCTTCCAGCAAAGTGTGGGGTTCCTTGGAAGGGAACCGGCCGGATTTTACCGGGACGAGTCCGTCATTGGCACGCCACTCCGGATCCTCGTAGGCACCCATCTTTTTGGCAAACGGGATAAATGCCGGGTTCATGATTGGCGCCCGCACCTGGTTTTCCGGATGCTTCGGATCCGGCTTTGTCCCAAGACCTGTCACTGAAAAATAGTATACCTGATTTGAGCAGTGAATGCGACGGTTGAGCTTCTCAGCATTTTCCAGTTTAAGATTAGAAAACACATTATCGTCATGGGACATTGCATTATGGATGCGCTGAAATTGCTTGATATCCAGGATCTTTTTCAAATTGGTCTTTCCCGGCAAGCTGGTTATTTCAAACTGCTCTAGCATGGGGTCGTAGACAAGATTGGCCGGGGTGTTTCCAAGCACCGCAAATGCACCGTAGAGCACAGGGGTCAATACTCCTACAAAATGTGGGAACACCGAGAGGAAAGTAGAGCCGTCGTGGGGCGCTGAGATCGTAGTCACCGTGGCGACCCAGTCCCCGTGTCCGCCGGCAAACAGCGGCGAGAGTTCCGAGGCAGAGGTGCTGTCCCGCTCCTCCGGGTCACCGTTCGTGAGGAGTTCGGTGAGGAGACGGATTGTGGCACCGCCGAAGCTGTGACCGAGCAGATGGACTTTTTTCTCACTGCCCCATCCGGGAAACAGCGGCTGTTCATAGGTCCGTCCAAACCGCTCATGGTGCTTCTGTTCCGAGTGCGCTTTTCCATAGTCCACTCTGGTACCGGTGAGCAAGGCATAGAGCTCACAGGCCCTATCCCAGGCGGAATTCATGGGGCCCACCTTCGGGGCATAGGCCTCATATCCTGCAGACCGGAGCTGTTTCATGAGATTCCCGCAGACCATTCCCCAGTAGGGGGCAGGCTTGTAGAAGAGCTCCCGCTCTCCCCACCCTAGCATTCCATGCACGAAAATAAAGGGATATCGATTTTTCATACTTGCCTCCTTATTAATAAATTGTAATAAAAACAGCCGGGGCCAAACGGTCCCGGCTAGTATGGCCGGCAATTCAATTTTCCTCTATGAGGATTTTGTTGTCCACAAGATCAATACTGCGGATTTTTCCCAAGGACTCATAGGGGATTCCCATGATATCCGTAAATGTCAGCTTTCCGCTGGCCAGATTCACATTGACCTTTTCCCTTGCCTCACCGTCCATCGTACCCGCCAGAGCAATGACTTTTGCGGCGTTTCCCATTGAATTCATCCCTTTCCGATGGTAATCCAATTTATAACGCCCATATTATCCCAACCCCATTATATGGGATTTTTTTCGCACATTCCATAGAACAACGTACAATTTTTGGAGACGGAGAAAGGGCCGCACACTGCTGTGCGGCCCTCCCCTATTGATAGAGATGGGAAAATAGAAGTTTTTTCAAAGCTTACAGTTTCATGGCAACGTCCCAAGCGCCCCATACAACGGTGCGGAGGTTGCCGACATGCTGGCAGTCGCCGACAAGATGGACATGTTTGCTCTTCTTGGCGACCGGAGTCGGATGATAGCCGACCGACATGATGACACTGTCGCAGGCAATCTTCTCCTGGCTCTTGTCCTTCTTCTCGATGATGACATAGTCCTTGCCAATCTCTTTGACACCAGTCTCGAGATATACCGGGACATTGTTGGTCTTGAAGCAGTCGCGGAGATAGGAGGAGTTGGCGAGGCAGAGATCCTTGACGGCCATGAGGTCGTTCTTCATCTCAACGATGACCGGTTTCTTGCCCTTGCGGAAGAGGTCGAGAGCAATCTCACAGCCGGAGAGACCGCCGCCGACGATGACAACGGTGTCGCCGACCGGTTTCTTGTCGAGGAGATAGTCACAGGCCTCAACAGCATTGTCGACACCCTTAATCGGAATACGGTTGGCAGCAGAACCGGTGGCCACGACGATTTCGTCAGCGCCAAGAGCCGCAGGATCCTTGACCTCAGTATTCAGCTTGATGGTGATGTTCGGGTTCTTCTCGCACTGGTGGATATACCACTTGATGAGCTCTTTGTCGTTCTCCTTGAATTCCGGAGCAGCAGCGGCAATAAAGATACCGCCAAGCTTGTCGCTCTTCTCATAGATGGTGACCTTGTGTCCGCGAAGAGCGGCGACACGTGCAGTCTCCATACCACCGACACCGCCGCCGATGACCGCAATATTCTTGGTCTTCTTAGCGGGCTCAATCTTATAGTGGTTATAGTGCATGGACTCCGGGTTCAGTGCGCAGCGGCACATATGGATGGAGTCATTGAAGGACTGGGCATTGGCCGAGCCATTGTACTTCGTAAGGTCGAAGCAAGCGGCGTGACAGCAGATGCACGGACGGATTTCCTCCTCCTCATCGTTGATGAGTTTGGTGAACCATGCGGGATCGCACAGGAACTGACGACCGACAGCCATACCGTCAATTTCACCGGCAGCAACTGCTTTTGCACCTGCAGCAGGAGTCATACGACCTGCGCAGACAACGGGGATGTCGACAAATTTCTTAATATGGGCGACGTCCTCGAGGTTGCAGTTGAGCGGCATGTACTGCGGCGGATGAGCCCAGTACCAGGCATCGTAAGTACCGTTGTCGCAGTTGAGCATATCATAGCCTGCATCCTGGAGATATTTGGCAGCCTTCTCAGACTCCTCCATGGTACGGCCGACTTCAATGTAGTCCTCACCGGGCATTGCGCCGGAGCGGAAGCCCTTCGTCTTGGAGACGACAGAGTAACGTAGCGATACGGGATAATCTTCACCGCACTTGCCCTTGATCTCTTTGACAATCTCAACCGGGAAACGATACCGGTTCTCAAAGGATCCGCCGTACTCATCGGTACGCTGGTTGCAGTACGGAAGGGTAAACTGGTCAAGCAGATAGCCCTCATGGACGGCATGGATCTCAACGCCGTCTACGCCGGCCTCTTTGCAGAGACGTGCGGTCTCACCAAAGGCATAGACCATCTGGGCGATCTCTTTCTTGGTGATGGGACGAGCCGTGACGTTGTCTGCCCAACGGTTCGGGGAGACAGACGGTGCAGCCGTCAGAAATTCAGCATCCATTACCGGCTTGGCAATGGTGTTGAGGACCTTATGGCTGGCAAGAAGAGCCATGGGTCCAGTCAGTGCCATGGCGCGGCCAAAGCCAGCGGTCAGCTGAACAAAGAGCTTTGCTCCGGTCTTATGGATTTCCACCATGAAGTCGGCGAGTTCTTTGAACATTCTCTTATTTGTGTACAGCCAGCGACGGCCAAGGACGTCACGGATGGGGGCAATTCCCGGAATGACAAGTCCGCAGTTGTTCTCTGCGACGCCGAGAATCAGTTTTGCCGCTTCCTTATCGAAGTGACATGGCTCCATCCAGCCGAACAGACAAGTGCCGCCCATGGGAGCGAGAACGATGCGGTTCTTGATCTCCACGTCGCGGATTTTCCAAGGGGTCAGAAGGGGTTTATATTCTTCCTTCATTTCATCCACTCCTTTATCAATTTTCTTCTATCATGATCTTGTTGTCCACAAGATCAATGCTTCTTATTTTGCCGGTGGATTCATAGGGGATACCCATAATATCGGTAAATGTCAGTTTCCCGTCCCCCGGGTTCACACTGACATTCTGGATATTTTTGCAGAAAAGGATGGGTTCCTTCTCTGTCATTTTATAGACGGTGGAAAGACACATGCTATCAGCCTTCTTCCAACAGTTTCAATGCGGCTTCCAGCTTGGCGTTACCATTTTCAAAGTCGATGACAGCGGCATGCACTTTTTCCCGCGCCTCACCATCCAGAGTGTTGGCCAGCTCATAGAGTTCATCAGCATGATGATGGTTGTGGTGGATGGTATATTTCAGCATGGCGATGGACTCGTTCTCCGCCGCTTCCGTCTTGTTCCCATCCGGGCATTTCTCACAGGCCATGGTCAATCCTCCTCTTCCAGCATACGCTGGTGATCTTTTTTCTTCTGCTTCATATGCATTTCACGAATTCCATCCACAGTGTCACAGACTGCTTTCAAGTCACAGTGGCTGCAGTCGGTGGGAATTCCGTCCATGATATGGGTCAGAGTACTTGTGATCTCACTTACTTTCTTTGCCTCGGAGATGAGTTCATCCATCTTCGGGGGATCGGTGGCAAAGATGATTTTCACATGCTTTACGCCGGGCATAGATTTATATTTCTTCAGATAGGACTGGCCCACCTTCTGAAATGTAATGCCGGATGCCACAGCCTTTTTGCTGATACGGACCTTTTCCTTGTTGTTCTCGGAAGATATCCGGGACATGTAGCCGGTTGGGAAAACATTGTAGCGTACAAATTCAAGGTCCTTAATGGCGTTGTAGGCATCCTCATCCTCACCCGGATCTTCGATTTCCAGAATGGCGATTCGGGCAAAGGAGACGTCGCTCTTGATGTCGGGGAGATCTTTGCCAAATACTTCCACAGAATCTTCCGTCACGATACCCGGTGTGGTCGTGACACAGGTGCTGTTGACAGACTGCTTCTGGTCGCCGCCCAGCTCGTAAGCTGCGTCGCGGAGAAGCACAAGCTCCTGGTGTCCGTTATCCGGCCAGGCCGCAGACGGATCATACGGATATGATCCGTCCGCCTTTTCGCCCAGCAAGCCGGTGATCGTGGAAATCGACTTGTCGTAAAGCTTCATGACTACAGGATTTTCTCGACTTTCTTTCTGTCAGCCACTTCGTGGACCAGCCGATAAAGCCAACCCATCAGTTTCTGATCAAGGTTCCAGAAATAAACCACGAAGAGAACACCGACGGTCACACAAAGTGTTTTCAGTATCTTAAGAAGTACTTTTAAAACTTTGTCCATAACCTATACTCCCTTTCGTTACGCATTGCCGCCTTTTTGACGGGCATACTCTGCGGCGCCCAGGGCACCCATGAGCTGCGGATCCGTCTTGAGCTCAATGACATTCAGGTGGAGTACCTGCTCAATTGCCTTCTTCAGGCCGTCATTCTTGGCGCAGCCGCCGGTCAGGGTGATGGAGTCGGTGGCACCGGCTTTCTTCGCCATAACGAAACAGCGTTTTGCAACAGCCATCTCAATACCTGCGGCAATTTCGTCCATCGGTTTTCCCTCACCGACGAGGGTGATGACCTCAGACTCTGCAAATACGGTGCACTGTGCGGTAATTGGAATGACGTTCTTTGCCTTGAGGGACAGTTTGGAGAAGTCAGAGAGAGACATCTCAAAGCTGCGGGCCATGGCCTCGAAGAAACGACCGGTACCAGCGGCGCACTTATCGTTCATGGCAAAGTTCTTAACGGTACCATCGGTGTCAATGGCAATACCTTTTACGTCCTGTCCTCCGATATCAATTATAGCCTTAACAGAGGGGTCTGTCACATGGACACCCATGGCATGGCAGGAAATCTCGGAGATATTCTCAGCTGCAAATGGAACCTTGTTACGTCCATAACCAGTACCGATGAGATAAGCGAGATCCTTGATATCCTTCAGGCCAACCTGCTTCAGGACATCGTCCATAGCCAGCTGTGCCGACTCAGTGGCATTGATTTTACTCTTCAGTGTAGTATCTGCAACGATTTTGCCAGTCTCGTCAAGAATAACTGCTTTTGTATAGGTAGAACCTACATCGCATCCGCCATAATATTTCATAATATTTTCTCCTTACCAAGTAGTATCGTCGTTATAGTCGATCAGGGTCGGGTCAGTGGGCTCGGCATGCATTACCGTGCGCATGAATTCGTTGACCTTCGACCGCATATCTTTTCTGGAAACCGTTCTCGGATCCATGAGGTCGTGCTCAACCCAGCACAGTCTTACGCCGTGCTCTCTCGCCTGGTCATCAAAAGATCCGTTCAGAGTAGACATGTTCTTGCAGGCGATGTGGTTGTACATGATAACCAGATCCGGTTTCCAGATTTCACACTGACGCCAGAGTTCCGTGAGTACGTGGTCATAACCGCCGTTGGTGTGGCGACGCATTACCATGCGCTCATAGAGACGGGCCATATCCTTGAGGGCTTCTTCCTCATCGTCGGTGTTGAGGTGCTTAGTGAAGTTCAAACTCTCCATCTCAACAAGGACCTGGACGCCCCAGCAGTTGGCAAGCCAGTTGGAGAAGTTGGAGAAATAGTGCGGAGGGCAACTCCAAACGATGGCTCTGTACTGGGTCTTTCCACGGGTGTAGGCGGGCTCATGGTTCTCATAAGCCTTCAGCATCATCTTCTCGACCTTGGCAGCACTGTCAGGAATTCTCGGATCCGCGCCGCCGTCCATCTCGTAGTTCCACTTTCTGTAGAGCTCATAGGCAGGTCCGATAAGAGCCGGGGTCGGAGTCTGGTTGACATCCCACTTGACCAGCTCATAGTCGGTCTCGCGGTTGAAGCGCTTCATGGCGGTGAAGTAGGAGTCCCAGCTCCACTTCGTGCCGGTCTTCTCCTCGATAAACCGGATAGCACCCTTGACTTCCTGAACAGCCTCCTGCATGGAGGACTCGTCGTCATAACGTACCGGGAAAGTCAAGTGATAGGTCGGAAGATCATAGTAACGATAAGAGGTATACTCCGATGCCATAACAGAACCGTCGCAGGGCATAGAACTGGAGATAAAGCAGCAGCCGCAGTGCGGGAGCTGATCCAGAACGACGGCGCCGCACTCGGAGGTCGGTACCGGGCAGGTGTCGGACGGGAGACCAAACTCCTCGACCGCATCAATGTAGCACTCGCAGGCAAGCTGGTCCATCTCAGAGACCAGGAAGACCGGGAGCAGCTGATACGGAACACCGACAGCATCCGGGAAACCGGTAATGATCTGACCCATGGTCATCTCATCAAACAGTACGAGCTTGTCATTGAGCTCGGTGCAGTTACCATTTCTCTTGTCGGCCTTCATGAGAATGACAAGGTTCTCAGCGACATAACGGAAAATATCATAGATGAGTTCATGGTGCATTCTGAGCTGTGTGCCGTGGAGACCCATGGTCAGCTTGTCCATGAAGGAATGTGCGCAGAAGTAGGAGACCATCCAGCGGTAAATCAGGACACCGTTGAGGGAAGGAATGAGATCCTTTCCAAAGGTCACAAGGAACATCTTCCACATTCTTGCCCACTCATAGAAATCATAGGCTGTGTCCTTGATTCCGCGCCACTCACGGCGGGTGAAGGCCATCTGGCCATTCCGATAGAGTTTGCCGAGACGCTCCTCACCGTTGAAGAGGATGTCTTTTCTCTTCGCATGGCCGGCGTTTTTCAGATAGTTGAACTCGTCCTTCGTGCGGTCAAAGAAGGCTTTATAGTCCTCTTTGCGGGCCTTCGGAATGTCGCTCCAGTCCTTTTCCTTTGCCATCTCCTTGAGGATACCGGCAATTTCCTTGATATTCTCCTTCTGGAGCTGCAGATCCATATGGTCCTTCATCTTAAACCATTTGGATTTTGGATAATCGTATTTCTTTTTACTCATGCCGTGACACCCTCTTTCTTGGCTTCCTTGATCTTCTTGATCTCCAGGGCCTCAACGAATGCCTGGAACCGGGTACGGAGCTGTCCGGAACCGCGCACCTGATAGCCGCGGTCAATGGAGAGCACTGGCCAGCCGTAGTCATGTTTCAGAACGAAGCCTGCCATAGTACGCTCAAAGCCCCAGAAGTCGCAGTATTTCATCTGCTCATAGATAATACCGTCTGCTTTGAATTCTTTGGCGAGGGTATCCACCGTGTCGTGGCGCTGCTGAATTTTATCTTCTGCCATCCAGCGGGCGCACTCGGAAGTACGCATATAGTACTCAATGACCTGATGAAGAGCCGGTTTGTTGTCGTCAAGCGGAATGACCTGTCTGCCTGGGAATGTGCCGAAGCAATAACGGTCTGCTACGACAAATGCGCCGGACTCCTCCATCATCTTGATGAGTTCCGGATCGTCAATCTCCGAACCGACGACCTCAACGCGGGCGCGATACCAGGGCTTCGGATCCGGTTTTCTCTTCTTGACCTCAGCGAGTGTATCGCGGAGATAGGGAAGAATGAGGGCCTTCGGGCAGGTGTAGGTGACAAGGCAGATAACGGCATACTCATAGCCGGTGATGGGCGGATTGTCGAGTTTGCGGAGGTCGCTGAGTTCCGTCATGATCTGACATACCTCATTGTGCTCCTCTACCGCTTTCCGAATGGCGGCATCCGAGATGTCTACACCATATTTCTCCTCGAGCTGATTCAGAATATGCTCTTGGACCTGTGTCTCAAACATGTCGACCGTGTAATCCTCGACCTTGTAGGGGGTCTCAAGATGGGTCACAAAGAAATTGGGTTTCTTGTTGAGCTGAAGGATTTCAAAGTGCTCCGCCATGCGGTTCATTGCAGAGCAGGCGTCCGGCTCACAGAGTGCATCCAGGAATTCATAGCCGCCCTCAATGGCTCTCTCCAAGATGGAACGGCAGAACTCACAGGTGTAGTTCGACATGTAATAGGTTGCAATGTCGATGGAACCGGTGCGTGGAGCTCTCAGTCTTGTGGAGAAGCACTTATCCACATTCAGGAGAACTTCCGGGACGTAATAGCATGTATAGCCAAGACATACCCCTCCGTCATCCTGTGCCTTCTTGACCAGCTCATTGTCCGGGTCGTCAAGAAGGTTTTCGAAAAAGATCATGTTTTTCAGATCTTTCATAAATACACCTCACTTTTTCATTTCAATATCCCAAGTTTATCCAGTGCCGATGCAGCTCCCTGAATGAGCGCGGTGTTCCCATCCAGTTCGAAAATGCTGGCACCGTCCATATCCATTTTTAAAAGATTTCGGTCCTGCTCAATGATGGCGAGGACTGGTGCCCCGTTGATATCGGAAAAATCGATTCTTCCGGGGTCCATGGCACGATTGATGATGCATCCCACTTCGTCACACATCATCATCTTGTCTGAGACATCTTTTATGGTGGAAATGATGCTGAGTCCCTTTTTGCTCTGATCCGAGACCAGGATCAAATTGTTGACACGATCCATGACCCGGCGATTGATCTGCTCTATGCCTGCCTCCCCGTCAATTACGACGTAATCAAAGTCTTTGACGAGAAGTTCAATGACATTTCGCAGATAGCTGTTGATGGCGCAGTAGCAACCCTCTGCTTCCGGTCTTCCAATGGCCAGGAACGCAAAGCCGTTGGTCTCCTGCATAGCATCAAAGAGGCGATATTTCGCCTCCGCCAGAATGTCCTCGGTCTTATTGAGCTTTCCAGTGACGTCAGCAGCAACGCGAAGGCGAATATCATCCAGTGTCTCTCCCACTGTCACGCCCAGTGCGGTTGAGAGGCCAACAGCAGGGTCGGCATCAATGGCAAGGATCTTGGCGTCCGGTTTCTGCTCCGTGAGCACCCGGACAATGGCAGCGGAAAGAGAGGTCTTTCCAACTCCTCCTTTGCCTGCAAGGGCAATGACCTTCGCATTCTCTCCCATAATTTTCATCCCCTTTCCTTAGGAATAAACTTATAAAAGGATTCAAACCTTATGCTGAGCAAATTCAACGCCAAAAATAAAATCATTCGTGAAGGATGCGGCCTCTTCGAGAATGGCGGACATCTCTTCTATTTCCGGCTGGCAGCCGTCTTTCAGCCACATTTTCATGGAACCATAGAAGCCGTAGCCCCACTTTGTGGCGGCATATTGAAGGGTGCGCTTATCCACATCCATGTGGGTCTTCCGGAGCATTCCATACATGGTCTCCAGAACCGGCTGGGAAATGGCCTCGGTCACTTCACTGTTGGAGTAGTTCAACAGAATGGTCTCTGCTATTTTTCTATGGTCTTTTATATAAGTAAGGAGCCGGTAGTAGAGACCCCGGTAACCGTTGATGTCCTCGTTGATATAGGTGTTCTTCTTCATTTCCGCGCTGATGTCCTGACCGTAAAGTTTGGCCATTTCCGCGGTGATGTCGCCAATATTGTCAAAATAAGCGTAAAATGTGCTGCGGGAAATCTGCGCACGATCAATGATGGATTTCACACTGATCGTCTTGACATCCTCCTGCTCATAGGCAAGGGTAGTAAATGCGTTGATGATGGCTTTTTTGGTTGCTTCTCTCTTCGTCGGCATTGCGGAATTCCCCTCGATATCTCTACTCTGAAAATATTCTATACATCAGAGCAATATTTGTATTTGACCTAAGTACAATAATATTTGATAAAAGAATAACATCCCAGAACAAGGTCGAATTTTTTGTTTTTTGAACGTGAAAACGATTAATTTTATTATTTGTGCAAATTGTACAGTCTCGCTGGTTAAACCTGTAAAAATCCACCACAATTGGTCGAACATCAGTTCCAATATCCTATGATTTTCAAACACTTGTTTAATCGCTTGTTAATTCTTCGATTAAGCCTATTGACAGATGTAACAGATAATATCACGCATAGAAGAGACTAAATCGCCCCAGATGGGAAATAAGAAAAAGTGCTGCAAAACCATAATGGCTTTGCAGCACTCTTATCCTATTATTAAAAGATTTAGTTATGTCTTCTGGCCCGCATGGGAACCACGATTTTCTGATGGACGTTCTCAAAAATGTCTGCGAACGAGACGGCGATAAGGCCGGGCAGCGTACTCAGGAGCAGAACGAACACCGAGATGGAATGGAACATGGACTTATCACTCCTTTTTCAGACTTCTAAATATTGAGCAGTATTACTAGCTTTGTGGAATACTTCTGTGCCAAATTTCCAAAAAAGTCAACATTCTTTGGTTAAACTTATTATAGTCTCCCTGTATAAAAAGTCAATTGTATAATATGGCTGTGCAACTGCCATGCGGATAATTCCTATTTCCCGCAGAGAAAAAATCTATAATAGAAAGGTATTGTCTTCCAATAAGACAGAGATATAATGGTAGAAACCATTGAGTGAAGGAGAAAATCACTGCCATGACAAAAAAGAAGTGGATCGCCATTGGAAGCGCCATTGTCGCTGTACTGCTTGCAGTTGTCATTGTTCTTGCCTGCGTGCCCCGGGTCCCCATTATGAGTGCGGCATCTGCCAAATCCGGAAAGGAATCTTCCAAAGCCACCATCCGTTTCCATGAGGACACCCTGACGTTGGATCTGACCTCCCACAGCAAATTTCAGAACATTGCCGGGGTCTACACCTATCCGGAATATATCTTCTACAACGCAAAGGCCGTCGGAAAGGATCCCTGCCGGTTTTTCATGTGGAACAACAGTATTGGGGGCGTCGATGACGACATGAAAAATGCCCTCTACTTCGCCTACTCTCCGTTGGTGCGCAAGGGCAAGGTCAAAGTATTCCGGGATATTTCGAACTACTCCATAGACTCTGTAAAATGGAGCAGAAAAAAGGTCTACCACTTCTTCACAAACGGCGGAAAGCTCACCAACTACGACTATGAGAATGGGGGCATCCGTTATAACGTTCTCTACAAGTATGATACTGACGGGGACGTAAAATCCGTGGACTTCAGCAACAGCAACGGGTTCACCATGATCATAACGCTGAAGAAGACAGACGGAAATACCACGGAGCTGGACATCTATGATTCCTTCAGCAAAAAAGTTTCGAAAGAAAAATGGAAATACCAGGATGGAAAAATCATCATCGGAAAGAAGCCGACCTTCACCCTTGAGAAGAACGGCGGATACCTCACAAAGGTCTATTACGGCAAAAAAGTCCGCAGCCTCTACACATTCGGCAAAGGCCACAGACTGGAGAAAGTGGATGACGGAAGCACCCACTACCGTTTCACCTATTAAAAATTTTTCATACAGCTGCCGCGTTCCTCCCGCTCCATGTCACGGACAAAGCGGGCATTGAACTCCATATTGATTTCACGGAGTTCCTTTTTCCCGGCAATATAGTCATCATACATGTCAGCCAGGCCGGGCATACAGCCATCACAGTTACCATACATACCACTGAGAGAGTCCTCGACGATTTTTCGCCGCTCCTCCTCAGTGGTATCTTTTATGAGCAGACTCACAGTGCATTCACCAGCTTCTTGAAATATTCTCCGCGCTCCTCGAAGCAGCTGAACTGGTCATAGGAGCTCGTTGTCGGGGAGAGCAGAACCGTATCCCCAGGGACTGCCAGTTTCACAGCCTCTGCAAGGGCCTCATCCAGAGTATTCACGACAATGCCATCTTCACCTACGGTTTCCCGGACAAGGCGGGGACCACAGGCGCCGTAACCAATAACTTTCTTTACACAGCCAAGGTGTTTCTTCAGCTCATCCATGGGAAGGCCCTTCTCATAGCCGCCAACCAGGAGCAGGACACCGTGGTCAAAGGCTTTAAGGGCAGTAATGGTGGCGTCGGTATTTGTTCCCTTGGAGTCATTGTAATATTTGATGCCGTCCTTCTCCCGGACATATTCAATTCGATGCTCTACGCCACGGAAAGCGTCCACCGCTGCGATAATATCCTGATTGGACACCCCTGCCGCCTTAGCAAGAGATGCCGCAACCATGACATTCTGCAGATTATGTTTTCCAACAACATGGATGGCGCTCAAGGGAAGGGTCTTCTCTCCACAGACATAGACAAATCCGTCTTTTACAAAGGTATCCGTGTCTGTGCGGTCCAGGCTGAAAGTCTGTACGTCACAGGGAACCGGATATTTTTCCGTATATTCCAGGACCTTGGCGTCGTCAACATTTTTCAGGAAAATATCTCCAGGCTTCATATTTCGGTAAACCTCTGTCTTGGACTTGTAGTAGGCGTCTATGCTGCCCATGAAGTCCACGTGGTCCGGGGAGAGATTCAGGATGACTGCCGCGTCCGGGCGGAACTTGTCAATGTTGATGAGCTGGAAATTGGAGATTTCCAGAACAATGTAGTGGCCGGACTCCTCCATGAGCCCCTCTTCCATGACGATCTCACAGAGCGGAATACCAATGTTTCCACACAGGTGGGACTTTTCAGGGTAAGCCTTAGAGACAATGTCATAAGTAAGTGTTGACGTTGTGGTCTTTCCATTGGAACCGGTCACAGCAAGGTAGTGCTGTGGCTTTGCGACCTGATAAGCCAGTTCAATTTCCGTAATAATGGGGACGCCGTTCTCCTTCAGCTTGTCGAGGAATGGGTTGTTCAAAAACGGGACGCCGGGGTTCTTGACACAGAGGTCATAGGGGCGGTCCGCCACATCCACCGTCTGTCCGGCAATTTCCACGCCCATTTTAATCAGGTCGTCCGCCTCTTTGATGTCGTCCCGGCTTCTGCTCTCGGAGAGCGTAATCTTTGCGCCAAGTTTGTGAAGCACGCGGATGGCCGCCATCCCCGAGCGGGCGAGCCCAATCACAAGAACATGTTTCCCCGTAAAGTCCATGGGTGTTCCCTCTTTCTTCTATAAATAGTATATTTGATAATAGGGTAACCCGAACAGAGCAGGGGGTCAAGGGAAAAGTCCCCGGCGGGTGAGCGTACCGCCGGGGACTTCCCTTCATGGGATCAACTTTTGTTTTTCTTTAGAACGGCCAATCAAAAAGGGCGTTTCCAAGGAACCAGAATAAGAATTTGATCATGGCAGCCTTCTCCTTGCTTTTCGGTTTTATCAGTTCACTTTGTTTGCTTATCTCTTTGCAACTTTATTTTATCAAATTTCGCAAAATGAATAAATTGTGAATGTTTACAAACGTAAAATATTTATTTTGGCAAATAAATTGAACATTTTCCCCCTATTTTGTTCTAATTTATTGGAGTACTATGAAATCAATTCATCATTTTGGAAAGTGAGGTCTCCTCAATGCACCATACGCTTCGAAACATAATTTCTGCAGTGCTGGCTCTGGTTTTAGGGGCCATTCTCTGCGTCACCCCTGCTCTGGCAGCAGGAAAAACCATTCCGCTGCCGGATCGGATCACCGACGCCGAGGGTCCAGCGAACTACGCTACCTACGACTATGATTCCGCTAACAGCAAGCTCTACATCCGCATCCGCGGCAATGACGGCGTTGATGCCCTCATGCCCTATCTCGTATCGAATGACGCGGCAAAACAGAACCAGCTTTTGCTCTGTCCCACCAACGTCAACCTGCTCGGCCAGTCCCCTCTGGTTCTGAGCGGCAAGGTAAAGAAAGCGGAAATGCGGCATGACTCGGTGGACCGTGCCTATGCGGAAGTCCGTGGCATAAAGGAGTGGCACACTTTCATAGAACGCGAAATCCACACCATGCGCTTTACGGTAGAAAATGGCCGGCTTGTGCAGGCGGAGGAGGAAATCCGCACGGAGGATTATGTTTTCCGTGACCTCTCCGGCCCCGCCATTCAGGACCAGTCCACCTATCTCTCCACCATGAAGTCTCAATTCGCCTATGATTCGAATGGGCGATTGACCAGCATTCACAACACCATCCGCTCCCGTGACGACGACCACATTGAGGAGCAGACATACCGTTTCTCTTATGACAAGAACGGCAGCATGAACGGCGCTGTGGCAAAGCAGTACCGGAACGGCCGCTCCGGAAAAATTGCCACCGACGGCCCCTCCTCGTTCCGGAATGGACGTCTGGTCCGCTCGGATATCCTGGACTGGGATCTCGCGTATAATGAGAACGGCATGCTGAGTGAGGTCCACAAGCGGGACCGTCTTGTCACGGAGCCGACACAGGCTCTCCGGACATTCACCTATGACGACGAGGGAAGACTCATCTCCTCCCACTACGAGGAGAAGAAGACTGCCGACGAGCCGGAGCCCTCAGACCTGCTCGGCAAGTTTATGGCTTTCTTCAGTGATCCGGACAGCAGTACCAAGACATTTAACGTTACCTATTGGGAAGGAGGAATCTCAGAATGAAACGCACTATACTCTCCATCCTTCTTGCACTGACTCTACTGCTTACCATGGCTATTCCCGCCGTGGCGGCGGAGACAAAGCCCGCTTACCGGACAGGGTATTATTATGAGAACCTGACAACGGAGGGAAAAGAGGCATATCGCGCACTGTGCGAGGCCATTACCGAACCGGAAATGGAGTTCCCGGACCGCATCGTTGTCGCTGATGCCATTACAGACTCCGAGTTGGAGGACGTGGCTCAAGCCGTCTGCTGGGACAACCCCGAGTTTTTCATGATCAACTACTACAATACCTATCTGGCAGAGCCTTTTGGCAAGGGCCGCACCATTGTCCCCTCTTGGACCAGCACCAAGGAGGAATACTTAAAGGATCTCCAGACCATGCGGACTGCGGCTGCATCCTACCTCAAGGGAGCACCGAAGAAGGGCTCCGACTATGAGAAGGAACTATACATCCACGACGCCATTATCCGAGACGCCTCTTATCCGGATACTGACACTCAATACACCGACTCCAGTAGCATTGAGGGTGACTATTACTACCAGACTGCCTTCTCCATTTTCAAGGATCACATGGGAGTCTGTGAGGCATACTCTCTGGCCGCATCCTACTTGCTGACGGAGCTTGGCGTGAAGTGCTATCCTGTCGCAGGAATCGGAAGCAGTGATGGCGGACAGATCAACGCCGGCAACCACGCATGGAACGTCGTATATCTGAACGGTCAGCCCTATGTCACCGACTTCCTGTGGGATGAGGTGTCCTCTGACGACAAGAGCATCTATTCCAAGGACGCCGTGCACATCTTCTTCAACCTGCCAATCTCCCAGTCCGGTCTGACCCATTGGAACGAGCACTATGTTGACACCTACCGTGCTAACACTAGCACACAGAGTTACTATCAGCGCACCGGCAGCTACTACAGCAGTTGGAAAGACGCCCGTGCCGCATTGCCGAAGCTGACTGCATCCAGCTGGAAGCATGGACGCCATGTCGTCGAGTTCCAATTCACCAATGATGCAGCTTACAAGCAGGCACTCAAAGAACTCTTTGATAAAGAGAAGATGGGCGTTGTCATTCAGGAGGCAAATCGCCAAATATCCGGAAAAAAGATTTCCGCCGGCAACTACTCCTATGGAAAGACGGATTGGAACCGGGTCATCGTCGTAAAACTCGTGGAGGAATAAATTTTATTCCATGCTATAATAGAGCCGAATGAGGTGATCCTATTATGTCCATCCAATCGTCTGACCTGCTCAGCCTCGCCGTGTTTGCGGGCATGAGCGCCATCGGCGTCACCCTGGTGCCGAAGCTCACCAAGAAGGCGACACAGAAGGCCACAAAAAAGACATTATCGAACCGGACATCCAAAATTGACCTGGACAACATGGGACCCGAAATCGTCCGCAAGGATAAGAATGACGGAGATGATTCGTAATGGAATTCAATACGGAACAGTTCGCGGAGGAATGCGTCAAATCCATTCAGGAGAGCGTTTCCGGTCTGAACACACTGAACATCATCGTCGTCGGCAAGACCGGCGTCGGCAAGAGCACACTCATCAACAGCGTTTTCCGGGAAGACCTGGCGGTCACCGGCATGGGCAAGCCCGTCACGGACCACATGAGCAAGATCTCCAAGGAGGGCTTCCCCCTCAACATCTATGACACCCGGGGCTTCGAGCTCGGGCGCGATGCACAGATCCAAGTCCGCAAAGAGGTCATCCAGACCATAAAAGAGGGCGCCAAGTCCAAAGATGTCAACCAGCACATCCACTGCATCTGGTACTGCATCAACACGGCAACGAACCGCATTGAGCCCGAGGAAATCGAGTGGCTGCGGGAGTTTGCCAAGGAGAATGCCATCACGAAGGTGCCGGTCATCATCGTGCTGACGCAGTCGTTCTCCAAGAAATACGCCCAGCAAATGCGGAAGACCATCCAGGACGAGAAGCTCGACATCGTCGAGGTGGTTCCCGTTCTGGCCCAGGACTACGAGATTGACGAGGATTATATTGCCAAAGCATACGGTCTCGACGTCCTCATCCAGGTCATGGCCGACGCCCTGCCCGAGGAACTCCTGAGTACACTTTTAAACGTGCAGCGCGCTTCCCTCGACCTCAAGCGCTACTACGCCCACGCAGCCGTAGCAGCGGCCACGTCGGCGACATTCGGGGAGGGGTTCCTGCCGATCCCCTTCGCGGACAGCGCGCTGATCATCCCAACCGAGGTCGCAATGATCGGCTCCATAACCGCCATTTTCGGACTCGAGGTCGATAAGAGCATCCTCGTCACGTTCCTGTCCGCCCTCCTCGGCACCACCGGTGCCACGCTGGCCGGCAAGGCCATCTCGTCCTCGCTCATGAAACTCATCCCGGGTGCAGGCCAGTGGGCCGGCGGCGCCATCAACGGCAGTACGGCCGCCTCCCTCACCGCCTCCCTCGGCGAGGCCTACATCCTCCTCATGGAAATGCTGTGGCTCGGCGAGGTCAAGAGCACCGACCTGAAGACCCCCGAGGGGCGCAAGCAGTTCAAGCAGCTGTTCCAGGAGCGCCTCAAGGCAAAGCCGGTCAAGGAGGCCGACCTGCCGGAGGGCCACTCCCTCAAGGATGTGTTACAGTTCTCGGATGACTCAAAGGTTCCGGACAGCATCAAGAATATGGTGAACAAGGGAATAGATTCGGCGAAGAAGATCCCGTGGAGTGATGTGCTGAAGTTTTTCAGCAAGTATCTGAAGAAGAAAAAATAATATTTCAATGAAAAAAGAACTGTACCAAGGTGGTAAAAGCCATTCCTGGTACAGTTCTTTTTTGGCGATGCAGTTACGGCTGGCAGCCAGTCAGACCAAAAAGGAAATTTTGGGTCATCTGGTCTGACTCCAATTATTAAAAATCAATAATGGCTCCTCCCGCTCAAATTTCAGGAATACTTTCAACCATTTTCTTGCAGTACCAAATCAAATTCATGCTTAACACTGAGTAAAATCCATGGTATAAAAGACTATGGCGAGGGAGTCAGAACAGCATGTTCCGGCTCCCCCGCTCTTATTTTTTCTGCGAGGTAATCACCATGGAATTAAAACGAGAAAATTTCAGTTCTGGCGCTCCGCTGGAGGATAAAGTCGGCTACTCGAGAATGGTCAAGGTCGGTCCGTACATCAAGGTCGGCGGTACAACGTCCGTACAGTCTGATGGCACCGTATTTGGCGATACACCCTATGATCAGACCAAGTACGTCCTGGAAAAGCAGCTGAAGCTGCTCGCCGAGGCTGGCGCCAAGCCCGAGGACGTCATCAGTGTCATGATCTACACGACCGATATCAGCAAAGGCGGAGAGATCGGGAAGGCATACTCCGAGTTCTTCCACGATGTGAAGCCGCTCTGCACGGAGGTGGAGATCAGCCGCCTCAACCGCCCGACCCAGTTTGTGGAGATCATGATGGACGCCGTTGTGGGCTGCGGAGAATAGCCGCGGGGGAGGCGTTCTGGAGACCAGTAACAATTCAGCGATATCCGCAATTTCATTCCATGTAATTGGAAAAACATCTTGATTTTTATAGGCACCCCTTATATAATATAAAGCGTCGTCAAAAGCGCCGACGGGGTGTGGCGAAGTTTGGTATCGCGCTTGCTTCGGGAGCAAGAGGCCTCGGGTTCGAATCCCGACACTCCGACCACAGAAAAGCCTTGAAACTACGTAGTTATGCGGGTTTCAAGGCTTTTTCCTTGTTCTCGCTTATCTGCTGAATTTGGGCAAAAATGTGCTATTTTGGCATTAATGTGTCCCAAAATGTGTCCCAGCTTTAGAACTGGATTTTTGCGTAACTACGTTGTTCGTTGTGTGGACTTGTCCCCAAAAAGTGTCCCAAGGAATGGAGGAACAATGTGTTATGGAAGAAAGAACGCATGATGAAAGAGTTTTAGCAATTTGCGGCGCCTATTTGGAATTAGCAGAGAAAAAAAGAGAAAAATTTCTAAAGATGCTGCAGAAAGAAGGATTTATCACAGAATCAGAATTTTGTGATTTATTGAAAGAGTCAGAAGGCATCCAAGAATAAAGGCTGAAGAGGAACGCTGCAGCAATGCGGCGTTCTCTATTACCCGTAATTTCATACGCTAAAGCGCTACGCTTTAAATTGCTAAAGTTATAAATGTTGATATGTGCATTCAGTATATGTAAACCATCCTCTATGTTGACAAACCCGCTAGAATACCGATGGAAATAAAAATCTGGAAGTGGGGTATAAGAATGCACATTTTGCACATTTTTGAATCTGGAAGGTGGTTCCGCTCCATTACTCTCTGTGATAACGGCGCGGGGGAATGGGAGCGTAGCTATTTGATGTAGTAAAGATGTATCTTCCACAATATTGTGGAACACTACTATATGTAGTACGAAAAGCAGCTGCAGAACTACTTATCAACTACTAGATGTTGTAGTGGGTCCTTCTGGAAGAAAAATTCCGGCTGCGGTGCTCGCGAGCCCAAGAGCCGCGCATTTTTTGAAAATTTTTTTTGGGGTAGTTCGGTTGAGTTGGCGCTAAACCACGTAGTTATGCGATTCCTTATATTTAAGTGTGAAATGCCGGTTAATTTTTTCTCTCTAGGCGCAAATATAGCCCACAGGGTAAATCCCCATGGGCCTGTGAATCAATCCGGGTAAATTGGTTCCCCTGTATACTCCTGGAAAAGTTGGTCTTTCTGTGTTTCCCTGTATGCGGCTCTATAGAATGGCTCACCATTTTCTGAAAGTTTATATCCTACTAAAACATTGCGTTTGGTTTTGCCGTCTACGGTTCCGCTCTTCTTCCAGGCTCTTTTGCTCTTCAGTTCGTCCATGAATACACCTTTGTTAACTGGAGTGTAACCGCATTCACGTGACCAATTGTCATACATGCAATAAATCACGTTAATGTGGTAACACTTCTTTGAATCTGTTTTCACAAAGTTCTCACCAAGGAATTCCCCGATTTTATCAGAATCTTTTGCATAGTCCCGGATAGCTTCAATTACTGGAACAGGGCGTTTGGTAAGGTCTGCAGTTCTGCTTTTCTGCAGCCCTTCATATAGCCACTGGAAAATAGCATTCACAGAATCCTGGGAGCGCAGCTTTTCGCCTAATCGGACATCCTGTTCTAATTCAGTTAGGTGTTTGTTATAAGGAATTACGACAATGCGCCCACTATCGAAAACGGTTGTATCTGTAATTTGTGGGCGGTCATTCACGTCAAAAAAAATTTTTGCCCGGGATGTAAAAGAAAAAGGTTTTTCATTCAGTGTCCTGGCAACAATTTCATTTGCTCCTGTGAACCGTTTTAGCAGGGCTGCATCTAGCATCATGTGTTTAGGAGGTTCCGGGCATCGAACGAACCTTGCACCTGCTAGGGCGGCTACATCTGGTTGCGGCTTAGAACCGTCTTTATATCGTCCACCTTGCGAGAAGGTGAGAGGGTCTGCAGATGTTGCATAATTTCCCAGAACATAACCAAGGGTTTCCAATGTGCTTGTTTTGCCGTTTCTCGTGGTTTGGCCCCAAAGGAAATAACATTCCTGGAGCGGGTTGCCCATTTGCAAACAAGAACCAAAGACCATTTTCAAGTAGGCAATCATTTCCTGGTTGCCCTGCATGACGGTATTCATAAAATTGTGCCACAGGTCTGGGTTCTGTTTTCCATAAAATTCAACATTCGTTGATTTGCTCATTAAATAAGTTGGGGAATGCGGCGTGATTTCCCCGGTGTCTAAATTGAATACAGCATCTTTTCCATTTAATAAATTTTCGTCTTTATCAAGGTCCGATTTTGAAAATTCACCATAGGCGGCGGCATCTTTTAGAAGGCTCTCGCGCTTCCCATAGCTTTGAAGACGTGCAGCCCAACTATAGAAGCGTTTGACTCGTTTTCCTTCTTCAGAAAGTTTCTTTTTGTCCCGCTCCATGGATGATTCACCATCATTCATTAGGTCAACGGGTTCGGAATCTGTTTGTTTGGCTTGTTCTGCAATCTTCTTGTCATATGCGGATTTAATGCCCTGGGCATAAATGAGAATAGCGCGGACGAAAGACACTTCTTTTTTACGGATGGTGTGGTTTTCGTCCTCTTTCCAGACCCCGGATTTGCCATCGTAAAAATACCAATTTTTTGCAGTGGAACAGAAGCGGTATTGGTTTTTGAAAGTCTCATGGAAGTACATTCCAATTGTGATATCGTCCTGTTCCCAGTAATTTGGGCTATGAAAGAAGTCAACGTATTCCAGATTGTCAAGAATTTGCTTTACTAAATTTTCCATCTTACCACCTTAAAAACTCCAATAGGATAATTTCTTATCACGCTTTTGCTGCAGCCATTCGGAATAAGTGAGTTCGCACCAATCAATAGCCTTTTGAATTGTGCCGGCTGAATAATCTTTTCTATTCCATTTTTTGCGATGCAACGCACTAGAACGGAAAATACGGTCCATTTTTTCCGGGTCACAGTCACACCAGAACGCTAAACAGTTACAGAGCTTTTGATCTGCTTCTGAGTGAGATGCTTCATTGCCTTGTCCTGAGTCATACAAGCTCCCACAGTGGCCTTTCCTGACGTGATAGATAACGTCTTCATCCGTCAATCCGTCCCCTCGATTAGAGCGCAGGAGGGGAGCGGAACGGCGTTTCTGCTCTTGCGCTTCCTTCTCTTCATGTTCCTTTTGAAAGTCGAAGCCATGACGGCGTAGGAGGTCAATTGCTTCTGTATTCACAGACGTTGGTTCACATGGGTAAACGGCGCTAAATGTGAGTGCGCAATAATGCCCGGTTGGATAGAATTCAATCGCTGTGGTTCGCTTGGTGTGTTGGTAGGGGATGCGGCCTTTCAGGATGAAATGCAATCCGCTTCCAGATTGTGACAATTCGCAATAGGAGCCCTGCAGCACATCTAAAAATTCTGCAGCTAGTTTATTTGGTGTCCCATTATTGACACAGTTGTCCAAGTCCAGGAACAAAAAATCCGAATTCCCAAATTCAAATCCCGCTCCACGGATGGATTCGGAATTGTGATACAACTTGAATGCTTCTCGCGCCTGTTCGATGGTTCCCCAGGTGTCAGGTTCATTTGCTCTTGCGCGGTATCTACCATCAATCATTTTAGGCTTGTCCTGTAGGAGCAGAGGGGGGCTATACGGCATTTTTGCGAGTCTATCAGGATTTTTGCTGTTTGCTTCTAAACGCCAAATAACCCAATTTGGAGCCTCTTTTAATGCCTGTGGCACATAATGTTGAGTTTGCAATATATTCACCTCTAGAGAAATTCCCGCTCCAAAAGAAGGTTGTTAATACCCTCCACACTGGAGCGGGACAATGTCAAGATAGAATTTTCTCAACTGGAATGGTTGGCTAGATAGTCAAGGTAGAACTCGCGCATGGGGACAAGGTTGTACTTTATTTTTGCTCGCAAGGTGTCCTGATTTTCTATGAACATTTTCAGTTCTTCCGGGTTTTCTGGAAGAAAATATCCTAATTGACTGGAGCAGATATAAATACCTTTCTTTCTCATTCGCCGGATGATAGCGTTAATGTCTCGCGGCAAAATTCCAAGGTCTGCAGCAAGTTCAAAAGCTTGCACGGCGTTTTTCTCGCCAAAAGACAGCTTTTCATAGATTCGGTGTTCATAAGAGCGCAGATTCTCAGGATGAGCGGCATTCTCTACGGCGTTGACAAAATCATAATTAGTCACTTTCGATTTCCTCCTGATTATTTTCAATAAAGTTGTACATAAAACTTTTTGGGATTATCCAATGGCGGGGACTAACCTTAACGGCCTTGATAATTCCTTCTTTACATAATCGGCGAACCTGCTCGTCTGTGCATCCTAACAGCAGCGCACAATCATGCGGGGTCATTGCAACTGGGAGTTGGTCCCAGTTTGTTACTTTCGGTTGTTTCATCGAGCCTCCTGCGCTATAATTAAAAAAAGACATAAAAAGCAATACTTTGTGTGGTAACACAGTATTGGCATACTTCTCTTTTTTCCGTCTGGTTCTCGTCCAGGCGGATTTTTTTGCTTGTTTGTACGGTTCCGCTCCTGGAGCGGGACTTTTTTTATTTTGCCCATTCATGAATCCGGGCAATGATTTCCCGCTGTGCTTCCTGGGAAAGTTCCGTGCGCATTCTGCGAGTAACAGTTGCTTCAGAAATATTCAGCAATTTAGCAAGTTGCCACTGATACATTCCGCATTCTTTTAGCGCGTTTCTAATTGCCTGGTTTGCCTGTTCCAAAACATTCGCCTCCTTTCCGTATAAATGTTGTTGTCATCGTCTAAAGGAAGATGTATAATGATGATGAGAAGAGTAATAAATACCCCGTTATCATCATCTATATTATGATGCATATGACAGGCGATAGCAATTGAGCAATCGAGAAATAATATTTATTACGTTTTTTTTTAAGAATCATGACTTTTTTAATGATAACGGGGCGAATTTCACAGGAGGGGGTATTACTTGCCACGACAAAAGCCTAAAGAGAAAAACCAGTTTGGAGCTAATAAGTTGAAGGGGCTCCAAAAAAAGGAAAAAATCACCAATGAACAGCTAGCGGAAATTATTGATAAATCGAAAGACCAGGTTGTCAATTACAGGGCTGCCATTAGCGCAATTCCTGAGAACGTAAGACAGACACTGATAAAAAAATATGGACTTCCTGCAACTTATTTTGACAGGCCGCAGACAGAGGAAGAAAAAATTTCCAATAATCTCAAGCATGTATTAAAAGATGCAAAAAAAAGAGCGTTTCTGTCCGCTCTGCGTGGCCCATACGAGCCTGGGAGCGATTTATATAAGGTTAGGAAGTCATATGAAGAAGCAATTGCAGAAGGCAATGACAAACAGCAAGAAGCAATAATGGGCCAATTGCGGGAATTGGTAGGGCCATATTTTTCAGATGAACTAGCGCAATTGGAAAGCAATGATGAGAAAACGAAAGCAACAATTCTATATTTGTCTAAAATAGATGCGGATTTCAAACAGGAGTTTTCAGCTTTTTTCAGCAAAAATGAAGAAACGGTTGACATTGAATCCGTTATGAATCAAATAGACCTGTTGATTAAGTTCAGCGCAATTGTGTCTCAACTTTGGGACTACTATAAAATCCACAATCGTGATTATTACAGCCTTTATGCAGAACGGAAGACCTGGTTGTTCAATGATGAACGGATTAAGAATGCTGATTATTGGATGCAAGGTTTTTGCAAATCATACCGATTCAGCATGACTTGTGAATTTCAACCAAATGGCTCGGTAGAATGTTTTTTTCTTTCGGATGATACAAAAGCTGACTATAAAAAAAGCCACTCCAACTGTGGGGAAGCACAGAAGGAGGGAGGAAAGGAGTAGATATTTTTAATGCCAAAATGTGAGACACATGTATATTATAAAAATAGTGACGGAAGTATAAAGCGAGTTCATGTTAGGGCCAATTCAAGGCGGGAATTGAACGCTAAATGCGCTGAACTTAAGAGAAAAGAGCAGCAGGGAATAAATATTAGTAACAGTAAAAAATTCGGCTTTTGGGCTGACAAATGGATGAATAGTACCAAAATGGATAAGGGACTTTCTGCAGGAACAGAAGGCTATTACAAATATTGTGTAGAACTTCTGAAAGATGAATTTGCAGATGTTGAGTTTCGCGCCCTGACAATGGATGTGTTCCAGGACTATATCAACCGATTAGCGAAAAAGAACCCGCACACAGGCAAGCCGACAAGCGCAAGATATTTGCGTCATATCCGCTCCACGGCTAAGAATATTTGTCTGTATGCGAGCGGGAGCCATGTTCCTGGAACATCTGCATTCTATTCTGTGACAATCCCCAAGAACGCACCCAAGGAGGTTAGACCCGCGCTAAATGAATCACAGGTGAAAATGGTAGAAGAGTTTGAGCACCCTGCGCAGCTCTATGCCATGATTGCTTGCTTTAGTGGCCTTAGGCGTGGGGAAGTGCTAGCGCTACAGTGGAAGCACATCGATCTGGAAAACGCTAAAATATCTGTGGTTCAATCTCTTAACTGGGAACCTAACCAACCTGTTGTCAAGAAAGGCGGCAAGACTAAAAGTAGTACCAGAACGGTGGTAGTTCCTCCTGTTTTGGTATCTTTTCTTAAAAAGTATAAGAGTAGCTTATCTGTCATTCCCGCTCCTGGGGCCGTAGTCGTAGCAGACAAGAATGGGGAGTATCTTACCCAGTCTAGATTCAGAACCCTGTGGAAGAAGTACATGACGGCGTTGAACATGGAATATGGTGACTTCAAAGAATGCGACGACTTATATAATACATCCCCAGAAGATTTACCAATGAAGATTGAAACTTTCACAACGCACCAATGCCGACACTTTTTCTGCACTCTGCTTTACCTGGAAGATTTTTCCGTTGCGGATGCTATGGCGCAGATGGGCCACAAAGATTGTCAAACAACAATGAACATTTACACGGATTTGAAAACCTATAGCAAGTCGGAATTGTCCGATGAGTTTCGGAAGAAACTTCTCACAACATACAGAATCAATCTGAATCCTGGAGCGGATGAGCAGGTCACGAAAACGGGCTGAAAATAAGACTGTGCAAAATGTGCAATCTATACCCCCGGTTCAGAAAAATTACTATCAATGACATTCTAATCAACAATCAGCTTTTGTATAAAATATATTACGATGTGTCCCACAATGTGTCCCAAAAGGACAATTAACAACGTAGTTATGCGATTCAACACTTGGTTCGGGAGCAAGAGGCCTCGGGTTCGAATCCCGACACTCCGACCAGAACAAAAGCTCAGAATCGAAAATTTCGGTTCTGGGCTTTTTTCATTTTTCGGCGCGCTGGGTCAGAGGCGGCCAGTCAGACTTTTCCATAGATATATTTTCTTATAAAAATTCCAACGAGTTCGTTATAACGAGTTCGTTGGAATTTTTGGCGTCAAAAACAGAAAAACACGTTTTCGTCAACATGCCTAAATCGCCCCAAAAAATTTGGGCACACTCCCCTGCCCTCTGATAAGCAAAAAAGGAGCCGTGCCACCCCAGGCGACACAGCTCCCTTAAAGATCTATATGACTTTAGCTCTCCTTCTTGGAGACAGCCGTCTTGGCGGCAGAGATGATATGGGCGGCATCCAGGCCATAGATGTGCAGAAGGTCCTTAGCAGGGCCAGAGCGGCCGAATACGTCCTCCACACCAATACGGTACACCGGGGTCGGATACTTCGTGCTGAGCGTCTCACAGACAGCTCCACCGAGTCCTCCGATGATGTTGTGCTCCTCAGCGGTCACAATGCAGCCGCAGTCCTTGGCAGCGTCCACAATGATATCCTCATCCAGAGGCTTAATGGTCGGAATATTGATGACGCGGGCGGAAATGCCGTCGTTCTTGAGTTCCTCCGCGGCGATGAGTGCCTCGTTGACCATGAGACCAGTGGCGACGATGGCGACGTCACTGCCCTCGGTCAGTACACTGCCCTTCCCCCACTGGAACTTGTAGGTGGACTTGGAGAAGATCTGCGGGACGGCCAGACGACCAAAGCGGAGATAGACTGGTCCATCATAGTCGGCGGCGGCGAGAACCGCTGCGCGGGCCTCTACGGCGTCAGCCGGGTTGATGACCGTCATGCCCGGGATAGTGCGCATGAGGGCAATATCCTCATTGCACTGATGGGAAGCGCCGTCCTCACCGACGGAGATACCGGCGTGGGTGGCGGCAATTTTTACATTGAGATGCGGGTAGCCGATGGAGTTACGAATTTGCTCGAAGGCACGGCCCGCGGCGAACATGGCAAACGAGCTTGCAAAGACGGTGAAGCCCGAGAGGGACAGACCGGCTGCAATACCGATCATGTTCTGCTCTGCAATGCCGCAGTCAAAGAAACGCTCCGGGAATTTTGCCTTGAATTTTCCGGTATAGGTGGCGCCGGCCAGATCCGCGTCCAGCACGACGACGTTATCGTTTTTTTCACCCAGGACAAGAAGGCCCTCGGCATAACCCATTCTAGTCGCTTTTTCAGTTGCCATTGGTAAAGACCTCCTTATTCGCTGTCCAGCTCTGCCAGCTCCTCACGGAGCTCAGACATGGCCTCAAGATACTCTTCCTCTTTCGGAGCTTTGCCATGCCATTCCACAGCATATTCCATATAGGAGACCCCCTTGCCCTTGACCGTCTTTGCAATGATGACGGTGGGCTTGCCCTTGCAGCGGCGGGCCTCATCAAAGGCGCGGTCGATCTGGTCGAAGTTGTGGCCGTTGATCTTGATGACATACCAGCCAAAGGCGGCAAACTTCTCGTCGATGGGGTACGGGGAGTTGACCTCCTCGAGGGTACCGTCTATCTGCAGGTTGTTGTTGTCCACGATGGCGACGAGGTTGTCCAGATGCTTGGCGGAGGCGAACATAGCGGCCTCCCAGACCTCGCCCTCCTCGATTTCACCGTCGCCCAGGATGGTGTAGACACGGTAGTCCTTATCCTTGAGCTTGGCGCCGAGAGCCATGCCGACGGCGGAGGAGATTCCCTGTCCGAGGGAACCAGTGCTCATGTCCACGCCGGGTGTCATACGCATGCTCGGGTGACCCTGCAGGCGGGAGTTCGGTTTGCGGAGCGTCGGGATTTCCTCCAGCGGGAAGAACCCCTGGAGCGCCAGGGCGCCGTAGAGCGCCGGAGCTGTATGGCCCTTGGAGAGGACGAGACGGTCCCGATCCTCCCAGTTCGGATCCTGCGGATTCACATGCATTTCATGGGCGTAGAGATAGGCCATGATATCGGCAATGGAGAGGGACCCGCCCGGGTGGCCGGACTTGGCGTTATAGGTTCCCTCTATGACCGCCATACGGATTTTGAGCGCATATTTCTGCAGCTCGAGCTTCAGTTTGTCGTCCATTGTTGCCCTCCAAAAGTATTCAGCTGCGCCGCTGTTCCAGCGTGCGCAGAAATGTCTGGAAATAGTCCGGGAGTTCTGAGGAAAATTCCATATACTCCCCGGTTCTGGGGTGGATGAAGCCGATGAGCCCTGCGTGGAGACATTGTCCGTTCAGGCTTTTCGGCGTATTCTTCGGCCCATACACGGTGTCACCGGCCAGCGGGTGGCCGAGATACGCCATATGGACCCGGATTTGATGGGTTCGTCCGGTCTCGAGACGGCACTTGATATAGGTGTAGTCCCCAAACCGTTCTAAAACTTGATAGTGGGTGACCGCATTGCGGGAGTGGCGGTCCGTGACGGCCATTTTTTTGCGGTCCTTTGGGCTGCGTCCGATGGGGGCGTTCACCGTCCCCTCGTCCTGTTTCAAGTTCCCGTGGACCACGGCGCGGTACTCCCTTGTAAAGGAGTGCACACGAATTTGCTCTGCCAGATTCACATGGGCAAAATCATTCTTTGCCACAATGAGCAGACCGCTTGTGTCCTTGTCTATGCGATGCACGATTCCAGGCCGAATAACACCGTTTATTCCAGAGAGCGAGTCTCCGCAGTGGTACAGCAGTGCATTCACCAGGGTGCCGTCCGGGTTGCCCGGGGCGGGGTGCACCACCATGCCCTTGGGCTTGTCGACCACGAGGAGGTCGTCGTCCTCATAGACAATGGACAAAGGAATATCCTGCGCCTTCGCCTCGAGAGAAGAAGGTGCAGGAATAGTTATTTGAAGTCTGTCTCCGGCTGAAACCCTCTGTTTCTTCGTGACCGGTTTTTCATTGACCGTGATGAGCCCATCCTCCAACAGCTTCTGGGCAGCCGAGCGGGTGAGCTCACTGCACAGCTCGGCGGACACGACGTCTACACGGCGGTCGGCCAGTTCCTCGGGAACTATGAAGTCGTAAGCGGTTTCCTCCATATCAGTTTTCCTGCTTTTCTTTTCCGGAAGTCTTCGCAATATCAATGATCAAAGCGATAATCAGAATTGCAGCACCTATAGTAACACAACAGTCTGCAAAATTAAAGACCGCAAACTTTGTAAATAGGAATTCAATAAAGTCCACCACATAGTGGCGAAAGACGCGGTCTATGAGATTCCCGAAGCCACCGGAGATGATGAGCAGAGTCCCGGCTCGCAGTGCGTTGGTCTTAAAAGTTCCTCTGTGATAGAGCACGATAAGGACAACGAGTACCACTGCAGTAATAATAGAGAGCATTATTGTCTTTCCAGACATCATGCTAAAAGCGGCACCAGTGTTCTGGAGGTACCGGAACTGAACCACATGGGGAATGACTACGACCGGCACTCCGTCCGAAAGATACTTGAGCACCAGAAACTTGGTAAGCTGGTCTGTCCCAATGAGCAACACGGCGACGAGGACCGGGAGAAAGGTCATTCTTCCTCTTCCTCTCCATCCTCAGAGATGGGCTCCTCCGCATCTGCTCCAAGGGTGTCCTCGGAGACATCCAGACCCTCGGCGGGGTCCTCTTCCATATTCTCATCGGAGAGGGTGTCCTCATCCGAATCATAGTCGTTCAGATAGTCGGCAATGTTGCCAAGGTCAGAGAGGTCGTCCACGTCGGACTCATCCTCTTCCGAAGTGGCTACTCTTGCAGCCTCGTCCTCGGTCATGATGCCGGCGAAGTCGTCGGAGAAACGGTCCAGTTCCTCCTCCACCTGGGACTCGGCCTCGGCCGCCTTTTCGCTGATGGCGGCGTCTGCTGCCTCATCTGCAGTCTCAGCCTCTTCTTCCACGGTATCCTCTTCCAAAGCATCCTCTGCGGCATAGGCCTCATAGTCCACACGGGAGGCGAGGTCCGGGTCGGAGTAAGCCTCGTCGGTCTCCGGGCGCTGCAGGATGTCCTCCTTGGAGAACTTGGAGAGGACGTCAGAACGGGTGTCAAAGTCCGGTCCGGCCTGGAGCAGTTCGATCTGCATGCTGTAGGTCCGAAGCAGCTGGCGGCGGAGCTCTGCGGCCTCGGTCTGGATTTTTTCAAGATAGGCGCGCTCTTTTTCCGCCTGCTCGGAGACATTGCCGACATGCTTGTCGTACTCCTCCTGGGCGGCCTTGATCATATCCGAGGAGATTTTCTGGGCACCGGAGAACTTCTTCTCCGCCTTTTTCTGGGCCTCGTCCTCAATGGCAGCAGCCTGCTGTCTGGCCTCGGCCACAATACGGTCCGCCTCTTCCTGAGCACGCGACAGGATGTCCCCGGTCTTCTCGTCAATATTCTGCCGGGCATTCTCAATTTGGGCGCGGGTCTCAGCCAGTTCCTTCTTGGCCTCCTCCTCCGCCTCGGAGATGATTTTTGCTTTCATACGCTGGGCGTCCATGAGGGCGTTGCGGATGTTGTCCTCCTCGTCCCGGTAGTGGGTGAGCCGGTCCGTCAGGAGCTTCATGCGATTCAGCATTTCGGAATTCTCATGGTACATCCGCTCATAGGAGCGAAACACCTCATCCATGTACTCGTCCACTTCCGACGCCTTGTAGGCGTTGCGCCCCTGCGGGGTAAAGCTGTGGTTCTTCAGGTCTTTTGGTTTCAGCATGGTCTCGTCTCCTCGTCTCTCCAAAAAAATAAGGGCACGCCGTTATTTCTGGTGTGCCCTCCAAAAGTTTTCTTATTTATCCTGCTGGAAGAACATTCCGTTGTTTTCAAGTTCGTCAAGCAGGTCGCCTGTGACACTGACGTTATAAGGTGTGATGATGAATGTGCTGTTGGCGACACGCTTCAACTGGCCGGCATTGGCGTAAGCCACGCCGCTCAGGAAGTCGATGAGACGTCTTGCAACATTCCGGTCTGCAGACTCGAGGTTCAGGACCACAGTCCGCTTTTCGTTGAGATGGTCAGCAATGGCACTGGCGTCGTCAAAGCGCTCCGGCTTGGCAAGGACCACCTGAAGAGTCTGCTTTGTGGGAATATCCACGACATTTCCACCGCGCCGGGAACTCGATGAGAGACGGGATGGCTTTCTGGCAGGGGCCACATACTCGGCCTCTTCCTCCTCATCCGCATACTCGTCGTCGTAGCCGTCGAGATCCTCGGGATCCTCCGGCTCGAAACCGGTGATGTTCTTCAGTTTGTCCATAAAATTAGCCATGTATTTTTCCTCCGGAACTCCAGATATTAGTCGTAGATACGTCCTCCGAAAATGGATGTGCCGACCCGGACTTCTGTTGCCCCTTCCAGGATTGCCGGAACATAGTCGGAAGACATACCCATAGATAGTATAGTTATATTCATATTATCCCTTTTTTCGGACTTCATGTCAATAAAGAGTTCATTCATGCGGGAAAAATAGCCCCGGAGTTTCACCTCATCCTCGCAGATGGGAGGAATGGCCATGAGGCCCCGAATCTCAATGTTCGGGAGTTCGGAAATTTCCGCTGCAATGTCCCGGGCGGCATCATATTCCATGCCGGACTTGGACTCCTCCCCGCCGACATTCACCTCGAGGAGGATTCCGGTGGTCAGATCCTTTTTCACGGACTGCTTCGAGATCTCTTTTGCGACCTTGACGCTGTCCACAGACTCAATGAGGTCCACCTCACCGACGATCATTTTGCACTTGTTTGTCTGCAGATGGCCGATGAGATGGGGCTCCACCCCGTCCATATGGAGATTCGGCTTTTTGCGGAGCATTTCCTGGACTTTGTTCTCGCCGATGAGGTCGATACCGCAGGCGTCAATGGCGTGGTTGATAAAGTACTCATCCACCGTCTTTGTGACAGCCATAAGCCGTATATCCTCCGGATTTCTGCCGCTCTTGATGGCGGCCTCTGCCATGTTGTCCCGGATGACCTTTAAGTTCTCATCAATATTCCGGCAGCGCTCGGCACGGTAGGCCTCGAGTTCCTCTATGTTATCGAACGATTTTTCCGTCATAAAGACCCTTACCTCCAATGATCACATTGTCATAGAGAGCGACATAGTTTCCGGTCTCGTGGGGCCGGCTGATGACATACTTCTCGGTGGAGTAGACCACATCCAGACGGCGGAACCGGGCTATATTGCCCTGTTTAATATATACACCCTTGACCCCCTTGGAGTTGGCGGTTATGGCCTTGACGTTGACACGAAGGCCGGTATAGGAGTTCATGATGAGCTCCGCCTCCTCCTTGCGGAGATGGGAGATGGACGAATTCATACGGTTGCTGGACAGGATGACCGCCAGCTGATTGCTCTTCCCGTCCCGGTTGACCGCGGCGACCTTGGCCTCCACGGAGGAGACGGCAGAGTGTGGAAGGGACACGGTGACACTGTCTCCCACGGTGAGTCCGCTTCCCTGGCTGACCGGTACAACGCAGAGGAGATACCAGTCAAAGTCGTTGGTTATTTTTCCAATGACGTCTTCCGGAACCGGCTTCGGGTCCTCCTTCATTATTTTCTTGATGTCTTTTACTGTGAGGTCCTTGACCTTGTTGTAGTTGACAGTGGTCTCGTAGCCGTCGGCCCCGCTGGAGTAGTAGCCGGACGACTTGGCGTTGATGGAGGAGTGCTTGGCGCTCTTCTGCATGAGAGAACTGTATTCCTGGTTCAGAGCGGCAAGTCGCGGATTCAGGTCCAGAGTGGTACCGGTGGCAATTTGCCGGGTGATGATGGTGTCCCGGATTCCATAGATGTCCTCCTGGGCCGTGTCCAAATTGCCGGCATCCACGGCCTCGGCGAGGTCGATGACCTCCGAGGAGATCTGCGCATTCATGGAGTTGACATTGACCGCGTAGCTCCCATTTTGGGAGTTCAGTCGGTTATAGCGCTTCAGCTCGTCCCCGATCTGGCTCGTCCGGGCGTAGTTGCCGGCGTCCTCCGGGGTCTTAAATATAGCAGCGACACCACCGCCGTTGCTGACACGGTTGCCGTCGTTCACAAGGGAGATGACGGTGCCCGAGCTGCGGTTTCGCACATACTGCTCACTCCGCACCACAAACACCTTGGTCTTCACCGAGTCGTTGGCCGTAACACTGGGGACGCTCTCTGTCCGGACCGACTTGTAGGTGACCATTCTCACCTGGTGGACTATGTAGAAGAGGATAAGGACCGAGAAGATGATGATGATCCACCGCTTCAATTGTTCCTTCTGTTTTTTATTCAAGGGTTTTCTCCCATTCCTTCCGGATGAGTCCGGCCGCCGCGGAGAAGAGTTCCTCCGGGGAACTGTATTCGTCAATGTAGAGCCAGTGCACGTCGGGATTCCTGCGGAACCAGGTGAGCTGCCGCTTGGCGTAGTGCCTTGTGTCAGTCTTCAATTTTTCACAGCACTCATCCAGAGTTGCATTGCCCAAAAGATAGGGGAACATTTCCTTTATACCTATGGCCTGGGCGGCTGTGGCACCAGACCCCTGCGCAAGGCACTCCCGCGCCTCGTCCAAGAGGCCCTGTTCCACCATGCGGTCAACCCGTCTGTTTATACGCTCATAGAGGACGTCCCGGTCCCGGGCCGTGAGCCCCAGAGTGACCGCCTGGTACCTCGGCGGAATTCGCTTCGACTGTGCAATTTGATAACTCATAGTGTACCCTGTCAGTCGATAAACTTCAAGGGCACGCAGGACGCGCCGCGTATTGGCGGGCGTTATCTTGCCGGCGTACTCCGGGTCTATTTTCTGGAGCTGCTGGTACATGGCGTCTGGCCCGGAACGCTCCAGCTCTTCCTGCAGTTCCCGGCGAACGGCGCTGTTGTCTCCGGCATCAAGGAACTGGATGTTCTGAAGAAGTGCATCCAGGTAGAGGCCGGTTCCCCCCACAAGGACCGGGACACGGTCACGGCGGAGGATGTCGTCCACCACCGGCTGGGCCATACTCTGATAGCGTGCCACGCTGAAGGTCTCAGACGGGTCGATGCAGTCCAGAAGATGGTGCGGCACGCCGTGCATTTCCTCCTTTGTGGGCTTGGCGGTGGCAATATCCATGCCGCGGTAGAGCTGCATGGAGTCGAACGAGACGACCTCCCCATCAAATTGCTCGGCGAGGTTTACCGAGAGGGCGGTCTTGCCGCTGGCCGTGGGACCCACGACCGCTATGACGTTATTTTTCATCGTCGCTGACAATTTTCAGGTTTGGCTTGCGGCGCAGTTTTCGCTTGTTGCCCTTCTCATCCACCACGGAGGAGTTGTCCAGCGTGGCGGTCAGGTTGTCCCGGATGGAGGCGATGTACTTGCCGCGCAAATGCATTTGCTCCTCCTTCTCCTCCGGTGTCAGACCCTCCGGGGTCTTGGATTTATGGTAGAGCTCGTTGATTCTTGCAACTTCCTCGTCAGTTACCATGGAGTTCTCCTTTCACGGAGGCCAGCAGGGCCTCCCGGGTGTTTTCAATATCATTGTGCTGAACTGCTGTGAGAAGGCTTTCCAGGGTCTTCCCCACATCTGGACCGGCAGGGACGCCGGCATCCAGCAGGTCCTTGCCGTTAATGGCAAGGTCTGTTACGGTAAAGCAGTTATTCGGGTCCTGCAGCTGGCGCTCCACTTCCGCGCCCAGTTCTTCAGAGTTCCGCAGCACAGCCAGTTTTTTTGCAAGAGGTGCCCCCAGCTCGCCAATCAGTTTGCGAACAGCAGGCGCTTCTGTCTCAAGGGGGCGATTCACCTCTTCCACAAGCCGACAGACATTCTTCTGCACCTTGCTTGGAAAGCGAAGACGTCTGAGTGCCGCCGCAGGGTCTGCGCAGTGGCAGAGCAGTGCAGCCATGCGGATTTCCAGATCTGTCGGCAATACGCCAAGTTCCGGAATGTCATGCCCCGCCTCAGGCAGGACAGTCTCCAAAATATCCGGGAACTCTCTCATAACCCGGTCCACAGCGAGACCGCAGACCAGCTTGGTCAGCTCTTTCTCTATGCGCTCTGCAGATACGCTTCGGATGAGGTCTCGATTCCGGTGAACGGAATCCGCAGTCTTTTCCTCCACAGTGAAGTCCAGTACAGAGGCAAAGCGCACCGCGCGGAGGATACGGAGGGCATCCTCGGAAAAGCGGGTATCCGGATCCCCGACGCAGCGGATTTGCCGGGTAACAAGGTCTTGCTGTCCACCGAACTCATCCACGAGTCCTCGGGACGGACTATAAGCCAATGCATTGACCGTGAAGTCCCGACGCGCAAGATCCTCTCGCAAGCTACGGGTGAACGTGACATGGTCCGGATGGCGGAAGTCTTCATATTCGCCGTCAATACGGTATGTTGTAATTTCCAGCGGTTCGGTATCCATGACCACAGTGACTGTCCCATGCTTTATGCCGGTCTCCACGACCTGGAACGTATCAAAGACCTTCTCGGTCTGCTCCGGGAGCGCCGACGTCGTGATGTCCCAGTCGGAGGGCTCCCGCCCCAGCAGGGCGTCACGGACACTGCCGCCCACGGTGTAGGCCTCAAAGCCCGCCGTCTCGAGCATGTCGATGGCAATGCGGACAGGTTTGGGGATGTCGAGGGTGAATCGCCCGCCGGCAGTATCGTCTTTCAATTCCTGGACGATCTTGAAAAAAGTCTCCCGGTCCATAAGCATATTGAGAACCTCAAGCAGCTGTTTCCCCGTGAGGCGGGACGGGAGCCCCAGCTCCTCCTGGAGACGCCGCCGGAGCACCGCGCTGCCGGTGCGGCCGGTGAACCCGGCCTCGTAGAAGTCCGCGCGGGTGATCTCCCGCTCCCGGCACCCTTCTGGCTCCTCCCCCTGGTCGTCGCCCACACCGGCCCTCCGAAAGCACTCCACGAGCACCTCATCAGGAATGCCCTCCACCCCGAGTTTTCCCTCGGCAGATGGCTGGTCCTTGCGGCGCTCTTTGCCGTAGATATCCGGAATGTAGACCTGCGTAATATACTTTTCGGGCACCGAGGATTTCAGAAAGTTGCGGATGAGGAACCCGGCGGAGTCGCTGTCGGTCAGGACGATAAGGCCCCTCTTTTCCGCCAGGGTCCGAAGCAGTTGCTGCTTCTCCTTATCCTTGAAAATGCCGAACCCGTCGGTGCGGATTATGGTTGCGTCGATGATATTGGCGAGCCGGATGGCGTCGTACTTTCCCTCGACGACGATGACCTTGTCGGTGTGGAGCATTAGGCGGACCTCTTTCGGCACATGCCGAGCTCAATCATGAGCTGTTCCAGGACCGTCTGCGGGTCCTCGGAGCTGCTCTTCAGCGTGAGGTCAGCTCGGGCCAGGATTTCCAGGGATTCCCGGAGGCAGTTGAGGGAGAAACTGCGGCAGCGCCGCTCGGCTTGTTCAAGCTTGAAGTCACTGCGGTATGCCTGGGGGAAAAGCTTTTTCAGGTCCCTGGCGCGACCGCCGTTCTGGAGCACGACCTTGACCCGGTACATGTCCGAGTAGGTGCTGACCAGGGCACCGAGAATCATCATGGGCTCCGTGCGCTGGTCAAAGAGGACCGCAATGCTGGAAAAGACCCGGTCGTAATTGCGGGCCATGAGGGCGTCCACCATCTGGAAGGCCGTGGCCTCCAGGGACTTGATGCAGATGGTGTCAATATCCTCCCGGGTAATTTCGCCATCCGAAAAGCTGCAGAGTTTTTCCAGTTCCGTCGTCAGGTTGCTCATGTCGTCCCCGACACTTTCAATGAGGTACTGCGCCGCCGACGGCCGGATGCTGATGCCCTGTTTTTTGCACTCCGAGCCCACGTAGCGGACCAGGTCATTCGTGCTTCGGCGATTCAGCTCCACCACCGCCCCGGCATGGTCGAATGCGGTGTACAGCTCTTTCATTTTCTTCGTGTTCCGCGGGAAGCCCTGGGTGTCCTGCCAGAAGATGAGAACGCAGGTGTCGAAGGGCTCGGCAATGAGCGTTTGAAGGGCTTCCCAGTCCGCGTCTTTCAGAGCGGTGAAATTGAGGTCATGGACGAGGACACACCGCCGTGGGCTCATGATGGGGATGGACTCCGCCGAGAGGACGAGTTCCTCCATGCTGAGAGTGTCGCCGCTGAACTCCTGAAAGTTAAAGTCGCGCAGGGAATCCGGTACCGCCCGCTCCGCAATGAGCCGGCAGTACTTCTGTTTGAGGTACCCCTCCGTGCCGGTCACAAGATAGACCGGCAGGAAGTGCTCCTCCTTTATGGTTTTCCAGAGGGATCTCTCCTGCAGTTTCAAATGGTTTCCTCCCAGGGTGTTTTCCAATAATCAGAGAAGATATTCAAAGAGCCGGTAAAAGGCCGTCTTCCGGCGCCAGTGCCCGCTCCGTCCCCGGTATTCCTCCGGGTCCGCAGTGGTACAGTAGGTAATATCTTCTGAATAAATTTGTTCATATTCCTGCACTACCGGGCAATCGTAGAAAAGTCCTATGACCTCGTCGTCGAGGAACAGACTGCGATAGTCCATGTTTGCCGAACCAATGGAGCAGACCTTCCCGTCCACCGTGATCGTCTTTGCATGGATATAGCCGTTATAGCGGTATATCTTTGCACCGCACCGGAGCATTTCATCGCAGTAATAGGTGGTAACCGGAGTCAGGAAAAAGCTGGAGGAGACACCGGGCACCATGATTTCCACGGAGACCCCGGAAGACGCCGCAGTCCGGAGGGCATCCAGAATGGTCTCGTCCGGCACAAAATAGGGCGACTGGATGCGGATGCTCTCCCTGGCGGATCGGATCATGGTCAGGTAGACCATGCGGATGGATTCCTTCTTTGATGTGGGTCCTCCTGTGACAAACTGGCAAGGCTCGTTTCCACTGCCCACGCCAGCGGCAAAATAGTCATCAGCAACGTGTTCTTCCCGGTCCATCCACTTCCTCGGGATATTGCAGAACCAGTCCATGAGAAAATATGCCTCCAGATCGGCAACGGCACAGCCTGTCAGACGGATCTGCGTGTCCCGCCAAGGTGTCTTCACCTTGTCCTCGTTCTGAAAGCGCTTCCCAATATTCATGCCGCCAATATAGGCCGTCTTATGGTCAATGACGACAATTTTTCGGTGATTCCGGTAATGGGTCAGATAGGGCTGGACCCGGATGACCTCTCCCCCGCTCTTCCGGAGCTTCCGGGCCATGCGGCCGAAATAGCCGACACCGGTGAGATAGTCGGTCATGAGAAACACCGGCACCCCGGAGGCGGCCTTTTCAGTCAGGAGGTCCATGAATTCCCGGGCGATGTAGTCGTTTTCTATCTCGTAGAACAGGATGCACACGCTGTGCTCTGCACTCCGAATATCCTGAAACAGCTGCTGATAATGGGAACTGCCTGTGGTAAAGATTTTTTCCGTCTCATAGGCAGACATGGGGACATGGCAGTAGTTATAGGTGAACTTTGCAATGTCCCGGGAGATGTCCGACAGGCCGCTCTCCTCGTTCTCAAAGGATGTTCCATTGACACGGCCCGGCAGTTCCGTATAGCCACGGTCGTAGAGGCGCTTCTTGCTCCTCCGCTCCAGACGGCTCGAGACGATGGTGGAGCCAAAAATCAGATAGAGGACCAGTCCCACATAGGGGTTGGTGGCAAAGACAAAGCACCAGAGCACCTTCAGCGCCGACTTCTCCTTTTTGGAGAAGAAGATCATGTAGAGGATGAGGACCAGGGCGAGCACAGCGCGGACGATCTTTCGGATGGTTATTGCGCTGATGGGATCACCCCCGAATTATTTTCCGCTGAGCAGATAGACGTCACAGGCGGTCTGGCGGTTGGTGTTGCAGTACATTTTTCCGCCAAAGATGTCGAGGTCCTCAATTTCATGGGGAATGGCGAGTGTCTGCATACCACGGCGTTTTCCTGTTGCCTTGTCATAAACGTGGACCCGCTGGTGTTTCTCCCAGTGGGAGTCGTCGAAGTCGCACGCGACATTGTAAATGTACTTGTCATCCACCGCAATGCCCTGAGAAATATAGTTGGCATCATAGCCATGGATGATTCCCGTCTGGTTCAGGACCTGGAAATTGGAGTCCATGGTGACAAAGGTATATTTGCCATGTCCCACAGGGAGAAGACCAATATACTGGTCTTTATACCATGCCATGGCACCCACATGGGTCGCTTTTTTCGGCAGAATCTTGTTGGTGACTTTCATGTGCCAGTCGAGCTCATAGATGTAGCCCGGCTTTCTTGCATTTCCAAGGGTACAGATATAGAAGCGCTGCTTTTTGGGGTCATAGCACATGCTGTTGGCATGGTCGAGAGGCAGCTTGTCGGCATGAGCGACCATTTTGCCGGTCTTGACCTGATACAGGACAACGGACGAGTTGTAGTCACTGTCGTCTCCTGCGTTATACTTCGGGGTGTTGCGGACAAAGCAGCACGCCGCATAGGCGTTCTTTCCGTTGGATGCCAGACAGAATCCCTGTGCGCTGACAAACAGCGACGGGTTCTGGGACGGCACCATATGGAGGATGGGCTTGCCGGTCAGGGGCTTCTTTGTGAGCTCCGGCTCCCAGATGGCGTAGAGCTTCAGCTGCCCCTTGGTGGCATTGCCGTCCACGGTGGCGCGGTTCTGGAATGTCTTTCCGGAGCCGTCCGGTTTCGTGTTCCAGCCGCGGAAAATATAGCCGGGGCGGGAGAACCCGTTGTTTTTCAGCGATGTGGGTTTCGGACCCGGCAAAACCTGCATGGCGGTGGCAGTGCCCTCGGCGCCGTTGCCGTCAAACAGGACCAAGTATTTTTCTTTTAAGTTTTTCAGGATATCGGCCACGATGGATCATCTCCTTTTGCTTGCGTTCATGACCTATTGAATAAAATTGTAACAGGAATCCATGAATTTGCAAACTCAGCGGAGTCGCTCCACCTTGTACCGCTGTCCCCGGATGAGGACGCGGATTCCACTGGGTTCCAGGGAATATTTTTCCCCATCGTCGCCATACAGGGCTGGCTTGTAGCTTCGGACATAGGTGAGGTCCGCTCCGCACTCCCTGCTACGTCCCGCCTCCGCTGGCATGAAAGCAAAGAGAAGTCGGACAGAGTAAACGTCCAGTATGGCGTACGAGGGGCGAATCGCCACCATGACACCGGGATACAGCTGGACTTTCCCCGTTCCCCGGACGATGCGGGATGGATGGAGCTCCTCAGAGAGCTCCCGAAGCGCCGAGTCCGTGTTGCCCTCTCCCCGGGGTGCCAAAACGCAGGAGAGGAACCTCGATCCGTCCCGGGACATGCAGTCTGACACCGCGCGCCCAGCCCGGTAGTCTCCGCCACACCCTACTAGCGCCGAGTTGCCCCGGCAGCTCACCACGGCCATACTCCCATTTCCGACAGTGGGAAACGTCACTGTCACCATGTCCCTGTCAATCAACTGATGGGAGAATACAGATGTCAGCAGAATAATTGTACAGATGGAAGCCACTGTCTGTCTCAGAACAGCAGGCACCTCGGGCGAAGAATAGTACAGAAAACCCGTGATTCCCAGCAGGAGCAGGATGCATGCCACAGCGAAGCGCACCTCTCCCCCTTCTGCATTCACATAGGCGATGGACCACTTGCCCAGCGCATGACATACTGCAAACAAATACCTGGTGAGCAGTCCCGTTGAGAGAAACAGCCATGGCGTCAGGAGTTTCAGCAGCGGTACTGCAGCGAACGCTGTTCCGAGTCCAACACACAAAACTGCCGAGGATGCAGCTGTTCCCGCGAGCACATTGGTCAGTGGAGAGACCAGCGATACTCCACCAAATGTAAGCATCAGAACCGGAAGCGTCGTCACCATGGTGCAGAGGGAGAGCACCGCAGTCTTCCCCGGTGTCTTCAGAGCCCTTCGGAGATAAAAGTTATGGAGGAGCCGTTTCCCCGCCTCCTCCGCTCTCCGCCAGACTGCCGGGAAGAGGAACAGGACACCAAGCATAGCGGAAACCGAGAGCAGTATGGAAATGTCGGCTCCGGAAAAGGGGTTTGTGCAAGAGAGCAAGAATACAGAGAGCCCGAGGGAATTCCGCCCGTCCGCTCGGCGATACAGCAGTCTTCCCATGAGCGTCACAGCAAGCATGAGCGCTGCCCGAATGCAGGATGAAGAAAAACCGGTCATGGCTGTAAAGAAAAGAAGCCATATAAGGCAGAGCACACATTTGGGCTTTCTCGGTATGTGAATCCGTGTGAGAAGTTTCCAGAGAAGCATGGTCCAGAGCGAGCAGTGAAATCCGGAGACCGCGAAGAGATGCAATATGCCGGCCCGCTTCAGAGAGAGTTTTTCCTCCTCATCGAGTCCGTCGTCATCCCCGGTCAGGAGCCCAAGAGCTGCACCGTCATAGGGCTCCGCCAAATACCGGGAGACCACTTCGGCAACCGCTGTTCGAAGCTTCTGTATTTTCGCCCGGAGTCCCGGCCGGGCGGGGTGCTCCACCTCCACCCGGTCAAATGTGTATGCGCCCAGATAGATGCGCTTTGCCTTCCAGCGGGACTCCATGGGATAGAGCGTCCCGGTAAATCGAACCCGATCACCCACCTGCAGTCGGCACTTTTTGGAGGAGAATCGAATTTTCAGCCTATGGGGCACATTTTTCCGCCGCACTTTGACAATGCAGCGATGCGCCCCGGAAACAGAGTCACTGCACAGTTCCGTCACTGTCCCCTCTACCCGTACGGAACTGCCAGCTAGTTTCATGGCGGGCCGATACTCCATCGCCGACATGAGGAGAAATTGGGAACAGGCGAGAACGCAGGCCAGAAATACGGCAATGAAAACCACATTATTTTTCTTCCCATGGTCACTGAGAAAAAATAGAACTGCCATCAGAATGGAGAGAATCAAAAGAGCGATGGCAAAGCCGGTGCCGGTCATGGCCAGGAGAACCAAAGTCAGATAGTAACCAAATCCAATGTAAAACAGCGGTTTATCCATAAAAAAGAACAGCCCTTCCTTGTTCTGGTAGGACTGTTCTCTCATGCAAATTCAGTTTTTAACAGGTCTTAGCCCGGAGGCCAGGTCATGTCCCTGCCGCCGATGATGTGGAAGTGGAGATGCGGAACGGTCTGCTGACCCTGTTCTCCGATGTTGGAGACGACACGGTAGCCGTTCTCGAGGCCCTCTTCCTTGGCGATTTTGGCAATGACCTCAAAGATGTGGCCGACCACAGCGCTGTTCGTGCTGTCGATGGCGTCGACCGACTCAATGTGCTGCTTCGGCACCACCAGGATATGGGTGGGAGCCTGGGGATTGATGTCCCGGAACGCAAAGCACTGGTCATCCTCATAGACCTTGTTGCTGGGAATTTCCCCGGCAATGATCTTGCAGAAAAGGCAGTCCATGTTTACTCTCCTCCTTTGGAAGGGAAATGTCACCGGGTCAGGGACAGACGGTTCCCTATAGGGAACGAACGGTTCGAATGGCCCGGGGAAATTCGTATTATTTCAGCATGCCGCGGACAATGCCCTCCACCGCGGCCAGGGCCTCGTCAATTTTCGAGGTGTCCTTTCCGCCGGCCATGGCGCTGTCCGGTCTGCCGCCGCCGTTGCCACCGCAGAGTTTGGCGACCTCACGGACGATGGAGCCGGCATTGGCCCCCTTGGCAATGGCGTCCTTGCCGCAGGCACAGGCAAACGTAACCTTGCCGTTCGCCTCGCCGGCGAGTACGGCAATGGTGTTCTCACCCTGCTCCTTGGCCTTGTCGGCCAGCTTGCGGACCTCTCCGCCGGCGGCCTCCACCTTGGAGACCACGAGTTTCAGGCCGTCGATGTCAACGCCGCCGCTCATCATCTCTTTGGCGCTCATCTCCGCCATCTTGTCGTGGAACGCGCGGATTTCCTTCTCGGCGTCCTTCAACTCTGCGCTGACCGAGGCGGCCTTGGTGGCAATGTCGTTGACATTTCCGACCTTGAGAGCTGCGGCGGTGTCGCCGATGAGTTTGTTCTTCTCGTCGATATATTTCAGTACGTTGCGTCCGGTGACGGCCTCAATGCGGCGCACGCCGGAAGCGACAGAGTTCTCCGATACGATCTTGAAGAGTCCGAGCTTACCGGTGCTGTCAGCATGGGTACCACCGCAGAACTCCACAGAGAAGTCCCCTGCGTTGACAACGCGGACCATGTCGCCGTACTTCTCACCGAACAGCATCATGGCGCCCAGCTTCTGGGCCTCCTCTTTCTTCATGACGCGGGTGACCACCGGGATGTCGGAGAGAATGACCTCATTGACCCGGTCCTCCACTTTCTGGAGTTCCTCGCCAGTCATGGCCGAGAAATGGGTGAAGTCGAAGCGGACATAGTTCGGGTCAACTAGCTGGCCAGCCTGCTCAACATGGGTGCCGAGGACCTCGCGGAGAGCAGCCTGAAGGAGATGGGCTGCGGTGTGGTTGCGCATGGTGTCGTGTCTTGTCTCCACATCAATGGACGTGGTTACCGTCTCACCGACTTTAACAAGTCCAGCTGTGGCGGAGCCGACATGCAGGAATACGCCTGTGGGCGATTTAACGGTGTTCTGGACCTCGAAGGAGAATGCACCATTCTCAATGACACCCACGTCTCCGACCTGTCCGCCGGACTCGGCGTAGAATGTGGTGCGGTCCAGAACGAGGATGACCTCCTCGTCGATGTCAGCGGAGTCCACAAGCTCGCCGTCCTTGACAATGGCGAGGATTTTGCCCTCCGTGACATTCTTCTCATAGCCCTCGAAGACAGTGGCAGGAAGATCCTTTGTCACGTCTTCCTTGCCCTTCCAGGCCTCGGCGACGTCTTTCTGTGCGGCGTCTGCCTTGGCTCTGGCTCTTGCCTCGGCCGTGAGCTGCTGAAATTTTTCCAGGTCCACGTCCATGCCCTTTTCCGCGGCAATTTCCTGGGTGAGCTCTATGGGGAAGCCGAACGTGTCGGCCAGCTTGAAGGCATCTTCTCCGGAGAGGACACGGGAGTCTGCCCCGGCAATCATCTTGTCCAGCACCTCTGTGCCGGTGTCGATGGTCTTGTTGAAGCTCTCCTCCTCAGCGCGGATGACATTCATGATGAAGTCGTGCTTGTCCACAAGGTTGCTGTAGTGGTCCGCGTTCTCATGGATGACCATTTCCGCCACCTCGGTGAGGAACGGGCGGTCAATGCCGAGGATGCGTCCGTGGCGGGCGGCACGGCGGAGAAGCCGGCGCAGGACATAGCCGCGGCCGGAGTTGGACGGGAGGATGCCGTCGCCGATCATAAAGGTGACAGAACGGACGTGGTCCGTGATGACACGGAGAGAGACGTCCACTTTTTCGTCCTCGTGATATTTGACGTCTGCAATGTCACAGACCGTCTTCATGATATTCTGTACGGTGTCGACCTCAAACAGGTTGCCGACATTCTGCATTACGCAGGCAAGGCGCTCCAGACCCATTCCGGTGTCGATGTTCGGATGGTCCATGGGGGTGTAGTTGCCGTTGCCGTCGTTGACGAACTGGGAGAATACGATGTTCCAGATCTCCATGTAGCGGTCGCACTCGCAGCCGACGCCGCAGGTGGGCTTTCCGCAGCCGTATTCTTCACCGCGGTCATAGTAGATTTCCGAGCAGGGACCGCAGGGGCCCTCGCCGTGCTCCCAGAAGTTATCCTCTTTGCCGAGACGGACCATATGATCCTCGGGAACGCCGATTTCCTTGGTCCAGATGTCATAGGCCTCATCGTCGTCCAGATAGACAGAACAGTAGAGCTTGTCCTCCGGGATTTCCAGCTCCTTGGTCAAAAACTCCCAGGCCCACGGAATGGCCTCGTGCTTGAAATAGTCGCCGAACGAGAAGTTGCCGAGCATTTCAAAGTAGGTGCCGTGGCGGTCTGTATGTCCGACCTCGTCAATGTCCGGGGTGCGGATGCACTTCTGACAGGTGGTGACCCGATGGCGCGGCGGCTCCACCTCTCCCGTGAAGAACTTTTTCATGGGTGCCATGCCGGAGTTGATGAGAAGAAGGCTCTTGTCCCCCTGGGGAACGAGGGAATAACTCGGCAGGCGGAGGTGTCCTTTGCTTTCAAAAAAGCTCAGATACTTCTCTCTGAGCTCATTCAGTCCTGTCCATTCCATAGATACGGATCTCCTTACCTGAGTAGATTTAAAATATACGGATAAATATTACTCCTGCAACTTTTCATTGTCAATTGCCCGCAAATGGACTATACTTTTTCTACGATTTTTCGGATTATATAAGGAAAGGAGAGCCGCCATGACAGAGTTTGCCGTCCTCGGAGGGGGCGCCTCCGGTCTCGCCGGGGCCATCTCCCTGGGAAGGGAGGCGGAGCGCACCGGCCTCCCCGCCCATATCACGGTCTACGAGAAGCTCCCGGAGCCCGGAAAGAAGATCCTGGCCACCGGAAATGGCCGCTGCAACCTGTCGTGCCAGGATATCGACATCAGCCGCTACAACGGCGACTCCGGTCTCCTGCGCCACGTCCTGGACCACTTCACGACAGAGGACTGTCTGGACTTCTTTCACTCCCTGGGTCTCCTGATTCGGGAGGAAGACGGCCGCCTCTACCCCTACTCTCTGAACGCCGCTTCGGTTCGCAACGTATTGCTCTCTGAGTGCCAGCGCCTCGGCGTCACAGTTCGTACGGATTATGCCGTATCCTCCATCGCCCGGGAAAATGGGGAATTCATCCTCAATGGCTCTGAGTATGCGGACATGGTCCTGTTTGCTCTGGGTGGAAAGGCAGCAGCAGCGCATGGGACCGACGGGGACGGCTACCGCATCCTGAAGTCTCTGGGCATACGCTACGCCCCCATCTTCCCCGCCCTGGTCCAGCTGAAGACCGGGCAGGACAGGGACTTAAAAGCGGTCAAGCGCATGAAGGGCACCCGGGCAAGGGCGGCCATCACGCTGCACCGTGCGGACGGCCACCCCATCGGGCTGGAGAGCGGAGAAATCCTCTTCACTGACTACGGTCTCTCCGGCATAGCGGCCATGCAGCTCTCGGGCGACACAGCGGTTCTCCTCCGCACCGAGCACCCCTACCTCACCATCGACTTCTGCCCGGACCTCCCGGACACGGTCCTCCTCTCCTACCTGCGGGACTGCAGCGGCATGCGCTCAAATTGTCCCGCCGGGGAACTTCTCGTGGGGCTTCTCAACAGAAAGATCTCCCATGAGATCCTGCTCCGTGCCGAAATATCAGAGGAGGCAGCGGTCTCGACGCTGCGTACGCAGCAGCTGGCGAGGATTGCAGAGGAAATCAAGGCATTTCGCCTAAATATCACCGGCACCCGCGGTTTTAAGGATGCCCAGGTCACCCGCGGCGGCGTACCGGAGGAAGAACTTCGGGAACACAGCCTTGAGAGTTTTCGCGTCCCCGGCCTGTTCTTCAGCGGGGAAATTTTGAACGCCGACGGCATCTGCGGCGGCTACAACCTCCACTTCGCCTGGGGCTCCGGCATCCTGGCCGGAAAAGAGATGGCGGAGAGAGCAGCATTGAAAGGAGAAGGCAGATCATGCTGAGAATCAACCAGCTGAAAATGCCATTGGAATATACGGAAGACGACGTGAAACGGGCTGCAGCCAAGGTCATGAAGATCAACCCCGCGGACATTGAGGAGGTCTCCCTGTTTCGCCGTTCCATTGACTCCCGCCGGAAAGATGACGTCCACTTTGTCCTCACCGTGGATTGCAGGGTACACGCCGACGAGAGAAAGGTTCTGAAACGCACCGACAGCAAGCGCGTCCGGGAATCGGAATTTTATGAGTATGTCCCGGTGGAGCTCAAACGGAAGTCCCAGTTCCGTCCGGTCATTGTCGGCTTTGGCCCTGCCGGCATGTGGTGTGCTCTGACGCTCGCCCGTGCTGGCCTGCGCCCCATCGTACTGGAGCGCGGCCATGACGTGGAGCAGCGCACCAAGGACGTCTACGGGTTCTGGGACAGCCGGCATTTAAACACCGAGTCCAACATCCAGTTCGGCGAGGGCGGTGCCGGCACGTTCTCCGACGGCAAGCTCACCACCGGAATCAAGGACCCGCGTACCCGGAAAATTTTCACCGACTTCGTGGCCTTCGGCGCCCCGGAGTCCATCCTGTGGTCCAACTACCCCCATATTGGCACGGACCGCCTCGTGGGCGTTGTCAAAAATATCCGGGAAGAGGTCATCCGTCTGGGGGGCGATGTACGTTTTGGCTCCCGCATGACCCGACTCATTATTGCCAACCACTATATCCACGGTCTCTCCTATGAGACGGAGGACGGTGTCTCCCACGACTTGGAGACCGACACGGTGGTGCTCGCCCTGGGGCACAGTTCCCGGGACACCATCGAAACCCTGTATGGCCAGGGTCTTACCATGATCCAGAAACCCTTCTCCGTGGGCGCCCGCATTGAGCACCCGCGGGAATTCATAGACCGCGCCCAGTATGGCGACTTCGCCGGGAATCCGGCCCTGGGTGCCGCCAACTATAAAATGGCCTGCCACCCGCCCCACAGCCGCGGCGCCTACACATTCTGCATGTGCCCGGGCGGTCAGGTGGTCAATGCCTCCTCGGAAGAGGGACGCATCTGCGTTAACGGCATGTCGGAATTTGCCCGAGACAGAGAGAACTCTAACAGCGCCGTCCTCGTGGGAATAAACCCGGAGAGTTTTCCAAGTGAACACCCGCTGAGCGGCATCCAGCTGCAGCGGGACATGGAAAGTGCCGCATTTAATGTCGGCGGTGGTGACTACACCGCACCGGCCCAGCTGGTAGGGGACTTTCTCAACGACACGGCATCCACCCATATGGGTGCAGTGCATCCGAGCTGCCCCACCGGTGTCACGCCATCGGATATCCGAAAGGTATTGCCGAAACATGTCACCGACGTCATGGCCGACGCCCTGGTCCAAATGGACCGAAAGCTTCACGGCTTCGCCATGCCGGAGGCCGTACTGACGGTGCCGGAGGCAAGGAGCTCCTCGCCGGTACGCATTGTCCGCGGAGACTTCAAGGAGTGCTATCTCGGTGAGGACGTCCTCGGCGGCTGCTACCCCTGTGGAGAAGGCGCCGGGTACGCCGGCGGCATCGTCAGCGCCGGGGTCGACGGCATCCGGGTGGCGGAGGCCATTATGACGGACGAACACGACTACTGAATCGCCCACCGGAAAGACTTTGGGAGGGAAAGTATATGTGGTATAACAACGCAGTTTTCTATCAGTTCTACCCGCTCGGCGCCTGCGGCGCTTTGGACGCACCCCGGGACGGTTCACCCCGCATCCTTCGCATTCGGGACTGGCTGCCTCACCTGAAGCAGCTCGGCATTACTGCCCTCTATCTCGGTCCGGTTTTTCAAAGTGACTTTCACGGTTATGACACCGAGGACTTCGGCACCGTGGATGCCCGGCTCGGTACCGATGGCGACCTGAGGGAACTGGTCGCAGCCTGCCATGATCAGGGAATCCGCGTCATCCTGGACGGTGTCTTCAACCATGTGGGCCGCAACTTCGGCCCGTTCCGGGACGTCCGGGAGAAACGACAGAATTCTCGCTACTGCAGCTGGTTTCACCTGAACTTTGAAGGGAACACCGGGTACAACGACGGCTTCTGGTACGAGGGCTGGGAGGGCCACTATGAGCTGGTCCGCCTAAACCTGGAGAACCCGGAGGTCCGCTCCTATCTGCGGGACCAGGTGAAGAGCTGGGTGGAAAAATATGATATTGATGGACTCCGTCTCGACGTCGCCTATCTCCTCCCCGACTATTTTCTCCGGGAACTTCGCTCCTTTACAGATGGCTTAAAGCCGGAGTTTTTCCTTCTGGGTGAAATCCTGGGCGGAGACTACAACCGCCTTATCGGCGACGGGCTGCTGCACAGCTGCACCAACTATGAGTGCCGCAAAGGCCTTTACTCCAGTTTTCAGAGCATGAACCTGTTTGAAATAGGATACAGCCTGAATCGCCAATTCGGAAATGACCCATGGACGCTGTACCGCGGAAAACACCTTCTCTGCTTTGCGGACAACCACGATGTGGACCGGGTGGCCTCCCTTCTCAGCAACAGGGATCAGCTTGTTCCGCTGTACGGGCTCATGTTTGGTATGCCGGGCATCCCCTGCCTCTACTATGGCAGCGAATGGGGTCTTGAGGGAATGCGCAGCGAGGGTTCCGACCGGGCGCTTCGTCCGGACATTGAGAAGCCTGAGTGGAACAACCTTACAGACAAGATTGCAGCCTTCGCCCAAGCCCATGCGGGATCAGATGCCCTCTGCAACGGCAGTTATCGGCAGGTGCTGCAGACAAACCGCCAGCTCATTTTCGAGAGGAAGACGGAGCAGGAACGGGTTCTGGTCGCAGTAAACGCCTGCGACGAGACCTATCATGCGGACTTTGATGCTGGTTGTGGCATGGCAGAAGACCTGGTGGACGGTACAACTCACGACTTCGGCGCAGGCTCAGACCTGGAGCCGTACTGTGTCCACTACTGGAAGTGTGAGAAATAAGGGAAGCTGCTCTTGAAGATAAGAAAAGACGCGCGGTGAACCGAAATCCGGCTCACTGCGCGTCTTTTCTTTCTATTGCCTCTTATTTTTTCTTTCTCTTTTTAACGACAATATCCAAGGCGATTGTGACGGCAAACAGCGCCGCAATGCAGGATCCAAAAATAATAGCGTGCTTATGGTTTTCCTCCTGCTCGCTCTTCTCCTCGTCCTCATCTTTGGCTGCGGTGTTCCGCGTGGCCTCATTGATCATCTCATTGATGCCGGGGACAAATTCCTTCATGACGTCGGAGTCCTCCTTGCCCGCAATACCCTGGACGATTTCCCGGACCAGGTTCAGGCACTCGGCGCGCGCCGTCATCTTGGCATATTTCATAAACTCCTCCGGGTCATCCGGGGCTGTGTCATCTCCCTCCAGCTTTGCCATGACCCGTTCAAAGGCGGTGTCCACATCCTCATTTTCCCGGATATAGACCCTGCAGTAATTATAGAGTTCCTGTTTTTGTTCTTCTGTAATATCCATAGCCATTCTCTCCCATAAAGAATTCTGTCTAAACAATACCACAGGAACTTTGGGAATGAAAGAACACCTGTGCAGTTTCTCTTGACGAGTTCCTTTTGCAGAATACAGCAGAGCGCACTGCAGACGAGCCTCTGCAGTGCGCCCTTGCTTGAGGGGAGTATTGAGGGAAATTTTTTATGCAGCAGTGGTGGATTCTGCCTCAGAGAGTGCAGAGGTCTCAGACTCTGCCTCATCCGATACATCTGTTGCATCCACAGGAGCGGCAGTGCCAAGGTCAAGGCCGAGCTCGGTCATCCATGCAGTAATGTCTTCCTCGGTCACATTGGCATCCAGTACTTTACCGTCAAGCCAGGTACCCTTGTCGCCAGCAGCAGTCTGGAGCTCTTTGGCGGTCTCGCCAATGTCAGCACCATCTGCGGAAGTGGCAAACGGAACCACAGTCTTATCTGTAAAGTCATAGGTCTCCATGAAGGTATCAAGAATCTTGGGAGCCTTGTTCATCCAAATGGGGTAACCTACGAAGATGGTGTCATAGCTGTCCCATTCTTTGACTTCGCCGTCGATTTCCGGGCGAGCCTTATCATCGGCCTGCTCTTTCGCAGCACGGCTGTCCTGCTTAGTGAAGTCGACGTCCTCGTCCTTATAGGCTTCCTTTGCTTTGATCTCAAAAGTGTCTGCGCCGGTGGCAGAGGCAATGGTGTCCGCGACCTTAGCGGTATCATCGTTTACCGAGAAGTAGACGACAAGTGCTTTGCTGCCCTGGGTGGAATCCGCAGGAGTCTGACTGGTTTTCTTTCCGCAGCCCACAAAGGCGAGGGCCATGAGTGCTGCCAGTACAACAGAGATCAAAATACTTGCTTTTTTCATGTCTTATGAAACCTCGTTTCCAATTTTGAAATGATTTCACATGCTTTTCCCATGGAAAAGGTACTTCATTTCTCCCTTTCCATGACAAACACATTATTCCCGCAAGATAAAATTTTCCCCATGCCCTTGGAAAAATCATCGTAATCCCCTGTTAAAGCACGCGGAAAATGGAAAGAGAGACGTAAAAAGCACCCCATCCGAGGATGGAGTGCCCATTATTTTTATGAAATTTAACCCCAGATTTCTGAGAGCCGCGGAATGACCTGTTTCTTCCGGGACATGACATGGGGCAGAAAACAGCTGTTGTCCTTGGCCTCCACGCCATAGGCGTTGGAAATGGTCTCGTCGTCTCCGAGATACAGGAGCTCGGTGCCCTCTTTGAGAACGTCGGTCAGCATGATGAGGATATAGTCATAATTTCGCTCATCTTTCCGCTTCTGCATGGCCTTCAGGATTTCATCCTTCTGCTCCAGCAGCTTGTCAGAATTCAGCGACGTGACCTGTCCCACTCCCAGCTTGTGGCCGGCAATGAGGAACTCCTTGAAGTCCACAAAGATCTGCTCCGCTGCGGGCTTGTTCGGGTTGACGCTGGAGAACACCGTGTTGCCCACCTCTTCGAGGGTGACGTCGGCAATTCTCGCCATGCGCGCTGCAAGGACCTTATCGGTCTCCGTACAGGTCGGGGACTTGAACATGACGGTGTCGGAGATGATGGCAGAGCAGAGCAGTCCGGCTATGCGCCGAGATGGCATGAGCCCTCTCTGCTGATACATTTTGGCAATGATGGTGGCCGTGGAGCCAACGGGCTCACAGGTGAAATTTATTGGCCCGGAGGTCTGGATGTCCCCGACCCGGTGGTGGTCAATGATTCCCACGATTTCCGCCTGATTCAGACCCGGAACCGACTGGCTGGACTCATTGTGATCCACGAGGAAAACCTTTTTTCGCTTCGGGCGGATCAAATGGAATCGTCCCAGTGTGCCGACGACCTTGTCGTCATCATCCAGAATGGGATAGGCGCGGAAACGGTTTTTCAAAAGAACTTCTCGTACGTCGTCAATATAGTCGGTGAGATGGAAAGAGATAAGATTCTCCGTGGTGCAGAGACGCTCAATGGGCACGGCCAGATGGATTAGGCGGGCTGCCCGGTAGGCGTCCAGCGGGGTGACGATGATCAGCGTGTCGGTGTCCACCGTGCGGAACTCCTCCTCGACGTCGGCCTGGCAGACGATTACGGCCTTGGCACCGATGTCGATGGCGTGCTGGATCATATCCTCCTGCTGTCCGCAGATGACAATACTGTCAGGATTTGAGAAGACGAGACTCTCCCGGGACTGGGGCAGCGCAATGACCACCTCGCCGGAGAGGTGCTCCGGAATTTTCGGAACATGGTTGATGACCTCACCCTCAATGACACTGAGGAGATTAAAGGTCGGCACATTGTTGATGTACGGGTCACTGACCGCCTGCATGGTGTAGCTGGCAATGTCGCCGGATGTCAACATACCGTACAGTTTGCCGTCTCCGTCAATGACAGGGAGAACCGTGATGGAACCGGTGTGGTGCAGCGTGTCCCAAGCCCGGCTCACCGGGACAGAATGGTGCAGGGCGGTCGGCGTATCATAGTTTAAGTCCCGCACCTGAGTACGCACATTCTGCAGCAACATGGGTGGTTCCACATTAAATTTTTTCAAGACCGCGCTGGTCTCGTCACTGATGTTGCCCAGACGGGCAGCTACATAGTTTCGGTCCCCCAGTGAGTTGCGAAGCGCGGCGTAGGCAATGGCCCCTACAATGGAGTCCGTGTCCGGATTCCTGTGTCCCGTCACGTAGATTGGGTCCATAGCTCCACTCCTTTCTGAATTCTCTGATGCTTATTCAAATATTTTTATACTTTAGTAACGGACGATATGGAACTGTCCGACAAACGGCAGTTCCCTGGCCTTCCCGTCCGTGGAGTTGCGGATGCCCCGCACGGCCAGCACCACATAGAAGATAATGCCGAAGGCCTCGAGGATGTCATAGATGGCCCTGAAAAAGTTACCGAACATGGGGATCCAAGATGTCAGGGCAAAAAAGATGGCCACCACGGCGCTATAGATGATGAGGGCAAGAAACAGATTCAGCCCCTGCCCCACATGGAAACGGGAATACCGGGAGCCCCGGGAGGCGATGACCGGCACAAGAAGCAGCGGTCCGAGATAAGAGAACATGGCAAAGCTACGGCCCAGGTCTATATCGTCATTCGCAATTTCCTGGGTGTGGTCCGGCGTGTCCGTAATATTCTGCAGGGAACGGAGGATTTTCCGGCTGAGTGGGAGTTTGGCCTCCTCCTCCTTGTCCAACTTCTTGGCAACTGCTTCCTTGCCGCATTCCGGGCAGAACTTGTCTCTGCGCTCCATCTTCGCTCCACAGTAATAACAGTATGGCAAAAATGACCCCTCCCGTATTCCGGCTGTAATTCATCTCAATTTTACCGTCTGTCAAATGAAAAATCAACCGAGGGCCGCACGTAACGTACAGCCCTCGGCAACAATTTTATCTGCGATATCCAAAGATTCCGCGATTCACGATGTGTTCGAACAGATGACGGTTATTGAGCTTTGACTTCCGGGGTTCCTGGCAGTCCGGTCCCTGGTCGATGACGTGGCTGATCTTTCCGGAGGCCACATCTGAGAGATAGGTGCTATCCGAGGGAATTACAAACGTGAATACCTTCGGCACCACCTCAAAGTCGCATTTTGTGACCGGCCGGCACTCTCCATCCACATTCAGAGCAATAGGCTTCTCCGACGCAATAGTCAACTTCTTGCCACGGAGGTAGTCACAGTAGCTGTACTTGTAGAAGTCAAACTTCTGCTGCCAGTGGAACAGCATATAGACGAAGACGATGGGCCATGACATGCAGCGGTGGATGACGACGACGTCGGCGAGTCCGTCCGTCGGGTCTGCAAAGCGTCCGCCTAAGATTCCGCTTCCATAGTACTGTCCAATAAAGTCCGTGACTTGAATAAATGGGCCTGGAATTTCCTTGCCGTCCAGCGTGACCTTGTAGCGAAAATACAGCTTCGTGAACATGCAGTAGAGACCGCCCAAAGTATAGGTCAGATGACCCATGGCACCGGGAAGCTTTTTCATGCTCCCCTGCATGGAGCAGGCCTCGGCGTCAAAGCCCATGGAGGCCTGATTCAAGGCGATTTCCTCTCGACCATCCTGGTCGGTGAGCTTCAGGCAGTCCACCTGGACAGGCGTTCCATTAATAAGATTTTCGACGTTCCGGAACAGCTCGTCTCCTCCGTAGATGCGGATATAGTCATTTCCCGAGCCAGTGGGCACCACTGTGATCTCCACATTGTCAAACCCGATTGCTCCGTTTACGACCTCATAGAGCGTGCCGTCTCCGCCCACGGAGTAGATGCGGATCTTCTCGCCCTTCTTCTGCGCTTTTTCCGCAACTTCACGGGTAAACCGAGTGGCGTCACCCGGACCGGTGGTCTCATGGATTTCATACGTGATGCCGGCCTTTTTTACAGCCGGAAGAATGACGTCATCCAGGACATTGACCTTGTGTTTTTTTCCGGATTTTGGATTCACTATAAAGTAATGAACCATTGGGTACTCCCCTCCTAAACTTCCGTACGAAGTTTTTGTACAACAGTATTATAACTGTTTCTATTTTCCAGAACAAGGCCAAAGAATGCCGGGAAATCCAGGATTTCCCAGCACACTTCCGTATATAATAATTATTTCCGTTTTCTTCCGTATCCCATGATCCACTTGTTGACGATAACATTGAATGGGAGATGGTCATTATACCATGTGTGGAACGGCTCTTTATGCCATTTCCCCTGGTCGATTTTCGAGGAGATCTCCCCGCTCTTGACCTGGTCAAAATAGGGGGAATCTGCGGGAATGACAAAGGTGATTGCCTTGGGGAGCACCGAGAACCGACACTTCTTGACAATACGGACCTCGCCGTCCACATTGATGGGAACCGGCTTCTTTGACTCCAGTTCCATGGATTCGCCGCGAATATACTCGCACGCTGGCTTGTATACGTGCTCTCCCTTTGTCTGCCAGTCAATGAGGCCCTCTTTAAAGATAATGGGCCAGGATACCAGACGGCGCCAGATGACAAAATCCAGCTTTCCATCCGTCGGGTCGGCAAAGGGGGCAACCTTGATGCCGCTCCCATACCAGCGGGAACTGCATCCGACGGCAAAGATGAACGGGCCGGGAATCTCCTTGCCGTCCACCGTGCATCGGAACGTATGATACACCTTGGTAAACATACAGTAGAGGCCGGCCAAGAGATAGGTCATGTGGCCAATGGCGCCCGGGAATTTTTTCATGGCGCTCTGTTTGGCCGTGGCCTCGGCATCGAAGCCCATGGAGGCCTGGTTAATGGCCACCTCGGTCCAGCCGCTGTCGTCATCCTCCACCTTCAGGCAGTCCACTTTCAGCGGGATTCCGTTGATGAGCTGCGGGACATCGAGAAAAGACTCTCTGTCACCATAGAGCCGGATGTAGTCGTTTCCGGAGCCCTTGGGTATAACGCTGACTTCCGCATTGGGGAAGCCGACAGCACCGTTTACGACTTCATAGAGGGTTCCATCGCCCCCAACCGCATAGAATCGTACCGTCTCGTCCCCGGCCTCGGCGGCCTTCTCCCGTACAAAGCGGATGGCGTCGCCGCGCTCCTTCGTGACATAGACCTCATAGTCAATGCCCGCCTCTTCCGCTGCGGGGATGACTTTTTCTTTTATGATATCAATGGGGTTGTTTTTGCCGGAGACTGGATTCTCTACAAAGTAGTGTTTCATAATATCTCCTCATCACTCTCATAATTGATGACGTCGTCCCAGGCCTTGGTGTTGTAGCCGTCGTGATAACCGTTGCGGAATTTCCGCTTCTCCTCCTCCGGGAGATCCAGGCCGATGGTGCCGCCCGGGTTCATGGTGTAATTCGGGTCAAAGTAGTCCTTTAGGACTTTAAAGACGCCGTACTCGGTCTCGCCGAGGCTTCCCTCAAGCCACGGGGCAAACATTTTGCCGATGCCGTGGTGGTGCGAGATGGCGGCTCCGCTCTTCTGGATAGCATCAAGAATGGAATTCAGATACTGTTTGAACTCATCCGAGGAGTCGATCTTCGTCAGGAAAATGAAGTAGAGATTGGCGCCCTGTGGGTAGCAGTGGGACATGTGGGTCGTCACGATGGTGCCCGGGTGCTCGTGGCAGACCTTGCGGACTTCGCGATGCACTTTTTCCATATTGGACCAGTTGACACAGCACTCCAGCGTGTCGACGCAGAGACCGAAGTCCATTATGGTGTCACGGAGATACGGGTCATTGAAGCGGCCCTTCTCCCAACTCTTGCAGATATAGCCGGTGGTCGGAATGGCGCCGTGCTTCACGGCAATCTTAAAGATATTCCGATAGACATTCAGGGAGTAGCCCTTCTCGCCTTCGGTGAATCCGAGGAAAAGGCACCGCTGCATGTCCTTATAACCAATCTTCTCAAGGATTGGTCCGAGCGGAGTGTCGTCCACATTGTAGAGGCGGAGCATCATGTTGGTCTCCTCCTCGTCGGAGAGACGGAAGACGGAGGAGAAGCCGCATTCGGCCTGCATCATTTCACGCGCCGCAGCCATGGCGTCCTTCCAGGTCTTGAACATATAGGAGAAACGGAACCGGTTCTCAGGCATGTAGTGGTACATTTTCATGGTGACCTCGGTGAGAACACCGAATGTCCCCTCACCGCCCATCATGATCTGGTTCATGTTCGGGCCGGTGGCCTCACGGGGATAGTGGGATGTGAGGACCTCGCCCCGGGGCGTGGCATATTTCTGCTGGACCACCAGGTCGGGGGCACAGCCATAGTAGGTGGAGTTCTGGCCAGAGCCGCGGGTCACGACCCAACCGCCGACGCTGGAGTACTCAAAGGACTGCGGGAAATGACCGCAGGTGAAGTTCCTCTTCGCGCCAAACTCCTCCACAGCATGGTTGAGATGGTGTTCCAGGTCTGGACCGGACATGCCGGTCTGTACGGTAATGGTCTGATCCACCTCGTTGAAGTAGAGAACCTTGTTGTATTTCTTTCTCATGTCCAGACTTACGCCGCCCTTGATGGGCTCTACACCGCGGGTCACGGAGGAACCGCCGCCATAGACATAGAGCGGGATTCCGTTTTCCGCACAGTAGGACACGGTCTTCTGGATTTGTTCCGCCGTGCTCGGGAAGACGACCAGGTCCGGAAGGGAGTCAAACTTGTGCTCCCGCAGACGGAGAAGGTCGTAGCAGGTCTGGCCGTACATGACGGCGAGACGGTCATAGTCCCCCTGGGACATATCGTCTCCGTAGACGCTCTTGAAGAAGTCCAGGTGTTTCTGTTCCATCTTCGGGGCATACTCCGGACCGAGTTCCACCTTTTCAAAGCCGGTGTCCATGTCGTAGTCTTTAAAGTCATCATCCGAGACATTCAGCCGGTCCTTGATCATCAGGTAGAGCGACTCCTTCGGCAGCTTGAAGAAGTCCGGGTCGCCCCAGCGGAAGATGCTGCGGTAGGAATCCGGGGACGCGGCCTTGGTTATCCATTTTGGCTCAAATCCTTTGTAGGGTTTGTATCCCATTTCAATTCTCCTCTCCAGATTTTAAAATATCCGAGGTGCAGATGATATCCGCACCGATCCCCAATACGTTGGGGATTATTATCTCACCGCGCCCGATCCGCTTCGTCACACGGGCCCGGTTGATCTCTTTCATGACCGGGAAGATCATGTCCTTGGGGATTTCCGCCGAGACACGGCAGGGAACCACCGGGACATCCCGGAATGCGGTGGCCACAGTAGAACAGATGGTCCGCCGCGGATCCGTCAGTTCCTGGCGGGCAAATTTCTCACCCCGCTTGCAGCTGTTGCCTGTGACCGTGATTTCGCCGCTGTCCTCTGTGGTGACCTGCATGGTGCACCCTCTGGGACAAGTAATACATACGATAGTCTGCGATTTACTCATTTTTTAAACCACCTCGACTTCCGCTGTAAGACTGTCCGCAGCCGTGAGGCTGCTCAAGTCCACCGTGAGTTTTTCCATTTCCGGCGGGCGGAGGAACGGGTATTTTTTCTCAAAAATCACCCGATCGCCCGATCGAATTCGGAATATGCTCTTCTCCACAATGTTCCTGCTGCGAAAATAGATTGTAGTACCACTGTTGTCCGCTCCTAGGTCCAGAGCCTGCGGGACAATATAGAGGCAGCCGTCCCCAGCCTCCATTGGCACAAGGGCACGCTGGCTTTTCTTTTCGGCAGCTGCATAGGCTGCCGCCCCTGCACCGGCCGTCTCACCACTCTCTGAGACATAGTCCACCAGATCATTGACATGGAGAGCGTTTCCGCAGGAAAAAACACCCGGGACCGATGTCATGAGGGAGGCGTCACATTTCGGCCCCTTCGTCCTCGGGTCCAGTTGCACGCCGAGCCGCTCCGAGAGTTCATTCTCAGGGATGAGTCCGACAGAGAGAATGAGCGCGTCACAGTCAATGCGCTGTTCGGTACCCGCAATGGGCCGCATATGGTCGTCCACCTTTGCCACCTCAACTCCGGTGAGCCTGTCATGGCCAAACACACGGGTCACTGTGTGGGACAAGTACAATGGAATATCATAGTCGTGAAGACACTGGTGAATATTTCTTGTCAGCCCGGAAGGGGTCGGTTTCACCTCATAGACACCCACGACCTCTGCCCCTTCGAGGGTCAGACGACGCGCCATGATAAGACCGATGTCTCCAGAGCCCAGAATAACACAGCGTTTTGTGGGCAGTTCTCCCATCAGGTTGATAAAATGCTGCGCCGTTCCCGCTGTAAAGACACCAGCCGGGCGGGTACCATGGATGAATACCTGCTTGGCCGTCCTCTCGCGGCATCCGGTGGCAAGGACCATGCTCTTTGCCTCAATGGTCTCCACGCCTTTTGCATTCACAACGGTGGCAAGAAACCCTTCCTCGGTCTTTTTCAGGTCCGTCACAAATGTCTGGACCATGGCCGGAATTTTCAGATTATGGAACTCTTCAATAAAGCGTTCCGCATACTCCGGGCCGGAAAGCTTTTCCTGAAACCGCACGAGACCGAAGCCGTCGTGGATACACTGCTTCAGAATTCCTCCGAGGCGGCTCTCCCGCTCAATGAGAAGGACATCTGCACCATTCTTCTTTGCAGAAATGGCAGCGGCAAGACCGGCAGGACCTCCGCCAATGACAAGCACATCAGTCCGCATGGTCTTCGCCTCCCTTCGTCGGCCCGTATAGGATATTGGACTCCGCCGAGGACTTCATGACCTGTTCCGGCGAGATGTGATTCTTCTCCGCAATGATCTGCACCACAAGGGGCGAGCAGAAGCCACCCTGACAGCGGCCCATTCCCGGCCGGACGCGCTTTTTCACGGCGTCCACCGTCTGGGGACAACAGGGGCTGTTCAGGGCATCCAGAATTTCCCCTTTACTGATTTCCTCACAGCGGCAGATCATGATACCGTAGTCCGGGTTCTGCGCAATTTTTTTTGCCCGCTCCACCGGGGACATGTCCTTGAGGACCGGAATACCCGGGCGTTTCGGGTCAAACGCTGGATTGGGGGCCGCGCGGAGACGCTCCGCCACATCCTTCGCAACGTCCAGTGAGAACGCCGGCGCCGAGGTGAGCCCCGGGGACTGGATGCCGCCAACATGGTACATATTGTGGCATTTTCTCCCCCATTCAATGACGAAGTCCTCCTCAAACGTGGGGGCGCGGACTCCGGTAAAATACGTTATGATGTCCCGGCGATTCAGCTCCGGAATGGTATGCTCCTGTTTCTTATAAATACGGTCAATGCTCTCCTGTCTCGTGGAGTAGTCCTCCTTTTCGCGGCACTCCACTGCGTCAGGACCGGCAAGAATATTGCCGTGGACCGTATTCATGGTGCCACCGCCCTTGGAGTGGGCATGCAGCGCCTCTTTATTGATTTCCAGAACGGATGCCACCGTGTGGATAATACTTCCGGATTTTGTGTCCTGGATGGCGTCCGTGCCTCTGCGGGGATGGATAGAGTAGAACCTGTCCCCCGCCATCTCCGCCACATCATCAGCGAAAACACCGGCGGCGTTGACGACCACTTTCGGGTACACAGTTCCCCGGTTGGTCGTAACCGAGACAATTTCCCCATTATTGGTTTCCATGGAGAGAACCGCAGTGTTCAGCGAGGCCCTGGCTCCGTTTTTCACAGCATTCTCCGCATAGGCAATGGTAAGCTCATAGGGGGAGACGATTCCCGCCGAGCTGTTGTACATGGCAAATTTAAAGTCCGGATTGAATGTGGGGTTGTCCGCAAGTAGCTTTTTCCGACCGACAATGGACACGTCCTTGACCCCGTCATGATGTTTCCGGTGAAAGGCGTAGACCGAGAGAATGGGTTTGAGCCAGCTCTGGGTAAAGCAGGCATATTGACCAATTCTCCGGAACGGCACATTCAGGTCCTTGCAGACCTGATCATACATGCGGTTGCCTAGTAACACATATTTTTGTTTGAGGCTGCCCTTCCCGAGGTCAACGCCGACATGGACCTCGCCGTCGTTGCGGCCAGAAGCCTGCAGGGCGAAGTCCGCCTCTTTGTCCACAAGAAGGATCTGGAGATTCCATTTTGTGAGCTCCCGTGCAATGGAGCATCCGGAGATTCCCCCACCAATGACCAGGACATCCGGGTGAAGTCCCTCCAGGGCAGAATCCTTTATTGTGGGAACCCGCATGGGAATTGGCTCCGCGCCCTTTAAGCGAATATCGTTCACCACATGGACCCGGCTGTTCGGCTTTGCCTGTTTTGCACAGGCCGCATATATTTCCTCCCACGTGTCCAGTTCGCCGGTGAGTCGGATGATATCCCCCTCGCGATTGACTTTGACATTCGACATTGCTGACACCTCATTCCAAAGTCGGTCATTCGACCGACTACAATTAGTCTAGTTCGATAAATAACAAAAGTCAATCGCAAAATTGTGTAATTATAATAATTGTTTTCGACTATTTGCAGTTATTTCGTACTATAATTGTAATAAGTTCCCAAACAGGAGGCGAAATATGGCAGCACCCCGCCAAGATAATGTCAACGATAAAATACTGGACGCCACTGAGCTGCTTCTGAAGGACAGCTCCATTGACTCCATCTCCCTGGCCGCCATTGCAAAAGAGGCCGGCATCTCCAAGGGCACACTGTACTATCACTATAAGAGCAAGGATGACATCCTGTTTGGTATAGCCGAACGATATCTTGCCCAGCAGTACCACGAATTCTACCAGTGGACGGAGAACGCAGAAAAGGACACCTCCCTGCACCGTCTCTATAAATATGTTCTCGAGCGAGACTTCTACGAGCCAACGGTCCGGTTTCAGCTAATCAGCAGTGCAAGCGGCAGCAACGAAGAACTCCGCAGACGAATCCTTGAACTGTATCAGAAATTTCAAAAGGCCATTGCGGAAAAAATTGCGGAGCGCATTCAGGGGGTCTCCGCCGACTACCTGGCATGGCTCGCCCTGCTCATCTCCGACGGCATGATTGTCCAGGCAGAACTGAAAAACCAGTCCTTTGACCCTGAAAAGTTCATCGCCGACACCGACAACTTCATGAGTTGGCTGGAGCAGCACAGTTAATTTCTTTACGTTTATAAACTTTGTAAAAAAAAGAATAAAAATAATATGGATAATGACCAAATTGTTCTATTGTTGTTCTTTACATTGACTTGGTATGTTGATTATAATTTTGTCAGAAATTGATTCGGACAGGAGGCCCTTACAATGGCCAAGAGAGAAAACTCACCTACGTTGTACACGTATGTGAAGGACTACATCATGAAGCTCATTATTTCGGGCAAATACCCTGCCCATACACAGCTTCCTACTGAGTTCCAGCTCATGGATGTCCTCCACGTCGGCCGTGCAACCGTACGCACTGCACTTGCCCAGCTGGAGAGTGAGGGGACCATTTACAAGCGTCAGGGCGTCGGCACTTTCGTCAGCGAACGGAGCAACCACTATGGTTTGGAGCCCTTCATCTCCTTGAGCTTCATGCTGAAGCACCTCGGTCTTCCCGACAAGAACGACGTCCTTGTGGACCGGGAAATCTCCGTAGAACCCGGCCTTCTCACCGAGCACTGGAACGAAGGCGAACGTGTTCATTACCTTAAGCGCCTCCGCAAAAGCGAGGACACTCTGCTCGGTATTGAGGAGGATTACTACACCCCTCTGGCATACTCTAAAATTGACACGAACAACCTTTCAGGCTCCCTCGCCCACAACCTGCTGACCAATCTCGACACCCCAATAGAGCGTTTTACTACGGACACCATCGTCCGCAAACCGACGGAGGAAGAGGTCCGGGACTTCAGCATGAAAGAGGACGAAATGCTGGTCCAAATGAATCGGTGGATGTATTTCCAGGGCATCGAAAAGCCTGTGAATTTCGTGATCTTCCGCGTGCCGAGCCACGTGCTCGAGTATCCGTTCCTCGGTTAAATCAAAAAATTTAAGGACTGTACCGTTTTGGTACAGTCCTTTTTTTAGTGTCTCCCCACATACGCCAGCGGATTTCTTGCAGCCATAGACCTTGACTGCCCGTTATTCACGCGGATCTCAAAGTGGCAATGGGGTCCAGTGGAGAAGCCGGTAGAGCCCATTATACCTATGATCTGACCCTGGGCAACGCGCTGGCCGGTCTGCACAAGCGCCCGTGCCATATGGCCATAATAGGACAGCAGTCCATTGCCGTGGTCAATTACCACATAGTTGCCGTACCCTCCATTGCAGCCGCAGTTATAATGCTTGCCATAATTGTGAGTGCAGATATTGCTTGCCACCTTGACTGTGCCTGCCGCAGCAGCGACAATGGCCACCGCTTGTCCTGCCTTGGCCTTCGGGTCGGCAATGTCGACTCCATAGTGGTAACCGCCGTTTCGCGGACCATAGCCCGAAGAGATATAGGAAGCGCTGTCCGGCACAGGCCATATCATTCCGCCGGGGCCTATGGTACCGGTTCCCACAGAGGAGATTTGAGACAAGCGGCCATTTAGGGCATCCATGAATACTTCCTGGGCAGCGCGTGCCTCTGCAATACTCTGCTTGGCCTCGGCACTGTCCAGGTCGAGCTGGCTCATGTAGAGGTCGAGCTTCTGAATTTCAATATTAAGCTCATTCTGCTTGGCGACGATCTCCTGTTTCGAGGTCTCCAGTTCATTCTTAGCGGACTGGACTTCCTGCATGTCCGCCTGGATGGAGTCCTGATATTTCCGGATGGAGTCCTGTTTTTTCTGGGTCCCCGCAATGCTCCGGCGCAACCTTCTAATGATGGCGTTGTCGTTCCGCGATATGCGGTCCAGCATTTCCATTCGGTTCAAAAACTCCACGAAGCTGTCTGACTCCAGGAGCAGCTGAATATTAGAGATATTTCCCGCCTCATAGGCTGCCCGCATTCTCCCGCCGAGCTTCTGCTGGGCAGCGGCAATCTGCCGCTTGGTGGGGGCCATTTCCCGCTCCAGAGCGGCGATTCTGTCCTCCTGGGCGCTGATTTCCCCGTTCATAAGGGCAATCTTCTCGTTGAGATTCCGGATTTTCCCGTTGTATCCGGAGATCTGGTTCTGGAGACCCTGGACCTGTTCCTGCAGCCCCTTGGCGTCCTTTTTGGCCGAGGACTTACGACGCTTGTTCGAGTCTATTTTCTGCTGGTTCAGGGCGATGGACTCGTCCAGCCGGGCAATTTTCTCCCGGTAGGAGTTCTTCTCCTGTTCCGAGACAGCCTGGACCGGAATGAGCGCCGCCACGCCAACAATGAGTGACAGGAGAAGAGCCAGTCCCCGATTCAGTTTATTCCTCATTGGAGACCACACTCCCCTGTTCTCTCAGATATTTGCCCATGGAGAGGGAGCTGCCGAGAACACCGGCCAGGATGCCGATCAGGATGAAGATAAGGAACAGCCACCCGGCGTAGTGGGAAAACGGGACCGGTGCGGCTCCCAGCACGGTGAAAATACTCTTCATGGACCCTGAAGTTATGCGGTAGACCACGAAGACCAGAAGTTCCGCGAGGACACTGGAGAGTGCGCCTATGGCTGATCCTTCGATAATGAACGGCCAGCGGACAAACCAGTTGGTGGCGCCGACGGCCTTCATGATTCCGATTTCCAGCCGGCGATTGAACATGGTAATGCGAATGGTGTTTGCAATAATAAACAACGATACCAGAAGCAGCATGACAATAATGCTGATGCTGATAACCGAAACCGATCGGCGCAGATGGCGCACCTGCCCCGCAAGTTCGGAGTTCCCGCGCACAGACTCAACATGGTCCACTGTTTTCAATGACTGGAGCACACTGTCATAGTTGTCCAGCGTCTTAAGGGTGACCTGATAGGCATCCGGCAGGGGGTTTTTGTCCAGACCATCCATTAGTTTGGCATCCTCCCCCAGGCTCTTCAGCTGCTGTTTATATGCCTCTTCCTTGGGGATGAACTTTGTATGGTCCACGTCGGGGAGCATGCGGATATCCTGGTCGACGGTGCCAGCCTCATCTGCCGTGGTGTCATCCTTCAGATAGACCATGATAACGTTCTGGTCCTGGACCCCGCGCAGCGCCACATTGATATTGGCGGTCAACAGGAAAGCAATTCCTGTTATGAGCAGGCAGGAGGTCAGAACAATGATGGAGGCAATGGACATCATCCGGTTGGAGCGGATGTTCCGGATTCCCTCCCGGGTCAGATACCGGAGACTTCCTGAGCGGCGGCGCACCGCCGAGTTCTTTTTCGTCTTCGCCATGGTCATACTCCCTCAATATATTCCGAGTAGTCGGTAATAATCTGTCCATCGGCAAGGCCCACTGTCCGGTGATTAAATTTCCGGACCAGGTCGTGCTCATGGGTGACCATGATGACCGTCGTACCATTCTCATTGATACGGTCCAGGAGACTCACGATTTCATAGGACATTTCCGGGTCCACATTGCCAGTGGGCTCGTCGGCGATAATAGTACTGGCGTTGTTGACCAGGGCTCTTGCCAGAGCCACCCTCTGTTGCTCACCACCGGAGATTTCTCTGGGGTAGCAGTTCTCCTTGCCAGACAGCCCAACCAGATCAAGGACAAACGGGACCCTCTCCCGGATTTCCCTCTCCCCTGCGCCGATGACCCGCATGGCAAATGCCACGTTGTCAAAGACTGTCATTCGGGGAATAAGGCGGAAGTCCTGGAATACCACGCCCATGGTGCGGCGGAAATAGGGAATTTCCTTTGGCCGCATGCGGGTGAGGTCATAATTGTTGATCATGACTGTACCGCTGGTCGGGGTCTCCTCCCGCATGATGATTTTTAAAAATGTGCTCTTTCCGGCACCAGATGCACCGACGACGAAGACAAACTCGCCGCGCTCAATCCGGAGATTCACATTTTTCAGGGCCTCGGTGCCATTATCGTACACCTTTGAGACATTTTTCAGCTCTATCATGGCAAACTCCTCTTACCGAGTGATTTGAAAAAAGAAAAAGACCGCTGCAGACAGGGAACCCTGCGTAGCAGCAGTCTATATTATACCACACGATGCGGATTAAAATTTGACCGGACTGGAATCCAGATATTTCTTGACCATGAGGGCTACTTTGAAGACGATGGCGTCGTCAAATTCACGGAGGTCAAGACCGGTGATCTTCTTGATTTTCTCAAGGCGATACACCAGCGTGTTCCGGTGGACAAAGAGTTTCCGGGAAGTCTCGGAGACGTTCAGATTGTTCTCAAAGAACTTCTGGATGGTAAAGAGCGTCTCCTGATCCAGGCTGTCAATGGAACCGCGCTTGAAGACCTCCTGCAGGAACATTTCGCAGAGGGTCGTGGGAAGCTGATAGATGAGGCGGGCAATGCCGAGGTTGTCGTAGCTGATGATGTCCTTCTCGGTGTCAAAAACTTTTCCAACCTCCAGAGCGACCTGGGCCTCCTTGAGGGAACGGGACAGGTCTTTGATGCCGACCACAGCGGTACCAATGCCCACCTGGCAGCTGATGTAGAACTCTGAGCTCAGTGCGTCCGCAATGGAGTGGGCAAGGCTCTCGAGGTCCTTCGGGTCAATATCCTCCCTGACCTCCTTGACAAGGGCTATGTCGGTCTCACTGATATTGATGACAAAGTCCTTGCTGCGGTCCGGGAACAGGTTCTGGACCACGTCGAAGACGGTGGCGTCCTCCCCGCTGTTGATTCGGATGAGCAGGACGACGCGGGTGGCGTCGGTGTTGAAGTGGAGCTCACGGGCTTTAATGTAGATGTCACCCGGAAGGATATTGTCCAGGATAACATTTTTGACAAAGTTGCTGCGGTCATATTTCTCGTCGTAAAACTGCTTGATGCTGCCCAGCGAGACCGCAAGGATTTTTGCGTAGCGGGCGGCCATTTCGTCGTCCCCACTCACAAAGACCGCCGATTCATGCTTCATAAGGCTGTCAAAGGAGAGAAATGTCGTGCCATCAAAAGTGACCGGCTCCAGGGACGTCAAAATGTCCTTGCCCTCCAGCTTGACCTGCTCACCAATTTTGTCAGTGTCGCTGCAGGCGACAACGACGCCGGACTCGTTGATTACGCCGATGGTGCGATCCACAGCATCTTTCATATCATGGATGACGCTCTGGAACAGTCTGTTAGCCATATGGTAGTCCTCCCTGCCCGCAAAATAGTTCATAAAAACGCGGGAATTTTTTAGGTAAGTTATTGATGGTTATCTACTTTTTATACAAATTATTTGCAATACCATTATCTATAATACCCAATAAATGCAGAAATAACAATATCCGTTTCCCTATTTTATAAAATATTTTCAGCGGGCCGTGATCCTGTCCAGTTCCTCCGCCGTGAGTTCCCGGCACTTTCCCGGTTCCAAATCGGGGTCCAATGGAAGGCCACCCATGGCAGTTCGTTCCAGCTCCAAAACACGGTTCCCGGCTGCCGCAAACATGCGCTTTATTTGATGGTATTTGCCCTCACAGATCTTGATTTCCACAGTCCTGTCTCCAAGGATTCGTACCTCGGCGGGGAGGCAGTGGGAGCCGTCCCGGAGCTCAATTCCGTCTCGGAGGGGCTGCAGTTGAGAGTCAGGAGGTACATCGCGCAAAGTCGCAATATACGTCTTCATGATATGGTTACCCGGTGAGAGGATGCGGTGGGCAAATTCGCCGTCGTCAGTCAGGAGGACAAAGCCAGTGGTTTCTCCATCCAGGCGGCCGGCCGGGAAAAGCCCCTTGCGGAAAAGCTCTGGAGGAACCAGGTCGAGAACCGTCTTTGCACTGCGGTCCTCCGTGGCACTGATGACCCCCTTCGGCTTGTTCAGCATGAGATAGAGGTGCTCTCGGTAGTTCAGCGCCTTTCCATCCACAGCCAGAACATTGTTTTCCGGGTCGACTGCGGCACCGGGGTCACGGACAGGGGCACCGTCCACCGTCACGCGCCCGGCACGGATCAGCTTACGGATTTCACTTCTGGTATAGGCCCCCTGGGAGGCGATGGAGCGGTCCAGTCTCATGGTATCTCCTTAGAAAAAAGCACCGCGGGGTTAGTCCGCGGTGCAGAATGTTTTATTCTTGCAGCTTTAGTCATTCCGCTTGAAGCGGCGTGCCTTGGAGGCACTCTGTGCCTGATGGGCCTGTTCGTCCGTGGGCTCACTGACCGGTCTGGCCAGCTCAATTTGGAGCTCCTGATTTGCCTGCTGGATTTGCGCGCGGAGGCGGCGAATATCATTCAGGCTGCGGCTCAGATTGGCCTCGGTCTGGTCCACCACGTTGTTGACATAGGTTGTGGTGTTGATGGCAGTGTCCTTGGCCCACTTGCCAGACTGGCTGACCTTGGTGTCCGAGATCTGGTTGGCCTTGCTCATGATTTCCTGCGCGCGGCGGTTGGACTCATTGATGAGTACCTCAGACTTCTGCCTGGCGTCGGCCACCATGTCATCCGACTTGTTCTTGGCCTCCTGGAGGTAGTTCTCTGCGGACTTCTTTGCCTCGGCAAACAGATCCTCAGATTTTTTCTTGACCTCCACAGCGTACTGCTCAGCCTCTTTCCGAATGGCGTCGGCCTTTTTGCCTGCAGCGGCTACAACGGACTGTTCGGAGACAAGGACATCCGCCTGTTTCTCGGCGTCCGCAATGATCTTCTCCGCCGACTTATTGGCGTCGGCAATTCTTCCGTCGTACTCCTTCTGGGACTTGTCCGCCAGGTCGTCCGCCTTCTTCTCGGTGGATTCCATGAGCTGATTGCTCTTGTTTCTGGCGTCGTCCAGGAGAATGTCGGCCTCGGTCTTGGCGCGGGAGAGGATGCTCTCCTTCTCCAGCGTAATGCTCTTGGCCTGGGTAATTTCCGCCGGCAGCTGGGAACGGATGTCGTCGAGGATGTCGCGGATTTCGTCGGCGTCCACGCCCACTTTGTCGGAGAACGGGATGGAGCGGCCGGTGTCGAGTACGTCTTCTATCTGTTCAAGGTAGTCTTCAATTTGAGCCATGGTCTGATTCCTTTCGAAGTCTCTCTATGATGTCATCTGCAATGGCGTCCGGGAGGAAGTCCCGGATGTCGCCCCCGAGGGTTCCAATCTGTTTCACAAGGCTGGAGCTCAGGAACATGTTCTCAATGGAGCAGGGCAGGAAAACCGTGTCCAGTTCATTGTCGATTTTCTTATTGGCAATGGCCTGCTGGAATTCGTCCTCGAAGTCTGTAACAGCCCGCAAGCCCTTGACAATGACGGTAATGCCGTGGTCAGCAGCATACTGGGCAAGAAGCCCGTCATACATGTCGACCTGGACGTTGGGAAGGTGCTGGATGCTCCGTTCAATAAATTCCACCCGTTCCTCGGGCGTGAAGGTGTGGAGCCCGACCTTCCGGTAGTTGGTCATAACGACCACGGTCACCTCGTCAAAGAGGGCGGAGGCCCGTTCTATGACGTCGATATGTCCATTGGTCACCGGGTCGAAACTCCCGGGACAGATTGCCTTAACCATTGTTGGATTCCCCCTCTCCGCGATACACGGTGAGTTTGATTTTCCCGTAGCGGTACTCCCGCGGAGCAGAAAACCCCGGCAGTTTCGATGGAAGTTCCTCCTCCGAGGCGGTCTCACAGACTATGACCCCGTCGGAGTCCATATGGTTTGCGAGAGACGGGAGAATGGCCGGAAGAATTTGTTTCCGGTAAGGGGGGTCGAGAAGAGCCACATGGAAGGTGTCCCGCGTCGTAGAGAGGAATTGGCGGGCGTCGGACTTCCGTACGGCTGCCCGGTCCTCAAGGCGGGTCTTTTTGAGATTTTCCCGGACAAAGCGGAGAGAGCGCTCGCTGCTGTCCACAAAGGTCCCCCGGGATGCCCCCCGGCTCAGGGCCTCAATGCCCAGCTGTCCAGAACCGGCAAACAGGTCCAGCACCTCTGCGTCCGCAAGGTCGAACTGGATGATATTGAAGATGGATTCCTTGACCTTATCCGTCGTGGGACGGACATCCATTCCCTCCGGCGCAGTGAGGCGCATGCCCCTTGCAGAACCGGTAATGACTCTCATAGGAAAACCCTTTCCATAGTGGTTTCTATTACATTAACAATCATTTTGCACCATGATACAGTATTTGTCAATTTTCATAGTGGAAGTACTTTTTAATGGACGCAGCGTCCTTGATACTGATGCCCGGCGTCTTGGCCAGCGTGTCGATATCGGCCCGGCGGATGGCGTCGATGGTGACAAATTCCCGCAGCAGGATGTCGCTCTTTTTCGGTCCGATTCCCGGGACGTCGGTGAGTTCGCTGTGGCGGGCCACTGCACTGTGGCGCTTGTGATGATATGTTATAGCCGAGCGATGCACCTCGTCCTGAATGCCGGTTACGAGTGCAAATACCTTACGGGACTGCGCTATGGTGATTTCTCCTCCATCCGAGGCTATGGCGCGCGTCCTGTGCCGGCTATCCTTGACCATACCAAAAACCGGGACCTTCAGCCCCAGTTCCTTTAGAACTTCCTCGGCAATATGGACCTGTCCAAGCCCACCGTCCATAAGGATAAGGTCTGGCAGGCGTGCAAAGCCCTTCGGCTTCTCCCCCTCCTGCAGTTCAGCGCTCTCCTTGAGATAACGGTTGAACCGCCGGGTGAGGACCTCACGCATGGATCCGTAATCGTCTCCGCCCTGAGCCTCTTTAATAATGAACTTCCGATAGGACTGGCGGTATGGAATACCGTTGCGGAATACGACCATGGCGCCCACTGCGTCTGCACCGCCTGTGTGGGAGATATCATAGGACTCAATAAACTCCGGCGGCGAGGCTAGTCCAAGCAGTTCGCCCAATTCAATGACTGCCGAGTCGGTCTTCTTTCTCCGGTGGCTCTGTGCCATTTTTTCATAGGCGTTATTTTTGGACATGTTTACAAGCTCAAACTGCTTGCCCTTTTGCGGAACCTGAATGACCGCCTTCTTCCCGGCAAGTTCTGTGAGCCACTGTTCCAGCAGTTCCTGGTCATCACAGGGGCCGTCCAGTACGATCCGTGACGGAACATTGTCGTGGGCGGTGTAGTAGCGCTTCAGCATTTCGGAGCGGGTGTTTTCCAGGGATTCTTCCAACTCCGTAAAATAGTTCTCAGAGCCGGTGAGCATACCGCTCGTGAATCGCAAAACATTGAAACAGATGGTCTCGTCCTCCCGGGCAAGGGCAAAGACATCCTCCGTCTCCGTCCCCGTGAAGATGACCTTCTGTTTCTCGGACAGTTTGCGGATGGCCAGGATTCGGTCCCGGATCTCGGCGGCCTTTTCAAACTCCAGATTGGTGGAGTACTCCTCCATGCGCTGTTCCAGCTCCTCCAGATAGGGCTTGGAGCCTCCACGGAGAAAACGCACGGCCTCGTCGATACTCTCCCGGTACTCCTCTTTGGAGATTTTTCCGGCACAGGGCGCACTGCAGTACCCCATATGATAATTCAGACATGGGCGGCGCTGTGCCCCGGTGCACGGGAATGTTCTGCTACAGTCGGGCAGCTTAAAAATTTTCCGCGCCGCATCCAGGGACTCGTTTATGACAAACGTGCTGAGATACGGCCCCAGATATGTGCCGCCATCATCCTGCTTTCTCCGGACCATCTCCATATGGGGCCACTCCTCGTTCGTGACCTCCAGATAGCTGTACCCCTTGTCATCCTTCAGCAGAATATTGTATTTCGGCTTATTCTGTTTGATGAGGGAACACTCGAGAATAAGGGCCTCAAACTCACTCTGGCAGAGGATGTAGTCGAAGTCCCGGACATTCTCCACCATTTTGCGCACCTTGGCGGAGTGGGTATTCTGGGACCCGAAATACTGGCTGACCCGGTTCTTCAGCACTTTGGCCTTGCCAATATAGATGATTTTTCCCTTGCCGTTTTTCATGATATAGACGCCGGGACTCAGCGGAAGCCGCATGGAGCGCTCCCGGAGCTCGGAAAGCTTTGGATTGTCCAAAGGATACCCTCCAGAAGATAGGAAAAGGACACCGCAGGAATACTTCTGCGGTGTCCTATAGATTTAGAAGCTTTTATTTGCCTGCTGTTTACTCAGCGAAGCCAGACTCAACAAGCTCTACAAGTGCGTTGACAGCCTCTTCCTCGTCAGAGCCGCCGGCCATGATCTTGATTTCGGTGCCACCCATGATACCGAGAGAAAGGACGCCGAGAAGAGATTTCGCATTGACTCTGCGCTCATCCTTTTCCACCCAGATGGAAGACTTGAACTCATTGGCCTTCTGAATGAAGAAAGTGGCCGGACGGGCGTGGAGACCCACCTGATTCTGAACTTTTACGCTTTTAACATACATAGCAAATTCCCTCACATAACGAAATTCAAAATTTCAGCTTTTGATCAGGTTGACGAGGCGTCAACTAAATTTCCTGTATATTATAGTTGTAATAAAATTGAACGTCAACGATAAAAAAGGACGAAAAAGTTTGTTCCGTGAAAAATCGTACTATGAACCGAACATTTCAAATTTTTTTCGGGAATGTTTAGTTAATTTTAACACTTTTTTTTCGGATTTTTGACTCATCTCACAGGAACGAGTCGTAAATCGCCCGAGAAATCCCAAAAATCTTCGTCAATTTTCACAATTTAATTGTTTTTTTCTGCACAAAGTGTCGTCTGCTGTTCGGCAAGGATTTTTTTCTCCTCTTTCGAGAGCGGGGCATTTTCCAGCATATCGGGGCGCTTCTGCAGCGTGCGCTCCACCGACTTCTCCAATTTCCAGTGATCCACCTTTGCGTGGTCACCAGACAGCAGGACCGGCGGCACCTCTCTCCCCCTCCACTCCGGCGGACGGGTGTACTGCGGATGCTCCAGCAGATGCCCATAGTGGCTCTCCAGAGTATAGGCATCCTCGTTGGCAAGGACACCGGGAAGCATGCGGCAGACGCTGTCTGCGAGGACGCAGGCGGGGAGTTCCCCTCCTGTGAGGACATAGTCCCCAATGGAGATCTCCTCGTCCACGATCTCTTCCAGGACCCGCTCATCGACCCCCTCGTAGTGGCCGCAGAGCAGGACAAGGTGCGGATACTCTGAGAGTTCCCGGACCTTTGCCTGGTCCAGGGTCTTCCCCTGCGGGGACATATAGACCAGATGGGACGGCTCATCGGACAGTTCCTTTACGGCCTGATAACAGTCATAGATAGGCTGTGCCTGCATGATCATTCCGGTTCCGCCCCCATAGGGGTAGTCGTCGACCCGGCGGTGCTTGTCCTTCGTGTATTCGCGGATGTCGTGGCACCCGATTTCCACTTTTCCGGCCTTTCTGGCCCGGCCGATGATGCTCTCCGAGAGAAATGCCTCACACATGTCCGGGAACAGGGTCATTATATCAATTCGCACGTCCTATTCCCCCTTTACCACGACGGCATCGTCAAAAATGCCCGGAATAGGGCGTACTTTCACGACCCCAGCCTCTGTGTCGACATTGGCGAGAATGCCGGGAATGATGGGCATCATGGTCTTTTTCCCGTCTTTTGTTACCTCCCAGATGTCACTGGCACCGAGGTTCTCCACATGGGTGACCTTTCCGTAGACCTTTTCCGGACTATCGGCATCCACGACGGTGCAGCCGAGAATTTCCGCCACAAAGTAGCGCCCCTCGGGGACAGGGATATCGTCCCGCTTTGCATAGATAACGATTCCGCGGAGCTCTTCCGCCTTCTCCAGAGAGTCTATTCCCTCCAAGGTCAGGAGTTCCTGCCGCTTATGGGGACGTGCCCGGACAAGGCCGACGGGCTTTTCCCCTCTGCTGTCCAGATATACTGTTTTCAGGCCGGAAAACACCTCCGGGGAGTCGGTCCACGGGTCCAGCTTCAGCTCGCCCCGGACCCCATGGGTCCCCACCAGTTTTCCAAGTTCCAAAAATGTCTTCTTCATGGTCCTGTGCTCCAAAGAAAAAAGTAAGGGCACATGGATTTCATGTGCCCTTGCAGTATCAGTCGATTTCGACGGCAATCCGAGTCTCGCTGCGGGTGGCAGCGGCTCTCATAACAGTGCGGATGGCCTTGGCGATTCGCCCCTGTTTGCCGATGACACGGCCCATATCGTCCGGAGCGACGTGAAGATGATACACAGTCACGCCGTTCTCGTTGGGCTCGTCCACATCGACGTTGACGGCGGAGGGGTCGTCAACGAGCCCCTGCGCAATGTGAACCAGTAATTCTTGCATGGAAGAAGCCTCCGTTTATTCCTCTTCAGCAGCTGCGGCCTTCTTGATGAGGGCACGGACAGTGTCGGTCGGCTGTGCGCCGTTCTTGATCCACTGCTGAGCCTTCTCCTGGTCAATGCGGATTACGGGCGGCTCGACGGTGGGATCATAGAAACCGATCTCCTCGATGAATCTGCCGTCACGGGGATATCTGGAATCTGCGACAACTACACGGTAAGACGGCTGCTTCTTTGCGCCCATTCTTCTGAGTCTGATTTTAACTGCCATTTTTTACTCCTCCAAAATTCATGATAAATGGTTTGTCAGTTGATGTTGCTGAAATCCAGATTGTTGAGTGCCTCTGGGTTTTCAGCATATTTTCGCATCTGCTTGCGGGCCTTCTTGCTGTTCATCTGCTTGAACATTTTCCGCATTTGCCGATACTGGGAGAGAAGACGGTTCACGTCCTCCACCTTCTGTCCGCAGCCTGCCGCAATGCGGCGCTTACGGGACGGATTGATGATTTCAGGTTTTTCCCGCTCCTCCGGAGTCATGGAATAGATGATAGCCTGGACACGGTCAAACTGCTTTTCGTCAATCTCCATGTCCTTGACCTGTTTGTTGACGCCGGGAATCATGGCGAGAACGTCCTGCAGGTTGCCGAGGCTCTTCACTTTCTGCAGGTTGGCAAGAAGGTCGTTTAGGTCAAACTTGTTCTTGCGCATTTTCTTCTCGAGTTTGGCGGCCTCCTCGTCACTGAACTGCTGTTCGGCGCGTTCAATAAAGGAGAGCATGTCGCCCATTCCAAGGATTCGGGAGGCCATGCGGTCCGGATGGAAGACATCCAGGTCCCCGAGTTTTTCGCCGGTGCCCACATAGAGGATGGGCTTTCCGGTGATGGCCTTTGCCGACAGCGCCGCACCACCGCGGGTATCGCCGTCCAGCTTTGTGAGGATGATACCGTCAATGCCGACCTGGTCGTTGAAGGAGGATGCCACGTTGACAGCGTCCTGACCGGTCATGGCGTCGACGACGAGAAGTATATCTGTCGGATGGACCGCCGCTTTGATGTTCTGCAGTTCCTCCATAAGGGTCTCATCCACGTGGAGACGGCCTGCCGTATCAATAAATACGAAGTCATATCCCTGGTCTTTGGCGTAGGAGATGGCCTCTTTGGATATTTCAACCGGGTCCCCCTGGCCGCGCTCAAAGACAGGAACCCCCGCCTTTTCGCCGACGACCTGCAGCTGCTTGATGGCGGCCGGGCGATAGACGTCTCCGGCTACGAGCAGCGGACGGTGGCCCTCGTCCTTCAGTCTCTTTGCGATTTTTGCACAATGGGTGGTCTTACCGGAACCCTGCAGCCCGCACATCATGACGATTGTGGGCGGATGACTTGCGGTCATGAGGCGGGTCTGTGTTCCGCCCATGAGGTCCGTCAGTTCCTCGTTGACGATCTTGATGACCATCTGTGCAGGGGTCAGGCTCTTCATGACCTGCTCGCCGATGGCTCTCTGCGTTACCTTCTGGGTGAAGTCCTTGGCGACCTTATAGGAGACGTCGGCTTCCAGAAGGGCGAGACGCACTTCACGCATGGCGCTCTTTACGTCCGCCTCGGTCAGAGTACCTTTGCTCTTCAGCGATTTGAATGCCGACTCAAGGCGGTCGGACAGACCTTCAAATGCCATATAGTAAGCTCCTCTGTCTTATCAGTTATTTACTGAGCGTGTCTACAATAAATTTGATCTGCACGACTGCGTCATTGATTTCCCGGGAGAGACCGGTGCGCATGTTGTGCTCGTTGATTTTTTCCGCATAGGTGCGGATTTCCTCAAGGCCCTCCTGCAGGTCCTTGAATTTTTTGCAGAGACCGAGCTTCTCCTCCATGTCGTAGAGCTGTTTTTCGGCACGTTTTATGGCGTCCCGTACACCCTGCCGGGTTATGCCCTCATTCTCGGCAATTTCTGCCAGGGAGAAGTCGTCGACATAGTAGTATTCCAGAAAAGAGCGCTGGCGGTCCGTCAGCATGTCGCCGTAAATGTCCAGCAGCATATTGATGCGCTCGAAATCCTTCGCCATGATGCCCTTCTCATCTCCGTCTCCAACAGTTTGTCTCTGTAAAGTTTGATGCTTTACACGCGAGATTATACTTGATTTCCCATGAGAAGTCAAGGACAATATCACTTTTTCAGTGTGACGATAGTGACGCCGTCCTGTCCCTCTCCATAGGAGCCCAGTCGGTAGCTCTCCACCTGCTTATTATTTTTGAGATAACGGGCCACCGCTTTGCGCAGTACGCCCGTGCCTTTTCCATGGATGACCGTAAACTGACGAATGCCGACCCGGTACTGCAGGTCCAGGAAACGGTCCAGAGTGGCAATGGCGTCCTCGGAGTCCATGCCCCGGAGGTCCACGCTTGTGGACACATCTTTTTTCAGCTTGCTGTCAATATTGGTCCGCCTAGCCTGGCGCTTCGGCTTTCGGCTCTTGGCCGCTGCCCCCTTCTCGTCCAGACGAAGGCGGGACTCCGGCACCCGGGTCTTGATGATACCAGCCATGACCTCGACCATGCCCTTCTTGTCCGCCAGCTTTGTGACGGTGGCAGGTTCTGCAATGTCGGCCACTATGACCCGGTCCCCAACTTTCAGCGGCCGCGGCAGGACATAGTCCTCATCCTCCGCCAGTGCCATGATGGGGTCGGTGATATCGGAGAGTTTATTCTCATGCTTTCGGATGGTGCGTTTGGCGTCGGCGGAGACCTGGGAAAGATCCTTCGCATGCCGTTTTTCCTTTTTCAGGCGATCCAGATCGTCCATGAAGAACGCGGCCTCCCGCTCGGCCCGCTCCACAATGCGCTTGGCCTCGTCCCGGGCCTGCTCCATCTCGTTGTCCTTGAGCTTTTCAATATCTGCCTTTAGCTGTTCCGCCTCGGCACGGCGCTGCTCGGCCTCCCGGGACAGGGTCTCGGCCTTTTCCTTTTCGGCGTCCAGAGCAGCCCGACTCTGCTCGAGCTTCTCCACAACGGCCTCAAACTCGATGTTGTCCTCATCCACAAGATCCCGGGCGCGGGAGACGATGTTCTCCGGCATTCCGAGGTGGGAGGAGATGGCAAAGGCATTGGAACGTCCCGGTGCCCCGATGATAAGTCGGTATGTGGGCGAGAGCGTCTCAATGTCAAACTCACAGGAGGCGTTTTCCACCCGAGGGGTATTCAGCGCATAGGCCTTGAGCTCTGCGTAGTGGGTCGTGGCGAGGATTTTTGCCCCCTGGGTATGGAGCTGCTCCAGGATGGAGATGGCAAGGGCAGCACCCTCGACCGGGTCAGTCCCCGCTCCAAGCTCATCGATGAGCACAAGGGAGCGGTCGTCCGCCTTTCCCAGAATGTCCACAATATTCGTCATGTGGGCGGAGAAAGTGGAGAGTGACTGCTCTATGCTCTGTTCATCGCCAATATCGGCGAAGACGTCGTGGAAGATGCAGATTTTGCTCCCGTCCGCCACAGGGATCATGAGACCACAGGATGCCATCAGAGTGAGCAGGCCCACCGTCTTGATGGAGACCGTCTTGCCGCCGGTATTGGGTCCGGTGATGACCAGGGTGTCAAAGTCCTCCCCCAGACGGATATCCGTGGGTACGACTTTTTTCGGGTCGATGAGAGGGTGACGAGCCTTCTTCAGTTCAATGATGCCCTCATTGTTCAGGGAAGGAGCTGCCGCCTTCATGGAGTAAGCCATCTGCGCCTTGGCAAAGACAAGGGAGAGATAAACAGAAGATTCATAGCTGACCTTTGTCTCATTGTAGACGGCGCCGACCTCTTCGGAGAGCTCCCCGAGAATCCGCTCTATCTCCTCATGCTCTTTGCCGGTGAGTTCCTTGATCTCATTATTGGCGTCCACAACAGCCATGGGTTCAATAAAGACTGTTGCACCGGAGTCGGAGGTATCCTGGACCAGTCCGGCAATTTCACTGCGGTGCTCCCGTTTGACCGGCACAACGTACCTGCCGTTTCTCATGGTGACAATGGAGTCCTGGAGCACCGTGGCATAGTGTTCTGAATGGATGATATGGTCAAGACGGTCCCGGATCTTGTTCTCCTGGGCATGCATGCGGCGCCGGATATCCTTGAGGGTGACCGAGGCGTCATCCGCCATGCGGTCCTCCGAGAGGATGGAACTGTATATTTTGTCCTCCAGAAACTTCTGGGGAGTAATGGACATAAAGTAGCGGGTCAGGCTGGTGTCCACGCCCTCACAGGATGCATACCAGTCACAGAGCCCGCGCAGTGTGCGAAATGTCGAGCCCACAGAGAGGAGATCCCCCATACCGAGAGTGCCTCCAGTGGCCGCAATATACAGCCGGTTGTTGACGTTAATCAGTCCGCCGAAGGACGGCCCGCCGAACTTTGCCAGCAGCATATGCGCGTCCAATGTCTCCTGCAAAAGGTCCTGTGCCTCCCGAAGGTCGTCTGTGGGCTGCAGTTCTTTTGCCATTTCCGTGGCATCGGCGCATGTGGTGAACGTGGCGAGCATGTCCTGGATTCGGTCGAATTCCAGGGACTTATAGTGTTTCTTCATGGTGAGAATTATCCTTTGGGTAATGATTTATAGAATTCCAGCGTCCGAAACTCCCGTCCGGTCTGCCGCAGCACAAACTGCTCCGCGGCCCTTGCCAGTTCCCTGCCGGCGGTGTCGGAGACCCGGTAGTTGAAGATCTTCTTCGGTTCGCTGTAGATAATATACCGCATTGCGGTGACCGCGCCAAGGGTCATCCGATATCCCGAACTGCCTTCCCCGTGCTCGGCGCAGAGAAGCCGGCCGGATTCCGGGTCGAAGTACATAGGCTCCGTCTCATAGGTCCCACACTCGGCACATGCGACAAGGTCCGGCATATAGCCGGCGTCGGACATGGCCCGCAGCTCTGCCGTCGCCTTCACAAAGGCGGGGCTCCGCTTCCGCTCCGAGAGCAGGTAGAGGGAGTTCAGCAGGAGGCGCAGCAGGTCCCCGGCCTCTTCGTTCTCCGGTGCCAGTGCCCCGAAGAGCTCGGCGAGGTAGAACCCCACCGCCATGCCGTCCACGTCGTCACCCAGCTTGAAGAAGGAATGCTTGGGCGATGCACTGTTCACCGTATAAGAGTTCTTCCCCTTATAGAACACAAAGTCGGAATAACTCAGGAGCTGTGTGCTGCTCAGCATACTGCTCTTCACGGAGACCGCTCTCCGGACAAAGGCCCGAATGAGCCCATATTGGGAGGTGAGCACCGTGATGAGCTTGTCGGTCTCCCCAATTTTCTGTTCCTTGATAACCAGGCCGTCCGATTCTATGGTCATGGGTGTCTCCCCTCCTCTCATGAAATTCTGACAAAATAACAGCACCGAGATGAGCCGTCGGTCCGTCTCGGTGCTTCTTTCCTGTGATGGAGTGACCACCGTCACTCGTCACTGCTGTCCAGTCCGAAGTCGTGGATATAGTTTTCGCGGTTTCTCCAGCCCTCGCGGACTTTGACCCAGCAGTGGAGGTTGACTTTACAGCCAAAAAACCGCTCCATGTCCTCCCGGGCATAGGTGGAGACGCGCTTCAGCATGGCGCCTTTCTTCCCAATGATGATGCCCTTGTGGGACTCCTTCTCACAGTAGATGACGGCGTCAATGTCGAGGATGGTCTCTTTCTCTCTCGTGCGGCGCTCATGAAACGTCTCAATGGCCACGGCTGTGCCATGGGGCACTTCCTTGTCCAGCAGACGGAGGAGCTTTTCCCGGATGATTTCTGCGGCAATGACCCGCTCCGGCTGGTCGGTCAGAGTGTCGTCTGGGAAGAAGTGGGGCGAGGGCTCCGCCAGGTTCTGGAGTTCCTGCAGGAGTTCGTCCACACCGTCGCCTTTTACAGCGCTGACGGGAACGATGGCCCGAAAGTCCATGAGAGCGCTCATCTCTGCAATGCGGGTGATCAGCGTCTCCTTCTCCTCAACGCGGTCGATCTTGTTGATGGCCAGGACCGTGGGGATATTCCCCTTCTTCAGCTTGTCCAGCAGTTCCCGCTCCTCGTCCGTGAGTCCGTCCTCGGGCTCGACGACAAACAGGGCGGCGTCCACGCCGGAGATGCTGTTGGAGACAGCCTCCATCATCTTTTCCCCGAGTTTGTTTTTCGGGTGGAAGTAGCCGGGGGTGTCGGTGAACACCAGCTGTACCGGGCCCTCTGTCAGGACGCCCATGATCTTGGTCCGGGTCGTCTGGGGCTTATTGGAGACAATGGCGACTTTCTGACCGATCATCCTGTTTAAAAGAGACGATTTTCCCACATTGGGCTTTCCTACAATAGAGAGGAAGGAAGATTTTGTTTCCATTGAAATCCTCCTTATTCGTCTCCCATGTAGTAGTTGCCGTCACGGCGCAGGCCGAGTTCTGTGAGGACCTTCTCCTCTTTTTCTCTCATGCGGACCAGTTCCATGCCGCCCTCCTCATGGTTGTAGCCAAGGAGGTGGAGCATAGAGTGAACGGTTAGGTAACCGACCTCTCTGTCCAGGCTATGACCGTAGTGCTCTGCCTGCTCCTGTGCCTTTTCCAGGGAGAGAACAATGTCTCCGAGCTCCGCTTCGCCGGTGTCGTGGTTGATATCATATACGCCATTTTCGCCGAGCGGGAACGACAGGACGTCGGTCTCGCTGTCAATGTCGCGGTATTTCTTGTTGAGTTCTTTGATTTTCTCATTGTCCACAATGGTGACAGAGATTTCTGCGTCCTGCGGGAACTCCTCCATGACAAGCACGGCGGTGCAGCAACGGCGGATCAAAAGGCGCATGCCTTTCGGGATCTTAACGGTTTTCTGGTCGTTGGTGATGACAACTTTCACTTTACGGGACATAGGTTTTACGCACTCCTCACTCTTTACTTTTTCTTGCGGCTCTGCTCTTTTTCGTTATAGGCGGCATACGCTTTTACGATTTCCTGCACGAGATGGTGCCGGACGACATCCTTGGAATTAAAGTGCACAGTGGCAATTCCCTCGATGTCTTTCAGGATGTGGGTGACCTCCACCAGGCCGGAGCGTTTTCCGCCCGGGAGGTCGATCTGCGTGATGTCGCCGGTGACAACGGCTTTGGACCCGGCGCCAAGTCGGGTCAGGAACATTTTCATCTGCTCGGAGGTCGTGTTCTGGGCCTCGTCAAGAATGATGAAACTGTCGTCCAAAGTCCGGCCCCTCATGTAGGCGAGGGGGGCCACCTCTATGGTTCCCCGCTCCAGCTGCTTCTGGAAATTGTCGGGGCCAAGCATATCAAAGAGGGCGTCATAGAGCGGTCTGAGATACGGGTCGACCTTCTGCTGAAGGTCACCCGGGAGAAAGCCCAGGCTCTCCCCTGCCTCCACCGCCGGACGTGTGAGTACTATGCGCTCCACTTCCTTGGCCTTGAAGGCTTTGACCGCCATGGCGACGGCCAGATAGGTCTTTCCGGTGCCGGCGGGGCCCACTCCAAAGACAATGGTGTTGTCCCGGATGGCCTCCACATACTGCTCCTGCCCCAGGGTCTTTGCCTTGACCGGCTTCCCCCGGGATGTGATGCAGATGCAGTCCGACATAAGCCGTTCCAGCTTGTTTCCCGAACCCTCTCTGACCATGGAGACCACGTAGCGGATGTTCTGTTCGTTCAGATGCTCACCCTTCCGGATGAGAAGGAGCATTCCGTCCACGGCCTTTGCCGCATTTTCCACGGCGTCCTCGCTGCCGGTCAGCTTCAGCTCACCGCCGCGGGCCACAGCCGTAATTCCATACTCTTTTTCGAGCAGGATCATGTTCTCGTCAAACACGCCGAACAGCTCGGCGGCATACTCCATGTTGTCAAAACGAATTACCTTTTCTGCCACGTTGTCAATTCCTCTCCAGGTAGTAATTGCATTGGATATTCAAATTATACGCTAAATGTAACAAAAAATCACTTGTCACTTTGTATAAAGTTAATAGTTTCTTTCGGACCCGCAATATTCATGTTGCCAAGAGCAGAACATCTATAAAACTATCTTGATTTGACAGGGTGAATCGCCCGCCCGACAAAAAATGTGCCGCAGAACGCACAGTCCTACAGCACATGAATATCGTTTATTTTCCCGGATTTTCCGCAATGACGGCCCTTGTCCGGAGAACGGACGACGGGGAGACGGAGAACTCATCGAGGCCCCATTTCAGGAGGTCTGGAATGAGCCGCGGATCCGCCGCAGCCTCACCGCACATACCCACCGGAATGCCGGCGGTCTTGGCGTTCTGTATGGTCTGCTTTATGGCCCGCAAAACGGCGGGACGTGTTGGGTCATATAGGCTCGCCACAGCAGGGTTGCCACGGTCGGCACACATGATGTATCCCGTCAGGTCGTTGGTACCGATGGAGAAAAACGCGGATACTTTGGCGAGTTCATCGGAGAGGATGGCGGCAGATGGGGTCTCAACCATGATACCCACCGGGACATCCCGGTAAGCGGTGCCCTCCTGCTCCAACTCATTCTCGCACTCTGCTAATAATTTTTTCGCTTCCTCCACCTCTTCCACACAGGTGATGAGCGGAAGCATGATCTTGATGTTCCCGTCCACACCGGCCCGGAGAAGGGCACGGAGTTGCCGCTTAAACAGCGTCCGATTGTCCAGGCAATACCGGATGGCCCGATGGCCCAGAAACGGATTGTCCTCTTTTTCAATGGAGAGATAGGGAATTTCCTTGTCGCCGCCGATGTCCAGCGTCCGGATGATGACCTCGCGGTCCCCCATGACCTTGGCGACACTGCTGTACGCCTCATACTGTTCGTCTTCCGACGGCTCGGAATCCCGCCCCATGAAAAGGAATTCTGTGCGGAACAGACCTATGCCCTCGCAGCCGCTGGCATCCGCCATGCGGGCATCCTCCGGTTTTCCGATATTACAGTAGATGGCGCGCTTTTCGCCGTCCGCGGTGACCGTGGGCTCGTGGAGGAACTTCTTGAGTTTCTCCTTTTCCTCAAGATACTCCTCCTGCCGCTTTTTATATTTTTCCAGCGTCTCCGGGTCCGGATCCACAATGACCGTTCCAGCGGAGCCGTCCAGAATCAGTGTGGCACCGTCCGGAATGGTCGAGGTCGCCTCCGGCACAGAGAGTACGGCAGGCACACTCATGGTGCGGGCGAGTATGGCGCTGTGGGAGGTGAATCCCCCAATTTCCGCCACAATACCCGCGACATTTTCCGGGTTGATCTGCCCGGTCATGGACGGGGTGAAGTCCCCGGCAATCAGGATGCTGCCGGCGGGGGCGTCGGCAATGCTTACAGAATGGACTCCGAGCAGGATGCCGAGAAGTCCATCGCGGATGTCATTGACGTCGGAGGCGCGCTGCATGAGGAGCTCGTCCCCGGAACCCGCAAACATGTCGTGGAACATGGTACACACGGTGTCCACGGCGGCCTCGGCGATGCAGCCCCCGTCAATATTCTCCTCCATCTGCTGAACCATGTAGGGGTCACTGATCATCTCAATGTGGCCGTTCATGATCTCGGCCTCTTTTTCCCCTGCCGTCTTTTTCAGCTGGTCGGCAATTTTCAGAGTCTCCGCTTTGAACTGTTCCACCGCATCATGCAGACGGGCCTTTTCCTCCTCGGCGGAGGTGAATGTCACAGCGCTGTAGTCGAGGCTGTTCTCCTTAAGAACCACTGCGGTTCCAATGCCGTAGCCCTCGGATACGCCGATGCCCTTTGGCATGGTTGTCACCCCCGCTTCTTATTCCGGGTCGCCAAGGCCGGACTCGATGAGCTCCACAGCCTTGTCCAGAGCTGCCTGCTCATCCTCACCGTCGGCTTTGACCGTGAGGACCGTGCCGCACTTGATGCAGGCGGCCATAATATTCATGATGCTCTTTGCATTGACTTCCTTACCGGCGACATCAAAGGTCACAGCGGATTTGAACTTTGCCATCTCGCGGATAAAGTTGTTGGCCGGGCGCATATGGAAGCCCTCTTTGTTCACGATTTTTGTCTCTTTGGATACCATAGTGATTCCTCCAGTTTATTTAGAAGTTCCGGCCGCGGCCTTTGCCGCTTTGGCCTCTGCTTTTTCCTTTTTGATTTCCGCGCGGGTCGTCTGGTTCTTCTTGGTCAGGAACAGCATGCCCATGCCGGCAAAGGCGCCAATGACAAGGGCGAGCAGGTAAAAGTACCAGTGTCCCACAGTCGCTATAACGAAGATTCCTCCATGGGGTGCACGCAGCGTGCAGTGGAAGAGCATGGAGAGCGCACCGGCAACGCCGGAGCCAACCATGACGCTCGGGAGAACCCGTCCCGGATCCGATGCCGCAAACGGGATGGCACCCTCTGTCACAAAGGACAGGCCCATAACGTAGAGAGTTGGTCCGGTCTTTCTCTCCTGCTTGGTGAACTTCCACGGGAAGAATGTGGTGGCCAGAGCCAGGGAGAGAGGCGGTACCATGCCGCCGATCATAACAGCTGCCATGATCTCATAGCACATGGTCTGTGCTGCACCCGTGTAGCCAACAGCCGCCGTAAGCATTCCGGTTCCAAACAGGTACGCCGCCTTGTTGATGGGGCCACCCATGTCGGAGGCCATCATGGCCGCCAGAATAAATCCGAGAAGGACGGACAGATGTTTGGCATTCAGGAAAGTCAGGAATGTGGCAAAGCCCTCGTTGATGAGGATCATGAGCGGGTCGATGGTGCACATGATGACACCGATGAGTGCTATGCCGCACAGCGGGTAGAGAAGCATTGGCTTCAGGCCATCCATGCTCTTGGGCATTTTGCGGAAGGCGAGCTCCAGGAGCTTGACGACATATCCGGCGGCAAAGCCGGCAATAAGGGCGCCGATGAATCCGGCGGAGATGCCCGCCGCATTGCCTGCGGGTTCGGCCCAGGTCGATCCGATCTTTGCCATGTATCCGCCGACGACGCCGACGGCCAGGGCCGGCAGGTCCCCGATGGCGAATGCTATGAAGCCCGCAAGGATGGGCAGCATAAAGTCAAAGGCGAGATTTCCAATATCCTTGAACCAGCGGGACGCCGCCAGCATGGAGCCGAAGTCCTGTCCCGGCTGCACGCCGTGGATCTGGCAGAAGATGGTGTCAATGAGGAACGCAATGGCAATGAGAAGTCCGCCGCCGATGACGAACGGAAGCATATGCGATACACCGCTCATCAGCTGCTGATAGACCTTTCGCCAGCCGCTCTCCTTTTGCCCGGACGTCTCTGCCGCAGCATCACTATCCTTGCTCTTTGCGTGCCAGATTGGCGCTTTTCCATCAGCAATTTCCGCAATGAGTTCCTTGGGGCGGTTGATTCCGGCGGAGACCTCGACCTTGACGACAGGCTTTCCGTCAAACCGGTCTGTCTCCACTGCCTTATCTGCCGCCACGACAATACCGTCACAGGCGGCGATCTCCTCCGGGGTCAGCGCATTCTTGATGCCGCCGGCGCCGTTGGTCTCCACCTTGACGGGGAGGCCCATCTCCTCGCCGGCCCGTTCCAGGGCCTCAGCAGCCATAAACGTGTGGGCAATGCCGTTGGGACAAGCTGTGACGGCAAGAATACGGTATCCGGTTTTCTTCTCCGGTTCCGGGGCCGCCTCTGTCGCCGCAGCAACAGTTGTCTCCTCTGCAGCCGGTTTCTCTTCCTGCGGCGGCTCCTCCGGGAATTTCTCCGCCTCCTGCTTCGTGATGATGTCAAGGAAGGACTCGGGGGACTCTGCATTGCGGAGGGCATTGGAAAAGTCCGGGTCCATGAGCATCATCATGAGGTGGGAGAGAATCTCAAGATGTGCATCGCCCGCTCCCTCTGGCACCGCAATCATAAAGAAGAGGTTGCTTGGCATGCCGTCCGGCGCATCGTAATCCACGCCATCCGGAACCGTCATGGCGGCAAGGCCCGGTTCCTTCACTGTGTTGGTCTTTGCATGGGGAACCGCGATACCCTCGCCGATGGCGGTGGTGCTCTCGGACTCCCTCTTCAGAATGGCCTCTTTAAAACCGGCGGGGTCATTCAGGTCGCCGATTTTTCCGTGCAGGGCGATGAGCTCGTCGATGGCAGCCTCTTTGTCTGCTGCAGCCGCACCGAGCTCGATGGCCTCTGGCCGGAGAAGATCTTTTATTCTCATGGGAACACCTCAGCTCTGAAAATAGTCTTGGTATATTTGTCGAATGGTTTTGCCATCGGCAATTCCATCGAAGAATGCACTGGCATTGCCTGCCGCAGAACCCATGCGAAGTGCCGCGTCATAGCTGTGCTCCAGCTCATAGCCTGCTAAGAAGCCGGCCACCATGGAGTCGCCGCAGCCCACGCTGTTGACCACCGTGCCCGCCGATTCCGGCACAATTCCCTGGGTATAGACCGCACCGGTCTCATCCACTAGGAGTGCCCCCGCGGATCCGCGGCTCACCAGGACATTGACGGCGCCCTCCTCCTGCAGTTTTTTGGCATATTCGGCGAGGCGATCCACGTCGTTCTTGTCGATCTCTGTGTCAAACAACTCGCCGAGCTCGTGGTGGTTGGGTTTCACAAGAAATGGATGATAGGGAAGGACTCTGCGAAGAGCCTCACCGGTTGTATCCACAACAATACGGATGCCCTTATCCTTTAGATGGTCCATGATTGTCTCATAGATGTTTTCCGGCATTCCCGACGGCACTGCACCGGCAAGGACCAGTGTGTCGCCGGATTCCAGGCCATCCAATTTTGCCAGAAGTTCTTCCAGACACTCCGGCCCGACCTCTGGTCCCGGCGCGTTAACGGCAAGTTCGCCCGGGGCATAGAGCTTGACATTGATGCGGGTGCTGCCCTTCGGCAGCACAATGAAGTCGGTCTCAATATTCTGGGCCTGCAGCATCTGCCGGAGTCCGGCGCCGGTGAACCCCGCCACAAAACCCAGGGCACGGTTCGGCACATTCAGGCTGGAGAGCAGCATGGAGACATTGATCCCCTTTCCGCCGGGAAAGAGTTCCGCAGAATTTGCGCGGGTAATGTCATCCTGATTCAGGCTCTCTGCCCGCAGGACATAATCCAGAGCGGGGTTCAGCGTGACAGTGTAGATCATTGACTGTCCTCCTCAAGGGGAATTCCAGGCCCCAGCGTCTTGTTGCCCACCGCCTTTACGACGGTGCTGTCCAAGTACAGCTGTGGCGGGACTTGATCGGTTATAATTGCGGCCTCATCCAGCTGGGCAAACGTCACGGTGGTGACTTTTCCAAACTTGGAGTAGTCCGAGACAATATATTTTACAAAGCTCCGCTCCATGGCGGCGGTCTTTAGGAGGGCCTCGTCAGAGTCCGGAGTGGTGTAGCCAAATTTTGGGTGGATGCCATTCGTGCCGAGAAATGCCTTGGAGAAGTTATAATTCTGCAGCGCCTGTACCGCTTCCGCACCGACGACCGCCTCTGTGGAGCTCTTGAGCTCGCCCCCCAGTACATGGGTCCGCAGACCCCGGGCCGCGAGATTTCTGGCATGAACAATGCCGTTGGTGACAAACTGAGCATCCCGAGCAGTAATGAAGTCGATCATGAGCAGGGTCGTGGTCCCGGCATCGAGATAGACAAAGTCGCCATCCTGGATCTGCATGGCGGCGAACTCCGCAATGGCCTTCTTTTCGTTGACATTTTTTCGGATCTTTTCCTCGATATCCGCCTCATTCAGGACAAACTGGCGGTCAGTCAGTGTGGCCCCGCCGTGGACCCGGTTCAGTTTTCCGAGCCGGTCCAGTTCCAAAAGGTCCCGGCGTACGGTGCTCTCCGATGCGTCGAGCCGCTCCCGCAGCTCGTTGACGGAGACGACACCCTCCTCGTTGAGGATCTGTAAAATTTGCGCCTTTCGCTCCTCTGCGAGTCTTGACATCGTTACGTCACCTTCTTTCTGACTCCATTCTAAATCGCCCTCTCTTCAATTTCAATCATTTTCGGTCAAAAACAGTCAAATTTGTTCAAATTGACAATATTGTGACCATCCATTTGTGGAACTTCCCCATCCTTGCAGGATATAGGAAACTGTGTTAAACTTTTTTATCTTTATATTTCGTTCACATTCTGATTAGGGAGGGAAAAATCCATGGCGAAAGTTTTTCGGGAAGACATTGTTCCGGCCTGTGACTACTGCATTTTTGGACGTCCTGCCCCCGACGCCGACGCCGTTCTCTGCGTCAAGCACGGTATCATGGACACCGCGTCCTCCTGCCGCTCATTCAAGTATGATCCGCTGAAGCGTGCCCCCCGTCCAAAGCCCCAGATCAACCGGGACTTCGACCCGTCCGACTTCGAAATCTGATTGTTTTTGACCGTTTTTGAAAGGTTGCTGTTCTTCCATGTCTGTATTTCGCCCGTTCCGTGCCCTGCGCCCCGACCCCAAGGTCGTCAGCAGTGTTGTCACACTGCCCTACGACGTCATGAACGAGGAGGAGGCCAGAGAGATGGCGGCCGGGAACCCATGTTCCTTCCTCCATATTTCCCGTTCCGAGGTGGATCTCCCCGAGGGAACAGACCCCTACTCCGATGAGGTCTATGCCAAAGCGGCCGAGAATCTGCATCAGTTTGAGCGGGAGGGCATCTTAGAACAGGACGATGAGGACTGCTTCTACATTCTCCAGCAGGATCGGAACGGCTCCGTTCAGACCGGGCTCGTCGGCTGCGCCTCCATTGATGACTACATGAATAACGTCATCAAAAAACACGAGAAGACCCGCTACGACAAGGAGGAGGACCGCATCCACCACATCCAGAGCTGCAACGCCAACACCGGGGCCATCTTCCTCACCTACCGGGAGCATGAGGACATCAGTTCCATTATTAATCAATGGAAGTCCGAGCATGACCCGGTCTATGACTTCACGGCCGACGACGGTGTCAAGACCGTTGCCTGGGTCGTAGACGACGCCAACACATGTCTGAAGCTCACAGCTGCATTCTCTGAAGAAGTCGACTCCCTCTACATTGCGGATGGACACCACCGCTGTGCCTCTGCTGCGCATGTGGGAATAGAGTATCGCCGTCAGAAGCCCAACTATATTGGCTATGAAGAGTTCAACCGCTTTCTGGCCATTGCATTTCCAAGCAGCGAACTCCACATCATGGACTACAACCGGGTTGCCAAAATTCCGTCTGATATGACCAAGGCCGACCTTCTGCGCGCCATCAGCAAAGATTTTGTCATTGAGTGCCAGCTGCAGCTAAAGCCATATCGCCCCGAGGCACCGAAGACCTTCGGCATGTATCTGGATGGAAGCTGGTATAAGCTGACGGCAAAACCTGGCACCTACTATGCCGGCGATCCGGTGGAATCTCTGGACGTCTCCATTCTCCAGAACAATCTCATTGCCCCCATCCTCGGCATACAGGACCCCAGAGGCGACGACCGCATCGACTTTGTCGGCGGAATCCGAGGCCTGAAAGAACTGGAGCGGCGGGCCACCACCGACATGGACATTGCCTTCTCCATGTACCCCACCTCCATCGACCAGCTCATGTCCATTGCTGACTCCCACGAGCTCATGCCGCCGAAGTCCACCTGGTTTGAGCCAAAGCTTCCCAGCGGCCTCTTCATCCACGAGTTGAGCTGACCGCAGAAACACAGAACAAAACACCAGACAGCAAGTCATTTCGACTCCACTGTCTGGTGTTTTTATTTCGGTGCTCTCTGTCAGGCTTTCGGGAGCACCAGATATTTTGCATTCACATTGTCGGTCAGAATTTTCCGGATGCTGCTCCTCGTGAACGTGTCGCCCCGGAGATGGATTCCATGCTGATTGGCCATTTCGTCCGTATAATCCGAGAACCAGACCACATGGTCATTGGAGGCGTTGGAGCCGTACTGGGTGACCGTCGGGTAGAATTTCGGATTCAGCACCGTGACCGTCTTCTCCCCGTGGGACTCCTGAACCCGCAGCGTACACGAGAGTACCATGCCCACGACCTGATCTGCCTGGGACTGGGTGGAGATAAAGTTGCCGAGAGAATAGGCACAGAACACACGGCGTCCGCTCTTCGGTCCGGTGACCCATCCGGCGTTCTGGACCACATGGGGATGGGTACCGATGATGAGGTCCGCGCCCCAGTCGGCCAGGTTCTTGGCGAGGGTCACCTGCTCCGTGTTGATCTTGTGGCTGTTCTCGGTGCCCCAATGGCAGCCCACGATGACAATGTCCGCCTGCTGTTTTGCGAGGGCGATTTGCTTTTTGATGACATTCGTCTCACTGGTGTAGATAACACGGTAAGGAGAGTCCTTCGGTGTCTTGATACCATTGGTGTAATAGGTGTAGCTCAAGATGGCAATTCTCTGGTCTTTGCAGGTGTAGATGGGAATATAGGAGAGGTCGTTCTTCTTCCAGATACCGCTGTAGAGGATGTCCTTCGGCATCTCTTTATTATAGAAGTCCTGGGTGGCCTGGAGGCCCTCGGCGCCCTGGTCATAGGTGTGGTTGTTCGATACGCTGAAGATTCGCTCGTTCATAAGCTTATACAGCGACTGTACCGCCTGGCCGGGTGTGGAAAATGTCGGGTAGCTGTGGGCCGGGATCTTCGTGTTGGCCAGGGACTCCTGATTGATCCAGTTCAGATCCTGCTTTTTATAGAAGGGGCTGACAGATTCGTAGCAGTAGTCAAAATCGTAGTTCTTTCCCCCGCCCGCCCTCTCATTGGCCTGCTTGTAGAGGCGGTCATGGATCAGATTGTCTCCGGTGGCGGTGAAGTGGATGTCAGTGACATTCCGCGCACCGGCAGTGCTGCAGGAGCACAGCCCGAACAGGGATATCACACAGAGCAGCAGGCTGATGATTGCACGAAAGATCTTATGTCTGGAATTCACAGGGGATTCTCCTCTCAAAATACTATTTTTATCATGCTACAGCGGGCCGCTCGAATCAATCATTTTTTCGAACACAGGCCCGCGGCGCCGGGGTTCTGTAATATAATAGATGGTGAGACCGGGAAGTTTCCCGAAACGCACAGGAGGTTATCACATGAGAAAATCCGTCCTTATCCCCGACTGCGCCGGAATCATTATCGGCCAGATACCGAGAGGCGTCTTTTTCAACACCATGGCCGACGGCCAGTTCAATACCATGACCATTGGCTGGGGTTCCCTCGGCACCGAGTGGTCAAAGCCCATCTTCACGGCCTATATCCGCGAGGGCCGTTTCACCCGACAGCTCCTCGAGAAAAACCCGGAGTTCACGGTCAGTGTCCCGTTGGACCCGAAGGCCGCCGTCCCACTCGTCAGACTCCTCGGGAGCAACAGCGGAAGAGATATGGACAAGGCAAAAGAGGCCGGTCTCTCCCTGAAGCCCGCCCGCACCAACTCGGTACCGGGGTTCCTGGAGGCACCGCTGACACTGGAGTGCAAAGTCATCTATACCCAGAAGCAGGACTACCTGTTGGGAGACCCCTCCATTGCCAAGTTTTATCCGCAGGACGTTCCGAGTACCGCCACCGGTGCCAATAAGGATAACCATATCATGGTCATTGGGGAAATTGTGGACTCTTATGTCCTGAAGTGAATCGCCCCAGCAAGATAGACAAGAGAAAAGCACTGCAGGTTTTCCAATCTGCAGTGCTTGTTTTTTACTCCTCTTCTCCGGACAGGCTGTCAATGAACTGCTGCGCCGTCCTTCCGGAGTAGCCGCCGTGGCGGACCTCCCAGATTTGGGCGCGCCGTTTCAGCTCGTCGTCGGAGAGCGTGATGGATGGGTCGCGATGGGCAAGGTTCAGCACGATATCATAGAACTCGTTGGGCCGCGGCTTAAAGTAGCCGATGGTGACGCCAAACCGTGCGGAGAGCGAAAGTTTTTCCTCCACGGTGTCATTGCGGTGGATGTCCTCGCTGTCGGCATCCGCCCGGTCAGACCAGGTCTCGCGGATGAGGTGGCGCCGATTAGAAGTGGCGTAGATGAGCACATTCTCCGGCTTGGGCTCCAGGCCGCCCTCAATGACGGCCTTCAGGTACTTATACTCTATTTCGAACTCCTCGAAGGAGAGGTCATCCATAAAGATGATGAAGCGGTAGTTTCTCGTCTTGATCTGATTGATGATGCGGGCGAGGTCCTTGAACTGGTGTTTGTAGACCTCGATCATACGCAGCCCGCGGTCATAGTAGCGGTTCAGAATGGCCTTGATGCTGGTGGATTTGCCGGTGCCGGCGTCTCCATAGAGGAGAACGTTGTTGGCGCGGCGTCCTTCCACAAAAGCCTCGGTATTGGCAATAAGCTGTTCCTTTTGGGTCTCGTAACCCACGAGATCCTCAAGGGCGACCTCACTGCAGTTGGTTATGGGGATGAGTAAGTCTCCGGTCTCATTCTCCTCGGCGACCCGGAACGCCTTGTTCAGGCCAAATTTTCCGACACCGTAGGCGGCATAGAAGTCGGTGACCGTTTTCAGGAGTTCCTCGTCCGTCTCTGCCTGCTCAAAATTCCGGCTGAGCTCCTGGACCTTTTCGCTGACGCTCTTGTTGTAGATGGTCTCTTTTTTTCCTACCGCATGGTAGTTCTCAATGACCGAAAAACAGTTGAGGCCGAGATCCGCCTCCAGTTCCGAGAAGTCGTAGTCAAAAAGCTGCTTGAAAATGCGGAGGTCGTTCTTGGCAAAGGCAGTCACAGAGCCATCCACGGCGCCGGTCTTCTCGGAGACCAGCGTAAACGGGGTCTCCGTCATGGCGAGCAGATAGGCTAGATAGTTATGCCAGAGATTGTCGTTGAACCCGTAGGTGGTGGCGAGGTCCAGAAGCTTATGGATTTCGTCCAGCACCTCCTGGGCCAGGACTTCGGCGTCAAAGTCCCCCTCGTCAAAGCGGCGGCAGATGTCCGAGAGCCGGAACAGGATGCTGTCCTCCCCGAGATTCCGATAGATGATGAGTTTCGAAGTCAGCTTATACACGGTGGATTCCTCCGGAATAAAAAGAATTGCAACTATTATAGAACGACTTTATAGGTTGCGGCAATATCTTCCTGTCCCAGATCTTTTTCCTCGGCCTTATTGTAGACCTCCTGAACGACCTCTCCCCCTGGCATGGTCCGGCCGAGAGATTTTGCGTAACGGAGGGCAATTCCCACATCCTTATTCATGTTGTCCACCGAGAAAGCAGCCGGTGTGTATTTTTCATTTTCTACCGTGCGCCATTTTGTGTCCAGATAGCGGTTCTGAGCGTTTCCATAGGACATGGCCATGGCAAACTTCTGCGGGTCAATGCCGCTGGCCTGTGCCAGAGCCATGGTCTCGTTGACGCCGTTCTGGATTTGCGACATGAGGGCGTTGTGGCAGACTTTCATAATAAGACCGGCACCGTTAAAGCCGATATACATGACCTTGTCCCCCATATAGAGAAGATACGGCAGGATTTTCTGAGCAGTGCGCTTGTTGCCGCCCACATAGATGCCGAGTGTTCCCTTGACCGCATCCGGCTGGGAACGGACCACTGGGCAGTCCAGGAACTCCGCCCCTGTCTGCTTGACCCGGTCCGAGATGGCAACTGAGACACCGGGGTCTATAGTACTCATGTCCACACAGACCTTCCCCTTTTTCAGTACTGGGATCATGGTGTCATAGACCTCCTCGGAGTCCGTGGAGTTTGTGACCATGGTAAAGATGAGGTCCGACTTCTCCGCCAGTTCCGGAATGGTCTTGCAGCCCTCTGCCCCCATCTTCACAAGGGGCTCCATTTTTTCGGCGGTACGGTTGAAGACATATACCGTGTCGTCGTGCTTTTTCAATATATTGGTACACATGGGAGCGCCCATGGTACCCAGTCCGATAAATCCGATTTTCATTGTCATTTCCCCCGGTAATAATCTTACTTATTCAATTTTATCACATTTTGAGGGGAATAATCTGAAAACTTTTTGTGAGTTATGCTCAGTTTTTTCGAACTTTTGTCGCAAAAGAGAGACAAGAAAAGCCCGCCATCCGAGTTAGTGGGATGACGGGTCAGTGTGTTCACAGCGGTAAGCCCTGGGAGATTCCCCATAGACACCGCGAAAAAGCCGATAAAAGTAACTCATATTCTCGTAGCCGACACTCAGGGCCACGTCGTCAATGTGCATATCCGTGGTCCGCAGCAGAAAAGCGGCCTGAGAGAGCCGTTTCTGCTGGAGCAGCTCCATGAACCGTTTCCCGGTCCACTTCTTGATTTCCCGGGACAGCCAGCTCGGGTCATACTGGAGCAGCTGGGAGAGCTCTTTCAGAGTGCCGTCCACATAGTTGTTCTCCACGTAGCGGAGAATGAAGACCATGTGGTACTCCTCCCGCGTCTGATACCGCATTCGGTCCGTACAGTTCAGCAGATTCAGGAGAAGAACTCCCATAGTGTATTGGTTGATGCTTCGGCGATTCGGTGCCGGTGTCAGCAGAGACCGGACGAGATTTTCACACAGATTCTGGACCTCCGGCAGATCCCCCGCCGCAAAATATAGAAAGGAGGTGGGCGTTTCCGGATTCCGAAGACAACTTCCAAGGAACTCCGAGAGCGGTGTGCCCTCAGAGGGAATGGTCTTTTCAAAAAATTCCGGCAGGATGGTGAAGTGGACGGCGATGTCGTCCTCGCCGGGAGCACGCATGCGGTGATCCGCACCGGTTCCCATAAAGAGCAGGTCACCGGCCCGCAGTACGATTTCCCGGTTATTTACAAAGTGCACGGTGCTGCCGCTGCACATATAAACCGCCTCGACCTCCCGCAGCGTGTGCTGGGGACATGGAAAGAAGCGGGAATACTTTCGGATGGTCACCTGACTCTCCGGGTTCGGGGAGAAGAGATTCGGGTTGGCGATCCACTTACCGGCCTTGATTTCCCGCTCCTCCTCCGAGAGCGGGCGCAGTTTGACCAGGGTATCCTCTGTCATAGAGTGAGTCTCCTATATATGTTAAGACTGCCTTACCTTCTCATGCTGTTTACGGAAGGTCCGCGGGGAGACGCCATAAGTGGTCCGGAAGAGCTTATAGAAGTAGCTCAAGTTCTCATACCCCACGGAGACGGCAATGTCATCTATTTTTTTGTCGGTGTTCTCAAGATAAAATACCGCCTCGGCCAGTCTCCTCTGCTGCAGGAGCTCCACAAAGTTTTTCCCGGAATACTTTTTGATTTCCCGGGACAGCCAGCTCTGGTCATACTGCAGAAGTTCTGCGAGCTCCGAGAGGCTGCCGTCCACAAAGTGGTTCTCAATGTAGCGCAGCGTGTACATGATGATGGTGTTTTCTTTGGACTGGTACTGCAGGCGGTCCGTGCAGTTCATGAGATTCATGAAGAGCAGGGCTAGAGTGGTGCGATTTATTTTTCGCTTGTTGGAAGTGTCCGACATCAGCGAGAACACGAGGTTCTCCACACAGTTTTGAACCGGTTCCACGTCCGCCACCGCAAAGTAGAGGTAGGGCGTCGTGTTCTCCTCGTCGGAGAGGAAACCGACCAGAAATTCCCGAAGTGGGGTGTCGTCCGTGCCCACAAGGTCCAAGGTGTCCCCTAAGAACTCGGGCACGATGATGATGTTGACGGCAATGTCGTCCTCACCGGCAGCCTCCGCCTCATGGATGGCACCTTTGCCGAGAAGCAGGAGGTCCCCTTCTTCCAGCAGAATACGCTCCCCGTTAACATAGTTGACGAGGGAGCCGCTGCACATGTATACGATTTCCACATAGTCGTGGGTATGTTTCGGGAAATAGGCAAAACGGGGATGGATATTGACGTCGATCTGCTTGCTGTTTGCCAGCAGTTCCTTGCTCCGGACCACATTGTCGGAGGCTTTTTCTCCGCGATAATGGTCAAAATCAATTTCATGAGTTCCGTGCAGGATGATTTCCTCTTCCTCCGTGAGAGGACGGAGCTTTTTCATGATAGTTTCAGAGAGCATGTCGCAGTTCCTCTTCCCTTTCAGTTTCCTGAATACAATATAACACAAAAGCGGGGTGCCGTGCCTGTTAAAATAAAAAGGGATGTATTGCGAGAGAAGCAATACATCCCGAAAATTACAGAAAAATTCTGATTTATTTTCTCTGCTTTTTCAAAAGCAGAACCGTCTGATAGAGCCACTGCCCAAACAGCAGGCCATCAAAGCAGTACATAAACACGCTGCAGAGCCGCACAATGGTGGGCGATGCAGCAAATGCACCCCGGGTGGCGCCATACCAAATTCCGGTAAACAGCACCGTAAAGAGGATGGTCAGGAACTGCATGATTTGATATTTCCGTGCCGCCTGTCCGCTGTGATTTTCCTCTTTAAAGACATTTTGTGTCTCAACAAGCACATCCTCACAGCCGTCCTTGGCACGCGGTGCCTCATAGAGCAGATAATATTTTCGATGTTCGGTGCGAATGCCCCGGCAGAGCTCCTCCTGGTCACTGACATGCTGCAGATTTGGGTAGCAGTGCTTCCAGGCAACATCCAGAGAGTGCTTGAGCTCGTCGCCGTCATAGCAGTACTCCAGACCCTTGCTTATACCATAGTAGGTGCCGCTGTCCTCTGCCTTGGTGCGATAGGCAATGGTGACTCTCCCCGGAACCATTTTCCCCGGGCCGATCCGAAACAGGCGACCTACATGAAACGAGAGCACCTCAATGTTTTTCTGGGCGAGCAGCCAGCGATTGGCGCTCTTGATACCGGCGAACGTCCGAATCTGAAATGACTCCTCCAGCATGTTTCCCGTAAATTTTTCCAAAAGCTCGTTTGTCATAACTGCTCCCCCTTTCTAGTTTTATTGTAAGTGGTAGTAACAGCCATGGCAAGGAAATTTAAGGAAAATTTAAGGTAAATTAATTATTAGACAAAGCCCGCAAAAGTTAGTGGACAATTTACTGCCTATCGTCCTATTATTTTGCAATGATATGTGCCAATCGTCCATCGCCAAAAAAGGAGCCATGCCACCACCCAGGTGACACAGCTCCCGCTTGATTGCTATCGATTATTCCCCGTTGGAGAGACGTACAAAATCATTGAGCTTTTTCTCCACCGCACCGCTGTCGATGGTGCCGGCGGCCAGCTGGATTCCCTCCTCCATGGAGATGCCGCGGGCAATGCGCAGAGCAGCAGCCGCATTCAAGAGCACCGCCGTACGGGCGGCCCCCTTCTCCTCTCCGGTGAAGACCGCATGCATGAGCGATGCATTGTTCTCCGGGGAACCAACGATAAGTTCCGCCGGCTTGCTGGCGGAGAAGCCGAACTGTTCCGGTGTGAATTCCTTCGTGGAGAACTTGCCGCCCAGATATTCACATACCTTGGTTGGCCCGCTGACAGAGATGCCGTCAAACTTGTCGGCGCCGCATACCACCATGCAGCGGTTGACACCGAGATTCACCATGACCCGGGCCAGCGGCTCCACCTCAGATTCCCTGGAGACGCCCATGAGCTGCATGGTCGTACCGGCAGGATTCGTAAGAGGTCCCAGGATATCAAAGACGGTGGAGATGGGGAGATCCTTTCTCACAGGGGTCACATACTTCATGGACTGGTGGTAATTCTGGGAAAACAGGAAGCAAAATCCAATTTCCTGCAGCATGCGCTCTGAGACCTCGGAGGGGACCGAGAGCTTGGCACCCAGTGCCTCCAACACCTCAGCGGCGCCATAGCGGTCAGACACAGCGCGCTCACCGTGCTCTGCCACCGGCACACCCGCCGCCGCACAGACAAAAGCTGCCGCGGTGGAAATGCTGAACATGCCTTCCGGCTCTTCACCGGCACCGGCAATTTCCAGCACTGGCTCGTCACTCAGGAATTTCTCGCAGTGGATTCGCATGCCCTTGGCGCAGCCGGTGATCTCATCAATAGTGGCACCCTTGCAGGAGAGCGCCGTGAGGAAGGAACTGATGGCCACATCCGAGCACTCGCCATCCATGATTTCGTCTACCACCTGCTCCGCCTCGGCGAAGGTCAGGTCCTCCCCGGCCGTGAGCTTGCTGATTGCGGAATTGATCATGAGAACTACCTCCACACAAAGATTACTACAACTAAATTATAGGGGAAAAAGAAAGAATTGAAAGTTGTTTTTTCTTAATTTATACTGGATTTGTACCGCCTATATTGGACATGCATATCTCACAAAATAGTAAGGTAGAGGTGAGTCCCATGAAAATGACAGGACGAAAGCTGCTGTCTGTCCTCCTGCTTCTGGCGCTTATTGCAGGAGTTCTCAGTGCCTGTGGTGCTGACAGCATCAATGATAAGCAGTCCGTGGCCGAGAGGAATCGCCAGTCCATCGCGCGCCGTTCTCAGGCTGCTCTTATTGACGACAGCCACTCAAAATCCACGGGAAAAACAAATCAGTACCGGGTTCTCGGTATCATTCTGGACGCCTCAGCAAGCCAGTTCACGCTGCAGTCGGAGGGCGGAAAAGCCATGCGCTTTGCCGTAAATTCCGGTACAGTAGAAAAGCTGGACATGGAGGTTGGCAATGGCTGTGAAGTCACCTATAAGACATCCGGGAATGGCTTCATCGCCCAGGAAATCATGAGCGCACGCCCGAAATTCCGCAACCAGGGCGCCATGGACAGCGCGGCCGCCGTCATCCTCTGCCTCAGCGGCGAGGCCGACATCTCCTCCTTCGCGGAGTACTGCCGTTTTCCCCTGAAGGTCAACGGCAAGTGGGTTCGCAGTGCACAGGATCTGGAGGACACCTACACCACAGACGAGCTCCTAAGCAAACAGCTCCGCAGCGCTGTCACGGCAACGGATCTGTTCAACACGGTTCTGAGTGGTGGTGCTTTCCGGCTCGGGACGAAGGACAGCAATGTCATTCTCCGGTTCCGCGACCAGCGCTGGCGCGTGACGGAAGTAAATTATTAATTTTAATAAGTATGATAAGGTGGGCCGCATCCGGTGGGTGCGGTCTTTTTTGCGCCGCCGGGGGCGATTTAACTGCATTCCATCCATTTCTCCCATTTTGAAGTTAAAAAATTTCGGTAGATTGTAGAATCAACTTGAACAACTAAATAAAAAGAAGATCCATAGATCATCCTTTTGGTAGAATTAAGTTACCACACCAAACCAACCAGGAGGA
>OMYO01000020.1 GCA_900315285.1 uncultured Eubacteriales bacterium | reverse complement strand
CTCCTGGTTGGTTTGGTGTGGTAACTTAATTCTACCAAAAGGATGATCTATGGATCTTCTTTTTATTTAGTTGTTCAAGTTGATTCTACAATCTACCAATAATATTTTTACTGCATTTCAAAAAATTTGAAAATGCGGTAAATCGCCCACAAAAATTAAGACCGCCGGTATTGCCGACGGTCTCTTTTTATCCGTTATAAAGGCTGTCCTGTCGCCGGACGGTCTGGTATGTCATACCCTGCGTTGTCTGCGGCGCCGTGGTCTGCTGCGGTGCGGCGCTGGACTGGGGCGTCTGCGGGTTCGGCGTTCCCGGGGTGGCGTTGTTTCCCCCCTGGTTTGCATTCCCATTGGGCGATGTACCCTGCCTTCTTCCCGTAGGACTATTCCCCCGCTCTGCTTGTCCGTTGTTGTCCACCGCTTTCGATGCAGTGATTTTCGGCCCAGCGTGGTCATGACCCTTATTGGACTGCATGACGGCACTCACAACGCCGACGGTCACGACGATGGCGGACAGGAGGATGGCAAAGACCTTTCGAAGTGTAGTGCCAAACAGGCCTGCTGCGGCGCCGGCGGAGCCGCCGGGGAGCTTCTTCTGGATGCTGTCCCAGTTCTTGGTCTCACTGCTGCCGATTTTAGCGGAGGACGCGCGGATCCAACCGGAGTCCGGGTCGGTGAGTCGGGCCTCGACGTGGCCGGCTACCGGGACCAGGGTGAAGGCGTGGAGCTTGGTGCCGGATTTCCGCTCGTAGCGGTCTATGACACGGGCGAGCTGCTGCTTGGCGTAGTGGACAGCACTCTTGACAGTGCCGACGGGCATGGCGGTCTCAGCGGCAATCTGCTCATAGGTGTAGCCGCTCTGCTTCATGGCGAGGCAGAGGAGCCGGTCGGCGGGGAGACTGTCCAGAGCGGTATTTAAGTATTCCTGTACCATTTCCTGCTCGGCCTTCTCCTCGGGGATGGCGTCGTAATCCTCGCTGTCCAGCTGGTCCATGCCGAGATATTCCTCGTCGGAAAGCGGTGGACGGAGCTCATTGACAGCAACCTTGCTCTTCTGGGAGAGGATGAGGGAGACGGACTGATTGTGGGCTATGGTGCGGCACCAGTTCAAAAAGTGCTTCGGATCCTTCAGGGTGTCGAGCTTCTGATAGATCTTCATATAGGAGTTCTGCACCGCGTCGTCCATGTCGACGGAATTGTGGAGTACCTTGTAGCACTCTGCGGAGACCGTATGATACGAGTAGTGGTATAGCTCCTCGAAGGCGGTCTGGTCCCCGGCGATGGACGCCTGAATATACTCCTCCAGGTTCTCCTTGACATTTGCTGTTCTGGTTTCTGTGCTCATACCTAACCTCACTGGTCAACTTTACTGACTTTGTCCATTATAGCAGAAAAACACCGATTATGGTAAAATCTAACAATAAGCCGCAAGATATCATGCCCATGGGAGGAAATTGTATGATTCTGAAAGCCTTCGCAAAAGTAAATCTTATGCTGGATATTCTGGGAAAGACCCCGGAAGGGTATCACACGCTGTTTATGATTATGCAGTCTGTGGGCATCTATGATACGGTAACATTGGATATCACCGGAAAACCGGACACGCTGGAGCTCACCTGTGACAAGCCCGGCATTCCGTCGGACTCCGGCAATGTCGCCTGGAAGGCGGCGGAGGCGTTTTTCCAGAAGACGAAACTGGAAAATCCCGGCCTCTCCATTGGCATAGAAAAGCGCATTCCGTCCGCGGCCGGACTTGCCGGCGGCAGCGCAGATGCCGCAGCTGTACTGGTAGGACTGAATAACCTGCTCCACGCCGGGCTCTCGGACCGGGAGCTCTGTTGGATCGGCGAGAAGGTCGGAGCCGACATTCCGTTCTGCATTATGGGCGGAACCATGCTCGCCATGGACATTGGCGGCGTTCTTGCCCCGCTCCCGGATGTCACCGGCTGCTGGTTTGTTCTGGTCAAGCCCGACATGGATGTCTCCACAAAGGAGGCTTACGGCGCAGCGGACCGGCATTTTCGTAATATCCGCCATCTCGACACCTCCGGCATGCTCTGCGCTCTGGTCACTGGAGACCGGGAGAAGGTCTTCTCCCTGGTGGGCAATGTCTTTGAACAGGTCATTGAGGTACCGGACCGTGTGGACATTAAGGCATACATGCGCGGGACCGGCGCCGAGGCCAGCTGCATGAGCGGCAGCGGCCCCACCATTTTCGGCATCTTCTCCACGAAGGAGGAGGCGGAGAACTGTGTCCGTATGCTCGGGGACAAGTTCGGCCAGGTCTTCCTGTGCGAGCCGGCACGGCGGGGCGTGGAAATCGTTTAAGGAGTAATCTCCATGAAGCAAATTCTCCGGCGGCTCACAGCCGCCGTTATCCCTTTGCTGCTGGTTCTTTTGCTGGCGCTGCCCGCGCTTGCCTATAGCCCCAACAGCAGCGGCACCGTCACCATTCCGGACGGTGTCACCTCACTTTCCAGCGGGAGCATTCCGAAGACTCCGGAAAATCTCGTGAATGTAAAAAATGTATATGTTCCGGCATCGGTGAAGTCCATTGGCTCCGGGACGTTTGTGGGGTTTATCAACCTGCGTAATGTCATCATCCGGGGCGCACCGGGCTCGGTAAAGATATCGCCCGGCGCCATGACGGGCCAGACACGGGTCGTCTATACGGGAACGCCGCCGGAGCGCACCACGGAACCGGCCACCAAGCCTTCCGTCACAACGCCGAACCCGCAGGCCATTCGAAATTATTCCCGAACGTCCTCCGGTAACCGCCACAGTTCCGGTACCAAAGCCGCAGGGCGCTGGGTCGGCGAACTGCAGAAACAGACCGGAAAAAACGCGGAAGAGCAGAACCAGACAGAGACCGGCCGGAATGAATTTCCAGAGCCCGTCACCAACGAAGACGGCGAGGTCATGGTCACCATCCCCGGTTCCGAGGAGAAGCAGCGCTTTGATGAGGGGCAGCAGGGAACGCCCGCGCTCCGTGCCCTCTCCTATGTCCTTGTGGCTGCCGCCTCCGTGGGGACAGGGCTCCTTGTGAAAATAAAATTTTTCCCGAAAAAGAAATGAGTGTCGGGGCGGAGCGTTCCGCCCCGCATTTTCCTATCTTGACATAGAAAAAAACTATAGCAAACTCTAAGTAAACAGTATCACGGAATATCAAAGTTTCATAGTATAATGGTAGGCAAATCGCGGAGGGGAGAGGATCCTTTTGAAAATCAGAGAGCTGTTTGACCCGAAATCCACTGCCTATGCAGGGCGCACCGTCTACTCCTTTGAGATGTTCCCGCCGAAGCGGGACACCCCCATTGAGTCCATCTACGGAAAGATGGAGGAAATCTGCGCCTGCAAGCCGGATTTCATCAGCGTCACCTACGGTGCCGGCGGGAGCGGGGCGGACAACCAGACCATCAAGGTCGCCAGCCGCATCCAGAACACCTACGGCATTGAGTCGGCAGCCCATCTCACCTGTGTCCGGAACAGCCGGGAGGATGTGGATGAGACTATCCGCATCCTGAAGGACAACAACATTGAGAATATCCTCGCCCTGCGCGGCGACCGCTCGCCGGACGTGGAGCCGAAGACCGACTTCCTCCACGCCAGTGACCTGACGGCCTATCTGGTGGCGAACTCCGATTTTGATGTGGCAGGCGCCTGTTACCCCGAGACCCACATGGAGGCCGCTTCCCCGGTTGAGGATATCCGCAACCTGAAGAAAAAGGTGGACGCCGGTGCTACGCATCTGATCTCCCAGCTCTTCTTTGACAACGAGGCATTCTACCGCTTCCGGGAGAGCACAGAGCTTGCCGGAATCAGCGTGCCCATTGAGGCCGGTATTATGCCGGTCACCAATGTAAAGTCCATTGAGCGGATGGTCACCATGTGCGGTGCATCGCTGCCGGCGAAGTTCACCCGGATCATGACAAAATATGCGGACAAGCCGGACTCTCTCCGGGAGGCGGGCATTGCCTATGCCATAGAGCAGATCATTGACCTCATTGCCTCCGGCGTGGACGGCATCCATCTCTATACCATGAATAATCCGTATGTTGCGCGGAAAATAAGTGACGCAATAGTTCCTCTGCTGTAAGATAGAAGAACAGAAAGCAAGAGGGGGAATTTCCATGATAGAGCTGCATGCCCTGAACCGGGCAGAGGCCGTCCGCTACCTCGGCGACGCCTCGGTGGAAATGAACGCCTCCATGGAGGCCCTCCTCGACGAGTGCGAAAAAGAGGTACTGGCAAACGCAGAGCCCAAATACCTGACCCGGGTCATCGACCTGCCCTGTCCGCAGCTGGAAGAGGGAAATGACATCCGGGAACACCTCAAGGGGTGCGACAAGGCACTGCTCATGTGCTGTACCCTAGGGAACGGAGTGGACCGCATGCTGCGGCGTGCCCAGGTCACCGACATGGCGAAGGCCGTCGTCCTGGATGTCCTGGCATCGGTTGCTGTGGAACAGGCCTGTAATCAAGTAGATCACATTGTGCAGGAGCTTTACCCGGAGCGGTATTTCACATTCCGCTTTTCCCCGGGCTACGGGGACTTCCCGCTGGAACTCCAGAACTGGTTCCTGACGGAACTCAATGCACCAAAACGAATCGGGCTCACGACGAGTGCGTCCCTGCTGCTGACACCCACGAAGTCGGTGACGGCGGTGGCCGGAATGTCCCGGGAGCCAATCGCCAAAAAACACAGAGGCTGTGAGACCTGCAACGCCAGGGAACACTGCCCATTCAGAAAGGTGGGGACCCACTGTGGCGGATCTTAATACCCTTCTTCAGGAGAACGAGTTTGTCCTTCTGGACGGGGCCATGGGGACGCTCATCCAGAAGAGCGGCGCAAAGTACGACCATGTGCCGGAGACCCTGAATATCACGGAGCCAGACCTCATCGGCTCCTTTGCCGCGGCCTATGCGGACGCGGGTTCTCAAATCGTATACGCCAACACGTTTGGCGCCAACGCATATAAGCTCCAGGGCACCGGCTACACTGTACAGGACATTGTGCCGGCCGCCATTGCTGCCGCCAAGAAGGGTGTCGCTGGACGCGACGTCCTGGTGGCCCTGGACATTGGACCCATTGGACAACTCGTGGAGCCGGCGGGTGCGCTCTCCTTCGAGGACGCCTACGACTACTTCAAGGAGATGGTCCTCGCCGCGGACGGCGCCGACGCCATCGTCATTGAGACCATGACCGACCTCTACGAAATGCGGGCCGCCGTCCTGGCCGCGAAGGAGAACAGCACCCTGCCGGTCCTGGCCACCATGACGTTTGAGGCCTCGGGACGCACGTTCTCCGGTGTCTCCGCCGCCGCTGCCGCCCTGACGCTCTCGGCTCTCGGCGTCGACGCACTGGGCGTGAACTGCTCCCTCGGCCCGGACCAGCTCGGCCCCGTCGTGAAGGAGCTCAGTGAGTACACGGACCTTCCGGTCATTGTAAAGCCCAACGCCGGACTACCGGACCCGAATACCAGCGAGTACGACATTGGCCCTGAGGACTTTGCGGGCTATGTGGAGAATCTCCTGCCCTATGGGGTGAAAATCATCGGCGGCTGCTGCGGCACGACGCCGGAGTACATCGCCAAGGTCCGGGAAATGCTGCAGGACAAGAAATATACGCCGCTCCCGAAGGTCACAAAGACCGCAGTGTGCAGTGCCAGCACCGTTGTGGAAATAGACGGCCCGCGTATTGTCGGCGAGCGCATCAACCCCACCGGAAAGAAACGTTTCCAGCAGGCGCTGCGGGACGGAGAAATCGACTACATTTTGAACCAGGCCATAAGCCAGACCGAAGCCGGTGCGGAAATTCTGGACGTAAACGTCGGCCTTCCGGGACTTGACGAGCGGGCCATGATGGTCCGGGTGCTCAAGGCCATCCAGGGTATCTGTGACGCGCCGCTGCAGATCGACTCCACGAAACCGGAAGTGCTCGAGGCAGCCCTTCGCGTCTACAACGGAAGACCTATTGTAAACTCGGTCAACGGCGAGGAGAAGAGCCTCTCCACGGTGCTGCCGCTTGTAAAGAAATACGGAGCGGCCGTTATCGGTCTCACTCTGGATGAGGACGGCATTCCGAAGACCGCTGAAAAGCGCATGGAAATTGCCCGCCGCATTGTGGAGCGGGCAGAGGCCATCGGCATTCCGAGAGAGGACGTCTACATTGACTGTCTGACTCTGACGGTCTCCGCAGAACAGGGCGCGTGCCGTGAGACCCTGGAGGCCGTCCGCCGGGTCACCGAGGAACTCGGGTGCCGGACGGCGCTCGGTGTGTCCAATATTTCATTTGGTCTGCCGAACCGGGAACTCATCAACCGCACGTTCCTCACCATGGCCATGGAGAATGGCTTGAAGCTTCCCATCATCAACCCCAACGTGGAGAGCATGGCAGGCGCTGTCCGTGCCTACCGGGTCCTCTCTGGCATTGATGAGAACTCCCTGGACTATATTGACGAGTACAAGGACTATGTGCCTCCCAAGACCGTGCCAGGAGGCGGGGGCGGCGGAGCGCCTGCTCCCAAGGCTGCAGAGACGCAGCAGGGGAGTGCATCGCCGGGAAAAAATGACCCCGTCTTTACTGCCGTCGTCAAGGGACTCAAGAATGAGGGCGCGGCAGCGGTCCGGGAACAGCTGAAGACCACCGACCCCATGGAAATCATCAACGGAAAACTCATCCCCGCACTGGATCAGGTGGGCGCGGACTTCGAGGTGCATAAGATCTTTCTGCCGCAGCTCATCCAGAGCGCCAACGCGGCGCAGGAGTGCTTCGGTGTGCTGAAGGAGTACATCGCCAAAAACGGTGCGCCTAGCGTCAGCAAAGGGAAGGTCATTCTGGCCACGGTTCAGGGGGACATCCATGACATCGGCAAGAACATCGTCAAGGTCCTGCTGGACAACTACGGCTACAGCGTCATCGACCTCGGCCGCGATGTCGACCCGAAACTCATCGTGGACACCGCCGTCGAACAGAACGTCCATGCCGTCGGCCTCTCGGCTCTCATGACGACGACCCTCGGCAGCATGGAGAAGACCATCCACCTGCTGCGGGACGAGCCGAAGCTCCAGAATCCGGACGGCAGCAGCAATGTCACGGTCATGGTGGGCGGCGCCGTCGTCACCCAGGACTACGCGGATAAGATCGGTGCAGAGTACTACTGCGTCGACGCGAAGGCCACCGTGGACGCCTGCAAAACCATATTCGGACAATAAGAAATTTTGGGCTGCATCCCTTGGGCGATGCAGCCCTTGTTTCGTTGACACCACCGCCAAATCCCCACTATAATAGAGACAAATCAGGAAGGAGAGATACCATGAACTCCCTTTGGAAAACAGCGGGAAGAGAGGGCCGGAAAATCGGCGAACACTTCCTCGTCTTCCTCCGCTGGCTGGGCCTTTCCCTGTTCCTTGGCGCGGTGATGGGGCTGGTGGCCACGGGCTTCTACTATGTTTTGGACTACGTGACCGGTGTCCGTGTGGAGCACTCCAGCATCATCTGGTTCCTGCCCCTCGGCGGTCTTCTCATTGTGCTCATCTACAAGCTCTTTGACCGCAAGACCAAGAAGGCCGGGGAGCTGACTCCCTCGGAAAAGGGCACGAACATGGCGCTGGCGGCGGTGAACTCCGACGAGGATATCCCCGCACGGACGACGCCCCTCATCTTCGTGACGACGGCTATCTCGCACCTGTTCGGTGCCTCCGTCGGCCGTGAGGGCGCAGCTCTGCAGATGGGCGCCAGCATGGGTGCCACCTTTGCCAAGCTGTTCCGCTTCAACGAGAACGACAAGAAGATCATGATCATGACCGGCATGAGCGCTGCTTTCGCCGGCATCTTCGGCGCGCCCCTCACGGCGGCCATCTTCTCCATGGAGGTCATTAGTGTAGGCGTCATGTACTATGCCGCTCTGGTTCCCTGTGTCATTGGAGCCCTGACCTCCTTCTATATTGCCCGCCTGCTGGGTGTCCAGTATGCGGCCTACTCCCTTGGTGTCATCCCGGACTTCACCGCTGCCAACGCCGGCCGCTGTGCGGTTCTCGGCATCCTCTGCGCTCTGCTCAGCATCGTGGTCTGCCTGACCCTTATCGGCACCGAGAACTTTTTCCACCGCATCTTTAAAAACGAGTTCATTCGTATTTTCGCCTCTGGTACCATCCTCTCGCTGCTGACCCTTGCCGTTGGCACCCAAGAGTACAACGGCCTCGGCACCGGTGCCATCCTGGCCGCTGTCGCAGGCCACACGGTATGGTATGCTTTTCTGTTAAAACTCCTGTTCACGGCAATCTCTCTGGCCGGCGGATACAAGGGCGGCGAAATCGTCCCGTCCCTCTTCATCGGTGCCACATTCGGCTGTCTCTGCTCCAGCTTTCTGGGAATTCCGCCGGAAATCTGTGCGGCCCTGGCCATGGTCGCCGTGTTCTGCGGTGTCACCAACTCGCCGCTGGCCTCGTTTATCATGGGCATGGAACTCTTCGGGGGCAAAGGCCTCTGGATGTTTGCCATCGTCGTCGCCATCAGCTACATGCTCTCGGACTACTACGGTCTCTATGAGAGCCAGCTCATCATCTACTCCAAATACCGCTCGGCGTATATTCGGAGAAGGACGACCCATTGAGGAAAAATAGTAAATCGCCAATATATAAATACAGAATTGGCCTGGAAAGGAATGGACGACTATGTCGGACAGCAAATTCTACATCACCATCGGCAGACAGCACGGCTGCGGCGGCCGCATCGTGGGGGCAGACCTCGCGGAGCGCATCGGCGTCAACTACTACGACCGGGACACTGTGACCGACCTCATTGCCGAGGACTGCGGTCTCACGCCGGAGGCGGTGGCCGGTCTCATGGAGCGCCGCACCTCCAGCCTTCTGTATGAAATGGCAACTCTCGGACAGACGAACCCGCTGGAGGAGCAGGTCTTCATCTCCAAGACCCGCATTGTAAACCGCCTGGCGGACGAGGGCTCGTTTGTCATCGTCGGCGTCTGCGGGGACTACATCCTGCGGGAGCGGGAGAACCTGCTGAAGGTCTTCCTCTACGGAGACCCGAAAAACCGCATTGACCGCATTGTCAATGTCTACCACGACACCGACTACATGTCGGAGCAGCAGCTCAAGGGTATGGACCGGAGCCGCGCCGACTACTACCGTTTCTTCACTTCTTATAAGTGGGGCAACCGCAATAACTATGATATTCTATTAAATACTGACGTTGGCCTCAAAGAGGTCACAGACATGCTTGAGCTCATCTCCCGTGAGCGTTTTGGAGGTCTTTCCTAATTGGCTAAGGAAGTCGTAAAAGAAAATAAAATGGGCACTATGCCCCTGAACAAGCTGCTGGTCACCACCTCCCTTCCCATGGTGGTGTCCATGCTGGTCCAGGCCCTCTACAACATTGTGGACAGTCTGTTTGTGTCGCGCATTGACGAGGCGGCACTGACTGCGCTGTCCTATGCTTTTTCTGCCCAAAACCTGATGATCGCCATTGCCGCCGGCACCGGCGTCGGCGTCACCGCTCTTCTCTCCAAGAGCCTGGGTGAGAAAAACCAGGAACTTGTGGACAATACGGCGGGAAACACCGTGGTGCTCTTTGGCATTACCTATTTGGTCTTTCTGGTGCTGGGACTGTTCACATCCCACTGGTTCTTTGCGGTACAGACGGACTCAGCGCCTATCATTGCCTATGGCACCCAGTATCTGAGAATCGTTCTGGTCTACTCGTTTGGTCTCTGTTTCCAATTTTGTTTTGAGCGGCTGCTCATGGCGACGGGCCGGACGTTCTACTCCATGATCACCCAGACGGTGGGCGCTGTTGTCAACATTATTTTTGACCCGCTCTTCATCTTCGGCATTGGGCCGTTCCCGAAAATGGGCGTCCAGGGTGCCGCTATTGCCACCGTCATGGGGCAGATCGTGGCGGCTATCCTAGCTTTTATCTTCAACCTGAAGTTCAACCACGACGTCCATTTCCACCTCTCCAATTTACGTCTGCGCGGTTATGTCGTGGGTCGCATCTATCTGGTCGGCGTTCCCTCCATCATCATGGTGTCTATTGCCTCCATTATGACGGTGGGCATGAACCAGATTTTGCGCCGTTTTACGGAGACCGCCGTCGCTGTCTTCGGCGTCTATTTCAAGCTCCAGAGCTTTATCTTCATGCCTGTATTTGGTATGAACAACGGCATGGTTCCCATTATTGCCTACAACTATGGCGCACGGAACCGGAAGCGAATTACCGGCACCATGCGGCTGGCTATGATGTATGCGTTCATCATGATGTGTATTGGGACCATTCTCTTTGAGACTATTCCGGGCCCGTTGCTCTCTATCTTTGCTGCATCGCCCAATATGCTGAAGATCGGCATTCCCGCCCTGCGCATCATTGCCATCCATTTCCCAATTGCCGCATTCTCCATTATCCTGAGCTCCACGTTCCAGGCCCTTGGAAACGGCGTCTATAGCTTGATTGTCTCTCTGGCAAGACAGCTTGTGGTCCTCGTTCCGGCGGCCTATCTACTGTCTTTGTCCGGGAACTTGAATATGGTCTGGTTCTCGTTCCCCATTGCGGAAGTTATGTCCTTGACTGTGTCGCTTCTTCTTTGGAGACGGCTGCGCAGAAAGAAATTGAATTTCGAGTAAGAAAAAGCGGGCGCGCTGCGAGGGTGCGGCACATCCGTTTTGTTTTTGGGTCCTGTTTGAAAGTGGAAATTTTTTGGAACTCATACCAATGGTCATGATTTTGATGGCTTGGTATGAGTGAAAATTGATTGTGCACTATCAACTTCATACCTAACTTCCCTAATCTGGCTGTTTGGTATGAGTTTGCTCGGAACGATCTCATACTATCTGCGGGAAATTCTTCTCCTTGGTATGAGTCCGAGCAAAATTCGATCGGTCGGGCTCATACCTAAGGGATCGGAAATTTGTCTATGGTATGAGTTGTTCTCCATAAAGGTACGAGTTGCCTCATACCTGGTCGTGAAAAAATATTAGCCTAGTATGAGTTGTTCCCTTAGGGCTATAGGTTGTCTCATACTTGGCAGCGTAAAAATCATTACTTGGTATGAGCCGCCTCTGTTGCCGCACCAGACAGAGACATTGTCCGCGCTGGGGACCGTGAAAATAAGAAAAAACCGGAAGCAGAAGCTTCCGGTTTTTCCTTACCTTGTAAGCAGTTACATTAGTGAAAGTGTTGATCCCCTTCGTTGAATCCTTTCAACAGCTTAAATTTTACTGAAATTATATGGACATTTCGTGAACTTCCGTACGAAATATCTGGCGATTTGCCAACTTTTTAAGAAAAATTAAAGAGTGCTATGATTGAAGGGGCTATTTTTTTGGAACGTTGCGGTGCATCGCCCCGGATTCGGAGGAACCGGATTTCTTTTTCTCCTTCGGGCTTCCCTTTCCCCAGAGACGCGGCTCCTCGCCGTGGACCAGACGGTCCAGGTTCGTGCGGTGGGTGTAAAAGGCAATGGCCGGGTAGCACAGCGCCAGAGCGAGAATGAACCAGCCATAGGGGTGACCGGCGTAAAAGCAGATGTAGAAGACAAAGATGAGGGTCTCAAAGGAGAGAGACGCCACGGACATGATCCGGAAGAAGGCGAGAATGATGAGGGCCGGGATTCCGGCGAGCAGGAAGACCTTCCAGTTGATGGCGAGCAGAACGCCCAGCGAGACGGCAATTCCCTTTCCGCCTTTGAAGTGCATGTAAAACGGGAACATGTGTCCCAGCATGCAGATGATGCCGCCGGCCAGCTGGATGAGTACCAGGAGCTCGTGAGCATATGGGTCAAGGGAGTGCCACATGATGAGCCGGATGAGGAGCATGGCTACGACGCCCTTCAGGATGTCCACCGCCATGCAGATGAAACCGAATTTCGGGCCGAAGGCGCGGATGGCGTTTGTGGAGCCGGGGTTATGGCTTCCATAGTCCCGAACGTCTTTTTGTTTGAATGTCTTTCCCAAAATATAGGATGCGTTAAAACTTCCGAGGAAGTAGCAGAGTATGGCACATCCTATTATTTTCAGGGCAAGTACAGCGGCTGTACCCATGATATCCTCCTGATTTTTCCGCGGTTGAAATGCGGTATTTTATACGGTAAAATGTTCCCGGGTGACTGCAGTATGATGATTTCCACCAAGGGTCGCAACGCCCTTCGCATAATGATAGACCTGGCCCAGCACCAGGATGACGGCAACATTCCGCTCCGGGACATTGCCACCCGGCAGAATGCCTCACTGAAGTATTTGGAGGCCATTGCCGGAAAACTCTCCAAAAAGGAACTGATAACGGCGCGCCACGGCAAGAACGGCGGCTACCAGCTGACACGCTCGCCGGCGGACATATCCGCCGGAGAAATTCTCCGCGCCGCGGAGGGGGAGCTGAAGCCCGTTGCCTGTGCCGGGACCACCGGCGCAAACTGTGCCCAGTCCGGAGACTGTCTGACCTATCCTCTCTGGCAGAAGCTGGACGAGAAAATTTACGATTTTCTCGACAGTGTCTCGTTAGAGGACATTATGACAGGTCATATCTAAAATAAAAACTTGTCGGAATTCCCGGGACAACAACCCCGGGAACTTTCCTTATTGTAGCATACACATACAGGAGTTTTCCACTTATGATTTTAAATGTGAGCAACCTGAGCAAGGCCTACGGAGAGCATGTCTTATTAGACGGCGCTTCGTTCTCGGTGGAGAAGGGGGATATTGTCGGTCTCATCGGTGCCAACGGGGCCGGGAAGACGACACTGTTCAACATGATCACCGGGAGGGAGGACCCGGACGGGGGCTCCATTGTCTTTTCACCTAACCGGCGCCTTGGAAATCTGGAGCAGCATGTCTGCGCCAATTCTGACCTGACCACATATCAGGAGACAATAGGTATTTTCCATGAGCTGTTTGCCATGGAGGAGGAACTGTCGGAACTCCATAAGAAAATTGACGCAGGGGATGCCTCTCTCATTGAGCGACAGGACACGCTCACGGAGGAGTATCAGTCCTGGGGCGGACTCACGTTCCGGGCCATGACCCGCTCTGTGCTCTCCGGTCTCGGCTTTTCCGATGAGGAGCAGGAGCTGCCGGTCAGCGCCCTGTCCGGCGGCCAGAAGTCAAAGATCGGACTGGCAAAACTGCTGCTGCAGAAGCCGGACCTCATGCTTCTGGATGAGCCGACAAACCATCTGGATATCCACTCGGTGGACTGGCTGGAAAAGTTCATCGCCGGGAGCCGAATCACGACATTGGTCATCTCCCACGACCGGTATTTTCTCGACCGGGTCTGCACGAAGGTGGCGGAAATTGACGCCCGGAAAATCTACCTGACTGAGGGCAACTACACCCGCCACATGGAACTCAAGGCGCTGCGGGACCTGTCGGCAGACCGGGAGTATGAGAAGACGATGGCAGAGGTGCATCGCCTGGAGGGTATCATAGAACAGCAGCGGCGCTGGAACAGGGAACGAAATATCCGCAAGGCCGAGAGCACGCAGAAGCGAATTGACCGCATGACGGACGGCTTAGAGCGGCCGGAACACGAGAACCACGACTTCTCTTTCTTCTTTTCCCCTGGAATGGAGAGCGGAGAAGAAGTCCTGTCCGTCCGGGACGCCCGCATGGACTTCCCCGGCAAGACCCTCTATGAAAATGTGAACTTTGAAATACGCCGCGGTGAGTGTATATTCCTCGTCGGTGAAAACGGCATTGGCAAGACGACGCTCATGAAGCAGATCCTTCGCAAAGGCCGAGGAGTTCGCTACGGCATTGGGGTCGAGACCGGCTACTTCGACCAGCACCAGCTGAACCTGAATTTGAGCCACACCATCTTTGATGAAATCCACGACATCTATCCCAAGATGAGCGACACCGAGGTCCGCTCCGCCCTTGCCGTCTTTGGCTTCCGGGGCGAGAAAGTCTTTGAGACCGTGGGTACGCTCTCCGGCGGAGAACGGGCAAAGGTGGCACTCTGCCGCCTTATGCTCCGCAAGTGCAACTTCCTGCTGCTGGACGAGCCCACGAACCACCTGGATATCTACTCCATGGAGGCCCTCGAAGAGGCGCTGAAACAGTATACCGGCACCATGTTTATCATCTCTCATGACCGGTATTTCATGAATGCACTGGCGGACAAAATCGTCCGGCTGACCCCGGAGGGCGCCGATGTCTTTGTCGGAAACTATGATATGTTTCTGGAGCAGACGGAGAACGAGCAGGAGGGCGGCAACCAGCCGGAGAAGGAAAAGAAGCAGGCCGGCAGCGGCGGGCAGACATATCTGGAGCGAAAGAAGCAGCGCTCGGAGCGAACCCGTGCCCGCACGGCACTGCGGCGCAAGGAAGAGGAAATCAGCAGCCTGGAAGCCCGCATTGACGAGCTGAACGGACAGCTGGATGACGAGAGCCTTGCCACAGATTATGAAAAAATTTCCCGGCTCACCAGTGAGCTGGCGGAGACCAATGCGCAGCTGGAACAGGCCATGGAGGACTGGGAGTCCCTGGCTGAGACCGTTGCGGCATTTTCTGAGGACGATTGACAGGAGGACCCCATGTATACCCTGAGAGCAGCGGTGGAATTTGGCGGGCAGGAATATCTCTGCTCGGACTATGAAAATGAATATTTTTGTCTCACGGTGAAAGAGACAGCCGGTACGCTGCAGGCGGTGCTCCATGCCAAAAAGGACCTGTACATGCGCTCTCTGACGCTGACCGCAGACCGGAACTACGCATATGATGACCTCTTCTTTGTCAACGGCTGGCAGTCCTGGTCCCTTTCCAAGGAATGTAAAAAGGATAGCGTCATGAATGGCATCACCCACTACGCCAGACTGTTCCGTCCCAGTGCCAAGGCCATTGCCACCAACGGAGACTACCTGTTCACGACCTATGGCAAGACGGGTCTTTTCCATTCCTGGAGCTATACCTATTTCCGCAAGGAGGGCTCCCGCTTCATTGATCTGTACGGTTCCCGCTCTGAGCGAAACGGGTTTACCATGTTTGAGGCGGACATGAATGCCGGAACGTTCACCATTGGAAAAGATATTGACGGACTGGAACTGCTGGAAGGGCAGGACTTCACCGTCTTTGACATCTGTCATATTGAGGATGAGTACAATCGTGCCTTCAACTCCTACTTTTTCGGCTTCATGGGCTTGAAGGTGCCACGGCTGGATCGCCTGACCGGGTACAGCTCCTGGCACCACTACCAGACGGATATCAGCGAGAAAAAACTCATGGGCGACCTGGACGGCCTGAAGAATACGGGAGACGATTCCCGGGTATTCCTGGTGGACAACGGATACCAGAGTATCGTCGGTGACTGGATCGTACCTAACCCCAAAAAGTTTCCGGATGGACTGCGCCCCATTGTTGAGGCGGCTCATCAGCAGGGCAACAAGGCGGGAATCTGGCTTGCTCCGTTCTGTGCCCATCTGGCGTCCAAGACGGCGCGGGCCCACCCGGACTGGATCCTCCGGGACAGCCGTATCGGGAAACGGTTTTTGGCGGACTACCGCGGCGGCGGGGTCTGTGCCCTGGACATCTACAACCCGGAGGTGCAGGACTATCTCAAGGAGGTTTTCCGCACGGTCTTTGAGGACTGGGGCTTTGACATGGTCAAGCTCGACTATCTGTATGTCGCGTGCATTCAGCCGCGCCTGGGCAAGACTCGGGGCCAGCTCATGTGCGAGGCCGTGGATTTTCTGCGGGAACTCTGCGGGAACAAGCTCATCCTCGGCTCCGGCGTCCCGCTGGGGGCATGTTGGGGTATTTTTGACGCCTGCCGAATTATCCCCAGTATCAGCGCCTCCTATAACGGCAGTTTCCTGACACGGCTTGAGGTCAACAATGAGGTTCCCTCCACCCGGAACAATATGGTCAATACCGTGTTTCGCCGCGGTCTCAACGGGCGGGCCTTCATCAACGACCCGGATGCGTTCTCATTCCGCGAAAGCGGCCTTGACTACAGCCTGCCTCAGAAAATGCTGGTTGCAAAGGTGTTCGACATCTGTGGCGGTGTCATGGCAATCTCCGACAATGCCGCCGAGTATGACGATCGGGCAGAGAGATATGTCCGCTACTTTTTCCGTGACCGCGGCTGCAGCCCGGAATTTGCGGAGCAGGAGGACCAGGACCGTATGAAGATCATCTTCCGGGAGGAGGGTGTCGAGAAGACGCTGCGCCTGAATTTGAAGACCGGGTACAGCAATGTCGTCGAGTGCATGTAGGAGGAGAAATGAGAGCGGAATTTCAAATTACCCCCGAGTGGATTTCCCTGTACCGCAGGGCGTTCCCGGAGCAGGAGCAGTACCCCGTTACCATGCTGAAAATTCTTCAACGCAGAAAGGATATCTCTGCTGTGACCTTTGTAGAGGATAACCAGTTTGTTGGGCTTCTGTATTTCACGGAGACAGCCGAAACAATTTTTGTCCTGTTCTTGGCCGTGGATGACACGCTGCGCTCCGGCGGCTACGGTTCAAAAATTCTCACATGGCTGAAGGAGTATGCCGACGGCCGCCCCATCTGCCTGAACATTGAGCCGGAGGACCCGGAGGCAGACAATGCGGAGCAGCGCAGACGTAGGATTGCCTTCTACCGAAAGAACGGAATTGTTCCCACGGGTTATTATCTCGGAGCACAGGGACAGGTCTACGCGGCCTGCAGTTCGGCGGAAAAATTTGACCCGGAGGCATACCGGAAAGCTATGGCGCGGCTCTCCCTCGGGCTCTATGCCCCGAGACCTTATCAAAATTGATTTTGTATTTTTGCGATGCAGTGGCGGACATTTCTCCCCACTGCGTCTTTTTTTACAATCCATTTGCGGACATGTCCTTTACCATATAAACATTCTTTTTTATCTACTAAAGGAGTGTTTATTATGAAAAAAGCAACGCGGGCGGTTCTTTGCCTGCTCTTTGCGTTGATGTTTGTCATGGCTGCTGTACCGGCCTTTGCCGCAGGACAGACAACACGCTTCGAGACGGTCTCGTTCCCGGTCAAGAGCGACAAGGCCGCCAACATGAAAATCATCGGCGACTACATTGACGACGCCGGCGCCAACAATGTCGACCTCATCCTGTTCCCGGAGCTGTCCACCTGCGGACTGCCTGAGGGCATCAGCATGAACACCGTGGATGACAGTGCCCATGCCTATTTCAAGGAGAATGCGGAGCTCGTCCCCGAGGGCCCGACAACGCAGACCATGATGGCTTACGCCAAGAAATACAACATGTACATTGCCTGGACCATGTTGGAGCGGGATCCGTACTATCCAGACAAGATCTATAACACCGAGGTCCTCGTCGGACCGGAGGGCTTTGTCGGCAAGTACCATAAGGTGCACCTCGCCGGAACGGAGTCCTACATGGAGGAGGCCGGCACCGTCGGATCCGATGTCTTTGACACCAGCCTCGGAAAAATCGGCCTTGTCATCTGCTTCGACAAGACGTTCCCCGACACCGTCCGTGACCTGAAGATCAAGGGCGCCGACATCGTCCTCGCTCCGAGTTCCTGGCCCGGACTCGACAAACGCCTGGGCGACATTGACCCGTCTCTCATGCTCTACCGTTATTCCGGCAAGTCCCGCAACGTGGAGAATGGCGTCGTCTTCCTGGAGACCAACTGGTCTGCGGAACCAGGCGCCACTATGAACGCCGAAGCAGGCCACGCGCGCATTGCCGACGCCACCGGTAAGTCCTACGGAGAGACCGGATGGGAAGAGGGCAAAGTCGTTGCCGATATTGATGTCCAGGGCTCCATTGACCAGTATTATAAGAACCTTGGAATGACGAGGGAAGAGCATGTGGCTTCCCTGAAGAAAGATCAGGAGCGCCATGAGCAGATCAATGACGCCGCCGGCATTGCCGAGACGAACGTCAAGTTCTATGGCAGCGCCATCCTGAACACACTCTTTGACACGGGCAATGTCCTGAAATATGGAGTGCTCAAGGCAAAATAATCGTTAATATACAAAAGGGCATATCGCATATCGATTTGGATGTGCGATGTGCTCTTTTTTTGCGCCAAGAAGAGTTTATCGCCCAAGAAAAAGAAAAACACATTGCCTCCCGGTGGGAGACAATGTGTCTTTTCATGTTTGGAGCTAGAGATCGGATTCGAACCGACGACCTACTGATTACGAATCAGTTGCGCTACCAGCTGCGCCACTCTAGCAGGCCTTGCAGTAATCCATTATATAGAAAAGACTATTGATTTGCAAGGACAAAATTGACTTTGAAAATCCCCTATGATACCATTAATAATACTTTATTTTGTTTGAGGAGAAACGGCTATGAACTCAAAGAAAAGTAAGCTGATGAAGGTCCTGGCTCTGATCCTTGCCATCTGCGCCATTGCCACCGGTTTTACCGCCTGCGGCAAGAAGAGCGGCAGCGGCAAGGTGCCGAAGGAGTTCCAGGGAAAACAGATGGAGCAGTATATTAAGCTCATCTGCTCTGAAAATTATACCTATGAGACCGCACCCATGAAGGGCGGAAAGACTGGCGGAAATATCTTCTATGCCAAGGCGGACGAGGACAATGCCCTGGTCACGTTCCAGGTCGTAAGTAAGAACCAGACGGTTCCCTGCACCATCATGCTGAAGAAAGATGAGAACAACGGGGACAACAAGAAAGGCCAGTACTATGTGGTCTTCTCCAGCGAGGGCATTTATGCTCCGGTTCCGAATGGAGACCAGAACGCAGTAAGCCGTTATGCGGCCACCATGGAGAAACTGTCATTGGACTATCTCATGAGTGACTCCTTTGTCGGCTCCGGCAAGGTCTCCTATATGGGACAGACCTATAGTTATGAGGACTATGCCAACGCTAACCGCGGCGTCCGCAACCGTTTCTTCTTCGACCAGGACGGCAATCTGAAGATGATGGGTAAAGTGGATGGCTCTGGAAAGGTCAACGGCCTCGCCTCCATCTCCATCTATGAGACAAACTCCTCGGTCTTCACCGACGTCTACAGCTACCGCGCTGTCGACTACTACTCGCTTTTCCCGGGTGATGTGAAGACGGCCAGCAAGTAAATCGCCAAAAAATCATGGCACTCTGGGAATGCTCCAGGGTGCCTTTTTTAAAGTCAGGAGGCGGGACAATGGGAAAGACAGCGGTCATTACCGGGGCATCCGGCGGCATTGGACAGGCGCTGGCGCGCTCGTTTGCCGAGGCCGGCTACCGGACAGCACTCTGCTGCTGCAGCCACCCGGAGGCGGCGGTAGAGCTGGCCCAAGAACTGCGGGACAAAGGCTTCGACGCGGAGCCGTTCTGGGCGGATCTCACCGATACGGAGCAGGTCCACGAAATGTTCGGAAATATTGAGGACACGTTTGGGCCGGCGGAGGTGCTGGTCAACAATGCCGGCGTGGCATCGCAGGAACTGCTGCCAGACGTGACAGATGAGGAGTACGACCACATAATGGGCGTCAACCTGAAGGGGCCGTTCCTCTGCTGCCGGGAGGTGCTGCCTCCTATGATAGCTCGCAAGTCCGGGTGCATTATCAACATAAGCTCCATGTGGGGCCAGGTCGGTGGAAGCTGCGAGGTGGTCTACAGCGCATCCAAGGCCGGCGTTATTGGACTCACGAAAGCGCTTGCCAAGGAGGTCGGACCCAGCGGAATTCGGGTCAACTGCATTGCGCCCGGCGTCATAGACACCGCCATGAACGCCATGCACAGCCAGGAGACTATGGACGAGCTGGCAGAGGAAACCCCTCTGCAGCGCATCGGCAAGCCAGAGGATATTGCCGCGGCGGCGCTGTTCCTGGCGTCGGAGCAGGCTGGCTTTGTGACTGGGCAGGTGCTCGGGGTGAATGGCGGGCTGATTATTTGAAATAGTTTATATAAAAAAGCTGTATCACCGGGTGGTGGTACAGCTTTTTGCATGTTTTTGTGTAGCTGAGGAGGGGAGGAGGGGAAGTTTCCTTCGGAAAGTGGGAAGGGATTGCTCACGAGAGGGCTGAAGGGGCGGCCCAGGTGGAAAATTTCATACATAGAGCTGGAAATAGAGGAGGATTGTATGAGAAAGAGCCCGCGGACTTTGATTCTTTGCGGTAATTTCGTTTTCGAAAATTCGGTCAGAGTGGTTTTCGCGGGAATTTCATACAAAAAATTGATATGGGAGAATTCTGTATGAGATTTTGAGTTATGAAATTTGAAAACCTCATACAGTAGACCGGGAAATCAAAGATGATGTATGAGAAATTTCCGGGTGAGAGCAGTGCGGCCTATACATGATGCCGCAACAAAGGATAGTCTGTATGATGTTGATCATACACTCATGCGGGAATAAGGGAAGGGTGTAGGAGATTTGGCGCGGGGGCGGCAAAAAATCTCATACACTAGGCCGGAAATGGAGGTGGACTGTATAAGATAGGGCCCGCACCCCTTATTTCCGGGCGATTCAGCCCCTGAAAATACAGGAACTCACTGTTTCCCCGTACTTCCGAACCCGCCACGGTCCTCTCCATCCAGGTGCGAAACCTCCTGGAAGTCCAGCGCCGGCTGATTCTCCATGATACGGAACTGGCAGATGCGGTCATTCACATGGATTTCCGTGTCGCGAACCGCAAGGGCCGGGAAGTACCATTGGTCGTTGTCGCCGCAGTAGGAGGCGTCGATGACGCCCATGGAATTCACCTGCAGAACACCAAAGTTCTTGTAGGTGGAGGAGCGGGGAACCACATGGGCCTCATACCCTTCCGGCAGCTTCATGGCGACACCGAGGGGGATGAGCCGGAACTCGCCCTTTTTGAGGGTGATGTCCTCGGCTGCCCGGAGGTCGATCCAGTCCGAGACCCCGCCAATATAGCGGAGTTTTTCTATTTTGTCCGTGAAATATTTGATGGTTATCGTCTTGCTCATAGGTCCTCCTCACTGTACGCCGCGGTAGTAGAGGCCGCGGGTGAACTCTCCCTGTGGCGGCAGGCCTTCTGCCACCTGCTTCAAAATGCCCTCTATTTCGGTGGGCGATTCAATGGTGAAATAGACCAGGGAGAAATCGATGTTTTTCACTTCTTGGAGCTTATCTGCCATATAGATGGGTCTGGAATTCAGGACTTCACTGGCGCCGTTTCCGCAGACCACAGGGAACTCCATGCCCTTGCGGTCCGTAAGGGAGCGGGTGCCGTGGCAGTGGCGGCAGTCTGTGCCGTTGCGGATGGGACAGTTGCGCGTCAGCATAAGGGGCGTGCGGCCGTAGGTGACGATTCCGCGGGGGATGTCGCCCCGGAGGCGTTCAATGGCCGATGTCTTCAGTTCCAGTGATGTCACGATTGCTTGAACGCCGAGCTTTCGGTACTCCTCCATGGTGACGCTGCTATAGGCGTTCAGAGTGAAGGAACCGAGGACGGGGAGGCCGGCGAGCCCGGCCAGGGCGACGCCGTCCAGCGCGCCGGCGAAGGCGAAGGAGGTCCCGCACTGCTTTGCTGCACGCAGGCGTCCCACGGTGCGCTCCGAGTAGCGGTACTGGGGGCGGGGAATTTCCACGCCGAAGACCACTCCGTCCCGCTTCAGCCGCTCCCAAGCCTCCTCGCCGGAGGCCAGCGGCACGATGAGGGCGCCGCCGCTGCAACAGGATTCCGTGTACTGATCCATGGAGGACAGGCGGATATAGGTGCGGGGTGAGGCGGCGCGGTGGGGCGGGAGCCCGACCAGGGCTTCCGCCTCGGCTGGATGGAAAGACCGGTGGGCCCGGCCGACGATTTCCGCCGAGAGATTGGCGAGGGCCTCGCGGCGCAGCGCGTTCAGACCGGAGGCGGGAAGAAAGAGACCGTCGTCAAGGTCGATCTGCAGGTTGTGGAGCGTGAAGGCCGTGCCTCCGGTCTTTGCGAGGTGCTTGCGCACCGAGGCGTCAGAGGCCGGGCGTCCGGTGGCGGGCTGCGGCGGCTCCGCGGAGACCGCGGTGGCCTGCGCGCCAGCGCCAGCGTTCGCGCCCGCGACAGCGCTCGCACCCGCGCCAGCGTTCGCGCCCGCGACAGTGGCTGTGAGCTTCAAAGGTTCGCCTGCGACGGCACGGAACGTGAAGTCCACGGGCGTGGGACCGGTGTCATCTGCGTAAAGCTTCTGCAGGTCCTGCAGGATGGGACCTGCAGCGGTCACGTCATCTTTGCTGCGGGTACCGAACATGTCGCGACCACGCCTGCCGGTGAGGTAGCCGTCCGTGAAGCCGGAGCGGGAGAAAACCGCACGCAGGTTGGCGGTGAGCTCCGGGTCCTGAATGCCGGCGAGCTCGTTCCGGCAGGCGGTGACGGCGGCGGCAACATATTCGGGCCGCTTCATGCGCCCCTCAATTTTGAAGGACGTTATGCCGGCCGCTGCCATTTCGCCCATGTGCTCTATGAGATCCAGGTCCCGCAGCGAGAGGTCGTGCCCCGTGCCGCCGGCCGCCTGGAACGGCAGCCGGCACGGCTGCGCGCACAGCCCGCGGTTGCCGCTTCGACCTCCGAGCATGGCGGAGAGATAGCACTGTCCGGACACGCTCATGCACAGTGCCCCGTGCACAAAGGCCTCGAGTTCCATGTCCGTATGCCTGTGGATTCGCTCCATTTCGGAGAGTGTGAGCTCCCGCGGCACGACAGCGCGCACAAACCCCAGCTCCTGCAGTTTTTCGAAGCCTTCCGGGGCCATGACCGACAGCTGGGTGGAACCGTGCAGCCGAATGTCCGGAACAACAGCCCTCGCCAGTCTTGCCACCGCCAGGTCCTGGACAATAAAGGCGTCCACGCCCGCCTCCGCCGCGTCCTCCATGAGCTGCAGCAGGTCGCCGGTCTCGTCGTCCGAGACCAGCGTGTTGAGCGTCAAATACACCCGTACTCCCCGAAGATGGCAGTAGGCGACAGCCTCCTGCAGCCCTTCGCCGCTGAAGTTCGCGGCGTTGCGGCGGGCGTTGAAACTGCCGGCGCCCAGGTAGACCGCGTCGGCCCCGCAGCGTACCGCTGCCGACAGGGCCTCCCGGCCGCCGGCCGGCGCCAGCACCTCCACCGCACTATTTCTCATCATTCATACCTCAGTACATAAAAAAGGAGAGGTCGTCCCGGGTCATGCGGACAGGACCTCTCTCACTTTTTCTTCTTTCGATTTCGCAGGAACGGCAGACGGTTCCAAAAATTGGAACTGTCCTCTTCCTTCTCTTGCTCCGACGGTACCCCTTTGGGCTCTAAGGCGTAGAGCACCGCGTGGTCCAGCGGGGCAGGGGGGCTTTGACTCGGCTCGTCATCCAGGCTGCCGGTGGGCACGGAGTCTAACTGGTCGACCATGGTGTCGACAGTGCGGGCCTTGTCAGAGCGGCTTTTATTCCGGCCACCCTCAAAAGGGTTTCTTCCCGTCCTTTCCCTTCAGCTCCCGCTGCAGGCGCTCCACTTCCCGTTTGGCCACCTCGGCCTCCATTTTATAACGGGCAGAGTCCTCCAGGTACTCCTTGATCTGTCCGCGGAGATTGTCCGCAGTGGAGTCGGCCTTCGATGCCTCGTCCAGGTAGTCCAGCGCGGCGAGGATGGCAGCCTGTGTAATGGAAAGGCGGCTGTTGTCCTTGATGATCTTCGAGAGATCCTCGTTCAGACGCTCTCCCAGACCTTCGACATACTTCGGATCCTCATCTGTGGTAATATTGTAGTCGTTGCCGCAGATATTGAGGGTAACTCTGACTTTCTCCATATTTCCCTGCACCTCTTGCAAAAAGTATAGATTTATTCCCTTAGATTATACCATATATACTGGAAATTTAAAAATGCCAACCTTATAATGGAACAATCAGAGAGGAGTCCGAACATTATGAAAACTTACGGTTTTATTTTCGCCGATGAAATGGAATATGCCCCTTTTGAGAAGGTGGCTCTCTCCCGTGGGGGCACGAAACAGACGGGAAAACCGCTTCCCATGGTGACTCTGCCGCTTGACAATGCCCAGGTCGTCGCGGTGCAGTCGGGTATTGGGAAGGTCAACGCGTCCATCGCCGCCTCGCTGCTGATCCATGCGTGCGGTGTCGACGCCATTCTGAATGCCGGTCTCTCCGGTGCCATCTCCCATCTCCGCAAGGGTGACGTGGTGGCCGGTGCCACCTGCGTCGAGTGTGACTTTGATCTGACCGCCTTCGGCCTGCCCCGCGGCAAAAAGTCCGACGGCACGTTTGTCCACAGCGCCGACCCGACGCTGCTTGCGGCCGCTGAGTCCATCGCCGGCATCCGTTCCGGTGCACTCGGCACCGGCGACTTCTTCCTCAACGACCCGGCGAAAAAGGCCGAGTACCGGGACGAATTTCACATCAATGCCTTCGACATGGAGTCCGCCGCCATCGCCTCCGTGGCTGACACCTATGGCGTTCCGTTCCTGTCCATCCGGAAAATTTCCGACGACGCCGACGACGGTGCGCTGGATTCGTACACGGAGGTCAACAATCTGGCGGAAGAAGATCTCTCGGAGATCCTGCTGGAAATTGTGGGAAAACTCGGCTGAATCGCCCCAGAAATAGGGCAATATCGTTAGACCAAAACAGAATTTTTGAGGCGGTTGGTCTAATGCCGAAAGGTAGTTTCCGGTAACCGGAGCCTCCCCAGTCAATAATAAAGGCTGCATCACCAATAAGTGATACAGCCTTATTATTTTGCCTTTATCCAGCCCACGTTCCGCGCCCCAACAGCGCACACGTAAAGCTGTCTACTTTGACGTTCCGGCCCTCAACGCCCATGGTATTGATGATGGGGATGAGGTCGTCCAGCCCCTCCGGGAGTGTGTAGGTGATGGGATGGGGGTTTCGGTTCGCTATGACAACGAGCACGTCCTCATGTCCCTCCAGCGCCGGGAATTCCGTGTTGGCGCGGGCGTAGCAGACACAGCCCTGGCCGCCGGAGATGGGGATAAACTGGCCCCGCTCCAGTACCGGACAGGTCTTCCGCAGAAGGCCGAGCCAGCTATACCAGGAACTGAGGGAGGTATTGATGCTGTCCCAGGTGAAGCCGCGGCGGTTGAACGGATCCTTGTAGCCCTGCATGCCGGCCTCGTCCCCATAGTAGATGGACGGGAAGCCCGGCAGTGTGTACTGTATGGCAGCGGCCATTTTTTCCAGCTTCACGCCGAATTTATACTGCTCGTCGCTGAGGAAGTGCTGGGATTGCCACTCTCTGTCATGGATGCCGCAGTCCTCGCCGGCCAGACGTGTAATGACGCGGGCCGTGTCGTGGGTGCCCAGCATATTCATGAGCGAGTCCACGACCTGTTTCGGATAGTTCTCCGTAATGCTGAGGATACGCTCCAAGAAGTTGTCGGCGTCGTTATACCCCACAAAGCCGATGATGGCGTTGGCAAAGGGGTAGTTCATGACCGAGTCCAGTTCATTGCCCAACAGGTAGCGCTTCCGCTGGCTGTAGGCAACCTTGTTGGAGGCGTCCTCCCAGACCTCGCCGATGACGATGCCGTCCGGCTTTACGGCGCGGACCCTCTCATGGATGCGGGCTATAAAGCTGTCGGGCAATTCGTCGGCCACGTCGAGCCGCCAGCCGTCGGCGCCAAGTTTCAGCCACTTTGCGACGATGCCATTGGGCCCAGTGATGTATTCAATGTAGTCCTCGTTGTTCTCGTTGACCTCCGGCAGAGTGTCAAAACCCCACCAGGATTCGTACTCATTCGGCCAGTTGATGAAGTTGAACCAGCCGTAGTACGGAGAATTCTTGGAGTTATAGGCTCCGACCACGTCGTAGCGGCCCGTCTTGTTGAAGTAGATGCTGTCGTCCCCAGTGTGGTTGAACACGCCGTCCAAGATGACTTTCATGCCATTGCGGTGGGCGGTGGCGCACAGGGAGATGAAGTCCTGCTCCGTGCCCAGCAGCGGGTCGATTTTTGAGTAGTCGGCGGTGCTGTAGCGGTGGTTCGTGTGGGACTCAAAAATGGGGTTGATATAGAGGATGGTAACTCCGAGGTTCTTAATATACGGAATTTTCTCCTCAATGCCCTTTAAGTCACCACCAAAATAGTCGTTGTTTCGGACGACACCTTGACTGTCCGGACGCCAGCGGGGCTCGGAGTCCCACGGGACGATGTCGCGGTCTGTGGGGACGCGCTCCTTGGGGGTGCCGGAGTTGTAGAAACGGTCCGGGAAGATCTGGTACATGACGCCGCCCTTGAAACTGGCGGGGTTGCGGTAACGGCTCTCGTAGACCGTCATCTGCCAGCGCGCTTCCGCGGAGGCGATGCAGCCATTGGAATAAGGCCCACGGTAGATTTTCTCCGTGGACCAGGGTCCGTCATATTCAAAGCAGTACCAGTAGAGCCCGGGCTCCTCAGCGGTGTAGACGACCTCCCACCAGCGGCAGTCCCCCTCGTACTCGTCGGTTCCGAAGAGCTCATAGGACTTTTCGCTGTTGTCGGCGTCATTTAATACCAGGAGTCTTGCACTGTAGCAGACAGCTCCGGACTGGAACGGCAAGAGGAGGCGGAAAGTCACCGACTCTCCGCTCTCCAGTGCGCCATATTTGCTTTTATATCTTCTGTCTCTTGAGTTATAGATTGGGCTCGCCAATTTTTACCACCTGGGTTCCGTTAGTCCTTGACGGGACGGGTGTGCCAGATATTCTCCGCATACTCCGCAATGGCGCGGTCGGCCGAGAAGATTCCGGCGCTGGCCGTCTGGATGAGGGCCATCTGGTTCCAGCGTCTCTGGTCGGCGGCGTAGAGGTCCACCATGCTCTCGCGGACTCTCTGGTAGTCGGCGTAGTCTGCGAGGACCATATACGGGTCGTTGTTGATAAGACCGCCGGCAAGCTCCGGGAAGTAGTTGCCATTGACGCCCTTGTTGATGAACTCGACGACGCGCTTGATGTCCTCGTTGTTCATGAAGTAGTCACTCGGGTTGTACTTGGGCTGGAGCTCCTTCACCTCTTTGGCGTCCATGCCGAAGATGAAGATGTTGTCGGCTCCGACGGCGTCGTGGATTTCTACGTTGGCTCCGTCCATGGTGCCGAGGGTGACGGCGCCGTTGATCATGAGCTTCATGTTGCCGGTACCGGAGGCCTCGGTGCCTGCCAGGGAGATCTGCTCGGAGACGTCGGCGGCGGGCATGAGATGCTCGGCCATGCTGACGCGGTAGTCCTCAATGAAGGCAATCTTGATACGGTCACGGACATCCGGGTCGTTGTTGACGACCTTGGAGAGGTTCACAATGAGGCTGATGATCTTCTTGGCCATGTAGTAGCCGGAAGCTGCCTTGGAGCCGAAGATGTAGGTCCGCGGCTGGAACTCCATGTTGGGGTTGTCCTTGAGCATGAGATAGTTGTGAATGATCTCATATACATTCAGGTGCTGGCGCTTATACTCGTGGAGACGCTTGACCTGGACGTCGAACAGGGAGTTGGGGTTTAAGATGATGCCCTGGTCCTCCTTGATGAAGTCACAGAAGCGGTCCTTATTGCTCTGCTTGATTTCACCAATGCGGTCGAGGACAGTGGTGTCGTCCTTATATTTTTTAAGTCCTTCGAGCTTGGAACCGTCATGGATGAAGTCCGGCCCGATGAGCTCGGTGATGTAGTCGGTGAGTTCCGGGTTTGCCTGGCAGAGCCATCTGCGGTAGGCAATTCCGTTGGTGACATTCTTGAACTTGTTCGGGGTGATCTGGTAGAAGTTGTTGAAGACGGTGTCCTTCAGGATCTCACTGTGGAGAGCCGATACGCCGTTGACGCTGTGGCAGGTGGCAACGCAGAGGTTGGCCATGCGGATGGCACCGTTGGAGATGATGGCCATGTCCTCAACACGACTGGCGTCGTGGGTGACGTCCCAGACAAAGGCGCGGTAGCGGTTGTCGATTTCCGCAACGATCTGATAGATACGGGGCATGAGCAGGCGGAAGATGTCCTCCGGCCAGCACTCCAGTGCCTCTTTCATGACCGTGTGGTTCGTGTAGGCGAAGGTCTGGGAGACAAGCTTCCAGGCGTCGTCCCAGCTGTAGCCGCACTCGTCCATGCAGATACGCATGAGCTCGGGGATGGCCAGCGTCGGATGGGTGTCGTTGATGTGGACCGCCATCTTCTGCGGGATGGAGTCGATGGACTTGTAGTGGTGCAGGTGACGTCTCACGATATCCTGGACGGAGGCGGAGACGAGGAAGTACTGCTGGCGGAGACGGAGCATTTTGCCCTCGGTGTGGTTGTCGGACGGGTAGAGGACCTTGCAGATAGCCTCTGCCGTGGCCTGCTTCTCAATGGCACGCATGTAGTCACCGTCGTTGAAGAGCTTCATGTCAAAGCCCGGTGCCTCTGCTTTCCAGAGGCGGAGAACGGAGACAGAGTCCTTGTCCTTGCCGGAGATATACATATCATAAGGTACAGCGACGACAGAGGTGGGGCTCAGGACCTCACTGACATAGTAGCCGTCCTGCCAGCCGGATTTCAGCTCACCGCCGAAGTTGACTGTGATCTTCTGGTCGGAGTGGGGAGTGAGCCAGACGTCGCCGCCCGGGAGCCAGAAGTCCGGGAGCTCCGTCTGCCAGCCGTCGACGATCTTCTGCTTGAAGATGCCGTACTCGTAGAGGATGCCGTAGCCGTAGGAGGAGTAGCCGCCGGTGGCCAGGCCGTCGAGGTAACATGCGGCGAGACGGCCGAGACCGCCGTTGCCGAGACCGGCGTCAGGCTCGCACTCATAGAGGTTGTCGAGCTTGATGCCGAAGTCTTCCAGAGCCTCCTCTGCGACGGAGGTCAGGTTCAGGTTGTAGAGGTTATTCTTCAGGGAGCGTCCAAGAAGGAACTCCATGCAGAGATAATAGACGGTCTTTGTGTCGCCGTCCTGATAGACGTCCTTGCGGAAGTCGTAGAAGTTCTGTGCAAGGCGGTCTTTGCAGAGAATGGCAATGGCCTTGTAGAACTGCTCGTCGCTGGCCTCCTGGGGAGTTACGCCAAGGATGTGGGTGAGTTTGGAAGTGATATCTTCCTTAAACCCTTCTTTTGTATAGATTTTATCCATGAAATCACCTATTCACTGATTATTTACAAAATGACTAGTAGATTGTATCAACAAACATCGTCGAATGCAAGAATGCCCTTAATATATACAATTATATTGGATATTACGGGCCATCGGTTGATTTACCGTACAAAATCGCCTAAAATGGGGGAGAACAGGAAAATAGAAGGAGGAATTGCAATGAAAACCCTGGAATCCGCAGTGCTGAGCTTCGTTTTTGACGCTGACAACTGGGCTAAGTACGGAGCCTGCTGCGAACTGAACTATCCTGCGGTGTCGTCGGAAATGGACGTCGTCTACTCGCAGAAAAACCCGAAGGTCTGTGTGGCGGACCTCCACTACAACCCCAACAGCACGAAGTGGGACAAGTACCCGGTTGTACTGAATATCCACGGCGGCGGCTGGATCATTGGCGACAAGAAGAACAGCACCGGCATGTGCCTGCAGCTCGCCGACAACGGCGCATTCGTCATGAACATCAACTACGGTCTGCCGGAGAAGGCGGACAAACCGTTCTTTGAGACCCATGACCCGGATATTTCCCACGCGGGAGACTACCATTGGCCCTATCCGGTGGAAAATGCCTTTGACGCTCTTGCTTGGATTGCAGAGAATGCGGAGAAGTATAATCTCGACCTCGACAACGTCTTTGTCTCCGGTGACTCGGCCGGTGGGCAGCTGGCCTGTGCGGTGGAGACCGCTGTGGCCAACCCGGACTACCGGAAGTCCCTCGGTCTCCCGGAGCCCGCACTTAAGCTCCGCGGTGCCATGCTCTACTGCGGCTTCTACGACGTGGACCACTTCTTCAAGTTCGACATGAACAAGTTCCCGGTTGCCCGCTGCATGATGCAGGCGCTCACCGGCAAGAAGGACCCCACCGCGGACCCGCTGTACAACACCATCAACCCCATTCCGTACTTTACGGCGGACATGCCGCAGACCCTGGTCGTCTCCGGCGCCATGGACATGATGACGTTCGGCCAGTCCGACAAGGTCGTGGAGCGGCTCCGCAGCCTGGGTGTTCCCTATGAGCACTACCGTGGTACAGGCCCGCTCTCCCTGCACGACTTCCAAATCCTCATCTTCACCGGAGGCGCCCGCAAGTGCATGGCCGCTTCCGCCAAGTGGTTTGACAAAGCGGTCAAGGTGTCATAAATTCGTTGCACCTTGCAGAACTTTCCGTTCTTTTCGTGTCATCTCACCGCAATTATAATGAAAGCATAAATAGACAGAGCAACACTTTCCGCAACGGTGCGGCGGTGTGCTCTGTTTATTTTTTACCCGAATGAGCAAGAAAAATCCGTAAATGTACCGGCAAATGCAGGAGGCACTGCCATGACATTCCTTCATCTCCAGTACTTTCTGGAGGTCTACCAGTATCAGAACTTCAGCCGAGCAGCCGAGCACATCCATGTGGCGCGCCAGTCCCTGAGCAAGGCCATTGGCGACCTGGAGGAGGAGTTCGGCGAGGTCTTCTTTCAGCGGACCCAGAACGGGCTGATCCCAACGGATGCCGGCGATGATTTTTACCGCCACGCCCGGAACATGCTCGCCGAATACGAGGCCATGCACCGGACGAAGACGGTGGATCAAATCCGGAAAAAGCAGCTGACCATCTATTCTATGGATGCTGTTATGCCGCTTCTCACCTGTGATTTCTTCCAGGAATTCCATCGCCTCCACCCGGACATCGTCCTGAGCTTCCAGGAGACCACGGATGAGGATGCCAAGAACCGGCTCGAGGTCGGAAAGTGCGACTTCGCCATCGTCAGCGGAGCTGTGGATATGTCGCAGTTCCAGCGGACATTCCTGTTCCTGGCGGACTATGTGGCTCTGCTTAGCGAGAAGAACCCTCTGGCGCAGAAAGAAATGCTCTCCATGGAGGACCTCTCCGGCGAAAATCTACTGGGAAAGAGCCCGGAGCTGCGCTACTACGAGCGGGACATCAACTGGCGCCTCCACAGCGGTGCGGACTACAAGTTCGTGTTCGAGTCCAACTGCCTCCCCATCAAGGAGGAGATGGTCCGCCGCAACGAGGGTGTCATGCTGACGTGGGACTACACCGCCATCAGCCGGCAGCCCGTGGAGGGATGCGTCTTCCGCCAGCTCTACCAAGAGGACTTCGGCGTGAATGTCTATCTTCTGGAAAATCCGAAGGTGCATCGCTCCGCAGACTGCGAAATCTTTCGTGACTTCCTTCTGCAGTGGATCTCCAGCCGGCTCGAAGGACCTCCCTGGGCGGAGAAGAACGATGGCGTCTATTGACGGGCGATTTACGGATTGCGGAGAAGAGGAGACATGATGGAAAAACTCAACAACTATCCCAATGTACTGATCCACGGTTTCGGCGGTTACGGCGAGGACCAGAAATTTAATGCGGTCTGGAACTACTGGGGCAAGGGGGACAATAATCTCCTGAAGCACCTGCGTTCCGAAGGGTATGAGGTCTACTCCCCCAACGTGGGCCTCGTGACAGGCGCCTGGGACCGCTGCTGCGAGATATGGGCCTATCTTTTCGGCGGAACCGTGGACTACGGCGTGGCCCACTCCCGCGAGTGCGGCCACAGCCGTTATGGCAGGACCTATGAGCACGGCGTCCTCGAGGACCTGGGCAAGACTGAAGAGCACAAGAAGATGAACCTCTTTGGGCACTCCTTTGGCGGCACAACTGTTCTTCTCATGCAAGAACTCATGACGAACGGGAGTGAGGCGGAGCGGGAGGCCACGGACCCCGACGATTTGTCCCCGCTGTTTGCCGGCGGACACGGAAATCTTCTCCATGTTGTCTCCACCCATACCGGTGTCCTCAATGGCACAACAATGGCGAGTTTCGGCAAGCCGTTTCTGCCGCTTCTGAGCTCTGTTATGCTCGGTGCCATGGAACTGCTGGAGAATACGCCGTTTATGAAGGTGCTGGATATGGGCCAGCAGCAGTTTGGACTCGGCGCCTATCCGGAGGAGACCCCATATGGTATTGGCGTAAATCCTCCGAAGCAGACTTTGGAGGGAATCAAGGCCTATTCCAAGGACGGCCTGGACAATATCTACCAGGAGATGTCCATTGATTTCCGCCAGGAGAACAACCAGAACATCGGCGTGAACCCTCATGTTTACTATTTTGCAAACCGGACCTGCGCCTCGAAGCCGGGGCCGAATGGACATCAGATTTCCACAGAGGGTGTTGGCAGTTACTGCAAACCCTATGCTGCCGTCATGAACATCATCAAACCCCAGAGCCAGGTCAAGAGTCTGACACTCGATGATTCCTGGGCTCCCCATGATGGCTTTGTCAACGTCGTTGGCCAGAGCGGTCCCCTGAACCTCCCCAGCGAGGAGGGAGACTTTGGCATGGACTTCAAGCCGGGAATCTGGTATAACATGCCGATACTTCCCCATGACCATGTCTTCTGGAATGGCTGGAGCGCCAAGCCCGGTGAGAACTTCCCCATCTGGGATAAACTTCTCGAGCTCTACTGCTCCCTTCCGGACGCCTAAGCATATCATTTGAATAATATTGGACCCGCATGAAATTAAAGTGTTTCGTGTGGGCCCTTTTTTACATTTAGGCTTTTGTAAGATATGCGCTGCGCAGAACTGCTATGTCTTTATCGGAAAGACCCATTGCATTGTGAAGATAATGATCCATGGAGCCATAGTATTCATCAATGACAAGAAGCGTGGTCTCAATCCAATGCTGCCGGACACCCGGGCGATCCCGTTCCATCTCTGCATAAGTTTGATTCCCGGTTTTCTCCAGGGCTTTTTTATATTTCTCCTGCATAGAACTGCTCCGGTAAATGTTTGTCTCCATGAAATCATCAATAATGGTCTCGCGGCTGGCACCCAGCGCAGCGAGAATAAGAGCAGCACCGACGCCGGTACGATCTTTCCCTGCAGAGCAATGGATGAGAACAGTCTTGCCGTTGGCTAAAAGCAGTTCCTGAAACATTGTCCGATAAGCCTGGATTGCGGAGGGCGATATAGCCATCTGTTTGTATCCTAAGTACATCCAGACATCAAGAGGATCCTTGGCTATGGCTTTTGCAGCCAGTTCCGCATTCTGCTGGGAAAGACGAATGCCGGGGACGGCGTGGCCGACAACGGAATTCGGAACATACCGAACGCCATCTATCTTGGGGTCAGGGCTGTCATTTTGTTCATCCGGACGGCGAAAGTCAATGATGGTTGCCAGATGATACTTCTCTTTCAGAACGCGGCAGTCCTCTTCTGTGGCACCGGAGAGTTTGCCAGTCCGTAAAAGGGCGCCAGAGCGGACCACACTACCATCTTTCATACGCAGGCCTCCGAGCTCCCGGGCATTGGATACCCCGGTGAGATTGAGCGGCATGCGAGGCGCTGACTCTTTTGCAATAGCAGGAATTGCGGTGCTGAACAGTAATAGAAGGCATAACAAAGCAGCTTTGCAGCGTGATACTATTTTCTTCATTGGAGTCTCTCCCTATGATAGGAATCCATTCAAGGATAACATGTGTCTGTAAAACCCTTTAGGGGTATCTGTTAAAAGAAACTGAAAAAATTTCAAAAAAGTGTTGACTTCCTGCCGGCAGGGCGGTAATATATATCTCGCGCTCCAGTGAGCGCAGCACTTCAAAACCGCATAATACGGCGGTTTCGGACCTTGAAAATTGAACAGCGACAAACAGAAATTACCCTTGAAAATTTCTTTGAATCT
>OMYO01000051.1 GCA_900315285.1 uncultured Eubacteriales bacterium | reverse complement strand
GTACTAATCGGTCGAGGGCTTGTCTAAAACAAGTTCCTACAAGCGAACGTATTTGGCATTACTGTCAATGCCTTCTTTGTTCAGTTTTCAGGGTATGGACTCTGAAAAAAGAGAATAGTCGGTGCCAATGGCGATGAGGGTCCACCCGTTCCCATTCCGAACACGGCAGTTAAGCTCATCCGCGCTGAAAATACTTGGAGGGCAGCCTCCTGGGAAGATAAGGCGGCGCCGACATATTCAAAAAGCCGTCCGGCAGTAGCCGGACGGTTTTGCTTTGGCAAAGGTTGTTCTAAAAAAACGAAAAACTTTTGTAAAGAATATTGAACCATCCGCTACAAGGGGTAGTCTAACTTAATGTAGGGTGAGGTATTTAGGATCTTTACCTTTAGGAAATAGGGGAGGGGAACGGCCGACAGCCCAGGAAACTGCCGAAAAATGCCGGTCCCCGCATCTCGGCAATTTTAGGAAGAATTGAAGAGAGAGACGTTCCGGCTGCCCGGCAGGGCGGTCGGAATTTCTTTTGCCCGTTGATTTTCAAGGACAATCGTGGTAATATGTTTTCACAAATTGAATTGTCACAAACCGTTGACGCGGAGATTAAACGAGGTATGATCTCACAGAGAGCCGGCGACGCTGAGAATCCGGCAGAAGCACAGCCCCGCAAATGGACCGCCGAGGGAATGCGGAAATCAGAGGTTTCTGAGAGTATGGCATTACGTGTGGGAATACGTCAGTTTCCGGAGGTATGATCGTACCTCGCTAAGGGCCCAAATTTTTGGGAACCAGGGTGGCACCGCGAATGTAATTTCGTCCCTGGCATGGAATCATTCCATGCCAGGGCTTTTTTATTGGCAAGGGGGAGAACAGCTGTGTTCAGACCAACACTCAATGAGATCATGGAGTACCGGGAATCTGGAGAGTATAAGATTGCCCCGGTCTCTAAGGAAATTCTATCGGATTTCACAACTCCTATTAGTTTGATACGGGTTCTGAAGAACGTCTCAGACCGGGTATTTCTTCTGGAGTCCGTTGAGGACCGGGAAAAGTGGGGACGGTTTACATTTCTTGGCTATGCGCCGAAGACCGGAATCTCCTGCAAAGACAATGTGCTGAAGATTGGAAATCTCACATTTGAGACGGACAATCCGAATCAATATATTCGTCAGGTTCTAGAAGAATATAAATCGCCCAAAATACCGGGTCTTCCGTCCTTCACCGGCGGCCTGGTCGGGTACTTCTCCTATGACTATATGAAATACTATGAGCCGACCCTCAACCTGGATGCCAAGGATGAGGAGAATTTCATGGATGCCGACCTCATGCTGTTCGACAAGGTCATTGCCTTCGACAATCTGCGGCAGCGCATCATCCTGATTGCCAATATGCGGCTGGATGAGGGGGAGGCCGGTTACAACCGGGCGGTCCGAGATATTGAGGACATGGAAGATCTCATCCGCCACGGTGCCCAGAAGCCGGACGACCCGGGCAAACTCCTCTCGGAGGCCAAGCCGCTGTTTGACAAGGAGCACTACTGTGCCATGGTGGAGAAGGCAAAATACCATATCCACGAGGGAGATATTTTCCAGATTGTTCTCTCCAACCGGCTGGAGGCCGACTATAAGGGAACGCTCTTTAACATGTACCGGGTGCTGCGGACGTTGAATCCGTCACCGTATATGTTTTACTTCTCGGGCATGGATCTCGAGGCGGCGGGTGCCAGCCCGGAGACCCTGGTGAAACTGGAGGACGGTGTTCTCCACACGTTCCCGCTTGCCGGAACCCGGCCGAGGGGAAAGACCCCCGAGGAGGATCAGGAGCTAGAAGATGGACTCTTGAAGGATGAGAAGGAACTGGCAGAGCACAATATGCTGGTGGATCTTGGAAGGAACGACATTGGAAAGATTTCCAAGTTCGGCTCTGTCAAGGTGGAGAAATATCACGAAATTGAGAAGTTCTCCCACGTCATGCACATCGGCTCCACGGTCCGTGGAGAAATCCGGGACGACCTCGACGCACTGGATGCGGTTGGCTCCATCCTCCCCGCCGGTACACTTTCCGGCGCCCCCAAACTGAAGGCCTGCCAGCTCATCAACGACATGGAGAACAGCAAGCGGGGCATCTATGGCGGCGGAATCGGATATCTGGACTTCTCAGGGAATCTGGATCTGTGCATTGGAATCCGGCTCGCCTATCGGAAGAATGACAAGGTCTTTGTCCGGAGCGGCGCCGGTATCGTGGCGGACTCCGTGCCGGAGAAGGAATACCAGGAGTGCATCAATAAAGCGGCAGCGGTTGTTGCAGCACTGAAGAGAGCGGAGGAGATAGACGTATGATCCTTCTAATTGATAACTACGACAGTTTTACGTTTAATCTCTACCAGATGATGGGCGAAATTGAGCCGGACCTGAAGGTCATCCGGAACGACGCCATGACGGTGGAGGAAATCCGTGAGCTTCACCCGGCGGGCATCATCCTCTCTCCGGGCCCGGGGCGGCCGGAAAATGCCGGTATCTGTCAGGAACTTGTGGCGGAAATGAAGGGCGAAATGCCTATCCTCGGCGTATGCCTAGGGGAACAGGCCATCTGTCAGGTATACGGCGGCAAGGTGGGATACGCCTCTCGCCTCATGCACGGCAAGCAGTCCGACGCAAAGCTGGACCTCACAAGCCCGTTATTCCGAGGGCTTCCAGAGACCATCAAGGTGGCACGGTATCATTCCCTGGCGGTTGAGGCAGACAGCCTGAACGGCACGGAACTGGCCGTCACATCCACAACGGAGGATGATGGCGAGGTCATGGCCGTGGAGGACCGCGGCAGACGGGTCTTCGGTGTACAGTTCCATCCGGAGTCCATTATGACGCCGGAGGGACACAAGATCCTGCAGAACTTTGTGGACATCACTAAGAGCGGGAACATCCTGGATCAGCTTGCAGACTATGCCAGAGTCCGCGTGGCAGAGGTAAAGAAAAAAATCCCTCTGGAAGAGATGAAGCGGAAAGCGGAGAGCATGCCTCCCATTGAGGGCTTCCCATTTGAACAGGCCCTGAAGTCCGACGGCATGAGCTTTATTTGCGAGTGTAAGAAAGCATCACCCTCCAAGGGCTTAATCGCCCCCGAGTTTCCATACCTGGACATTGCACGGGAGTATGAGGCGGCCGGCGCAACTGCCATCTCCTGCCTGACGGAGCCGAAGTGGTTCCAGGGCAGCACAAAATATCTGGAGGAGATTGCGGCGAACGTCTCTATCCCGGTCCTGCGCAAGGACTTTACGGTGGATGAGTATATGATCTACGAGGCCCGAGTCCTCGGTGCCAAGGTCATCCTGCTCATCTGCGCCATCCTCGACGACGAGACCTTGAAAAAGTATATCGGCATTGCCGACAGCCTGGGACTCTCCGCCATTGTGGAGGCCCACGACGAGGAGGAGGTCGACCGGGCGGCCGCAGCTGGTGCCCGCATCATCGGGGTCAACAACCGGAATCTGAAGGATTTCACGGTGGATATCCATAACAGCATCAACCTGCGAAATCGCGTGCCGGGCGATGTACTCTTCATCGCCGAGAGCGGCATCCGAAGCAGAGAAGATATTGAAGAGCTGGAGAGAGGCCGCGTAAACGGCGTTCTGATTGGGGAGAGCCTCATGCGCGCCCCGGACAAGAGAGAAGCTCTTAACAAACTGAGAGGAGAATAAATCATGATAAAGGAAGCTATCATCAAAATTGTCAGCAGAGAAGACCTTACGTATGATGAGGCCTACACGGTAATGAATGAGATCATGTCCGGCAAGACGACACCGACCCAGAATGCAGCGTTCCTCGCGGCACTTTCCACAAAGTCGGCCAAGGCGGAGACCATTGATGAGATTTCGGGCTGTGCCAAGGCAATGCGCGAACTGGCGACTCCGGTTCCGCACCCAGGCATGGAGGTTCTGGAAATCGTCGGTACCGGCGGAGACGGAGCGCACTCCTTCAATATTTCCACCACATCGGCAATGGTCATTGCGGCATCGGGTATCAAGGTTGCCAAGCACGGTAACCGCGCAGCCTCCTCTCTCTCCGGCACGGCGGACTGCCAGGAGGCTCTTGGTGTGAACATCCAGCAGGATCCGGAGAAGGCTCTTAAAATGCTCAGCGACGTCGGCCTCTGCTTCCTGTTTGCCCAGAAGTATCACTCGGCAATGAAGTATGTCGGACCCATCCGCAAAGAACTGGGATTCCGCACTGTCTTTAACATCCTCGGGCCCATCACAAACCCGGCAAACCCCGAGTACTTCCTGCTGGGCGTCTATGATGAGTATCTTGTCGATGTCCTTCCGGCCGTTCTCGACAAGCTGGGCGTAAAGAAAGCCCTGGTTGTCTACGGTCAGGACAAGCTGGATGAGATCTCCGCCTCCGCCCCGACCACTATCTGTGAACTGGATAACGGCTCAACGAAGAAATATGAGATCAAGCCGGAGGACTTCGGCCTGACCCGCGGCACAAAAGAGGATATTGTCGGTGGTACACCGGAGGAGAATGCGGAGATCACCCGCGGCATCCTGAATGGCACTATTCAGGGCACCAAACGCAACGCGGTTCTCATGAATGCCGGCGCTGCCATCTATATCGGCGGTAAGGCAGATTCCATTGCCGACGGCGTGAAGAAGGCTGCGGAGCTCATCGACAGTGGCGCTGCAACTGCAAAGCTGGACGAATACGTCAAGGCATCCAATGAGTAAGGTGAAGATCTGCGGACTGAGACGTCCGGAGGATATCGACTATGTGAATCGCCTCCGCCCGGACTATGCCGGGTTCATCCTCGCAGAGGGACGGAGACGGACGGTGACGGTGGACCAGCTTCAGGAACTCCGGGACAGGATGGATGACAGCATTCCGGCTGTGGGCGTCTTTGTGGATCAGCCCATGGAGTTCATTGCGGGACTCTTGAACCGGGGCCTCATTCAACTGGCCCAGCTCCATGGCCACGAGACCGAGGAGCAAATTGCGGAGCTCCGGCAGCTCACCACAGCACAGGATTCAAAGATTATTAGAGCATTCAAAGTCCGGAGCGCCGAGGATTTGGACCATGCTCGGCGATGCACGGCTGACTACGTCCTATTGGACAACGGTACCGGCACTGGCGAGACCTTCGACTGGTCGCTCATGGAAAACATGGGACGCCACTATTTCCTGGCCGGCGGTCTTGACCCGGACAACGTCGGGGAGGCCGTAGAGCGGTTTCACCCGTACGCTCTAGATGTGAGCTCCGGGGTGGAGACCGACGGGGTCAAGGACTTTGAGAAGTGCAGAAAATTTATGGAAGCAGTAAAGAGGAGTTGACTTATGGCAGATTCAAAAGGACGCTTCGGAGTCCACGGCGGACAGTACATTCCCGAGACTCTGATGAATGCGGTCATTGAACTGGAAGAGGCCTATAACCAATATAAGGATGACCCGGAGTTCAATCGGGAACTCACGGATCTCTATAACAATTACGCAAATCGCCCATCGTTGCTCTACTATGCGGACCGCATGACGAAGGATATGGGTGGGGCGAAAATCTACCTGAAGCGCGAGGACCTGAACCATACCGGCGCCCACAAGATCAATAACTGTCTTGGACAGGCGCTCCTTGCAAAAAAGATGGGCAAGACCCGGCTCATTGCCGAGACTGGAGCGGGACAGCACGGCGTGGCCACCGCCACCATTGCCGCCCTGTTCGGCATGGAATGTGTCGTCTTCATGGGAGAGAAGGACATGGAGCGGCAGGCGCTGAACGTCTATAAGATGCGGCTTCTCGGAGCTGACGTCGTTCCTGTTACGGACGGTACGGGCACCCTGAAGGATGCGGTCTCCCAGGCCATGCGCGAATGGACATCCCGCATTGATGACACCCACTACTGCCTTGGCTCCGTCATGGGCCCGCACCCGTTCCCGACCATTGTCAGGGACTTCCAGGCTGTCATCTCCCGTGAAATCAAGCAGCAGATGATGGAGGCCGAGGGCAAGCTGCCCGATGTGGTCATGGCATGCGTCGGCGGTGGATCCAACGCCATCGGCTCGTTCTACCATTTCATTGATGACCCATCTGTCAAGCTCATTGGCTGTGAGGCCGCCGGACGCGGCATTGACACCTTTGAGACTGCCGCCACCCTGAACACCGGTAAACTGGGAATTTTCCACGGCATGAAATCCTATTTCTGCCAGAACGAATATGGACAGATCGCGCCGGTCTACTCTATCTCCGCCGGACTGGACTACCCGGGCATCGGACCGGAGCACGCCTATCTCCACGACATTGGCCGTGCTGAGTATGTTGCTATTACGGACGACGAGGCAGTCAATGCCTTTGAGTACCTCTCGAAGATGGAGGGAATCATCCCGGCCATTGAGTCCTCCCACGCGGTGGCCTACGCCATGAAACTGGCGCCGAAGATGGATAAGGATCAGACCATGGTCATTACAATCTCCGGCCGCGGCGACAAGGACTGCGCCGCTATTGCACGTTACAGAGGGGAGGACATTTCCGAATGAGTCGCATTCACGAAGCATTTGAGAACCATAAGGCATTTATCCCGTTCATCACCTGCGGGGATCCGGACCTGGAGACCACGAAAAAGGCGGTCTATGCCATGGTGGAGGCCGGCGCCGACATCATTGAGCTCGGCATCCCGTTCTCCGACCCCACAGCCGAGGGACCGGTCATCATGGAGGCGGATCTGCGCGCTCTTGAGGGCGGTGTGACGACGGACGATATCTTCCCGTTCGTCAAGGAGCTCCGTAAGGACATCACAATTCCGCTGGTCTTCATGACCTACGCCAATGTGGTCTATTCCTATGGTACCGAGAAATTCATGAAGAACGCCTCCGAGGCGGGCATTGACGGCCTCATCCTCCCGGATGTCCCCTTCGAGGAGAAGGGTGACTTCCTCCCTGCATGCGAGAAATATGGAGTCGACTTCATCTCCATGATTGCGCCGACCTCCGAGGACCGCATTGCCATGATTGCCAAGGAGGCCAAGGGCTTCCTGTATGTTGTCTCCTCGCTGGGAGTGACCGGAACCCGTGACACCATTACCACGGATATCGGCTCCATGGTGGAGCTGGTCAAAAAGAACTCCAGCGTCCCCTGCGCCGTCGGGTTTGGTATTTCCAACCCGGAGCAGGCGGCCAAGATGGCTTCTTTGAGCGACGGCGCCATCGTTGGTTCCGCCATTGTGCGAATTGTCGCGGCAAAGGGAAAAGACGCGGCTGAGCCGGTGGGCGAGTTCGTGAAGGACATGGCCGACGCGGTGCATGCGGTGTAAAAATTAGGCAATAAAAATGGCTGTACAGCAATGGCAGGTGTCATTGTAGTACAGCCTTTTTTTGTTTGTTCCCTTATTTGACGGAGGAGTAATTCAAAGCGCAGGAGAAGGAGATGTCGTCGACATCTGCAATGGGCTGGGACGCATCATAGGTTCCCGGTTCGAAGATAATGTCGACAAAGCCGCCGGTGGGATAGCCGTCGATGATCTTGTTGGAGCTATTATACTTCCTCTCCAGTGGAAGGCTGGAAAACGTCAAAGCTTCTTCTGACAGTTTGGGGTTGCCGCTTGCCAGTACTTTTCCATTTGCAAGGATCTCTATTTGATCCACGCCCTTAAAAGATATGGTATTTCCGGTGATGTTGGTCACGTTGCAGATGATATGCAGATTTCCGTTGCCGTCAATTAAGAAATACAGGGGGGCAATTAATACTTCTCCCTGGTTTCCCTGCGGATTGAGGTATTCCCCCGGATAATGGAGCCGAACCATATCAATATTTTTTAATTGCGGCTGACTGCTATTCGCTGTGCCCGGAACCGGGTATCTGCCGATTTTTCCGAATTCGTTGTTTTTGGGGTTGAAGGTGTTGGAAACATCTACAGAAATTACAGAGATATGTGCAACAATTCCTTCTGCTTCTGCGTTGTTTAAAGAAATGGTTCCATCTTTTGCCTCTTGTGCCAATTGGGCAATAGGATTTGGAAACTGGCTGTAATATTGAAAAGCGTTGAGATCTATTTTGATCAATTCTCTGATGAGACTCCCAGTTTTGCTTGTGCTGATTTTTTTATTATTGGCCGGTGTAGGCTGAGCAGCTACTGCGGGGACAGCACACCCAATAACCATAATGAGAGCGCAAATAAGAGAGAGGTACTTTTTCGGTTTCATCACTTGTCACCTTTTGCATATATTAATAATAATATAGCGCAAATGGAAAGGGAAAAGCAATGGCAACAGACCTAGTTGCGCCAAAAATCAGTAACTGGGTCTGCTTGCCTGCCTTCTTATATTATAGGAGATTGATAATGTAACAAATGATTAGAAAAATCATTGCCATTGTCCTTTCCGATTCCCCGTTCCGGAACAGTTCATCTTGGGATTTGAAAAAGCTTTTCCTTACAATGACAACCATATGGAAAATAGAGGAAAATGCCGTACTGTGGGGAAAAATCGGAATGGACAATAAGAAAGGCCTGCTGCAAAACAACTTGTGTTTTGCAACAGGCTCGAATAACGAATCTATTCTTATTTATATTTATACGGCAGGATCAGTAACCATATAGTAGCTGATGGAAATGTCCTGGAGGTCAGAGACTTTTATTGAATCGTCGTAGGTGCCTGGTTCAAAGATGATGTCGACAAAGTTGCCAGTGGGGTAGCCATTGATGAGCGTGTTTTTTGTATAGTGGCTTTGCTCCAGTGGAAGACTGGAAAAAATCATTGGTTCATTTAATACTGCAGGATTGCCCTTTGCCACTACCTTGCCATTATCCTGGATTTCAACTTGCTCTAATCCATAAAAAGAAATGGTGCTACCAGTGATGTTGGTAAGAGTGCAAATAACATGCAGGTTTCCATAGGCATCTCTCAATAACCAGAGAGGGGCTATTAGGAGCTCACCTTGATTTACCTCAGGGTCATCCTCGTACGCAGTAGGATAAGAGAACCGGACCATATCAATATCTAATATTTGAGGCCATTGTTTATCGGAAGTGCCAGTAACAGAAAGTCGAGCAATCTTTCCAAACTGCTTGTTTGAGGGGTTAATCATGGTTTGTATGTTACTGATAATATAGGTAAATTGCAAGTTCAACTTGAACACTGATACGAATTAAGTTTCATCTTTGGGTCGGATTGATATATTTGGTTTAAAAATTCCTCGAATAGTTCCT
>OMYO01000001.1 GCA_900315285.1 uncultured Eubacteriales bacterium | reverse complement strand
CATTATGCCCAAACAGGGCCAGTCCGTGGAGAGCTGCATCGTCTCCGAATTCAAAAAAAAACCGGGTGACCAGGTCGCTGTAGGGGACATCCTGTTCGGTTATGAAACCGACAAGGCGACCTTCGAGGAAGAAGCAAAAGTGGCGGGAACCGTCCTTGCCGTCTTTTTCAAGGACGGGGACGAGATTCCCGTTTTGACGAATGTAATGGTCATCGGCGAACCCGGCGAGTCCTTTGCCGAATTCGCCCCCAATGCAGGTTTTCCCTCGACCAGCGTCTCGCAAAGCCCGACCCCTTCCAGCCAGGAGGCTGGGTCCCTCCCTCTTATGACGCCGAGGGTGGCACAGGTTGCTGCGGGAGAACCCTCCGGCGCTCCCGCATCGCCCCGCGCACGCAAGATAGCCGCTGAAAAGGGTGTGGATACCAGCCGCGTTGCCGGAACAGGCCCTCACGGACGCATCATCGCCCGCGACGTGGAAGCCGCCGCTGCCGCCCAGGGTACCCTGACGGGACTGGCCAAGGCCAGGATGGCCGACGGCGGACTCGCTTCTCCTGGAACGGGAAGCGGCCTGGCCGGAGCTGTTAAAGGTTCCGACCTGAAGGTCTGGAAAGCCAACCACACCGACATAGCCGGAGAAGGCGCCGAGTTCGAAGTGGTGAAGATGTCCAACATGCGCAAACTCATTGCCAAGAGCATGTACAATTCCCTGCAGAACTCCGCCCAGCTCACCCATATGCTGGGTGCCGACGCCCGCAAGGTCCAGGCGCTCCGCAAGAAAGCCAAGAAGGCCTTCGAAGAGGGCAAGGTGGATGTCAACATCACCATCAACGACTTTGTCTGCTATGCCGTCATCAAGGCCCTGCAGAAGTTCCCCAACCTGAATTCCCACTGCCTGGGAGACGCCATGCGCCTCTTCAAGAGCGTGAACCTGGGCCTGGCCGTGGATACGGAACGCGGCCTCATGGTTCCGGCCGTCCCGCATGCCGACGAACTGAACATCACCGGACTGGCCAAGAACCTCAAGAAGGTGGCCGAAGACAGCAAGAAGGGCAGCATCAATCCGGACCTGCTTTCTCCGGAAGCCGCTTCCTTTACGGTATCCAACCTGGGCGGATTCGGCGTGGAATGGTTCACCCCCATCATCAATGTACCCCAGAGCGCCATCCTGGGCGTGGGCACCATCGTCCCGCGTCCGAAAGACCTGGGCGGCGGTGTGGTGGCCTTTGTCCCCTATATGGGCCTGAGCCTCACCTATGACCACCGCGCCATCGACGGCGGCGAAGCCACCCGCTTCCTCAAGCAGGTTGCCACGGAAATCGAAAACCTGGATGTTGAATTTTAAAATACCACACGATAACCATGTATGATTTAGCCATTATCGGAGGAGGTCCCGGCGGATATGTCGCTGCCGAGCGCGCCGGTGCGCAGGGCCTTTCGGTCGTCCTCTTCGAGAAAAGGGAAATGGGCGGTGTGTGCCTGAACGAGGGCTGCATCCCCACCAAGACGCTGCTCTACAGCGCCAAAGTCTTTGACTATGCCCGCCACGCAGACCAGTACGGCGTAAGCGTGGACGGCGCTTCGTTCGATTTTTCCAAGATTATCGCCCGCAAGGACAAGGTGGTCAAGAAACTCGTCGGCGGCGTCAAAGCCGGCGTGAAGGCCGCCAGGGTCGAGACCGTCAAAGGCGAAGCTTGCATCAAGGGCCGCGGAGCCGACGGCATCACCCTCACCTGCGAGGGCAATGACTATACGGCCCGCAACCTGCTGCTCTGCACGGGCAGCGAGGCGGTGGTTCCGCCCATCCCCGGTTTGAAAGAGGCCGGCGACGTAATCGTAACCAACCGCGAAATCCTCTCCCTGCAGGAGCAGCCCAAGGAACTGGTCATCATCGGCGGCGGCGTGATCGGCATGGAGTTCGCCAGCTTCTTCAATTCCATCGGCACCAAGGTGACCGTGGTGGAGATGCTCCCGAAAATCCTCGGTCCGATGGACGACGAAATCAGCACGATGCTCCAGGGCATCTATGCCAAGAAAGGCGTTACCTTCTGCCTGCGCTGCAAGGTAACGGGCATCGAAGGCAATACCGTGGTCTATGAAGATCCGGAAGGGAAGGTCTGCCGCGTGAGCGGGGACAAGATCCTGGTGAGCGTGGGCCGTCGCGCCAACATTGCCGGCTTCGGTCTGGAGACGCTGGGTGTGGAGATGCTGCTGAACCGCGGCGGCAAGCCCTGCGGCGTGAAAGTGGACGAGCAGATGCGCACCAATATTCCCAATGTCTATGCCGCCGGCGACGTGACCGGCTTCTCCATGCTGGCCCATACCGCTTCTCGCGAGGGTGAGGTTGCCATCAACAACATCCTGGGCAAGAAAGACCGCATGCGTTACAACGCTATCCCGGGCGTGGTCTATACCAATCCCGAGGTAGCAGGCGTCGGCCTCACCGAAAGCGAGGCGGCCGCCAAAGGCATTGAATGCACCGTCGTGAAGCTCCCGATGGCCTATTCCGGCCGCTTTGTGGCCGAGAACGAGCGCGGCGAAGGCCTCTGCAAGGTACTCGTGGGTAAAAAGTACCACGAGGTGCTGGGTGTCCACATGCTGGGCAACCCTTGCTCCGAGATGATCCACAGCGCCTGCATCGCCATCGAGCAGGAAATGACTGTGGAGCAGCTCAAAGAGGTGGTCTTCCCCCATCCTACCGTATCTGAAATTTTGAAAGAAACCCTGTTTACCGTCAAATAATTATGCCCAAGTCATTGTATATCGACCCGAATGAGGTCCGCCGTCCGAAAGAACACAAAATCAAGTTCCCGGAAATTCCCGTGATGCAGTACAAGAAGAGCGTCGCGGACGAACTCAAAGAAAAGAATTTCACCAAGGAAGACCTGTTGCACATCTATCGCGACATGTTCACCATCCGTGAGTTCGAGACGATGCTGAATCTCGTCAAGACCACGGGCGGCTACAACGGCGTGGCCTATAACAACCCGGGTCCGGCCCACTTGAGCGCCGGCCAGGAAGCCGCCGCCGTGGGTATGGCCTACAACCTGGACACGGACGACTTTATTTTCGGCAGCCACCGCAGCCACGGTGAGATCCTCGCCAAGGGTCTGCGTTCCATCGAGATCCTTCCCGACAAGCAGCTGAAGAAAATCATGGACGAGTTCTGGGGCGGCGCAACCGTTGCCGTTGCCGGCAAAGGCTTCAAGGGCACGACCAAAGAGCTCGGTATCCGCTTCCTGATCTACGGTGCCATCGCCGAGATTTTCGCCCGCACGACCGGTTTCAACAAGGGTCTGGGCGGATCGATGCATACCTTCTTCACCCCGTTCGGCATCTACCCGAACAACGCCATCGTGGGCGGTAGCGGCTCCATCGCCGTGGGTGCAGCCCTGTACAAGAAGGTCAACCGGAAGAAAGGCATCGTCGTCGCCAACCTGGGCGATGGTGCCATGGCCCGCGGTCCGGTCCTGGAAGGCATGACCTTCGCTTCCATGGACCAGTTCAAGACCCTCTGGGAGGGAGACATGAAAGGCGGCCTGCCGGTGCTCATCAACGTGATGGACAACCAGTATGCGATGGGTGGCCAGACCCGCGGCGAGACCATGGGCTACACCTTCCCGGCCCGCCTGGGCGCTGGTTTCAATCCGGAAGCCTGGCATGCTGAGCGCGTGGATGGCTACAATCCGCTGGCCGTCATCGACGCTTTCCGCCGCAAGAAAGCCCTGCTGGAGAAAAAAGAAGGCCCTTGCCTGCTGGACGTGGTTACCTACCGCTACAGCGGTCACTCGCCTTCCGACCAGAGCTCGTATCGGACCAAAGAGGAAATCGCCGCCTGGGAAGCCGAAGACTGCATCCTCGGATTCGGCCGCGAGTTGATCAAGGCCGGTGTGGCGAAACAGAAAGACCTGGACAAGATCCAGGCCGAGATGAAGGAGGTCATCTTTGAGATGTACAAACTGGCCATCGATGAGACCGTATCGCCGCGCATGGACCTCGTGAAAGAGAATGAGCTCCTGGGCGACATGATGTTCTCCAACGGTAGCGTGGATTCCCTCGGCGATGCCAAACCGGAGGTCAACCACCCGATGGAAGAGAACCCGCGCGTAAAATCCATCGCCGGCAAGAGCCGCTTCTACCTGGATGCGGAAGGAAAGCCGGTGTCCAAGATGAAGATGTACAACATCAAGGACGGTCTCTTCGAAGCCATCGTGGACCGGTTCTATAAGGATTCTTCCCTCGTCGCCTACGGAGAGGAGAACCGCGAATGGGGTGGTGCCTTCGCCGTGTACCGCGGCCTGACCGAAGCCCTTCCCTACCATCGCCTGTTCAACACCCCCATCGCCGAGGCGGCCATTATCGGCACTGCGATCGGCTATGCGATGTGCGGCGGCCGCGTGATTCCGGAAATCATGTACTGCGACTTCCTGGGTTGCTGCGGTGACGAGATCTTCAACCAGCTGCCCAAGTGGCAGGCCATGAGCGGCAACATCCTCAAGATGCCGGTGGTAGTGCGGGTTTCCGTGGGTTCCAAGTACGGTGCCCAGCACAGTCAGGACTGGACGTCCCTGTGCACCCACATCCCGGGCCTGAAAGTAGTGTTCCCGGTGACCCCGTACGATGCCAAGGGTATGATGAACGCCGCCCTTCAGGGAACGGATCCGGTCATCTTCTTCGAGAGCCAGCGCATCTACGACAAGGGCGAAGAGTTCCACCAGGGCGGTGTGCCGGAAGGCTATTACGAGATTCCGCTCGGTGAACCCGATGTGAAGCGCGAAGGCAAGGACGTAACCTTCCTGACCATCGGCGCCACGCTCTACCGCGCCCTCCAGGCTGCCGACGAGTTGAAAGAGAAATACGGTCTGGAAGCCGAAGTCATCGACGCCCGCTCCCTGGTGCCGTTTAACTATGAGAAGGTGATTGCATCGGTCAAGAAGACCGGCCGCATCATCATCGCCGGCGACGCCAGCGCACGCGGCAGCTATCTGAACGACCTGGCCGCCAACATCGCCGACCTGTGCTTCGACGACCTGGATGCCGCCCCCGTGGTACTGGGTTCCCGCAACTGGATCACCCCTTGCCACGAGCTGGAGGCCGCCTTCTTCCCGCAGCCTTCGTGGTTCCTGGACGTCATCAACGAGAAGATGGTCCCGCTGAAGGACTATGTCCCCACCGGCAACTTCACGGCTGCCCAGCAGATCATCCGGGCCAAGAAAGGGGTCTAGCCTATGAGCACGATCATCGATGTAAACGCCCATTTGCACACGCCGTATTCCTTCAGCGCGTTCGATAGCATCGGGCAAGCCGTGGACATGGCGGCCCGCGAAGGCGTGAAGGTGGTGGGAATCAATGATTTCTATTCCATGGACGGTTATGGAGAGTGGAAAGAGGAATGCGCCCGGCGCAACCTCTTTCCCCTTTTCAATATAGAATTCATCTCGCTGAACCAGGAAGACCAGGCCGCCGGCCTGCGGGTAAACGACCCGAACAACCCGGGCCGCACCTACCTGAGCGGAAAAGGGCTTAACTGCCCTCCCACGCTCTCGGGCGCGCCGAAGCGCCAGCTGGAAGAGGTGAAAGCCGAGTCCAATGCACAGGTGGAGCGGATGTGTGCCAAACTCAACGACTGGCTGAAGGCTGACGGAAAGGACATCCAATTGGATATCAACGAGATAAAGAAAAACCTTACCAAAGGACAGCTGCGGGAACGGCATCTGGCCAAGGCCCTCCGCATGGCCCTGTATCCCGATGCCGAGAATCCCGCCAAGACGGAGAACGAACTGCGTTCCAAACTGCTCAAAGCGGGCGGTGCCGCCTTCGTCCCCGAGGATCCGAAAGCCTTCCTGCCCATGGAGACCGTGTGCGATATCATCCGTGCCGCGGGCGGCATTCCCACCTATCCCTTCCTGGCCGACGATGCGAAAGGCAACTTTACGGACTTCGAGGGCGACCTGATGAAAGCGGCCGATACCCTGCGCAAACGGGGCATCGGCAGCGTGGAATTCATCACCACCCGCAACACCACTGCGGTACTGGAGCAGTATGCCGGTTACCTGGAGGACGAGGGATTCATCGTGACCTTCGGTTCCGAGCACAACACCCCGGCCCTGGAGCCCATCCGGCTCCGTACCCGCGACAACGAGGTCCTGAGCGAAAAGCTCCGCGCCATCAACTGGCGGGGCGCCTGCAGCGTAGCCGCCCACCAGGCCGGCCTGGACAGCCCCGCCGCCGGAGAAGATCTAATCCTGAAAACGGTCTTGCAATAAGAATGAAACAAGGTCTTGTTACTGCTATCTTCGTTGCTGTGGTTGCTCTTTCGGCAAGCGCTCAAAATTACTATACGGGCAGAACAGATGTTTATAGTAGTGACGGAACACGATATCTCATTAAAGATTATTCAGAAAAGGACTGGCGAATCAAAAGCATATATATTAAAAACGAAAGCAATTATCTTAGTGATGATTTTCGCTATAAGTTGGATTCGACTTCCGGAGAATACTATAGTTGGGCTACCGGAATGGGGACCTTTGCGGATGTGAATGACAGTGTCTTCTATGCATGTGTGCGCCAAGTGTTTACCGAAGAGGAAATTGCACGTTATCGCGCCGTGCCGAGCAGCTCGATACTGGTAAAATTTGCAGTCAATCCGGAAACCGGACAAGTTTGGGAAGTAGAATACGATATTCATTTTGAAAATAATAGGACGTTCCTTTCCATTCCGATTGACAAATTTCACGCGCTGGAAAATGCCCTCAAATCTATACATGATAAGGCAATAGTCGCTATTTGTATGAGCGGTCTCATACATTATTTTTGAAATCTGGAGCTCTGTATGAGACTTTTCAATTTGATGGCAAAAAATCTCAAACATCAAAGCGGGAAAATGAGGGAAATGTATAAGGAGAGGAAAAACAAGACGAAATTTTTCGTTAGTCGCCCGCCAGCGCCCCATACACCAGCGCCGCGAACGTCTCCGGGAACTCCTCCGCCGCGCGCTCATCTCCTGGGAACCACACCACATTGTCCGGATGCCCGTTGGGCAGCGGGTCGTGGAGCCGCTCAGCCAGCCCGACTGTCACGCCAACTGGAGGCGCGAAATCTGGCTCAAACAGCAAAGTTGATTCCACCTGCTCCGGGTGCTCCGCAAGGAACGCAACGGCCTCCTCACACCCAGAGCCGCAGGCGAGCACACGAACTTTCCCTTCGCCAAAGTTTTTCAGGGAGTCCGGAAGCCGGATGTTGCCGGGAAACACAATCAGAGGAGGTCGCTCTGCCGAAGGCAGCAGAAGCGCACGGAGCAGCATGGCATATTCTCTTGGCAGGTCAAAGCCGCAATTGTGGTGCCCAGGGAAGTGGGCGATGGACGCTCCAATCCGCTTGCCCAGCTCCTCTGCCTCTGTGTAGTGGGACTTCCCACGGTTCAAGTCCGAGAGCGCCACGGTGACGGGTAACTTTTCGAGTGCCTCGTAGTCTGGATGGAAGGAGAGCAGGGCGGGGTAATCCTGGTCATAGTACATGCGGGCGTCCGGGGCGATATTGGCCATTTCCTGCTCCGTGGCTTTGCGGCCACGAGGGTCCTTTTCGCCGACCAGCAGCATGAAGGTGCGCAAAGCTTCCGACATGTTACCTTGTGCCGCCAGTGTGGCGGATTCCTCCATGATCTGCAGCTTTTTCTTGTCCTTGGAGAGCGAGAGGTCAGTGATGGGCTCGTTGAGTACCAGATGGCGGATGCTCTCCGGGTGCAGGGCGGCGAGGCGCATGGCGACGGCGCCGCCGTAACTGTGGGCGACGACGAGGGCGCGGCCGTCCGGGCTGAAGTGGCGGATGAGGGTATAGGCGTCCTCAGCGTGGGCGGTCAGCGCGTCGCCGGAGGAGGGGACATAGGCGCTTCGCGCGTGGCCGCGCCGGTCATAGGAGACCACATGGAAGGAGCGCGAGAGGTACTCCTGTGTGTCATGGAAGAAGTCACAGTCTGTAACGGAGCCGTGGATGAGGAGGAGCAGCGGGCCCGAGCCGGATTCGCGGAGGAACAGGGCGTTGCCGTCACTGCCGGGAAGTGTATATTCTTTCATTGGGTTTCACCTCGGGAAATAGAAAAAGGCCCTGCCGGAGCGGTTCCGGCAGGGCGCGGTCTTTCGGAGCTCAAACGGCGAGGGCGATGAGTGCGGTGGCCGCCTTCAAGTGCTGGAAATGGGAGTCGATGACGATGGTGGAGGCAATGAGGAATGCGACACCGAGAATCATCAGCGTCCAGCCGGTCTTCGGCGCCTTTTTGTGCACCGGGTAGCCGACGATGAGGAGAATGGCGCCGAGCGCAATCATAATGGCTCCAAAGAGATAGAGAGAATCCATGAGAACACCCTTTCAAAATTTCGAGATTTGTTTCCGCTATCCAGTATACCACGGCGTTTCAGATTTGAAAACGACCTGTAAATCGCCCATTCGCTGTGATATAATCTAAATTGACTTTTTGTGAGAAAACAAATGAGGTGGAAACTGTGTTTACTATTATTGCGGCAATTGGACGCTCCAACGAACTTGGGCGGGACAATGATATTCTGTGGAACCTTCCCTCGGACAAGAAATTTTTCAAAAAGACGACCGAGGGCCACACCATCGTCATGGGGCGCAAGACATTTGAGTCTCTGCACGGGGTTCTCCCGAAACGGCACCATGTTGTCCTGACACAGGAAAAAGGCTATGAGGTCCCGGAAGGGGTTGAGGTCGTCAACTCTTTTGCCGACGTCATGCGCAAATATGGAAACACAGATGAGGAAATCTTCATCATCGGCGGCGGGGAAATCTACACTATGTTCATGCCCTATGCCCAGCGTATGTATCTCACCCATATCAATGAAATCTACTTCAATGCCCAGGTCTTCTTCCCGCACATCGACGAGGACGACTGGAATGTCAAAGTCCTGGAGGAAATTGAGGAGAACGGCCTGACCGCCACCATCAAGGAGTATGATCGAAAGGTCATCTGAGAGAGAAAGAATGAATTATGAGCACCTGCCGGAACTGCGCCGGCGGGTGCTTTTGTACTGTGCCCAATTATGGTATAATAACTCCGGTTTTTTCGAGAAGGAGACAAGGATACAATATGAAACTTGGAATTGTAGGCCTGCCCAACGTAGGCAAAAGTACATTGTTCAATGCCATCACGGATGCCGGCGCCCAGTCCGCCAACTATCCGTTCTGCACCATAGAGCCCAACGTGGGCGTCGTCGCCGTTCCGGACCAGCGTCTGGACCTTCTGGCAGACCTCTACCATCCGAAGAAGGTGGTCCCGGCCAGCATTGAGTTCGTCGACATCGCCGGACTCGTCAAGGGCGCATCCAAAGGTGAGGGCCTCGGAAACAAGTTCCTCTCCCACATCCGGGAGACCGACGCCATTATCCATGTCGTCCGTTGCTTTGATGACAGCAATATTGTACATGTAGAGGGCTCCATCGACCCCCAGCGGGACATTGAGACCATCAATCTGGAGCTCATCATGGCGGACGCCGAGGTCGTGGACAAGAGGGCGGCAAAGGCATCCAAGGCGGCACGCAACAGCAAGGATGAGGCAGCCCGCCTCAAAGTATACAACAAGCTGAAGGATGCTCTGGACAACGGTCTCGTGGCTCGCACTGTGGAGTTGGACGAGGACGAAATGGTCGTGGCCGGCGAACTTGGCCTTCTCACCATGAAGCCTGTTATCTACGCCTGCAACATGGGCGAGGACGACTTCACCGGCGGCATTGAGAACAATGTCCGCTACCAGGCGGTGAAAAAAATTGCCGACGCCGAGGGCAGCCAGGTGCTTCCCATCTGTGCGGAGCTGGAGGCGGAAATTGCGCCCCTGAGTCCGGACGAGAAGAAGGAGTTCCTGAAAGATATCGGCGTAGAACAGAGCGGTCTGGACAATCTCATCCAGAAGAGTTACGACCTGCTTGGCCTCATGTCCTTCCTCACTGCAGGGGAAGATGAGTGCCGTGCCTGGACCATTAAGAAGGGAACTAAGGCACCGCAGGCTGCCGGAAAAGTCCATACGGATATGGAGCGGGGCTTTATCCGCGCAGAGGTCATCAACTATCAGACTTTGCTTGACTGTGGCTCTCTTGCCGTTGCAAGAGACAAGGGTCTTGTCCGTTCCGAGGGCAAAGACTATGTCATGCAGGACGGAGACGTTGTACTGTTCCGGTTCAACGTGTAAGAGTCTTTAATAACAGAGTATTATTGGCAAAGCAGCTCCATCGCGCCGTCAAATTACGGCGTTGGTGGACTTTTGTCTTATTTAGGGGTCATATTATGGAACGTTCCAAAAAAATCGTCATGGTCAGTATCATAGGCATTCTGGTCAATGTTGCTCTCGGTGTCATCAAGATCATCGTCGGCCGGGCTGCCCACTCCGTGGCCGTTACGTCGGATGCCGTCAACAACTTTGCGGACAGCATCTCATCTCTGGTCACCATCATTACCATGCTCATCGTCGGCCGCGGAGCCACGAGAAAGCATCCCTTCGGTTTTGGCCGGGTGGAATATTTCTCCAGTATCATTATTTCGGTACTCGTGCTCTTCACCGGTGGCCAGTTCATGGTGGAGTCCATTAAGAAGATCATCCATCCGGCAGCCACAAGTTACACCAATGTTGCCATCATTCTCCTTGGTGTCGCCATTGCGGCCAAAATAGGTCTTGGTCTCTACACCAGATCAGCGGGCAAGTCGGCCAACTCTCCAAACCTTATTGCCTCCGGACAGGACGCCCTCTCGGATGCCATCCTGACGGCGGTGACACTAGCCGGTGCCCTGCTCAGCCGCTTTGCCGGTCTGAATATTGACGGCTGGATTGGTGCTGTGGTCTCTCTGTTCGTCCTGAAAAGCGGTTTTGACATTCTCAAGGATGTTATCAACAAACTCATGGGAGAGCGCCCCTCCGCGGAGCTGGGAGACAAAATCATGGAGGATATCCTCGCAGAGCCTGCCGTCAAGGGCGCCTATGACTTGATCCTCCACAACTATGGACCGGATATCTACATTGGCAACGTCAATGTGGAACTGGACGAGGACATGAGCATTCGAGAAGCCTATGAGGTACTAAAACCGTTGAATATCCGACTCGTTGATAAGTATGGCATCTTTGTCTATTTTGGTTTCTATGCGCTGAATACCCATGATGAGAAGACTATGGACATGGAGAAAAATGTGAAGGAGACCCTCTTGAAGGATCCGGACATTCTTCAGGTCCACGCCTTTTATGTGGATGAGGAGAAGAAATTTATCTCGTTTGATGTCGTCGTCGCCTTTACGGTGAAAGAACCATATCTCAAGACTGGAGAAATCATCAAAACAGTGGAGGGCATGTATCCGGGCTACGAGGTCCGGACCACGGCAGACCGCGACTTCTCCCTCACCAAGGCGGAATAATTATTTTTCGTAAGTTTATGGTATTTTTAAGGTGGATTCTGTATGATTAAACTGAGAATGGTTTATTCAGGAGTAAAGGTTAAATATGCAGATGAAGCTTACGACGGACTATGCGCTACGCATAGTCCTGGAACTCGCGCAACAAAAGCGCCCCATGAACTCGCGGGAAATCAGTGAGGAGATCGGTGTCTCCCAGTTTTACATTCAGCAGATACTCGGGGAACTGCGTGCTGCCGGCATTGTGGAGTCAAAACGCGGGGCCCACGGCGGCGGCTATCAGCTGCTGAAAGATCCGAAACAATTTACTGTTATGGATGTTGTCTCTATTTTCGAGAAGACGGTCTCCATTGACTCCTGCCTGGAGAGGGCGGCTCAAATATCAGAGGGGGCAGAACAGAGGCTTTTCTCCTTTTGGGAGAGGGTGCAACGAAATCTGGAAGAACAGTTGATGGGAACCCGGATTGCGGATTTACTTACTTGATTATGGAAATAATTATAGGTGCTGTATTGAAACCGATGGTTTCGGTACAGCACTTTTTTTAGTCAATATTAGAAAAAATCAGGACCGGAAATCAGTGGGCAATTGCTCTGATCCTAGCTCTGTGTGGTGTTAGACCAATCGCCTCAATAATTTTGATTTGGTCTGACGATTTGGCCCTTCTTCTGGGGCGATTCAGCCCTTCGTTAGACCATCCCGCCTTTTTTCTCCTATTTGGTCTAACTTTCCCTCAAAAATCAACCGAAAGTGGTTGGAATTGTCAGACTAAATCGCCAAAAAAAAGAGGAATGGTCGAAGCAGCTCCGAGCGCTGTGAATTTGCAAAATGAAAAGGGGCTGTACCGTGGTACAGCCCCTAACTTGCTATTCTTTTTAGATGTTCTCGACCCAAGCCATGGATACCCAGCCGTCAACGCCGTCGTAGACCACGTGGCCCCAGTCATTTTTGACCTCGGTGACGTTGATCTTGGTGCCGCTCGGAATTTTTCCGATGATGTCGGTGTTGGTTCCGCGTCCGGCGCGGATGTTGAGGTTCTTGCCCTCGGTGTCGGTGCGGTACCAGCCCGGTTTCATGATGTAGTTGTCCAGGTTGATGGGCGATGTACCGGCTCCATTCGCAAGGACATAAATGTAACCGTAGAACGTTCCAGCGTAGGAGGACTCTCTTCCGCGGGTGAGGTTGTGCGTGTCAAAGTAGCGTCCGCTGTAGTGGGACTCGGAGATGGTGACGGTGTTGCCCTCGATCTGCTCGACGACGGCCACATGGTGTCCCCAGCAGGCGATTGCACCGAGCTGCGGGCGGCTGCCATAGGGATAGGCACCCGAACTCTTGTTTCTGCCATACCACTGTCCGGCGTTGCAGACCGGCAGATTCGGCTTCTTACCCAGAATTTCATAGGCACGGCCCCAGGCGTAGCAGGTGCAGTTTGGCATGCCGTAGCCCGTCGTGTAATACGGGTTCCCGCTGGTGTAGTATTTGCTGGAGCGGGAGGGGGCGGACATGCGCGGCACATACTCCGCAGCGCGGGCGTTTACCAGGCTGAAAGGGGTGATAACACAGAGTGCTACGATAAGGGATAAGAAAAGTGCAATAGCTTTTTTTACCGACTGGCTGGCGAGAGATATATCCATAAAAAGAAAATTCCTGTTTCTATAATAATCAAAAATGTAATATCAAAATGAAAAACCCGGCGACATCCGGGCGGTTACAAAAGGGTTACAAACCTTACTTCTATTACTTTACTACTTTTTGTCCAGTTTGAAAAGTGATTCTCTACAAAAAGCCCGGTTTTATTTGTTAAAGTCTAACACAGTATGATAGATGTCGCCCTTTTTCAGCCCACTGTCCCTGGCAGCTTCCTTGGCTGCCGCACTTGCGGAGAGTCCCTCCTTCATATATTTCCGGGCCAGGTAAGCGGCCTCTTCCAGTGTCCATTTCCGGGTCTCTTCTTTTTTTCCCTCGAGGATGAGCACGAGCTCTCCGCGCAGATTGTTGTCAGGGTATGCCTCCACAGCCTGTTCCAGAGTGGTGCGGATGATCTCCTCGTGGATTTTGGTTAATTCTCTTACAATTGTAATCTTTCTGTTACCAAGGCTCTTGTAAAGATCACGCAGGGTGGCGGACAGCTTGTGGGGCGCCTCATAGAGGATGATGGTGCAGGGCTGGCTTGCTAGAAAATCGAGCTGCTCTCTGCGTTTTTTCTTGTCTACATTTAGGAAGCCTTCAAAGGTGAATCGCCGGGAATCCATACCAGAGAGGGCGAGGGCGGTGGCGAAGGCAGTGGGTCCGGGAACGGAGACCACCGGAATGTCCTCGGAGAGGCAGAGGTCCACGAGATCCTGACCGGGGTCGGAGATGGCGGGCATTCCCGCATCGGTCACCAGGGCGCAGGTCTCCCCCGAGAGGAGGCGATTCACGATCTCTGGACCCTTCTCCGCCTTGTTGTGCTCAAAATAGCTGGTCAGCGGCTTGTGGATATCAAAATGGGACAGGAGTTTCATCGTCACTCTCGTATCCTCTGCAGCAATGAAGTCCACGGACTCCAGAGTCTCCACCGCACGGGGAGAGAAGTCCTGCAGATTTCCGATTGGTGTGCCCACCACATAGAGGGCACCGTTTTTCCACTCACTCATGGGTTTCCTCCTCCCGATAACTTCCGAGAACCCGGAGCAGTTCCTCCGAGTCCCCGCCGTCTGCGTTCTGGATATAAAAGGGCGGGTCCACATTCAAAAACGGTTTTCCGCCGAGCCGACCCTCTAGCAGGAACAGCCAGGGGGCGGTCTCGGGCCGTTTCTGGACCATGCGCAGCCTCTTGGGCTCCAGCCCTGCATCGCGAAAAGCGCACACGGCGTCCGCTAAGCGCTCTGGGCGGCTGCAGAGGCAAAACTTACCGCCGAAGGTCAAAAGCCGTCTGGCGGCATCACAGATGTCTGTGAGGGTGCACTCCGTCTCATGGCGCGCAATCTGGTCCGAGCGGGCAGAGGAGAGAATGCCGCTCCCGCCGGTCTTGTAGGGCGGGTTCATGGTCACGACCCGAAACCGTCCCAGGGGCAGAGTGTCCGGAAGTGCTTTGAGGTCTCCTTGCACTGCATGTAAGTGGGAGGGGCTTCCATTCCGCTCAATGCTCTCCTGAAACTGTTGTATGGCGGCGGGCTGGATGTCCATGCCATAGATGTCACCGGCAATGCCGTTTCGGTGCCAGATCATGGGGATGATGCCACAGCCTGTCCCAAGGTCCATGCAGAGGTCCTTGCGGTGAGGGGAGGCGAAGTCGGCGAGGAGCAGCGCATCTGTACCAAATCCGTGTTCCGGCGAAATGACCAGTTCGACGTTGTTTCCAAGATATTCGATGGGGCAGCCCATGACTGTCTCCCTCCTTAATTACTCATAAAAAAAGAAGGCCGAACAAGTCGGCCTTCCTTTTCCGGTTACTTAGTCGTCGAGAACGATAGCTCCGTTCGGGCAGGTGTCTGCGCAAGCGCCGCACTCGATGCAGGCGTCAGCGTCGATGACATAGATGTCGCCCTCAGAGATGGCCTCTACAGGACATCCGTCCATGCAGGAACCGCAAGCTACGCAGTCGTCAGTAATTTTATAAGCCATAGTGTTACCTCCAAAAATAATTATCTACTCACATTATACAGGAGGAAGTGCGGTTTTCAAGTGGAAAGGTCAATTTTTTCCAAAAAAATAGGGTTGCCTTTGTGCACTTTTACTAAGCCTAGGCTAACTCACAGGGAGGACTGGAAATCTGAGAGGATAGTGCGGGCGGTCTCCTCCGGTGTGCCGGAATTTTCCACCTCGGCGTCGGCAAACCGCTGATAGCGGGGAAGACGCTCTTTATACATGTTCTCGAGGGTGGCGGCATCCTTGGAGAGGGGGCGGCCATCCATTCCCAGAAGAGAGAGATCCCGCTGCAGGAAGTAGATTCTTCCGTTCTGGTGAAGTGGCGCATAGTTCTCTTCCCGGAGGACAGCCCCGCCGCCCAGGGAGAGGATCTTTCCGCTCATGGCGCCAAATCTTGCGATTTGCTCGGACTCCATGTCCCGAAAGACCTTTTCGCCATCATCTTGGAAGATATCGGGGATGGATTTCCCGGCGGCCTTCACGACCTCCTCGTCCATGTCGATGACCTCTCGGCCGGTAAGACGTCCCAGCTCACCAGCTACGGTTGTCTTTCCACAGCCGGGCATGCCGGCAAGGATGATGTTGAAGGAATCGGAGCGGAGTGTCCGCAGTATGGAGTCGGTCATTTCGTCCGGCACCTCGGTGTCAAAGAAGATCTCGTGGGAGCGGATGGCCTGGGCCACCAGCATGGTGAGTCCGCTGGCGTGGGGTATTCCCAGTTCCTCCGCCTGAAGCATGAGACCGGTCCGTGCCGGGTTGTATACGACGTCGAGAACGCCGCGGAGGTTCCGGAACCCCTGCAGGGAAAGGGGGCTCTGAATGCATTTCGGGCACATGCCCACCGGGGTGGTGTTGACAATGACATCGGCGTCATAGTGCCGGCTGATGTTGTCATAGTTGTTTTCACCGCTGCGGGAAATGGTGATGATTTGGGCGGCACCCATGGAACTAAGCCCCGCCTTGACTGCGAGGGATGCCCCTCCGGAGCCAAGGACCAGAACTTTTGCCTCTTCCACGGAAATGCCGGAACGGCGGGTCATCTCCATAAAGCCGGGCTTGTCGGTGTTATAGGCGTAGAGCTTTCCGTCCCGCTTGACCAGGGTGTTGGCGGCTCCAATTTGCCGGACAGACTCCGAGGTCCAGGTACAGAACGGCAGAACATCCCTTTTATAGGGAATGGTCACGTTGAGACCTCCAATGTCGTCCCGCTTCAGAAACTCGCCCAGCTGATCCGGCTCCAGTTCAATGCAGCGGTAGGCCGCGTCACCCAGCTGCGCGTGGATGGCAGGGGAGTAGCTGTGTCCGAGTTTTCGGCCGAGAAGGCCATAGATGCGATCCTCCATGGGTCACCCTCCTCAGTGGATCTCCGGGTAGTTGCCCAGATATTTGAAGATGTCGCAGATCTTGTCGAGATACGCGAGGAGGTGTAATGTCCCCTCGTCCCAGACGGATCCGGTGAAGTCAATGTAGAACAGGAACTCGAAGTCAGACCCGGAGATGGGGACGGACTCCAGTTTCAGGATGTTCAGATCCAGCGCGGAGAACTGGGAGAGGATCTCGTAGAGGGCACCGGGGCTGTGCGGCGTGGTGAGGCAGATGCTGATGCGATTGGCGCCCGGATAGACCGCTGGCTGGCGGCGGATGGCAGCGAATCGCGTATAGTTGTTGTCACTGTCGGCAATACCGGTGGTAATTGGCTTAAGGCCATACAGTTCTCCCGCCTCATGGGAGGAAATGGAGGCCACGTCCTCTCGGTTACTGTTCGCCACCATCTTGGCTGCGAGGGCAGTATTTGCGACCGGAATGACTTTCACGTCGCTTCCGAGGCTCTTTAAAAACGCCTCGCACTGGCCGATGGCCTGCTCATGGGAGTAGATTTCCTTCACGTCCTCCAGACGGGTGCCGGGTTTGCCGAGCAGCTCGTGGCGGATATGGACCTTCGTGGTCCGAGTAATGTAGACCTTATGTTTCCGGAAGAGCTCATAGACGTCACGGACGGAGCCGTGGTTGGAGTTTTCCACGGGCACAATGCCGAAGTCGCAGAGTCCGTTCTCCACCGCCTCGAATACGGCGCCAAAAGACTGGAAGTACATGACATTGCCTCGGCGGAACAGCCGGTCTGCCGCCACCTGAGCATAGGCGCCCTCAACACCCTGAACAGCAATGGAGCCGGTCTGGGGGAACTGGGCGTCGGCCGGGAGACGGGACTCCCGGATGGTGTCGAGGAGCGGAGAGCTCTTCGTGTCCAGGGAGGCCTGATAGGCGCGGCTGATCTCCATGATGTTGGAGAAGAAACGGTGGGCATAGAGCTCCATGTCGCCGGCTCTCTCGGAGACGCTGGCCAGGACCTCGCGCTCCCTCGCCTTATTCAGGATGGGAATGTTGTTCTGCGATTTATATTCTGCAATATGTCCGGCAATGTCCATCCGCTCGAGAAAGAGCGTCAGCATCTGCGAGTCGATTTCGTCGATCCGCTTCCGGTAATCGGAAAGATCCATGGGTATTTCCTCCTTAAAACTTTCCTGTGCCCAGCAGGATATCGGTGACAACGGAGGCGGCAACGGCCTCCACAACCGGAACTGCCCGGACGGCCACACAGGGGTCATGCCGTCCTTTGACGATGAGGTCGGTCTCCTCCATGGTCTCCAAGTTGACAGTGCGCTGTTTCTTTGCAATGGAGGAGGTGGGCTTCAGGGCGACGCGGAACACAATGGGCATACCGTTGCTGATTCCGCCGTTGATGCCGCCGGAGTGGTTTGTCTCCGTGGCAATTTTCCCATCCTTCAGGATGAAGGGGTCGTTGTTCTCGGAACCGCGTAGATCTGTGCCGGCAAAGCCGTTTCCGAATTCCAGACCCTTCACAGCTGGAATCCCAAAGAGCGCCTGCGCCAGGCGGTTCTCTATTCCGTCAAACATGGGGTCGCCCAGGCCAGCAGGAAAGCCGATGATGGCGCACTCAATGATGCCGCCGACGGAGTCCAGGTCCTTGGAGGCCTCGACAATGGCCTGCTCCATTTTTGCTCCGGCCTCCGGATTGATAGTGGCGGGCTTGCGTGCTGCGACCTCGTCAAAGAGTTCCTTTGTGGGGTAGAGCGGGAACTGCTCGTCCTTTACGTTATAGACCTGCTGGAGATGGGCGCCTACGTAGATTCCACGGCGCTCCAACATCTGCAGACAGATGCCGCCGGCAACGCAGATGGGGGCAGTAAGTCTTCCGGAGAAGTGGCCGCCACCGCGCATGTCACGGGCCTCCCCGTAACGGAGCGATGCAGTATAGTCCGCATGGGACGGGCGGGGATTCGTCCGGAGATTGCTGTAGTCGTGGGAGTGCTGGTCTGAATTTTGAATGACCGCACAGATGGGGAATCCGCAGGTCACATCGTCCTGTACCCCGGAGAGAAATTCCGGAATGTCCGTCTCCTTCCGGCGGGTGGTCATGGCACCCTGTCCGGGTTTCCGGCGGTCGAGAAACGCCTGGAGTTTTTCCATGTCGATGGGTTCGCCTGCGGGGACGCCGTCCATCTCCACGCCGATGGCCTTGCCGTGGGACTGACCGAAAACGGAGATGGACAGGTTCTGTCCGAATTTAGATGCCATGTGAAAGACCTCCAAGTCTGTTGTAGTCTGAGAAAAATGTGGGGTAGGATTTGCGGACCGCCTCGGCCCCGTCAATAGTGGATTCCTGCGGGGCGTTGGCCGCGGCAATGGCCGCTGCCATGACAATGCGGTGGTCATTGCAGGATGACACATCTCCTCCAGTGAGAGGGGCGGCGTTGCGCCCTGAGACGATGAGGCCGTCCAGCTGTTCCCGTACAGAGCCGCCGAGGGCCGTTATCATGTCAGCCACAGAGCGGATGCGGTCACTCTCCTTGAGGCGGAGTCTAGCCGCACCGGTAAAAGTGGACTTGCCCTCTGCAAAGGCCGCCACAACTGCCAGTACCGGCAGACTGTCCGGTATATCCGAGAGGTCCACCGTCGTGCCGCGAAGCCGGGAGGGGAAGACAGTGACAGAGTTTCCCTCCACCTGCACCTCTGCGCCGAACTTCCGAAGGACGGGGACAATGGCCTTGTCGCCTTGCGGGGACTTCTCATTCAGATTGGTGACAGTGACGGGCTTTTCCCCGATGGCGCCGGCGGCGAGAAAATAGGCCGCATTGGACCAGTCGCCGTCCGCTGTGAGTTCTCCGGGGCTGTGGTAAATCTGGTTTCCCGGAACGTCCCAGCCGGAGCGGGTCCTGCGGGTGCGGATGCCGAACCGCCGCAGCGCATGAATCGTAATATCAATATAGGAAGCGGACTGAAGTTCGCTGGTGAGCACAATGGAACTGTCGCCGGGAAGCAGCGGCAGCGCAAAGAGCAGGCCGGTAATGTACTGGGAGCTCACATTGCCGGGCAGGGAGTAGGTGCCGGGTTTCAGGCTTCCGGAAAAGGTAAACGGGAGTTTCTCTGCGGAACAGGAAATTCCGTTTTGTTCCATGGCCTGAAGCAGTTCAATGATAGGCCTCTCCGGCAGGCGTCCCTCGCCGGAAAAAGAGGGGGATTGGCAGACTGCAGCGGCAATTGGCAGCAGGAAGCGAAGCGTGGAGCCGCTCTCCCTGCAGTTGAATGCCGGGTGGTCCGCTGGCTTCTGTGCAGGAGCGACCCGGAGGTATTCCCCGTCCCATTTGACCAAGGCACCGAGCTCCTGAATGCAGGACATGGTTGCCTGGATATCATCGGAGAGCTCCGTGGTGCCCGGCATGCGGATATCCGTCGGGGCGTCGGCAAGAGCGGCGCAGAACAGGAGGCGATGCACGTCTGATTTCGACGCAATGGCCTCAATATTTCCGGACAGTACCGAAGATTGCAGTAGAACTTGCATTACTCCTCCCCGAGGGCAAGCTTGATGATGCCCTCCAGTTCCGTCACCGGAACGGTCTTCGTCATGCACTTGCCAATTTTTTCCGGAATGATGAGGGCAATGGTGTCGCCCTTTCTCTTTTTGTCATTCAGGGCACTGTCGGTGAGGACCGCAGCGGAAAACTCCGTGGAGACCGGGAGATCATTCCGCTCATTGATCTTAGCCAACCGGTCTGCGGTGCCGGGCTCAGTAATGCCCATTTTCTCACCGGCCCGGCAGATGAGAACCGTTCCGGCTGCAACAGCATGGCCATGGGTCAGACCGAATTTGCTGCTGCGTTCAATGGCGTGGCCCAAGGTGTGGCCCAGATTCAGGTAGCGGCGGAGTCCGGTGTCGAACTCGTCGTTTTCCACATAGTCGGCCTTGATCTGCACGGACTCGGCAATAATATCCTGAACGGAGGCGTGCGGGTCTCCGTTTTCGTAGATGTCGAGAATTCTCTCGGAACCGAGAACGCCGTATTTAATGCACTCCGCACTGCCGTCGGCGAAAAACTCGTCCGTCAGGGTCTGCAGGGTGTCAATGTCAATGAGTACTGCAAGAGGCTGCTTAAAGGCACCGGCGAGGTTCTTGCCTGCCTTCAGATCCACAGCGGTCTTTCCTCCCACAGAGGAGTCCACGTCTGCGAGGAGAGAGGTGGGAATTTGGACATAGGGGATGCCGCGCAGAAAACTTGCCGCGGCAAAGCCGGTCATGTCTCCGGTGACACCGCCGCCCAGAGCTACTGCCAGGTCGGTGCGAGTCAGGCGGCTCTCCGCCATGAACTCCAGAAGGTCGGCAAATGTATGGAGATTTTTCGACTGCTCTCCGGCGGGGAAGACAAAGGATACCGTCTCAAAGCCCGACTCGTGCAGGGACTTCTCCACCTTTTCCAGGTAGAGGGGTGCGACATTGGTGTCGGAGACCACCGCAATTTTACAGGGCTTGTGAACTTTCGCAATGTATTTTCCGCACTCGCCAAGAAGACCGCTCCCAATGGTAACGGTGTACGGCTGCGATGCCTTGACTGGTATTTCTATAACAGGGGATTCCATACGCTTGTTCCTTTCCGGTTATGTTCAGCAGTCCTCCAGCGGCTCGGTGACCTTGAGCTCGCGGCCCTTTTCCAGGAGGTCCCAGAGTTTTTCCGGGTCCCGCTCTTTGATGGCGTCCAGGTAGCCGGTGAGGTTGTCCACCAGTTCCTGAAGCTCATACTCCAGGTTATCCGCATTGGCCATGAAGAGCTGGGTCCACATGGCAGGATCAAGACGGGCAACACGGGTCATATCCCGGTAGGAGCCTGCCGTGAAGCCCATACGCTGTCTGGACGTCGGTGACTTAATATAGGCAGACGATGTGGCGTGGGCCAGCTGAGAGGTATATGCAATGATTTTATCATGTTCTTCGGGGTTAGAAAACACGATTTCGCCAAAACCCAGGGACAGATAGAAGGCCTTCAGGGTGTCGAGGGTCTCAATGTCGGTGGTCTCGTCGGGGCAGAGGATCATGGAGGCGTCCTCGTAGAGGTAGGCGTCAGAGTTTACGAAACCCGCCACCTCTTTGCCGGCCATGGGGTGGCCGCCCACATAGAGAAATCCATATTTCTCTGCCAGGGGGGCGATGTGCTGGTAGATATACCGTTTCACTCCGCAGCAGTCCACCAGTATGGTATGCGTGTCAATGGTCGATGCGTTTTCGTCCATCCATTTCACGATCTGTTCCGGGGCGATGGCAATCATGAGGAGATCCATCTCTTTGATGTTCTCCGGCGTGAGCTCCTCGCAGATTGCCCCGGACATCTTCGCCAGCTGTACCGCCTCCGGGTTCTTGTCATATCCATAGACTTTGCAGATGGTGTGCTTCGAGGTGGACCGTGCCATGGAGCCGCCGATGAGTCCCAGTCCTACAATGCCGACCTTGCGAATTGCCGATGCCATGTCAGTTCTCCTCCTTTATCGCACTGTGGATGGTCCGGCATTTGCGGACCAGGGACTGGAAGGCCTCGGGCCGGAGCTGCTGGCGGCCGTCCGTCACCGCATGCTGCGGGTCCGGGTGGACCTCCACCGTGAGGCCGTCGGCCCCTGCCGCTGTCGCCGCCAGCGCCAGCGGCTCCACAAGGTCTGCTCTTCCCGAGGAGCGGGACGGATCCACCAGGACCGGAAGATGGGAGTGCTGCTTTAGTGCCGGAACAGCGGCTATATCTAAGGTATCATTGGTATAGTTCTCAAACGTGCGGATTCCGCGCTCTACAAGAACCACCTTGCTGTTGCCCTTGGACATGATGTACTCGGCACTCATGAGGAGGTCCTCATAGGTGGAGGAGTCACCGCGCTTCAGGAAAATAGGTTTGTCACAACGGCCGAGCTCCTTGAGCAGGGCATAGTTTTTCATGTTCCGAGCGCCCACCTGCAGGATGTCGATGTCTGCCATCTTGTCAATATCCTGGATATCGGAGATCTCGGTGACAACGGGCATGCCGTTCTCTTTTCCAGCGGCGACGAGGAGACGGATACCCTCTTCCCGAAGGCCCTGGAAAGAGTAGGGGGAGGTGCGGGCTTTGAAGGTGGCACCACGGAGGATGGAGGCGCCGGCAGCCTTGACGAGAGCTGCTGTCTTGAAGATCTGCTCCTCGGACTCGACGGCGGAGGGGCCTGCAATTATTGTCAGTGATCCATCGCCAATGCGAATTCCATTTGGCAGTTCAATGACAGTGTCAGCCGGATGGAACTTCCGGTTTGCCTTTTTATAGGGCTCCTGAATGCGCCGCACACTCTCCACGATGTCGAGGGCGGCAATGAGGTCGCCGTCAATTTGGGTGGTGTCGCCCACGAGACCGAGAATGGTCTGGCTCTTTCCCTCGGAAAAGAACACCTCCATATTCTTGCTCTTCAGCCACTCGATGAGGCTGTTTAACTGTTCCTGATCCGGATTTTCCTTTAATACTACGATCACGTCTGGTTCCTCCTGGTTTTTAGCATGAAAAAAGCCCCACAGCACGGCCGGTGCTGCGGGGAACGAATCATATTTTCTGCAAATCCTCTGCCAACAGCCAAACCGATATTAAGCCCTGCTAAAGTAAGCAAAGCGGTAATAGCGGTATGCAGTGTGGGCGTTCCGGATTTCCATGATTTCTCTCCTTGCAAAACTGTGAAGAGTTTAGCACTTTGCAGTGCAAAAGTCAACCGCTAATTCCGGCGGGAGGGGCGGATGGCCATGAGCCGGCCCGGATCCCCGGTGTTGTTGGGCGTAATATTCGTGAGGTTCTGATGGGAGTCGGCCAGCAGGAACTGGCTGTAGCCGGTGGATTTCTGGACAGACTCCAGGTTGCAGTCATAGTAGCCGAGCGAGAGCCCCGCAATGAACTTCATGGCCGGTGTCCCCACTTCAAAGTCCACATGGCGGAGATTCTTGATGAACCAGGTGCTGTCCGGCAGCGCACAGGTAGAGGCGTCAATTTCCCGGTCTGCAGACTTATACTTCCCGGGCCGGAGCGGGAGTTTCTCCCCGCTGTAGGCCACGGTGGCGCCCGCGGACATGTACTCGGTCTCAATGAGGATGTCGGTCTGCTTCCGGCAGTTCCGGGTCAGCGGGATTCCGGGGTATCCGTACGAGGCGATAATGGCCACCTGGACACCGCGGCGATGCACGTCCTTTAAATTCTGCTCAGCATGTCCCTGCGCAATGTGGAACTGCTGCAGCTTGTTGTATAGTTCCGAGTCCTTCTGCAGGAAGCCAATGGAGGTCATCTTCTCCATGGACTCGTCAAAGTCCTTGTAGGGAATGCACTCGTAGATGGCCGGAATATTTCCAAAGATGGGGTGGAAGCACTCCAGGAAGATTCTCTTCTGGATATGGTTTTCCTCGAGCCCGTTGTTGAGGTTTTCCGAGAGCGTGTTGAGCATGCCGGAGAACATGGCGGAACCGGCGAAGAACAGGATCTCATATTTTCCACCGTTGAGCGAGGTGCCCAGCTGCTTGAGATACTGACTGATTTCCGTGGGGCTCGCATAGAGAGATTCTGTGAAGGCGCTGGCAAAGTCCACGCCTTCGAGGGCACCGTTGACGATGATGACGCGGTCGAGGACATCGTCGTTCTTGTGAGCATCCAAATAGCAGTTTACGGTGGCGCCGCCAAGGGAGTCACAGACTAGAGTCACTTTCTTAGCACCGGTCTGCCTCATGACTTCATGAATGAAGTGGTCCAGACCGTTGGCTCCGCTGTCGTAGAGGTCCAGCCGCCAGTCGTAGTTGTAGGCGTAGACATTGTCGTAGCCGTTTTCGAGGCAAAGTTCCTTGGCAATGCGGGTGACGCCGTTGTCGTAGTCAAAATAATCCGGGTGCTCCGACAGCGGGGTGGTCCAGTAATTTCGGACTCCAACGCCGTTGGGACCGCCGTCCGGGGAGCAGTTGATATCCGTGGTCTTTGCAAATTCGGAGATGCCCGAGATCAGCGCATTCCATTCCTTCTCCTGAAATTTATCCTTGGAGCCCAGCTTGAAGACGTTGGACAGAAAGCCCGGGTCGTTGCGGAACAGGCGCATCATAGTTGATGCGGCCACGCTTCCGGCACGGACCCAGTTTCCGTTTTCATCTTTACGATACAGCGGAGTGCCACCCATGCCGTGTACTACTATGACAGGCACTTTGGAGCTGCGGGGTGGAGGGGGAAACACGGTTCCCTCGGTGGTAAGAGTAAAGCCCATAAATGCGGAGAGCATGATAAGAGCGACCTTCTTCCATACCAGTTTTCGGTTTCTTGATTTTTTCTGTGATTCATTCATAATAGTTATCTCACCAAATACGCCAATTATAACATTCTAAGTGTGGTAAGGTATAAAGGAATTGTAAAGGAGGGAGCGCATGATTCGAAAACTGCAATTCTCCATTCCGAGTCAGGGTAATCTTCTCCGGGGTGCCGTCCTGCGGCCGGCTGAGGCGGTGGGACCCAACCGCACGGTCATTATCTGTCACGGCTTTGAGAGCAATATGCGGGTCACCCGAAAATATGCACCTATCTTCAACGAGGTGGGCTACACGGTCGTCATCTTCGATTTCACCCGTTCCGGGAGCGGGACCAGCACCGGGGACAGCACCACAATGAGCGTCATTACCGAAAAGCAGGATCTCCTGAACCTAATGGACTACGTCAAGGGTCTGAACTGCGTGGATGAGAACCATATTACATTGTCCGGCTGCAGTCAGGGCGGACTTGTGGCGGCACTGGCCGCCGGGGAGCGGCCAAATGAGGTGGACAACCTCGTTCTGTTTTACCCGGGCTTCAGCCTGCCCCATTACTGCAGGCATGGCTACCTCCCGGACGTCAAGGTGGACCCATATAATATACCAGAAACATTCTGGGCAAGGAAAGTGAAACTCGGACGCGTCTTTCTGACCGACGCCATGAGTCTCGACCCCTGGAAGGAAATCCGTCCCTTTGAGAAGCCGGTATTAATTATCCACGGCATAGAGGATGAGGCGGTGGACATCCGGTACTCGGAGCTGGCAGAGAGGGAGTATAAGAACTGCAAGCTTATCCGGGTCCACGGGGACCACGGCCTGTTCCGCTTCGGCTTCAGCGAGGCCAAGCGGGCGACCCAGCGGGAATTGCGCCGCTGGGACGTGGAAAAGATACTGGAGGACTATTGAGGGAACTGATATAATATACAAATGTATAAACTTTAGGGGGACTGAGAATGATTGGAATCGTCGACGTGGGCGGCGGAATGCGTGGCTCCTTCGGAGCCGGTGTCTTTGACTGGTGTCTGGGAAACGGGGTCTCCTTTGATAACGTATACGGTGTCTCCGCCGGCAGCGCTAACGCTGTTGCCTATCTGGGAAGACAGGCGGGTCGAAATCTGCGCTACTACCGGGACTACTCCATGAGACCGGAGTATATGAGTCTCAAAAATTTCGTGAAGACCGGTTCGTATCTGAACCTGCGGTATATCTACGGAACGCTGAGTAATTCGGACGGAGAGGATCCGCTGGACTATCCTGCAATGGTGAAGTCCGGTAAGAACCTCTGCGTGGTTGCCACTTCCGCAGAGACTGGTGAACCGTTTTATTTTGGTCTGGATGACTTTCACCAGGATGACTACCGTCCTCTGGACGCCTCCTCCTGTATACCAATAATTAATAAGCCGGTGGAAGTCAACGGCGTCCGCTTCTTCGACGGCGCTTTCAGCGACCCCATCCCGGTCCAGAAGGCCTTCGACGATGGGTGCGACAAAGTGGTCGTCATCCTGACCCGGCCGAAGGATTATTACCGGGACCCGAATCGGGATCGTCCCATGGAACTCATGCTGAAACGGGACTACCCGGAGTTTGCGGAGAAGGCGGTACATCGCGCGGAAATATATAACAAGGAGCTGAACCTCGCCAAGTACTACCAGAGGGAGGGTAAGGCCATTATTGTGGCCCCGGACACCATCAAGGGGATGAAATCCCTGAAGAAGGACCCGAACATGATACAGAAATTGTATCGCAAGGGGGTAAAAGAGGCCGCATCCATTGCCGACTTCCTGTAATGTCTGTTATAATCGGGGTGAAAAGGAGGTGCTGTACCATGTCAAAGTTTGACTGGAAAGCCTGGCTGGCCCTCGGCGCCACCCTGCTCGGCATCTCTCTCGCCACGGCCGTGACCGCGGGGGAGAGCGGGGAGCAGCTCGCAAAGCACAAAGAGGATGCAAAGCAGAACGAAAAGAAGCAGTAAGTAATCACATTTGTATAGGCAGACAAGGGGAGCATTTTTGCTGAGAGGTAGATTTTTCTACGACCCTATGAACCTGACTTGGGTAATACCAGCGTAGGGATGTCACGTGTACGACCGGACGGTCTGTGTCATCCAGGCACAGGCCGTCTTTCTTGTCTGCATCCGGAAAGGAGCTACCATGGAGAGAGCATATCATACCCAGATGGAGGCCGCCCGCAAGGGCATTATCACCCCAGAGCTGGAAATTGTGGCGAAGAAGGAAAACCGGACGCCGGAGGTACTCCTCCCATACCTCGCCTCGGGCAAGATGGTCATCCCGGCCAACCCGGGCCACAAGAACCTGGACCCGAATGGAATTGGCAGTATGCTGACCACGAAAATCAATGTCAATCTCGGCATCAGCCGTGACGTGAAAGACTATGATGTTGAGATGAAGAAGGTCCTTAGCGCTGTCGACCTTGGCGCCGAGGCCATTATGGACCTCTCCAGCCACGGCAACACACAGCCGTTCCGTAAGAAACTCTGCAGCGAGTGCCCGGCCATGATTGGCACGGTGCCGGTCTATGATTCTGTCATCCACTATCAGAGAGACCTTGGAACTCTCACCGCCAAGGACTTTATTGACGTTGTTCGGCTTCATGCCGAGGACGGCGTCGACTTTGTCACGCTGCACTGCGGTATTACCCGAAAGACTATTGAGCAGATCCGCAGCGGTGGCCGCAAGATGAATATTGTCTCCCGCGGCGGCTCCCTCGTCTATGCCTGGATGTCCATGACTGGCGAGGAGAATCCGTTCTACGAGTACTATGATGAAATTCTGGATATCTGCCGGGAACACGACGTCACCATCTCCCTGGGAGACGCCTGCCGACCTGGCTGCCTCGCAGACGCCACCGACGGAGTCCAAATTGAGGAGCTCATCCGTCTCGGTGAACTGACAAAGCGCGCTTGGGAGAAAGACGTTCAGGTCATGGTAGAGGGCCCGGGCCATGTTCCTATGGACCAGATTGCCGCCAACATGAAGGTGCAGCAGACCATCTGCCATGGGGCACCGTTCTATGTGCTTGGACCTCTGGTCACAGATATTGCGCCTGGATATGACCATATTACTGCCGCCATTGGCGGTGCTATTGCGGCACAGAACGGGGCTGCCTTCCTCTGCTATGTGACACCGGCGGAGCACCTTGCTCTTCCCAACGTGGACGACGTCCGGGAAGGAATTATTGCCAGCAAAATTGCAGCTCATGCTGCGGACATTGCAAAGGGACTGCCGGGTGCCCGTGACCAGGATGACCGCATGGCCGCCGCCCGTCGCAAACTCGACTGGGATGCCCAGTTTAAAGAGGCTCTGGACCCGGAGATCGCAAAAGAGATCCGTGACAGCCGCCTGCCGGAGGATGACCACTCCGACACCTGCAGCATGTGCGGTAAGTTCTGCGCCATCCGCAGTATGAACAAAGCGCTTGAGGGCGAGAATATCGATATCCTATAACAGGCAGATAAAAATGTCTCTTGCTCAATTCTGGCAAAATGTACATAATAATGGGTGAACAAAGTACTTTTTTGTACAGGAGGAGAATGTAATGAGACATTATGGAAAAGGGCTTGTCAGCATCCTTCTGGCCATTGTGCTGGTGCTGACGGCCGTGCCAATCCTTGCCATTGGCAAACCAAAGACAGTAACTGCTATGCACGTCGTGGACTTCACGGATGACTCCCGTGACCATGCCACAAAATTTGAGTACAGTGACGACTACTTCACCGGAAACGGTTACCAGTATCGTGACGACCTCGCCAAGGTCTCCCTCGGAATGAACTATGCCGCCGGCTCCAGCCAGGATGCCAAGATAAAGGGTGACATTAAGAACGAGGACCAGAACTGGAAGAGTTTCATGAAACAGATGGACTTTAAAGACATTGAGTCCAACGAGTGGATGAAAGAGCTTCCCCAGAGCGACTCCATTGGTGTCTGTGCTGCACAGAAGACCATTAAGGACAAGAAGGGGAAAGCGACCCTTATTGCCATTGGTGTCCGCGGCTCCAACTACCGCGGTGAGTGGGGCGGTAATGCCCGCCTTGACAAGACTGGCAACCACAAGGGCTTTGACCTTTGTAAAGACCAGACTCTCGACTATATGAAGCAGTATATTGCAGAGAATGGTATCAAGGGTCGCATTAAAGTCTGGATCTCCGGCTACAGCCGCGCCGCTGCCACTTCGAACCTTGTCGGCGGTGCTCTGGATGACGGCTATGTTCTGAACAAGAATGTCACCTTTGCTCCGGAAGACCTCTACTGCTACTGCTTTGAGACCCCGAAGGGAGCCACAAAAGAAGAGGTCCAGGACAAGAAGTATGACAATATCCACAATATCGTCAACCCGAGTGACGTCGTGACCTATGTCGGCATGAAAGACTGGGACTTTGCCCGCTACGGCGTGGACCATCTTATCCCTGCCATTGGTGACCCTGGCTATGAGGATATGGACGCCAAGATGATTGCACGGCTTTCCACTATCTATAATGATATTGGAAACAAGAACCCGGCGGACTCCATTGAGGCCAGCAAGCCCATTCCGGAGCTCTATGACACGTTCCTGACGCTTGCCTGCAATGCGGTGGGTTCCCGTGAGGAGTATGTGGACAAGTTCCAGGAGCCGGTGGTCAAGGCAATGTACACCTATTTTGCCGCGGAAGACCATGGCGGACAGAATGCGTTTACGAACCATCTGGAAGCGGCCATCTCCAATCATGCTACCGAAATCTTCAACGCTGCCCTGAACCCCACCAAGAGCGCAGTGGACACCGCCATTGAGGCTGTGCTCTCCGATCTCCGCAAGGAGAACATGACGACGCTGACACTTGAGGAAGTGAAGTCTGTTCTGAAGGATGCCATTATCCCCATGGCAGTGAAGATGGTGGCGGAAGATCCCACCACGACTTTCGAGCTGCTGAAGAATGCCTCGCTCATTGGCCAGTGCCACAGCCAGTGCCTGACAGAGTCCTGGCTCTTCACCCTTCCGGACGGATATATGGCCTCTCATACCGCCTATAGTTACCAATATTAGTCGTTAAAAAGTTAACGTACAAAACTACTATCCTCTGTAGGACTTCCTGCAGGGGATAGTTCAATTTTTACACGAAATTATCAGGAAACTGTATATTTCAGTGTTTTTGTGTACAAAAATCGGAAAATATTTAAACATAAGTAGTCAACTTAAGATTAAATGAACGAAATTAAAGCACATTTTTGAGAAAAGAATCTGGTTTTTCCTCTATTTTTCCCGTCCGAATTTTGTGAAAATAAACTGCGCTGATAATAATTTGTCGTACAATTGTTGGCAAAATCACCCCCGATTAATATTCTAATTATCCATTACAAAAGCGGATTGTTATGGAAATTAGGAAAAAGGAGTGATAGTCTTGGAGCTTTCCAAAGACTACGCGGAAAGGAGAAGAATCAACGGAAAAATCCGCAGCCTGTTCACGGCAGTCGTTATGGCTGTTGTCGCACTGGTTGCTGTATTAGGATTTAACTCCATGAATGCCTTCGCGGCGGATAATGTCACAAGCATTACTCCGGATTCCCCGAAGGAAACGGTCCTTGTTTCTTCCGCAACAGGACCTGTCGCTCAGGAGGTTTCCCAGCAGGATTATGACAAACTTAATCCTCAGTACAAGGTCACCCCAGACGGTAACCCGACCATCCAGTCTAAGACCCAGGATGTGGAGACCCTCACGACGACTGATGATTCTGGCAAAGAGACCACTTATAAGAAGACCACCACGGTCTGGACTATGGTCGGCTCGGACGAGTCAGCTGTAGACAACACCAATGAGGTGACACCCATTGATGATCTGCTCAAAGCCCAGGTTCCCGCTGTTATCCTTCCGGTAGCAGTTATCGGTGGCGGTGTTCTTAACGCCATTCCTGCCGCCCTTGTCGGCGGTACGCTTGCCGCTCTTCCCGCAGCCGTTGTCGGCGGCGGACTCGCTGCTCTTCCGGCAGCTGTTGTAGGCGGCGGCCTTGCTGCTCTTCCTGCAGCTCTTGTTGGCGGTGGACTCACTGCTCTTCCGGCAGCCCTCGTCGGCGGCGCTCTAAATGCTCTTCCGGCAGCTCTTGTCGGCAGCGCTCTGACAGCTCTTCCGGCAGCTCTTGTCGGCGGCGCTCTCAACGCCATTCCCGCTGCTCTCGTAGGCAGCGCTCTTACTGCCCTTCCGGCAGCTCTTCTCGGCGGAGCACTCAATGCTCTTCCGGCTGCGCTTCTTGGCGGCGCACTCAACGCCATCCCTGCTGCCCTCACCGGCAGCGCCCTGACTGCCCTCCCGGCCGCTCTTCTCGGAGCAGCCCTGAACGCTCTTCCGGCCGCTCTTTTCGGAGCTGCTCTGAACGCTCTTCCGGCAGCCCTTACTGGAGCCGCTCTCAATGCACTCCCGGCAGCCCTTACCGGTGCCACCCTTGCAGCACTTCCGCTTCTTAAGCTGCTTGGCGATGCACTTAAGGCTATCCCCGCAGCTCTTGTGCTCGGCAACCTTCTGACCATACTCCCGGCAGCTCTTACCGGTGCAGCACTCGTAGGTCTTCCCCTTGCCAAGATGCTGGCGAAAGCACTGAAAGCTCTCCCGCTTGCCTTCCTTCTTGGACAGGCTTCTATGATCCCTGCTGTTATTACAGCTTGGGTTCTCGGCCATGTAGTTCCGGCTCTGATCGGTGCTCTTGGCATCCCGGCGGCATTTATTGCCGGTCTCACTCTTGCAAATGTTGTTCTGCTTCCGCTCATCGGAAACCTTCTGAAAGCACTTGCAATTGGCCTTCCGCTTGCATGGTTTGCTGGTCACGTAGTACCGCTTGCACTTGCAGCACTTAATGCTGGCCTCATTCCAGTAGCATTTGTACTTGGCGCTCTTGCTAACGCCATCCCGGCATTCCTTGCTGGTCTTGCTCTTGCAAATGCAGTTCTTGTTCCGCTTCTTCTTGGAGCGCTTGCACTTGCAGCACTTAAGGCTGGCCTCATTCCGGTAGCATTTGCACTCGGCGCTCTCAACGCCATCCCGGCATTCCTTGCTGGTCTTGCTCTTGCCACTATGGCTCTGCTCCCGCTTCTTCTTGGAGCGCTTGCACTGCCTCTGATCCTTGGAGCACTCGCACTTCCGTTTGTTGCAGCTCTTCCGGTCCTTGGCTTCATTGCTGGCCTGCTTGCAAGCCTTCCGTTCCTTCTTGGAGCACTTGCTCTGCCTTGGATTCTTGCGGCACTCGCTCTTCCGCTTCTGCCGCTGCTTGCTCCGATACTCAGTGTCCTTCTTGGTACTGGTATCATCAGCACTCTTGTAAGAATGCTCTTCACCTTATTCATTTGGCTCGGTGTCCTTCTTACCAACCCGGTTCTTGGTGTTCTCACTGTCCTTCCGGCAATTGGTCTGATGGTTGCTGAACTCCTGCTCTGGGGCGTATTCACTCTCAATTCTGCCATCGTTTTCGTTGGCGTGGTTCTGTTTACAGCTTTCAGTGTTCTTGGTGATCTTCTTGCATGGGTATTCAGCTTAGTCTTTGGCATCCTTGATCCGCTTCCGATTGGCTCTGTTGTCGCTTTCACGATTTCGGATATTAATCGGAAGGAAGCTATTGCTAAGGCAGTAGGTGCATTACTTTATCTTGATGCACTCTTCCTTGCAGTGCTTGACTAATTTCTGATACCTCAGAAAACAGTCCAACAAGTGATTAAGCGTGTTGTAAATCTTTGTGATTTGCAGCACGCTTTTTCTTTATGGAAAATCATTCGTACAAGAGGAATAAGAAAGGCGAATCCCCCCAATAAAACAAAAACAGGCATGTTCCGGTACCCACACCGCAGACATGCCTGCTTTCTTTATTATTCTATTATTTTACAGATTCTCAATGAGCTCCTTCAGGGCGTCCATTTCCTCGTCATTGAGGGTGACGCCCTTGCCCATGCGGGTATGGTCCGGAGACCATTCGCGGATGTCATACTTCGGTTTGCCCTCGTTCCAGGAGATCATGTTGAGCTCTTTGGTCCAGCCGCGGGGATTCTCTCCGAGAACGCCGATTTTTTCGGTGACCTCATATTTAAATTCAGATTTCGCCATAAGATTAATTACTCCTTCAAATAGGATTATTGTACCCATCTAATGTACTAAATTCACGCGGGATTTGCAAGCGCATTACAGCTTCAGGGAGTCCAGTTCGCCGAGTCCCAGACCGCCGGTCAGAAAGTGGCGGTTCCGATAGTCCAGCAGGATGGCCATGATGGAGGTCTGGCTGCTGCTGGAGATGTTTTCTATGGCGCCGTTGATAAATTTTTCCGTGAAGTCCACGGTGTCCGTGAGACCACGCAGAGCCCTGTCGTCGTCCCGCTCAACGCACTCCTTCAGGATAGATTCCTTTTCCTGGTCAATATACTCATTCCACGCCTTACTCTCCTCGGAGGAATACTCGTCTTTTGTGACCAGATAGGTTCGGGCGGCGAGATGGGAGAGTTCCGTGGAAAAGTCGGGGATTTGGCGGACCTGACAGTGGAGCGACGTGAGATCAATGTCGTCATAGATGTCGTCGTCCATGCGGACCACGTCCCCGGGGATTCTCTGAACGGGTGAATCGCCAAAATAGTCATATATTATGTGGCCAATTTCCACGTAGCCATCCCCATTGGCGAGCTCCGGGCAGTCCTTGAAGACATACTTTCCAATGGACTCGAGGGAGGAGGGGAGGGTGAACTTGGTCAGAGAGCTGCAGCCGAAGAAGGCGGCATTCTCAATTTTCGTGACCCCGTCCGGAATGGCAATGGAGGAGAGACTCGTACAGCCGGAGAACGCACATTCCCCAATGGTGCGCACTGAGTCTGGAATGTTGACAGAACGCAGCGCGGTACAGTCACTGAACGTGCAGGTCTCAATGGTTGACAGCCCCTCGGGGAGGCGGACTTCCTCCAGGTTTGGACAGCCCTCAAAGGCACCGCGGCTTATGGATGTTACGGTGTCCGGCACATAGATGGAGGTCACGGAGGAGCATTCGTCGTCAAATGCGAACTCATCAATGGACTGCACATAGTCCGGTATGACGATGTGCGATTCACTTCCTCTATATTCCATGAGCACGCCCAATGACACCTTGAACCCGTCAATGACCTCGCTGTTCATCTCCAGACGCGGGTCGTTTGCGGGCACACCGGTCACGGACTTGAATGTGCTGTTCTCGTCGAGTGCCTGCAGATACAGGTATTCCTCTTCTGTGATCATTCTTGCTGTCCTCCTGATCGTATTGCATGAATATATTTTATCATTGTGTTGAGTTTTTGAAATATCAAGTTTACAATTTTGTATAGAACGGAAAAGGGAGAGTATCATGAAAAAACTGTCGGCCATTGTTCTGGCACTGCTGGTTGTCATTACGGCATTTCCTGCAGCGGCCTTTGCCCACTCGGACGACGAGTCGGTGTGTGACTCCGGCAGCTGCTGGACCATCTCGTTTGACACCCAGAGCATGGGCATGGAGCAGCTGAAAAATGCCAGAGGACTTGGCAACTACGTTGTGGAGGACGGCCGGCATATCAAGAGTCGGACGCTTTTCCGGAGCGGTGCGCTCTGTGACGCGTCGGAGAGTGACCTGGACGACCTGCAGCATGAATACCACATTAGCTGCATTATCGACCTGCGGCCACTTTCGGAGGCGGAAGCGCATCCAGACCCGGCGGTAAAGGGCGCCAGAATCATCTCCTGCCCTGTGAACCGTGTTCGACTTGCCACGGACCCGGAGAACCAGAAGTCCTTTGCAAAGGTCTTTCAGGCACTTCTGCAGGCAGACGGCAGACCCGTTCTTTTTCATGATACCGACGGCTGTGACCAGGCCGGCTTTGTCTCCGCCCTCATACTGTCGGCGCTCGGCGCCGGAGAGGACACCATCCTCTCGGATTACCGAATCAGTAATGAGTACTTTGGAAGCTCGGTCGTCAGTGAGCCCAGCTTCCAGGCGCTGCTCCGTTTTATTGACATCCGCTACGGCGGTATGGACTCCTATCTCACCAATACGGTCGGTGTGAGCGGAAAGGACGTCCATCGCCTCCGGAATGCGTATCTTGAAAAATCCTAATGACTTTTAAAGGAGACCGTCCAATGATATGGAATGAGACGAAAGAGTGTATGCCCCGGGAAGAGCTCCGCAAACTGCAGGACGCACGGCTCGTGAAGCAGGTGAACCACGTCTACTACAATGTGCCGTACTACCGCAAGAAAATGCAGGAGGTGGGTCTGGAGCCCGGCGATATCCGCGGGGTAGACGACCTGTCCAAACTCCCATTCACCACGTATGAGGACCTCCGGGAGACCTACCCGTTTGGCCTCGCCGCCGTTCCGCTCTCCGAGTGTGTCCGGCTGCAGTCCTCCAGCGGCACCACCGGCAAACCGAAAATTGCTGTCTATACCCGCCGGGACATTGATATTTGGGCTGAGTGTGTGGCCAGGGGCCTCACCATGGCGGGAATTACGAAGAATGATATCATGCAGGTGGGCTACGGCTACGGCCTGTTCACCGGCGGTCTCGGCGCCCACTATGGCGCAGAGAAAATTGGTGCCCTCGTCATCCCCATGGGCACCGGCAGCACCGAGAAAATCATCAATATGATGATCGACTGTGGCGCCACCGCCATTGCCTGCACGCCTTCCTATCTTCTGCATGTGGCAGAGGAACTGGAGAAGTCTGGTAAAATTGATCAGGTCAAGTTAAAGGCTGCTGTCTGCGGCGCTGAGCCCTGGACGGACGAAATGCGGGACCAGCTGGAGCGTCGCCTCCACCTGAAGGCCTTCGACATCTACGGTCTCACCGAAATTGCCGGCCCCGGCGTCGCCACGGACTGTGAGTTCCACCGCGGCCTCCACATCCAGGAGGATCACTTCCTCCCGGAGGTCATCAACCCGGAGACCGGCGAACAGCTGCCGGAGGGCTCCGAGGGCGAGCTCGTCATTACGACCCTCACAAAAGAGGGCTTCCCCATGATACGCTACCGCACGAAGGATGTCACAAACCTCGAGTATGACAAGTGTGACTGCGGACGCACCACGGCCCGCATCCAGCGCTTCAAGGGCCGTTCTGACGACATGCTCATCATCCGCGGCGTCAACGTCTTCCCGTCCCAGGTCGAGGCAGCACTCCTCAATGTGGATGGCATAACCCCGAACTACTTCATGACTGTGGATCGTGTCGACAACTCCGACACCCTCGAGGTGGCCGTCGAGGTGGAGGACCGCTTCTTCTCCGACGAAATCGGAGCTCTGGAGGATCTTACCAAGAAAGTCCATGACAAGCTGCGCAGCGCCATCGGCCTCAACGCCAAGATCCGTCTGGTAGAGCCCAACACGCTGGAGCACAGCCAGGGCAAGACGAAGCACGTCCTGGACAAGAGACATCTTTACGACTGAGGAGGAGAGGAAATATGGCAGTCAAACAGCTCAGTGTCTTCCTGGAGAACAAGGAGGGACGCCTCCAGCAGGTGTTCAACCTTCTAAAGGAAGCCGACATCAATGTAATTTCCGCCTCCCTGGCGGACACGAAGGATTACGGCGTCCTCCGCACCATTGTCAGTGACAATGAGAAGGCACAGAAGGTGCTGCATGACAACGGCATCTCTAGCAAATTGGTGGACATTATCGCCATCAACATACCGCACACGGTGGGAAGTCTCAGCTCGGTGCTGAACGCCATTGCCGACGCGGGAATCAATGTGGTCTACATGTATGGGCTCTCCACAGGGGATCAGGGTGCGTCCATCGCCATCAAGACCAACGACATTCCCGGAACGGAAAAGGCTCTGGCGCCGTTGGACATCCAGTATTATGAGGACAAAAAGTTTGACGGGATCCTGGAGTAAATCGCCCACACCCTGTAAATTTTATTCGTAATATGGTATACTCTATGCAAATTTTTCCATATGTGAAATTTCCAGGAGGCTTCTCATGAAAGAATACAAACCGGTCAAAGAGGGAAAAGTCCGCGAAATCTATGATATTGGCGACGCGCTCATCATGGTCGCCACCGACCGCATCTCCGCCTTTGACGTCATCCTGAAGAACCAGGTCACGAAGAAGGGCACGGTCCTCACTCAGATGTCCAAGTTCTGGTTTGACTACACCAAGGACATGATGCCGAACCACATGCTCAGCGTCGACGTGAACGACATGCCCGAGTATTTCCGCAAGCCGGAGTTCGACGGCAACAGCATGCTCTGCAAGAAGCTCACCATGCTTCCCATTGAGTGCATTGTCCGTGGCTATATTACCGGAAGCGGCTGGAAGAGCTATCAGGAGAACGGTACCGTCTGCGGTATCAAGCTGCCGGAGGGCCTGACCGAGAGCGCTAAGCTGCCGGAGGCCATCTACACCCCCAGCACCAAGGCCGAAATCGGCGACCACGACGAGAACATCAGCTACGAGAAGAGCATTGAGGTTCTGGAGAAAGCCTTCCCTGGAAAGGGCGAGGAGTATGCCACAAAGCTGCGTGACTATACGCTGGCCCTCTATAAGAAGTGTGCCGACTATGCGCTGACCAAGGGCATCATCATTGCCGACACCAAGTTTGAGTTCGGCCTCGACGAGGACGGAAACGTGGTTCTCGCTGACGAAATGCTGACCCCGGACTCCAGCCGTTTCTGGCCGCTTGAGGGCTACGAGGCAGGCCATGGCCAGCCGTCCTTCGACAAACAGTTTGTCCGTGACTATCTGAAGGCCAATCCGGACTGCGACTATGACCTTCCGCAGGATGTCATTGACAAGACCATCGCCAAGTATAAAGAGGCCTATAATCTCCTGACCGGTGACACCATCGACTAAAAAAATAACAAAATATAGAGCACTCTGCTGCTGGGGAACCGGCGGGCAGGGTGCTTTGTTTTGTCTTGGTATGGGCGGGGGCGATGTAGTTATTGCTGAAAATTTGACTCTTGACCGCATGACTTTTTGGGATATTTTCCGTTATCTTGACACTCGGGTTGACAGTGAGTGCCATCTCCGATAAAATATTACGCAACGGTAACAAAAGTTACAAATCCCAACACAAGTGAGTGATTTTTATTTTAGCTTCCAAGCAGCCCGCCCTCCGAAAAATCCTGAGCCTCGTGCTCACGGCCCTGGTCCTCATCAGCGGCATGCTGATGTCCGCTCCCATGCTCCGCTCCCACGCAGAGGACGCTCCGGACCCTATGTATGCCATTGTAGACTTCAATCCGCGCACCACTGCCCCGAAGAATAACTCCTACTATACGAGCAAGAATGCATATTATCAGTGTGGCTACGGCATGCCGAACTGCACCGCCTATGCCTACGGCCGCGCCTATGAGATCCTGCAGAAGAAGCCGAAACTCTGCATGGGCAATGCCTATGAGTGGTACGGCTACAACAAGAGCAAAGGCTACTACGACTACGGCAAGAAGCCGCGTCTCGGTGCCATTGCCTGCTGGGGAAGAGGCCATGTTGCCGTCGTTGAGAAGATCAAGGACGGAAAAGTTACGGTCTCCGAATCCCACTACAGCGGCCGGTACTTCGATACCAAGCAGCTGACCCAGGGAAAGGAGTCCAACTACTGCGGCTCGTTCCAGGGTTACATCTACATTCTCTGATAGCTCCAACTCTTGTAAGCTGTTCGAATACAGCGGGCAGATTTTTCTGTTGCCACTGCCCGCGGAAAGCATGCGGACCCCCGTGTGTTTGTGAAAGAGTCAAGGCGGTCAGCCCGGTAAGGGCTGGCCGCCTTGGCTTTTTGGGGTAAGATGGGGCGATTCAGTCAATTTCCCTCAAAATTTCTTCAAAAACTGAAGATTCTGGTCCAGTCAGCCTGAATTTCAGTTAAACTAACCTTATTTTCCTGCCGTGGTCCGAAATCTTTTCGGACCAAAAGGAATGAAAAGGATGGACTGGTCTGAAGTTCAGTACGCCAGCGCAAAATATTCGGTCGGAGTCTGAAATCTGTGGTAAGGTCAGACCGAAGCAACGGTTTCCACACCGGCAAAATCAGAGTAAATTAGGACCGGATAGTGATTAAAATGATAGTTTGACTGAATCGCCCCAAAAACACCAACAAAAAAACCGCCGACGCACAACGCCGGCGGCATAAACATTTTCAAATTGATCAGCTGCAGGTCCGGAACTCCTTGTCCGTGAGAACCTGTACAATGACAAGACCCAGCGGAAGCGCCATGACCATGAGCACAGCTTTTGTGAGCCACATACCGCCGTCGGAGATGTTGTTTAGTCCAAGGTAGTAGATGCCACGGTACATGTACAGACCGGGAACCATGATGACGATGGACGGAACGGTGAGGGAAATGCGCGGGTAGCCGACTTTCCGCTTGGCGAGGAATGCCAGGAGGCCGGCAAGGAAGGCTCCGATAAAGGCACAGATGCCGACGGGCAGGTGGGCGAGCTCACCGAGCTCCAGGCGCAGCGTGTTGGAGAACATGCCGATGAGACCGGCCAGAGCGGCCATTTTCCGGGGAGAGTTGAACATAAGAGAGAATCCGTATACCCCGAAGAAACTTGCCACGAGGCGGAGCAGGCAGTACGCAACCGGGCCGAGCTGGAGCTGTACGAAGTCCGCCGGATGGAACTGGAGGGCAAGGGCGGTGACCCAGCCGGTGAGGGTTGCCACGGTGATCATGAACAGGGCATAGGCCAGACGCTCGAGGCCGGAACGCATGTCGAGCTTGGCAAGGTCTATGCCGCCGGTGATGAGCGGGAACCCTGGAATGATGAACAGCATGGCGCAGATGTAGCCCGCCTTGTTGGCCTCCGCGAAGAACGTGGGCCAGATGAGGTGGCCGAGTTGATAACAGCCGACATAGGCGCAGCAGGCGAGGGCGACGCTGGCAATGATACATCCGATAAGGGCGATGTGCTTGTCGAGCATACGGCGGCGGAGCCAGTTGCCGAGGCCGGCGCCGATGAAGGCAAGAATCATCTCCGGGAGACCGCCGCCGAGCAAAAATGTGAATGCGCAGCACGCGATGGCCGATGCGAGACCCACATTCCACGGCTTGTAGTTGCCGGGCTTCTTGTTGATTTCGTCCAGAATTTGATGGATTTGCTCCACGGTCAGCTTGTCCGCCTTCTCGGGGAATTCCCGGACGAAGACCTCCAGCGACCAGAGCTTGTCGGTGTTGACACCGGAAGTGTGGAGTGCCAGGCACTCGCTGTAGGACTCACTGCCGTCAAAGCAGGTGTAGTCCAGGGAGAGGAGTCCGACGTCGGCGGAGCAGGTGACGCCCAGTGATCTGGCCACGGTGTTCATGGATTCTCGAATTCTCCAGGCACCGGTTCCCACGGCCAGAAACATGAGGCCGACCCGCCCGACCAGGGTAGTCTTCTCTTTCAGTGTGGCGGCGGAGGCGGGGACAAAGCTCTCCTCGTCGCTCGGGGTCTCCACGAGGTCATGCCACGGAATGGACATGTGGTGCCGGCTGGAGAGCCGGGACCGCCTCTTCTGCAGGGTGGAGCGGGCGTCCGCCAGCCGGTCCCTGTCAAGTAATTGATTGTTGTCGCTCATGAATCCACATCCTTGAATAGATTTATCTTATTCTATCATAAGAAAGCCCCCTTTTCATCACGTTCTTGCGTTGAATCCTGCGGGAGAATCTGTTAGTGTGAAGGTGAAATGGGGTGAGAACTATGCCGTCGGATTATCGTTTTATCCACGAGGCATTCTTTTGGCAGCACTACTCTGCCATTATCGAATTCTTTAAAGGGGCAGAAATTCAGAACATCTATGTGCCGGACTATCAGCACGTTCTGTATTTTGACCGGCCCTCCAGTCCGGACAAGCAGGCGGGCAAGACCGCTGCCATTCCGCGCTCACCGGTGTTTGTGATAGGGGGAAGACAGTATGTGCTGGGGACGGACCGTCTTTACCTGTCCGAAGGTGAATCGCCCGCCACAACGGAGACAGGGAGAGATGAGGACGGGTTCTCTCTGGACTCGGTGCCTTTCTCGGTCTACCCGGTGCGGGAACCCTATGATTTCTCCATTGACAACTGGTGCTATGACAGCCGGGAGGGACACTACCTCAGCTTCCAGTGGGTCAGCAAAATGCCCTGGAAGGATCAGACGGTGCGCGATGTAGTTCCCTACTACCGTCAGGATTTTCGCGATGACAGCATAGTCGGTTTCTCGCTGGAGCTTCCAAGCTATCGGATCTCTTTCCCGTTCCCACCGGATGACAGCAAAGACCTGGAGTATATGGGGCTCATCAATGCTCCGGGGCCTCTGTACCACCGGAAGTATCTGTCCCGCATCCATTTCCGGAAGCTGTTCTCCGACATAGAGGAGTGGGTTTTCTCCCAGGTGCCGGAGTCAGAGCGGGCGGAGCTCACCCAAGAGGAGGCTCTGCCGGATTTCTTCCGCAATGAGGACATTCTCCAGGATGGCGGCCTCCGCGACCTTTTCAGCAGTCGCAAGCTCGGCCTTGCCTATGATCCCGCCCCGGATGAGGAGTGCATGCGAAAAGTCTTCGGTCAGCTGCAGACCGGAGGCATCCCCTGCAATGTGCGGACACTAAAAAAATTCTATGCTCTGAGCTGCGGAAAAAATCCCCAGTGTGAGGGCTGCATTGCCCGGGATCGCTGCGCCCGCGGAATTGATAACGATTTATCAAGTATGATATAATATTTCGGATATATTATGGAATTGGGAGTGACCCGTTATGGACTATATGCCAAAACTTCAGGAAGCCATGAATGACATGATGAATGGCAACGACCTGAAAGCCCTGCCCATCATGCAGGAAATCATCCACACCATTGAGACTGACGACGCTTACAAGGCGGAGGAGGGCAAGACCCCGGTCGCCTTTGATGAGGAATTTGAATATCTTCTCTATTCGGTCCGGGAGGACACCGAGGATCTCCAGTGGATCCGTGAGCCCATCTCGCTCATCTATGTCTTCACCGCCACGCTGCACATGAACCTCGGGGATCTTGACGCCGCCATTGCCAACCTCGAAAAGGCAATGAAGTGGAATCCGGTCAGCGCCAAGGCACAGCTCGCCATGGCGGAGGCCTATGCACTTAAGCATGACCAGGATAAGTTCTACGAGTACACTATGGCTGCGTTCCCGAATATCTTCCACAGTGAGGAGCTCGGTCAGGCATACCGAAACCTCGGCGCTTATTATGCTGACAAAGATGTGGTTCCGGCCTCCATCTCCTGCTACGGCATGTCCATGCTCTACGAGCAGAGCGAGGACGCCCTGAACGGCCTTGCCGCCCTGCAGAAGAAGCATCCGGAGAAGACCCACATGCCCACTGACGACGAGCTTCTTGCCCTCTCCAAGGAGTATGGCTTCCCCATTACTCCTGACCCGGACGTTCTCACAACGGCCTGCCTTCAGGTGGAGGCTGCCCGCGCCCAGGGAGATGAGGAACATGCCAAGCGGTTCCTGGACATCATCTACGACCTGAAACAGGGTGAGGCCTTTAAAAAGTTTGAGGAGAACAGCAAGAAAAACGAGGAGAAATAATCATGGAGTCCCGTATCAGTCAGACTATTGAACGCCACAACAAAGGCTATAACTGTGCTCAGGCCGTCGCCTGCACCTACTGTGACCTCGTCGGTATTGACGAGAACACCATGTTCCGCATGGCCGAGGGACTCGGCCTCGGAATGGGCGGCATGGAGGGCACCTGCGGCGCGCTCTCCGGCGCATGTCTGTTGGCCGGAATGGTGAACAGCGGTGGAATGGCCGCCGGCGGCACCACAAAGGGCGCCACTTACCGCCTCTCCCGGGAAATCGTAAAGAAGTTCCAGGAGCGCAACAGCGCCACCCGCTGTTATGACTTGAAGGGTGTTGGTACCGGCAATGTCCTCCGGGCATGTCCGGACTGTATTACCGACGCTGCCGAATTTGTGGAAGAGGTGCTCTTCCCGAAGGAGTTTTCAAAATGAGCAATTCGCTTGCCATGCTCTGTGAGAGTTTTGTGGAGAACCGGCGGGTTCTCCACGACTATTTTGGACGGGAGGACGTCTCTGTCTATCCCATCTGTGCCGCTGTCTTGACCGACCGACAAAAAATAGCAACGGAGGAGAGTCTCGCCGCATCGCGGGAACTGCTGAAGGCCTCTGAGAGCCCATCGGAATTCCGGGGCGCTGCTGTTGTCCCGGTCATCACCATGCTTGCGGCGGATGAGAAACCCCAGGAAAAACTGCGCCGCTCTGTGGCACTTTTTGCTGCCCTGCGGGACTATTTCCCAGGCTCTCCGTTCCTCGCCATAACTTCTATGTTTGCCTCGGATATGGCGGACAGTTCGGAGTATGCGGAGGTGGCAGAACGCGCCAACAATATTGCTGGTTTTCTGAACCGGAGAAAACTCCTCGACGTGGAGGAGGACGTCAGTATGCCCTCCACACTCTTTGCCATTGCCGATATGAAAAATGGTGCCAGCATCAAGGAGCATACCGCCGTCTGGGACGCTGAGGTCATTCTCTCTGCCCTGAAAGAGGAATTTTATCTCGATGATGCCCTGGAGGCCCAGAGTATGGTCCTTGCCATGGGCCCAGGAGACGCGAAGGAACGCGCCGCCCGCAATGTGGAATTCTACGACTCCCTGGAGACAAAGCACTATCGCCTCGGAGACTCCTATGCCTACGGCGTTTTTGCCCTTCTCTCCATGCTGCCGGGAGATATCTCGGAGGTCGTGGAGGATCTCTTCCGCGCCGATAATTATCTCTGCAACTTAAAGGGCTACAGCGGTGTATTTTCTGTGAATAAGCGAATCCGCCTTCTGCATGCGGCATATATTGCCTCCATTGAGGGGGCTTATCGTAATAACAATCTCTGGGATGCCCAGCAGGCAGCCCTGTGCATTGCCATTGCCTCGTCGGCAAACAATCTTTGAGGAGGAGTTATGGTAGACCGTAACCGTCTTGTTAGGCAGTTTGCGTCCCTTGTGGCCATTGACGCGGAGTCGTTCCACGAGCGGACCATGGCGGACTATGTCACACGTCGTCTGCGGGAACTGGGACTGACGGTCACGGAGGATCATGCATCGCCCAAAATCCAGGAGAACTGCGGCGTCACCTCGGAGGACGGCTCAGGGAATCTCCACGCGGTACTCGAGGCCACAGCTCCGGGAAAGCCAATTCTCTTCGGCGCCCATCTGGACACGGTGAGCCCCGGGGTCGGGAAAAAGGCAGTCGTCCACGAGGACGGCACCATTACCTCCGACGGCACGACGGTGCTGGGCGCAGACGACGCCGCTGCAGTGGCTGAGCTTCTGGAGGCGCTGACGGTCGTACAGGAGAACAACATTCCGCACCCGCGCATTGAGCTGATCATTGCTGCTGCCGAAGAGCCCTACGCACAGGGCAGCGCGGTGTTTGACTACAGTACGGTGCAGGCGGACATGGCCTATGTTTTGGACCTCAGCGGACCGGTGGGCTCTGCCGCTCTAGCTGCCCCAGCTATACTGTCCTTCCAGGTGGAGATCTTCGGTCGGAGTGCCCACGCCGGCTTTGCGCCGGAGGATGGCATCCATGCGCTGAAAATTGCGGCGGAGGCCATGGCGGCAACGCCCAACGGGCATGTGGATGAAATTACCACGGTGAACTTTGGTACCATTGCCGGGGGCACAGCGCCGAACATTGTCCCGGACCATGTCACGGTGCGTGGGGAAATCCGGAGTCTGGAGGATGAAAGGGCAAGCCAGCAACGGGATGTCATTCGTGAGGCCTTTGAGGCGGCAGCGGAGCACTATGGCGGTCGTGTAGAAATGACCTGTAAACAGCAGTTCCACGCCTATCGTGTCTCGGAGGAGGAAGAGGTGGCAGTGCGCTACCGGCGTGCGGTGGAGGCTGTCGGACTGCCGCTTATGTTCCGGGACACCTTCGGGGGAAGCGACAACAACCACTATAATGAGAACGGAATCCGGGGCATCGTCATGGCATGTGCCATGAACCGGAGCCACTCGACGGAGGAGTATACGTCTATTGAGGATATGGCGGGTGCTGCGGAGATCGTGGTGGAGCTGATGAGGGGCTAATTGGGAATATTATTTCCTCCCGGTGGGCGATTCAGTCATTTTTGCAGAATTTTTCATCCAAACCTGAAGTTCTCGACCTTTTTGGTCCTAATTTCAGGAAAACTATCTTTGCTTGCATGACTTGGTCTGAATATTTTTCAGTCAAAAATGATTTTGAAAAGGGGAAAATCTGAATTTCAGTGTGGCTGGACCAGATTTTTCGGTATTTGGAGAACTTTTGAATTGAAAAAACTGAATCGCCCACCTCGGACATTCTTGCGATTAGGTAAATTCGGACCATTCACCTATAGAGAGGACAGTTTATCTGAAATGCCCCATAAACAAAAATAACGGCCTGCTGATTATCCAGCAGGCCGCTATCTTTATCAAATTTTTATTCGCTCGTCATGATCCTCATATACCGCTTAAAGAACCGGGTTCCCTTGTCGAACTCCCCAAGGGGCATGCGCTCATTGGTGCCGTGCTCGGCGCCGATGATTTCCGGGGTGTAGGTGAACGGGGCGAAGCGATAGATGTTGCTGCAGACATTCTCGTAGTGGTAGCAGTCTGTGCCGCCCATGTCGAGGTACGGGGCGGTGATAATGTCGTCGCCCGCCTCGTGGGACAGCTTGGACAAAGTCTCAAATGCCCGGGTGTCCGTAGGGGAGATGATGCTCGCCTCTTTGCCCTTGATGAGCTCTACCGTAGTGCCCTTGCCGCCCATGTATTTTTCAATGTGGTCGAGGACATCCTGGAGTGTTGTGCCCTGCATCATGCGGCAGTTGATGACCGCACTGGCCTTCTCCGGCATGATGTTGCCGGCGGGGGAACCCTGTGCCATGGTGACACACTGGGTGGTCTGGACGAGGCCGTTAGCGCCTTGAATTTTGCACATGATAGGAACCAAGATAGGACGCAGTGCCCCGACATTCTTCGTGAGAATGCGGCCAGGCAGCGTCATATGACCGCCGATTTCCTCAAGGAGTTCCACAAGGTAGACTGGCATGGCGCCCTTGAACGGGTGCTTCTCCAAGTTGGCAATTTTCTTTGCGAGGATGCCGACGGCGGAGTGCTGCGGCGGGGTGGAAGAGTGACCGCCCTTTCCCTCAACGGTGACGCGGACGTCGGCGTAGCCCTTTTCCGCAATGCCAATGGCGGCGAGTCGGGCGTCCAGCAGATGGGGGATCTTGGCCGGGAATATGGCACCGCCCTCATCCACGATGCTGTCCAGTTGCATGCCGCGGCGTTCCAGTTCCTCGGCTATGGCGGCAGCGCCGTTGGAACTGCCTGAGACGATCTCCTCATTGTGGCCGAACAGGAGGCAGATGCCACGCTTCGGCTCATATCCTTCCTCCAGCAGGCTCTCCACGGATTCGAGAAGGGCGAGGAGGTGGTTCTTCATGTCGATGGCGCCGCGGCCATAGATGAACTCTCCATCATTCGTCCCGGAGAACGGCGGGTATTTCCAGTCCTGCTCCGTGCCCTCTGCCACAGGGACCACGTCCTGATGGGCGCAAAACCCGATGGGGTCAAGCGTAGGATCCGAGCCCTTCCAGTAGAGGAGCAGGGACGCTTTGGAAATTTCCGTGACCTCCAAATGGGAGAACGTCAGCGGATAGGTCTCCTTCATGAGGTCGTGGTAGGCCTCAAACTGGGACCAGTCCGTCAGCGTCTCATCTTCATGGGAGATGGTGGGAAGCTGTATGGCACGGCTCAGCGCCCCGGTGAGGCGGTCGAACCGGATGGACTCATTGTAGTAATTGCTCATTTTTTACTTCTTTCCGCTGCTGCGCGCTCCATTTTCTTCGAGAAGCTTGGACAGTTCCTCCATGAAGGTGTTGATGTCCTTGAATTGGCGATACACCGATGCAAACCGGACATACGCCACCTCGTCAATGGACTTCAGTTTGTCCATGGCGAGCTCACCGATCTTTGTGGAGGAGACCTCCTTTTCCAGGGAGTTCTGCAGCTGGGTCTCAATTTCGGAGACGGCTTTTTCCAGTGTGGTGACCGGAACCGGCCGCTTTTCGCAGGCCCGGAGCATTCCTTTGAACAGCTTGTTCCGGTCAAAGGTCTCACGGGAATTGTCCTTTTTTACCACTATGATGGGGACGGTCTCAATGACCTCGTAGGTCGTGAAGCGCTTGCCGCAGGAAGTGCATTCCCGGCGGCGACGGATGCGCTCACCCTCATCCGTTGGACGGGAGTCTATGACTTTGCTGTCCTCACAGCCGCAATAGGGGCATCTCATGGCGTAACACCTGCCTGTTCTCTAAAATTTATTTTATCTTAGCATAGGCCAAAAAGAATGTAAAATCACGCTATTTTGGAAAATAGTCCTTGCTTTTTCCAAGTCGACCCTGTATAATTTCTAAGTGTTGCGGGTGACGCAACGACAAGTGAAAAACATATTGTTTTGGCTATCATGGAGAGTTGTCCGAGCTGGCCGAAGGAGCACGATTGGAAATCGTGTAAACGATTAAAGTCGTTTCGAGGGTTCGAATCCCTTGCTCTCCGCCATGAAAAAGAGTCCTGTAACTGGAGACAGTCACAGGGCTTCTTCTTTTTTTAAAGGCTGAATCGCCCGGTAGGCAAGAAAAAACGCCCCGGAGTTTGTCCGGGACGTTATCGATTGTTTACTCTGTATAGGCGTTTCGAAGTTGCTGGATGTCGGCATCCGTCAGGCCGAGACCTTTATGGAAGTAATTGTCATAGGAGCCGAAGTTGTCCATGATAGTCTTGATGGACAGCTCAATCCACTCCCGCTTTACGCCGGCATCTGAGGCTATGTCATTGGCGATGGACTGGTTGCCAGTGAGTTTGTACACCTTTTCATACCGCTCCTCGGTTTCGTCCTCGTAGTAATAATTTGTATTCAGGAAGTCCTGGATGGCGGTCTCCTGATCGACGCCCAGCAGGATGAGGAGCAGAAAGGCAGCATTTCCCGCACGGTCTTTGCCGGAGGAGCAGTGCCAGAGTACCGTGTCGCCATTTGCGTCGAGAAGTTGCTGGAAGAAGTTGCGGTAGGCATTGAGCCCTTGATCTGTGTTATAGAAAGAACGGTATGTCATCTTGTGATAGGTGTTGATGAGGTTCCCGTCCGTATCCGCCTTGATGACGGACTGCAGCATGTCATTGACGTATCCTCGCCCTTCATCGGAGGAGAGATCTATCATGCTGGCACCGAAAGCAGGGAAGTTGTAATACTCCACGCCGTCCAGCTCTGGATCCGGGTTAAGGGCAACTTCTTCCTTGAGCCGGAAGTCGATATCCTTCGTGAGATGGTATTTGTCTATGAGCTTTTCTTTATCCTCATCCGTGGCCTTGACGAGTTTGCCCGTGCGGAGGAGTTTGCCAAACTTTACCGTGCGGCCGTCGGTGGTCTGGTATCCGCCGAGTTCCCGGGCATTCTTGACGCCCTTCAGCCCAATGGAGTGGCGGTCATAGGCCGCTGCTGCCTCTATTGCTTTCTCATTGTCAGCGGCCAATGCTGGAAGCGCACAGAATAGTACGGAAAGGGCCATAACAAGCGCCAATAGGATGCTGGTGACTTTCTTCATCTGCGGTTGTCTCCTTCATTCTTAGAATGAGGGTATTTTACGCTGCCAGCGGAGAAAAAGATTGGGAAAATTCGGCAAACCGAATTCAGACTATCCTATTCGGTGTAGGCGGCGCGCAGCTTTGCAATATCGTCATCTGTAAGCCCAAGTGCTTTGTGAAGATATCCATTTACAGAGCCATAGTACTTCTCAATCGTCTTGAACGACTCCTCAATCCAGGCACGTTTTACGCCCGGGTCGGAGGCGAAATCCTGGGCAATCTTCTCATTGTGGGTCTTCTCATAGTACTTGTCATAGGCAGCCTTCTTATCTGCTGCCACATAGTCGTTGGTGAGGAGGTAGTCCTGGATGGCGGTCTCCTTGTCCACGCCAAGGGCAATCAGGAGAAGCATGGCCGCATTGCCGGTGCGGTCTTTGCCGGCGGAGCAGTGCCAGAGCACCGTGTCACCGTTTGCGGCAAGAAGCTGGTGGAAGAACTCACGGTAGGAATCAATACCGGCTTCCGTAGTGTAGAGCTGTGTGTACTCTGCCTTGTAATAGGTGTCGAAGAAGTCCCCATTGCGGTCCAGTTCCAGAATCGTCTTCGCAAATGCGAGGGTGTAGGCTAGTCCTTCTTCCGTTCTACCGTCCACGACTGGCACATAGGCCTGGAATGTGCTGCCCAGCGCGGAATAGTTGTAATAGGCGACTCCTGGGAGTTCCGGGTCTGGGGCGTCCTCAATTTCTCCGCTGGACCGGAAGTCGATATTTTTCTTCAGGTGATAGGTCTCCACGAGCTTCTTACGGTCCGCCTCCGTGGCGTTTACCAGTTTGCCGGTGCGGAGGAGTTTGCCAAATTTAACGGTCCGTCCATCGCCAGTCTTGTAGCCGCCGAGCTCACGGGCATTTTTGACCCCGGTGAGGCCAATGGAGTGCTTCTGATAGGCGTTGGCCTGTGCAATGGCCTCTTCCTGCGGAATGGCGGCAAAGGCAGAGGAGACTGCTGCTGCGCCCATGATAAGGGCGAGGAAAACGGCGAGGATGGTGTGGAAGAATCTTTTCATGAGGGGGCCTCCTGGCTGGGTAGACAAAACGGCCGGTTCCGGGGAACTGGCCGTCCTGTTCAAGGTGTGGGAATGGGAATAGTTTATTCAGTATAGGCGGCACGGAGCTGCTGGATGTCAGCGTCGCTCAGGCCGAGTCCCTGATGGAAGTAGTTGTCATAGGAACCGTAGACACTCATGATGGTCTTGATGGACTCCTCGATCCACTCTCTCTTGACGCCCTCATTGGACGCAATGTCGTTGGCAATGTTTTTGTCCTTTGTGAGCTTGTAGACCTTGTCGTAGCTCTCCTGGATTTCCTCCTGCTTGAAGTAGTTCGTATTCAGGAAGTCCTGGATGGCGGTCTCCTGGTCGACGCCGAGGAGGATGAGCAGCAGGAAAGCTGCATTGCCTGCACGGTCTTTACCGGCGGAGCAGTGCCAGAGTACGGTGTTGCCGTTGGCGGCAAGAAGCTGCTGGAAGAAATTGCGGTAGGCGTTGAGACCGTCATCGGTGACATAGAGGGAACGGTACATCATCTTATAGTAGGAGTTGATGAGGTTTCCGTCCTTGTCCATCTTGATGAGGGAGTTCAGAGCATCTTTAGTGTAGCCCTGGCCCTCTTCCGAGGTGAGGTCGATCATGCTGATTCCGACAGCCGGGAAGTTGTAATATTCTACACCGGGAAGAGTTGGGTCCGGGTCTTTGGCAATTTCTGCGTCAAAGCGGAAATCTATATCCTTTGTGAGATGATAGGTGTCCACGAGTTTCTGCTTGTCCTCGTCGGTGGCCTTTACCAGCTTGCCGGTGCGGAGGAGCTTGCCGGATTTTACGGTGCGCCCATCAGTGGTCTTGTAACCGCCGAGCTCTCTTGCGTTCTTTACGCCCGTAAGTCCGATGGAGTGATGATTATTGGCTGCTGCGGCGTTCTGGGCGGCCTGATTATCTGCTGCCAGTGCCGGTACGGCACAGAAGATGACAGAGAGGGCCATGATGAGCGCCAGTACAATGCTGGTGACTTTTTTCATGTCTTGGAATTCTCCTTCATTTTCAGAATGATGGAGGTATCCTATGCCATTCAGGTAAAAAATTCCGGAGAGATGCCGTTAAATCCCGGTAAAATTCTGTCTCTTTTTCCCGTGGGCGATTCACTGGTGTCATATTTTTATCAACGACATCCGTTTGAAATGGTCTTGTCTCTTGAACTGAAACATACAGAAGAAATATAATAATGTTGAAAAGAATTGTGCATGTTGTACTATTCATGTGCACGATATCATTGGAGAATGCCACTTTCGTGCGGACAAGTGCCTTCCCCAAGGAATAAGGAGGATCGAAATGAAAAAGAATTTTGCTTTCCGGACAATTGCCGTCATTATGGCGCTTATCATGCTGTTGTCCGTGGGCACCATCTTCGCCTTTGCGGAGACAAAGCCAAACTTCAAGCCCTATCTCTCACCGGACCGCATTGCGGTGGACCCGCCGGAGTCCCTGGTGGATGAGAACGGCAAGGCCCGTTTTGGCACATTCAACAGTGAGATCAAGAACATCAACCTGGAGGACATCAAGGGCCAGTCCGAGGTGTTCCCGGACTCCCTGAACTTCATGCGTCTCACAAAATGGGAGGCTCTTGAGGTCGACACGAAGGACTTCACGCTTCTCGCCGCCATCCAGGAAATCGGCGGTGTCGCAGCGGTCAACATGACGCTGCTTTTCGTCAAGGCGGAGCAGAAAATGTATTCCTGGGTCGGCGCAGCGGTTGCAGGCGACCAGAAAATCGCCGCAAACCTGTATGATGGAAATCAGACCTATGTGAAGTCCGCCATCAGCAGCATGACCATCAACAACGACTTCAACAACGGTCGTGCCTCGGGTAACGGCAGCGCCATTGGCCTTCCGGGTACCGTCCAGTACCAGTTTGACTTGAAGCGTGTCTCGAAGCCCAGCGTCATCGTCTGCCCGTTCGGCGAGAACAAACCGCTCTATACCCAGAAGGACTTGTTCGCCAGCAGCGGCTACCTCAACTGGAACGGCAGAATCTATAAGACGGATGACGAGTCCGTCGCCATCATTGACGACCACAAGGGCTACTATCCTTACAACGCCTACTATGACTGGGTCACCACCATGGGCAAAATGGACTACGACGGCGGCCGCAAGTACTTCGGTATCAACCTGACCGACAACCAGTCCACAGACCCGGAGCGGTACAACGAGGACCTCATCTGGCTCGAGAACGACTCCAGCCGCCTGACCCCGGTCAAGTTCCAGCATCCTGAGTACAACCATTGGATCATTCAGGACCAGCACGGCATGACCAATCTGGAAATGAATATTGCCGACCGGAACCTCATCCAGTTTGACCTCGGTGTCATCAAGATGAACTACCACATCACCTTCGGCACCCTGAAGGGCTATGTCTACGATGAGAACGGCAACAAATACGACGTGACGGGCATGCCCGCCATCGGTGAAATCCGGGACGTCCTCATGTAAGTCTCTGGTTTCATAAAGAAAAGGGAGCGGTATCACTAGGAAGTGGTACCGCTCCTTCGTTCTTTATTTAGGTTATGCGGTGGTAATTAGGCAGAGCTACCACAGGATTCGGTATAGGCGGCTCTTAATTTAGAAAAGTCGCTGTCGGTGAGACCAATGGCATTGCGCAGAAAAGCGTCCGGAGTACCAAAATTCCGCTCCATCGCCCGGAAGGATTCCTCAATCCATACCCGCTGTACCCCGCGATACGAGGCAAGATCCGCAGCGACCTGCGGATTCCGAAATTTTTGGAGGGTTTTGTCATATCCTTCCTGTATGAGGTCGGCAAGATAATCGTTCGAGAGGAGATAGTCCTGGATGGCGGTCTCCCGGTCGACACCGAGGGCCAGGAGCAGAAGGAGGGCGGCGCTGCCAGTCCGATCCTTCCCGTCGGAGCAGTGCCAGAGCACAGTGTCTCCATCTGCCTCGAGCAACTGGCGGAAGAAGATTCGGCAGGCCTCGATGCCTTGCTGCGTTGTGCAGATTTGGTTGTATCCGGCCGTATAATAGTTTTTCATGAGATCCCCTTTGCGGTCAAGCTGCAATAGACTCCGGAAAATGGAGCGGAGATAGTTCCGTCCCTCCGGGGTCCGGCAGTCAATGGCAGGAACATAGCAACGGAAAATGGAGCCAAGCGGGGCACTGTTGATGTACTCCGTGCCCGGCAGGACTGGTTCCGGAGAGCGGGAGATTTCTCCCGGGGATCGGAGGTCGATGATTTTCTTTAAATGATAGGTTCCCAGAAGTCGGTCTCGGTCCGCATCGGTCATGTTCTCAAGTTTCCCAGTGCGGAGAAGACATCCATGTCTCACGACTCGGCCGTCCGAAGTCCGATACCCGCCGAGTTCCCGAGCATTCCGAACCCCGGTGAGACCGATGGAGTTTTTAAGTGCGAATGTGGATTGAATCATGGTATCCCTCTCTGGAAAACAAGTGAACTACTAATGTCTATTATCTTGCTTTCAGTCTACCATGTTTTGCGAATCAGGGCTTAGAGAGGGGCATAAAAATACAGGATTTTCTGTATCTCAATTCCGGCTGGCGACTAGTTAGACCTTTTCCCTTATTTTCCGCGATTTAGTCTGACGATTCCTACCACTTTCGGTTGGATTCTCGAGGAAAGTTAGACCAAACGGCCAATTAATCTTCAAATGGTCTGAAAATTAAACCGAATAAGGTTGGAATTATAGACCAAAGAGGAGAAAAAAGGAGGGATGGTCTGACGAACAGCTCAATCGCCCCAGAAATAGGACAAAATCGTCAGACCAAAATAGAATTATTGAGGCAGATAGTCTAACACCATTGTCTGCCCAGAACTGTTTTATCCCGGGAACCGCATTTCGGACATTTGCCCTCACACTCCATATAGAATCAGTAAGTCTCCACCGGCTCCGCCAGCAGATTCCCCTTGACCTTATAGACCGTAGCCAGCACCGCCATAGCAATACCGGACATATAGAGGATGACCAGAATTGGGACTACAAACTTCGCTGAAAACGGGTCTTCAATATTGGCACCAATAGATGTGAACGTTATGAGCTTGATGCTGTACCCAAGCAGCGAGAGGACCAGGTACCAGGAGTACCGGAACCCCATGTAACCATACAGGGTACTGATGGTGTTGATGGGAATGGAGGGGGCCAGTCGAAACAGGAACAAAAGCCAGGGGTTTCCTTTGCCCTCGCCGCGCTCTGAGTCCTCAATCAGCGTCCCCAGCCGCTCCCAACGGGTGACATATTTGTGGATGGTGTTTTTCTTGGACTTGCGGCCCTTTCGGTATTTTATGGAGAAAATATAGACCATGCCGACCACGTTAATGATCATGGCGAACCAAAACGGGAAGATGACACCGCTTAAGAAGCAGGTAAACGAGATGGGTGTAATGGAGACAAAGCCTTTTAGGAAAAACAGGAACAACAGTGCCAGAACAATCAGCGGTTTATAGGGAATCCTGGCGATGTAGTTCTCCATTTTTTCAATAGTCAGCTTAAATCTGATATAATAGAGCTGGGCCTTATGGATCAACCCAATGGGGCCTTTTTTTTGACTGCCCTCCGTGGCGCTCTGCTCGGCATCTTTTTTTATGCCGGTCACATTGCGGTTCTGCTCCTCATTCTTTTTCATGATTTCCTGGAGCTTCCCGTTGATCTCTTCCCCGCCGGGGGTGCCGTTCAAGTCCTTCTTGGCATCCTCGCTGAGCATGTTAAATGGTTGGGTAATTTGGTCAACATCCACCGCATTGGTCAGGTAGGTCAGGGCGCCCGCCAGAACCAGTAATATGATGGCTAACGTGGCAAACATGTGACGAAGGTTTGCCACTTCACGATATTTCTTTTTGTCCTCCTGCATGGCAAACCCTCCTTTTCGTTTTCTCACCTTTTGATTATAGGGAAAAGGGGGAAGAGGGTCAACGCAACAGGTACTTTCGAGAGGAGGAGGTCCAACAATGAAGATGACAGTTGTTTCAGTGGCAACGGAATCGCTGCAGACACTGCGGGAATGGTATGACCGTTTTTTGAGAAGCTATCCGGAGCGGGAACTGCAGCTCTGTACATGGTATGTTGCCCGGGAAGATCAAATTCGGTGCTCCTCCGCAAGAATGATGGAAGATATTCGTACTGCAGACCTCGTTCTTATCGACTTGATGGGCTGCTCGGAAGACATGATAAACAGTGTGGGCAATGCACTGGAGGAGTGCCACGGTAACCGGATCGTAATCGGTTATGGCTGCCGGGACAAGACCCGGCTTGGATCTTTTTCTATGGGCTCCGGCATGGGATCAAAAAAAGACCCCGGTCCGAATGGCAAGGGAGCGCTGAAGACCATGACCCGCATGCGGAAAATGGCTGCGGGTATGGAGAAATTCATTCCATCGCGAAAAATCAAGGACATGAACAATGTCTTCCGCATTGGTGACTACTGGCAGAGCGGACTTCCCCAGGACATTGCCAGCATGATGGATCTTCTGCTTCGGAACTATTATGGCTGGAAAGAACTCCCGAAGCCGGCTCCACCGCATCTTATGACCGGAGTGTATCTCTGTGACCCCCATGACCGCACAGCATTCCGCACACCGTCTGAGTATTGGGCAGTCTACCCCAAAAAAGAGGGACTTCCCACGGTTGCTTTTCTGTTCCTCGGCCACACTTACCCCAACAACCTGTTCCCTGTCATTGGGGAGGCTATGAATCAGTTTTCTAGCTTTTCCAATGTTTTGCCGGTGGGCTTCTCCAGTCAGCTGGACCGGGACATAGAGGCCCTGCGGGAACTTCTCCTGCAGGAGAATGTCAAGCTTGTGGTGAACTTCCTGTCTTTCCGGCTCGGTGCCGGACCCATGGGTGGCAATGCAGAGGCGGGAGTTGAGCTGCTACGGGAACTGGGTGTCCCGGTAATCAACCCGTTTTATCTGTCCCGTACCGGGGTGGAGGAGTGGAAGAATTCTTCAACCGGTGCATCGCCCGGGGACTTTCTCATCTCCATGATGATGCCGGAGCTGGACGGGGGAATTGACACGGTCCCCGTTGCTGCTGTGGGGGAGACCGAGGAGCGGGAACTCGTTGCACTGCCCGGTCGTCTGGAACGGGTCGCGGGGCAGGCAAAACGACTTCTTTCTCTGCAGCAGAAATCCAATTCGGATAAGAAAATTGCGCTTATCTGTTACAACTATCCGCCCGGCGAGGAGAACCTGTTCCATGCGGCGTTCCTGGACGCGCTGGCTTCCATTCCAGAGCTGCTGCAGACATTACAGGAGGCCGGCTATCAGACGGAGGTGCCAGAGTCCGCAGAGTTGCTGGAACGTTTTGTCCGTCAGGGTGAAACTGAAGTACAGTATGGCAATGTGCTGATTGGGGTACAGCCGTACCGTTCCCCGGAGCACTACCATGATAGGCACTGCCCGCCTGCGGCGGAATATGTGGAGTTTTATCGCCGCTGCCGGGAGAAGTTTGGGGCGGACGCCCTGGTCCATCTCGGGACCCACGGAACACTGGAGTTCCTCCCCGGGAAGGACAATGGCCTCTCGGCGAACTGCTGGCCGGACCAGCTAGTGGGTGACCTGCCAAATTTCTATTATTATTACTGCGGAAACCCCTCTGAGGGAATGACGGCAAAACGCCGTTCCTATGCCACGCTTCTGACTTATGCCGGTCCCGCTTTTTCGAAGAGTGGTCTCTATGGAGAACTCGCTGAACTGGACGACGAGCTGGCAGAATATTCCGAGGCAAAGGGCCAGGCACCGGAGCGCGCCGCTGCCGTCTGGGAGGGTGTGGAGAGAAAAGCGAAAGCCCTTGGCCTGCCAACAGAGCCCAATGCTCTGGAGCGGGAGCTCTACCGGGAGAAGACCGCCCTAATTCCCAATGGTCTCCATATCCTCGACAAGACAGAACAGCTCGCCTTAATTGGTGCGTTGGACGGGAAATATGTTCCTGTCGGTCCCATGGGGAATGTGCACAAAGAACCGGATATTCTGCCGACGGGACGGAACGGCTATGCCTTTGACCCCCGTTTTGTGCCATCCGAGTCCGCATATAAACGCGGACAGGAAATTGGCAAGGCGGCCATGGAGCGCTACTATAACGACCATGGAAAATGGCCGCGCCACACCGCCATGGTTCTCTGGGGACTCGAGACGGCCAAGACCCACGGGGAGAGTATTGGGCAGCTCATGTACTATCTCGGGCTCCGAATGGTGTGGAAAGGGACGAGTTTTCTTTCCCGGATAGAGGTCATTCCCACAGAGGAACTGGATCGCCCCAGAATGGATGTCACCGTTACCATCTGCGGCTTTTTCCGGGATCTGTTCCCACAGCTTCTGCTGGATCTGCAGCATGCCCTTAGAGAATTGGCAGCACTTCAGGAGAACCCCGAACAGAGCGCTTTTGCAGAGCAGACCGAGAAGTATTACCATGAGTTCCAGAGAACGGGCATGGAGGAGTCCATGGCCCGGGAGCTCTCAATAAGCCGGTTTTTCGGACCGCGACAGGGGGAGTACGGTACAAGTCTCACGGATGTGGTCAAGTCTGGGGACTGGAATGCAGAGTCGGATCTCAGTTCTCTCTATACGGCGGAACTTGGCTATGTCTACAGTGAAAAACTGAAAGGTTCCTATGTGCCTGGATTCATCTCGGGCCAGCTCTCCTCTGTGGAGATGATCTCCCAGGTCCGTGACGATGCGGACTATGAGGTCACCGACCTAGACCACTATTATGAATTCACTGGTGGACTGCAGCGTGCCGCGAAAGCGGCCGGGGCGGAGGAGACTGAGACCCTTATCGTTGACACAGCGGGCGAGGGCATCTATGCGGACACGCTGGCAGAGGCTGCTTCCCGGGGCGTCCGCACCAGAATCCTGAATCCGAAATGGATCAATGGGCAGCTTGCCCATCCGTTCCACGGTGGTCAGCAGATCATGAACCGCTTTGAAAATGTGCTAGGCCTGGCCGCCACGGCCGAGTGTATTCCAGGGGAGACATTCTCCCGCATGGAACAGACCTATGTGGGAGACCCGGAACTGCGGCGCCGTATGCAGGACAATAACCGCTATGCTTATCTGGCAGTGCTGGATCGGCTGCTGGAGGCAAACCGTCGCGGCTACTGGGATGCCTCGAAAGAACAGCTGCAGGAAATACAAGATGCCTATCTCGAGACTGAAGGAGAATTGGAAGATGAAGTATAACTACCCCTTTGCCGCCCTGGCCGGGCAGGATGCCATGAAGGAGGCCCTGCTGCTCTCCGTGGTGGACCCGTCACTCTCCGGGGTGCTTCTTGAGGGGGAGAAGGGGACAGCCAAGTCCACAGCTGTCCGTTCCCTTGCGGAACTGCTTCCCGGAGAGCGACATGTGGTGAATCTGCCTATCTCTGCCACTGAGGACCGGGTCGTGGGTTCCTTCCGTCTGGAGGACGCCATAAAGAGCGGTCAACGGGTCTTTGAACCTGGCCTCCTGAAAGAGGCGGACGGCAATATCCTCTATGTGGATGAGGTGAATCTGCTGGACGACTATCTTGTCGATGTCCTTCTGGACGCCGCTGCCATGGGCGTCAACCATGTGGAGCGGGACGGCATCAGCTACGAACATCCTGCCCGGTTTGTCCTCGTCGGAACCATGAACCCGGAGGAGGGGGAACTGCGCCCGCAGCTTCTCGACCGGTTCGGTCTCTCGGTCTCCGTGGTCGGGGAAAAGGATCCAGAGGTGAGGGAAGAAGTCGTCACCCGGTGTCTCCAGTTCGAAGCGGACCCCGAGGGCTTCTGCCGCAAGTTTGAGCCGGAGCAGGAGGCTCTGCGCAGTCAAATCCAGGGGGCGATGCAGCTTCTTCCCTCCGTGGAACTCCCTGAGGAAATGGTAAAGCTTGCTGTGAAACTGGCACTCTCCGTCGGCGTTGAGGGCCATAGAGCGGACATCATGCTCTGCAAGACCGCGCGTGCCGCCGCAGCACTGGACGGGCGCAATACAGTGACAAAGGATGACCTCATGACAGCGGCCACCTATGTGCTGCCCCACCGGGTAAGAAAGCGCCCGTTTGAAAAGAACAATATTGACTGGGACAAAGTGCGGGAGCTGTTGAATGATGAGATGTCGGAGCCGGAAGAGGAGAGTGAATTGCCCCAGAAACAGGAAAAACCACAGGAGACTGAACAGGCTGACGAGGCACCGGCACGGAGTATGGTACGGCCTGCCCCGGTTCGCAGCGATTGTGGAAAAGTCGTGCGCTCGGAAGTGCCGGGGAATGAGCCGGTCACAGCCGCAACGTTGGACGTGGGAGCCACTGTCTTAGAGGCGGCCGCACACTCCAATGGAGAACTTGAAATCCAGCAGAGCGACCTGCGCCGCAAAGTCCGCATGGCACCTGGCAACAACCATGTGCTGTTTTTGGTGGACGCCAGCGGGTCGGTGGGGGCGCACCGCCGTATGAAGGCGGTGAAGACACTGGTCCTCGCATTGCTGAAGGACTCCTATCAGAACCGAGACCGCGTGGGTCTGGTGGCCTTCCGTAAGGACAGCGCAGAAGAAGTGCTCCCGTTCACGGATAGTGTAGAACGAGCAAGACAGCGGCTTGACGACATTCCAACCGGAGGGAGGACCCCGCTGGCGGAGGGCCTTGAGACGGCCCGCACCGTAATGGAGCGCGAACGCCGAAAATTCCCGGGCGATCCACTGGTGCTCATTATCCTGACCGACGGCCGAGCCAACGCAGGGGACCATGCCATGGAACGGGCCAAAGAGGCCGCCGCCCATGTGGCGTCGGAGGGGTATCAGACCATTGTCATTGACACGGAACAGGGACTTCGAAAACTGGGACTAGCCGAGAAACTGGCGCTTGATCTGGGCGCAAAATATTGGAAACTGGAAGAGGCTGTACCGCAGTGAGCGGCACAGCCCCTTTTTGGGTATCTGCCAAAAAGACCAGACTGCTGGGACAGCAGTCTGGAAAAAAATCTGTAAAAGTTTTGTCTATTTTTCGACGCTCTGGAGCTCGGCACTATTGGATGAACCGTCCTGTTTTTTAGACTTTTGGAAGACAATGGACAGGATGACGCACACCGCCAGCAGGAACTGATAATAGAGATAGGGAATGATCTCCACACTGGAAATTTTTGCAAGCCCTGCAGCCACAAGCAACTGTGCACCGTAAGGAATAATGCCTTGGAAAATACAGGAAACCGTGTCCAGAAGCGAGGCGGTCTTTTTGGGCTCAATGTGAAATTCCTCAGAAATCTGCTTTGCAATGGGAGCGGAGATGACAATAGCAACGGTATTGTTGGCCGCGGAGATGTCCATGAGAGCAGTGAGACCGGCAATGCCGAACATGCCGCCGCGTTTTCCCTTGGAGTGCTTGCGGATAAACTGCAGGATGGCCTCATATCCGCCATTCTCCTTGATGAGTGCTCCAATGGAGGCCACAAGAATGGTGACGATTATTGTCTCAAACATGCCATTCATGCCGCTGCCCATGGAGGTGAGTGCTGACGCAAATGTCAGCGAGTGGGTAATGCAGCCGACGATGATAAACAGAACGGTTCCGGAACCGAGCAGCAACAGGACATTTAGCCCGAACAGCGAGGCTATTAGAACGATAAAATAGGGGATAGCCTGCCAAATGTTGTAGTCAAAATGGCCGAGGTCCCCCGTGTGACTGCGCACGGAGTAGACAATGAGTATGCCCAGCGTAATAAGGGCGGCCGGCAGGGCAATTTTGATATTCGTACGGAACTTGTCCTTCATTTCCACGCCCTGGGTCTTGGTGGCGGCAATAGTCGTGTCAGAAATAAACGAGAGGTTGTCGCCGAACATGGCACCGCCCACAACGACCGCGGTGCAGAATGCCAGGTTCAGGTGTGCATTGTTGGCCAGAGCAGTAGAAATGGGAACGAGCACTGAAATGGTTCCAACGCTTGTGCCCATTGCCATGGAAATCAGGCAGGCGATGAGGAACAGCCCCGGAACAGCAAATGTCCCGGGGAGAATGTCCAGAAGAAGATTGGCTGTGCTAGTTGCACCGCCGGCCTCCTGGGCCACTCCGCTGAACATGCCGGCAAACAGGAAGATGAACAGCATGATGGTAATGTTGTCGTCTCCAATGCCCTTGGCACAGAGGTGGATCTTCTCATCAAAGGAGAGAGTCCGGTTCTGGAGCAGTGCCACAATAAGTGCAATGGTGAACGCCAGGACAACGGACATGATATAGAAACCCATCTGACCGTCGACCGGACGGATATATTCAAAGTAGACACCCACTCCGAGGTAGAGCAGGAGAAAGACCAGGATGGGGAAGAGAGCCTTCCCGTTGGGCTTTGGCGTGTGATCCTGATTCATGGCTTGCCTCCTCAGTTCTTTTTACCTGTGACGGAGAATCCGCCCTCGCTGCTGCGGACCGGGAATCCGCCAGCACCATTGTCACCTTTTTTGCGGCCTTTGGTGAAGACAAACAGCTTGCTGAAGACATAGTTCAGGATGACGACGATGATGGAAACCAGAATGTTGGCAAGCATTCCCTTTGTGCCGAAGAGCTTCTGATTCACCCCGGCATGGACCAGGGCGGGGGTGCCGAAAATTTCCAGCGCCCCGGTAACCGCACGGGCACCGAAGAACGAGGCAAGCTCCCGGAAAAATGTGCGGGGCCCCCAGTTATGGGATTGGAAGACCCAGGATTTATTCGTGAAGAATGCGAAGAGAACTGCGCAGACCCAGGACAGGAACTTGCTGAGGGTAATGCCCAGACCAAGCAGGTTGTCATTGGCGAACAGCATATAGGTTCCCCAGCTGACCACGGTGGTGAGCCCGCCGAACACCAGGTAGAGGATGATTTCCCGGGCGGCATCTTTTTTCTTACTTGGCTGACTCATTTTATGATTCCTCCGCGATTTACATATTTATAGACGGCGGCACTGATGGCACCAGCCACAACAAAGCAGGTTGCCGCTTCAATTAGTCCGTTTACCCCGACAAACGCCACCGCAAAAGCCCATACAGTAGTGGTATGTAGTGTGGCGGCAAGCGTCTGGATATATTTTGTGTTCCAAAAAAGCGGCAGCAGGGTTCCCATGAAAAACAGGGTATTCAAAAGTGCACCGCAGAGACTGGTCAGGCTGAATGCCCAGAAGTTCTTTCTTCGGAACAGCCGGAAGATGAGGCCCGTGAGCCAGCCCATGAGAAGGCGGGACGGAATACAGGTGACGAGGGTGCGCCACAGGCTGATCTGTACCATGGCGACACCAAAGGCGCTGGCACCGAAAACCGCCTGAAGAAAGCTGGTGAGGCCGAAGACGAAGCCGAGAAAGGCGCCCGCGGCCGGACCCAGGACAATGGCACCCACAACAACTGGTATGGGCATGAGGGTGATTTCAAGACCGGCGGTCTTGATATAGCCGATAGGGGTGACCGCCATGAGTATCTCAATGGCGAGGAGTACGGCTATTTCTATGTAGTAGAGGGTCTTTTTATTGACACGTTCTTTTCCCATTATCGTGCCCCGTTTCTGTCGTAGATGATTTTCAGGCCCTGGAGTACGAGGTCCTGATTGATGATGATGTCATGCTGGCAGTTCTCCGCAATGCTGCAGAGCCCGCCGGTGGCAACAATGCTTTTCACTGGACTTTTCAGTTCTCGGCTAAACCGGTCACACATGCCATCCAGCATGTCAACGGTTCCCAAGATGGTGCCTGCATTCATGCTGTCCAGCGTGTTGGTTCCAATGGCGTGATCCGGGACTTGAAGACTTATGGCCGGGAGTTGGGAGGCTCCCTGACTCAGTGCACTGAGGGAGAGCTTGACACCGGGGGAGATGCTGCAGCCGAGGAAGGCTCCTTTCTCATCCAGTGCACTCACTTTTGTGGCAGTCCCGAGGTCAATGATGAGACAGGGGAGAGCATAAAGTGCCTTTGCCGCCACGGCTGTGGCAACGAGGTCTGCCCCAAGACCTGCCGGGTCGTCAATTCGGATATTCAGTCCGGTCTTGACCCCGGGGCCAATGACCACCGGCTTCTTTCCCGTGATGGCGGAGACGGCGCGGCGCAGTGCACTGGTGATTTCCGGGACCACTGAGCTAATGACGGCACCCTCAAAATTTCGGTCGGAGACCCGGTTGATCTGAAGGATGCTATAAATGTCAATGGCCACACGGTCCACTGTGGCAGTGCGGTCTGTGGCCAGCCGGGAGACAAAGAGGAGCTTTTCCCCCTCATAGGCTCCCATGGTGATATTGGTGTTTCCCGCGTCAATGACAAGGATCATTTCAGCGCCTCCCTTTTAGAATGCCAAGAAATTATATAATAACGTATAGCGAAAAGCAAACGGAGAAGGCCGGGAAACGTTTGACACACCCGGGGAAATTCCATATCATGGAAGGGTAAAGTGATTTGAAGAATTAAGGGGGTGTCCCTGTTGTCTGTTATTCGAGAAGAGTTTCTGTACCCATCCGTCACCGGGGACTGTGACATCCATGCCGTCTCCTGGAAACCCGGCGGAAAAAAGAAGCCGCTTGGTGTTATCCAAATCGTCCACGGCATGGCGGAATACATTATGCGCTACGACGAAATGGCCCGTTACTTTGCCGAAAAGGGGTTTGCCGTCTATGGCAATGACCATATTGGACACGGTCTTTCGGTCAATGAGAAATATCCCCTCGGTTACTTTGGAACAGAGAATGAGAACGGTTCTGTCTTTGTGGAGGACGCGAAAAAACTCCTCGACATCGGCAAGACAGAGAACCCCGGTGTGCCCTATATCCTGTTTGGACACTCCATGGGCTCCTTTGTTGCCCGGGTATTCATTGGAAAATATGGCCGGGAGCTGGACGGAGCTGTCATCTGCGGAACGGCTGGCAAGAACCCCGCTGTTGGAGTTGCCATCAAACTCTCCGAGCGGATCTGCCGCAAGAAGGGGAAGAAGCCCGGAAAATTCCTGAACAGTCTTGCCTTCTCCAGCTACAACCGCCGCACCTCGAAAAATACAGACTTCGACTGGTTGTCAAAGGACGCCCAGAATGTACGGCGCTACATAAAAGATCCGCTCTGTGGGTTCCTGTTTTCCAACCAGGGGTTCCATGACCTGTTCACCCTGAATCGCCACATATTTGAGGACGGAGTCATTAATGGCGCTCCGGTGGATCTCCCGCTGTTCTTTATTGCCGGAACAGGAGACCCGGTAGGCTCCTATGGAAAAGGGGTTCGGGAAACCGCCAAGCTCTATAAAAAGAGCGGCCACAAAGATGTGAAGGTCAAATTGTACCGTGGAAGCCGGCATGAAATCCATAATGACCGGGACAAAGTGGACGTCTACAAGGACATCCTGAAATTTATCCGCCGTACCACCGGCGTTGGAAAGGGCAGCTGAGCGTGAGCGAAGAGAGAATTTTCAAGAACGCCTTTATGGGCTTCAATAAAGAGGACGTCATTGACTACATTGAGGAACTCCAGAAGGAGAACCGGAAACTGAAAAAACAGGTTCAAGAACTTCAGGAAAAACTGACTGCGGCCACCTCTCTAAAGAGGGAAACGGATGATTATACCCTGTTTGAGGACGATGTTGCCGCGGCCATGAGCCTCGCCGACGAGCTCATTGCCGGTGCGGAAAACCGGGCAAAACCGGAGGAGAATGCGGCACCGGAGGAAGTTACAGAAAAGGTAGAGGATGAGCCTGCCGAGCCCGCAAAAACCTCAGAGGCAGCTGACGTGCCGCAGGAGACAGAGAAACTGCAGGAACCGGAGGCTGCGAAAGAGCCGGAGAAACCGGCGGGAGAGCCCGTCCGGGTCCACGTGAAGTTGAAGAAAAAAGAGCAATAAGAAAAACGTGGTACAGGCCAGCTGGTCTGCACCACGTTTCTTTCTTTTAAAAGCCCGCCGAGCCGGTGTCGGGGAATGGATAACCTGCTCTCACGCAGGTGGGTGTCCTCCGTCAGTTTCCAGCTCCCTTCATCCCCGAGAACCGGGGGAGGTCTGCAATTTGTCACTTACGAGTCAGACTCCCGATTTAAAAGGTGTTGGGTTAACATCGTCCGAGGGTGTCGAACTCGGCAGGTGGATTTTATTATTCGTCCGGATTTTCCTCTACAATGTCGTCCTCGTCAATGATCTCATAATAGTCGGCGAGACGCTCCTCGAAGACACGGGAAATGCGGTTGAACTCGTCGTCGTCCTCAATGGGGCAGAGATAGGACTCGTCCTCCTCTTCCTCCACGCGGAGCACGATGAGCTCGGCGCTGCCCTCCAGGACCTCGTCCGGGTCGTCCTCACTGTAGTAGGGAATAAGGGCGACATAACGGCGGTCGTCATCGTCCTCAATGCGGTCGAGTACCTCGAAGGTGTGCTCCTCGCCGGCCTCGTCGGAGACGGTCACAAGGTCGGGATTGTAGTCGAGATTATCTTCTGGCATAAATGCTGTTTCTCCTTGTGGTTACGCAGTTTTTTCTCTTACTTTATCCCCATTTTAAGAGAGAAGAAATGCATTGTCAATATTGACAATTGGCGATGCAGTGTTCTCTCCATTCCGCCGCCATTTTATGATAAAATATACTTTACTACTTTTCGATTCGCAGGAGGATATCATGGCACAGATACCGGAAAGCGCCCGGAACCGGGCGGAGGAGCTCCGCCGCACCCTGGAACACTACAGTGACCTCTACTATAACCAGGACGCCCCGGCCGTTGAGGACTACGAGTACGACAGCCTGAACAACGAGCTGAAGGCTCTGGAAAAACAGTATCCGGAACTCATCACGCCGGACTCGCCGACACAGCACGTGGGTGGAAGGGCCAGTTCGCTCTTTACTCCGGTGCCACATCGCGTACGCATGGAGAGTCTGGAGGACGCCTTTTCCTTCGGTGAGCTGGAGGACTATGCACAGCGTGTCCACGAGCGCCGGCCCGAGGGGCTGCTGGACGTGGAGCCGAAGATCGACGGCCTCTCGGTGTCTCTGGAGTACGCCGGCGGCGAACTGGTCCGCGGTTCGACCCGGGGCGACGGCGACACCGGCGAAGACATTACGGAAAACCTCCGCACCATAACATCCATCCCGCAGCATATCGACCCGGACATTGCCTTCCTGGAGGTGCGCGGCGAGGTCTATATGCCCCGGGCTGTCTTCGAGAAGCTCGTGGCGGACCAGGAACTGAACGGCGAAAAGACATTCCGGAACCCGCGGAACGCCGCCGCCGGCTCGCTGCGGCAGAAGGACCCACGGGTCACGAAGGAGCGCTGCCTTGACATCTTCGTCTTCAACGTCCAGCAGTACGACGGGCCGGAGACTCTTACGTCCCATAAGCAGTCCCTCGAATATGTGAAGTCCCTCGGTTTCCACATCATTCCCTCTTGCAAGCCATGCCACACTATAGAGGAGGCAGAAGAGGAAGTTCGTAGAATTGGCAGCGTCCGTTATACGCTTCCCTTTGACATTGACGGGGCTGTTTTAAAGGCCGACGACCTGACGCTCCGCTCTGAGATGGGCAGCACCGCCAAGTTCCCGAAATGGGCCATCGCCTTCAAGTATCCGCCGGAGGAGAAGGAGACTGTGGTCACAGACATTGAGGTCACGGTGGGCCGGACCGGTGTCCTGACACCGACAGCGGTCTTTGAGCCGGTGCTTGTCGCAGGGTCGGTCATCTCGCGGGCAACGCTCCACAACCAGGACTACATCAACGAAAAGGGTATCAATATTGGGGATACCATCCGGATTCGCAAAGCCGGAGACATTATCCCCGAGGTCGCCGCAGTCACGAAACACGGGGCTGCCAGCACACCCTTTGTCATGCCCGAAATTTGTCCATCCTGCGGTGAGCCTGTCTTCCGCGAAGAGGGGGAGGCGGCCATCCGCTGTACGAATCCGGAGTGCCCGGCACAGCTTCTGCGCATCCTGATCCACTTCTGTTCGAAGTCGGCTATGGACATTGACGGACTCGGTGAGTCTGTCCTGACCGTCATGGTGGACAAGGGAATGCTGAAGGGACCGGACGATATCTATCGGCTGACCGCAGAGCAAATCGCCTCCCTTGACCGGATGGGGGAGAAGTCCGCGGCCAATATCCTCGGTGCCATTGAGGCATCGAAAGAGAACGACCTCGGCCGTCTGCTCTTCGCCCTCGGCATTCGCCATGTGGGAGAGAAAGCGTCTCGCCTGCTGGCTGAGCACTTTGGAACAATGGATGCTGTGATGGGAGCCTCCGTAGAGGATATCCTCGCCATAGAGGGCTTCGGAAAGATCATGGCTGAGAGCCTTGTGGAGTTCTTCTCCCGCCCTTCTGCGAAAAACCTTGTTGCAGAGCTCAAGGATTTGGGACTCAATATGAATTCTCTGAAGCAGAAGGAGGACGACCGCTTCGCTGGTAAGACCTTTGTTCTGACCGGTACCCTGCCCACCATGAAACGAAGCGAGGCGGCAGAGCTCATTGAAAAGTATGGCGGAAAAGTCTCCGGTTCTGTCTCCAAAAAGACAGCCTATCTTGTGGCGGGGGAGAAGGCAGGCAGCAAGTTGCAAAAGGCGCAGGACCTGGGGGTCACAGTGCTGACGGAGGAGCAGCTGGTGGAGATGACAAAGTAAATCGCCAAAAAAATAAAAGGGGCTGTACCATTCCGTGTAAGGAAGATACAGCCCCTTATATTTATTGAATTTAGATGTTTTCGAAGGTCATCTGGGTGTCCTCGGTGTCGGCGAGCTGCTTCTTATGCTCCTCGAGGATATGGTTGATTTTCTCAGAGGGGTTCAGGAGACCTCCGATGGAGACGTCGTGGTTGATGGCATCCAGAATAAAGGCGAGGAACTTGGACATGTCGACGCTGGTATACCAGGGTCTTGCCAGAAGTTCCGGAGTCTGGTAGATGGTGTTCGTTGTGAAGACAGACTCAATAAGGCCATTTTTATAGGCTTCGTCAAAGCTCTCAAGGCCGTTTACAAAGAGACCGAAGGAGCAGCAGACATAGATCTTGTTGGCGCCGAGGTCTTTGAGTTTGCTGGCGACCTCGATCATGGAGTCACCGGAGGAGATCATGTCGTCAACGACGATGACGTCCTTGCCCTCAATGTTGGAGCCGAGGAACTCATGGGCGACGATGGGATTACGGCCGTCTACGATTCGGGTGTAGTCTCTTCTCTTGTAGAACATTCCGAGCTCGAGACCCATGGCGGTGGCAAAGTTGATGGCACGGCCCATTCCTCCCTCGTCGGGGGAGACGACCATGAGGTGGTCGGCGTCAATGTGGATGTCGGGGTGGCTGCGGACCATGGCCTTGATCATCTGATAGATGGGGGAGATGTTCTCCAGGCCGTTGTAGGGGATGGAGTTTCCAACCCGCGGGTCATGGGCGTCACAGGTGATGATGCTGTCAACTCCCATGGAGATGAGCTCCTGAAGAGCCATGGCACAGTCAAGGGACTCTCTGGCTGCTCTGCGGTGCTGTCTGCCCTCATAGAGCATGGGCATGATGACGGTGATTCTGCGGGCCTTGCCGCTGATGGCGCAGATGAGACGCTTCAAGTCACAGTAGTGGTCGTCAGGGCTCATGGGAACCTCTTTGCCGTACATTTTGTAGGTGACTGAGTAGTTGAACACGTCACAGAGAATAAAGATGTCGGAACCGCGGACGGTCTCGTTGATGACTGCTTTTGCCTCGCCGGTACCGAAACGGGGAGCCGTATAGTCGATGAGATAGGAGTCCTTGACATAACCTTCAATATTGATGGAGTTTGTCTCGACGAAGTCGGTGTTCTCCTCTCTCCATTTTACAATGTACTGGTCAATCTTCTTGGCTATGGTCTCTGTACCGCGCATGGCGATGATGCCGAATTTACCGTAGGGAATACTGGTGTACCCGTTGGTCTCCGGAATATTTGCAGTCATATATGCCCTCCAATTCAAAGCAGAGAAAGATTCTATTTTCACACATAAACAAGGAAATGCAGTTTTACCCGCTTGCGCCCGTATTCTAACATACGAACTCTTAAGTTACAACCGAACAAATCCATAAAAATTAACACGATAAACAGGTTTGGATGCGAAGTATAAAATCCAGATTTTAAACCGTTAATAATAAGTAAATTTATACAAGTTGATATCTTATTCCATACAATACGCACATAAGTCCATTTTAGCCCAGATTGTTAAAAAGTTGTTGTAATTTATGGAATGCGTAAATAAATTGACACCAAAACTGACGAATATAAAGGGGACTTTTTGTTGATAATATACTATTTGATTGGTATAATTAAGTCGCTTGATAACTTGAATCCATCAACGGAAAGGGATGATAACAGACATGGCAAGTGAGATGATCAACGAAGTTCTCCGCGTCGAAAAGGAGGCGGCAGACAGGGAGAGTGCAGCCCGGAACCGGGCCGATGAGATCGTCGCCGCCGCCGGCAACCAGGCGAAGGCCGAGGCCGAGGCCAAGCTGGCGGAAGCCAGAGCAGAGCAGGCAACGGTTCTGGCAGAGGCGCAGAAAAAGGCCGACGAAATCTTTGCACAGGCGAGAAAGAACGCGCAGAGCGAGCGCAGCGCCCTCGAGGATGAGAGCAGAAAGCGCCGCGGTGACGCCGTTTCCGCTGTCATTCAGTACATAATTCCATAAAAAGGCACATTACATAATAATATACAAGGAGGTGTGTTCTGAATGGCAATTTTGAAGATGAAGCGCATTGAGATCCTTGGCCTTCTGACGGAGAGCAAGCAAATCATCGACTACGTGCAGCGAAAGGGCTGCGTGGAAATCGAGGATATCTCCACGGAGGAGAACGCCGGCAGTCATTTTTATACCATGCCCGTCGGCCCCACGGTCTCCCAGTTTGACAAGTTCCGACAAATGGCGGAAAGTGCGCTGAATATTCTGCAAAAAGCCGTTCCGGTAAAATCTTCCCTGCTCGACAACTACGCCCCGAGGCCCGACCTCACCATGACCGAGTACCTGGAAAAGTCCAAGGACGTCGACAAGACGATGACCTGTGTCTACTCCATCAATTCCGCACAGAAGGATATTGAGGAGTGTAAGGCCGACATCGTCCGCTGTGAGACGCAGATCGACCAGCTCCGTGTCTGGGAGAACCTCGACATCCCCACTTCTTCCCGCGGTACAAAATTTACGACCGTGTTTATCGGAAGCCTGCCGGAAGAGCGGGACCGCGGTCAGATCCTGGAGGAACTGGCTGCTGCGGACCCCAATGCGGAAGGGGAAATCGAGGTCGTCGCTGCCGATAAGCTCCAGACCTGTATTGTGGGACTCTGTCACAAAGACAATGCAGACGCTTTTGAGCAGGCACTTCGCAGTATCGGCTTCACTGCGGTGAGCGAGGGCTCCAAGCTCCTGCCGACGGAGCGCATTGCAAAACTTCAGGAAAAAATTGAGGCGGACAATGCGCAAATCGCGGGGGACGAGGAGAAAATCAAGGCGGCTGCCGAGTACCGGAAGGACATCGAATTTCTTGAGGACTATTTCGCCATGCGGGTGGATAAATATCAGTCCCTCGAGAAGATCATGATGGACGAACATGTATTCGTCCTCACCGGCTTCATCCCCGAAAAATATGCGGATAAGATGAAGGCGGTGCTCGAAGAAAAATATGGTGCTGCTGTCTCCATCACCAGCACGGACCCGGACGACGAATCAGTCCCGGTCGAGGTGGAGGAGAAGGCGTATCCCGCCACCATGGAGAGTGTCACAAACATGTACTCTCCGCCCGGACGCCATGATGTGGACCCGAACCCGCTCATGTCAGTCTTCTATTTCCTTCTGTTCGGACTCATGCTTGGAGACGCGGGCTATGGTCTTATCATGATCCTTGTCTGCGCCATCGCGAAAATCAAAAACAAACACATGGAGAAGAGCAAGGCAAAGACCGTCAACTATGGTCTTTTCTGCGGAATCGGCACGACGATTTGGGGTGCTCTCCAGAACAGCTGGTTCGGCGACCTGCCGAAATGGATCTCCAACGGGCTGCACAGCAACGCTCCGAACGACTTTTTCTCCGTACATCATCTGTACTGGTTCGAGCCGCTGGCCTATAACAACATCACCCGTTTCCTCATGCTCTGCTTCTTCATTGGAATTCTTCACCTGTTCTTTGCCATCTGCATTGCCATCGTCAAGAATTTCAAGGACGGCAACGGTTTCAACGGGTTTGTGGAGAACTTCCCGTTCCTGCTGGTACTCGTAGGTGTACTTCCGGTCCTCAACAAGTTTGTCGCCGGCGACGCCTTCGTAGACACCAAGGATACCGACCCGTTCAACCATACCCAGTTTATCTATGACTTCCTGACGAACCACGCCACACCGTTCTATATCATGCTTGTTGTGGCCGTCGTTCTCATCTGGCTGACTCCGGTCTTTACCGGAATCCACGACCGGAAACCGGTCAAGAAGATCTTCAGCGGTTTCCTGAGCGGTCTCTACGGCGTTTACAACGCTGCGTCCGGATATCTCGGAGATATCCTCTCGTATGCCAGACTGCTTGCGCTCGGTCTCTGCACCGGCGTCATCGCATCGGTCATCAATCAGCTGGGTGCCACCCCTCTTGGCGGAAACCCCGTCATCTTCATCATCGTATTCATCATCGGACATACTGTAAATATCGCCATCAACCTGATCGGAGCGTATGTCCATACCAACCGGCTTCAGTACGTTGAATTCTTCTCGAAATTCTACGAGGGCGGCGGAACAATGTTCCAGCCTCTGAAAGTCAATTCCAAGTCATTCAAATTCAAGGAGGAAAACTGACATGACATTAGGTGTATTCTTTGCTATTTTAGGCGCTGCTATTGCAGCAGGTCTCTCGGGCATCGGTTCCGCCAAGGGCGTAGGTATCGTCGGCCAGGCTGCCGGCGGTGTTATCACTGAGGATCCCAGTAAATTCGGTAAAGTTCTTATTCTTGAAATTCTCCCCGGTACCCAGGGACTCTACGGCTTCCTCGCCGCATTCATGGTCATGAACAAGATCACGGCCGGCATGTCCACCGCCATGGGCCTTGAGCTCCTCGCCGCCAGCGTGCCGATCGCTATCGTTGGTCTCTGGTCCGCCATTGCTCAGGGTAAAGCCGCCGCTTCCGGATGCAGCATCGTCGCCAAGAAGCCGGATCAGAACGGTAAAGCCATCATCCTCGCCGCCATGGTTGAGACCTACGCGGTACTGGCTCTCCTTATTTCTATCCTTCTCATCAACAAAGCTGTCTGATCAGAGAACAGAAATTATTACAGGAGGGTCGTAAATGGCAGGATTAGATTCCATTATTGAAAAAATTCAGAAAACTTCTGAGAATACCTGCGACTCCATTTTGAACGACGCCAAGAAGAAAGCCGACGATATCCTCGCTGCCTCGGCAGCAGAGTCGGACGCCGAAGCGGCAAAGATCGCTGAGGAGACCAAGCGCAAGGCGAAGGAAATCATCGACTCCGCCGTGTCCGGTGCAGAGCTGGAGGGGAAAAAGGAAATTCTCTCCGCCAAAATTGACATCATCAATGACGTCATTGACACCGTGTCGAACACGCTCAAAGGGCTCCCGGACGAGGAGTACTTCTCTTCACTCTATGCCCTTGCCGTTCGCTACGCCCGTCCCGAAGACGGCGTTCTCTACCTGAGCGCCAAGGACTTGGCACGGAAACCGGCTGACTTTGAAAAGACGCTGAACACCCTCATCAAAGAGGGCAGTATCAAGGTCTCCGACGAGCCGAGGGACATCGACGGCGGTTTCGTTCTCTCCTACGGGGGAATTGAGATCGACTGCACCTTTGACGCGCTGATCGTTGAGTCACAGGACGACATCAAAGATGAACTCTCACGAATTCTGTTTGTCTGATAAAACGCGACACGAAAGGAGTGCATGACTATGAATCGCAGAAGCGATACTGACTATGCCTATGCTGTGGCGCGCGTAAGGGCAAACGAGCTCTCTCTGCTCTCTGGAGCAGATATGGATCAGCTCATTGACACCGACAGTTATGATTCGGCCATGCAGATGCTGAGCGACCACGGCTGGGGGGAGCTGGAGAATATCTCCGACTACCCCGAATACCTGGAAAAGCGCTCCGCTGAGACCCGTCAGCTGCTGACAGAGCTGTTGAGCGACGATATCCATGTCCTGGATATCCTGCTCATCCAAAACGACATGCAGAACCTCAAAGCTGCACTGAAAAACCTCATTGTTCAGCAGGACACCGCTGGTCTTTACACCCAATCCACGGTCTACGACACGGACAAAGTTGTCTCTGCCGTCGCCGAGAAACGGTTTGAGGATCTGCCGGACTTCATGCAGAAGCCGGCGCGGGAAGCTTATGAGGTACTCGTTCAGAATGCCAACGGGCAGCTCTCGGACGCCATTGTTGACAAGGCGACCATGGAGCAGGTCCTGAAACTCGGAAAAGAGTCCGGCAGTGCCATGCTGCAGGATATCGCAGAGAGAAAAGTGGCCACCGCCGACATCAAGATCGCGCTCCGCGGGGCGCGGACCGGAAAGTCCGCCGACTTCCTGGACCGCTCACTTGCCGAGTGTGACACGGTATCGGTCAGCCGCCTGAAGCAGACGGCGCTGGACGGAGAAGAGGCCGTCCTCGACTATCTCGAGGAGACATCTTACCGGGAAGGCGCAGAAAAATACAAGGAGAGCACCTCCGCATTTGAGAAATGGGCGGACGACCAGATCATGGACTGCGTTGGAGTCGCAAAGTTCTCGTCGTTTGGCGTGGAGCCAATCGTCGCCTACTATGTCGCCCGTTCCGCAGAACTGAGCTCAGTGCGCATTGTTCTCTCCGCAAAGAAGAATAACCAGCCGAAGGACGTCATGAGGGAGAGGGTGAGAGAGCTCTATGTATAAGATCGCAGTGATTGGCGACAAGGACAGTATCTACGGCTTTGCCGCCGTTGGCCTTGAAATATTCCCCTGCGACGACGCACAGGAGGCTGTCCACACCATCCGCCGTATGGCCGAAAACGGTTATGGTGTCATCTATATCACGGAAAAGCTTGCATCCCAGATTGAGGGCGACCTGGACCAGTACCGGGAGAAGCCCGTACCCGCCATCATTCCCATCCCCGGAGCAGACGGAAATACCGGGCTCGGAATGAGAAATGTGAGCAAGTCCGTACAGCAGGCGGTCGGATCAGATATCCTCTCCGACGCGTAAGAGCCATTAGAGAAAGGCGAGTGAGAAATTAAATGGCCAAAGGAACAATTACCAAGGTCTCCGGACCGCTTGTCATTGCCAGCGGCATGCGGGACGCCAACATGTACGACGTTGTACGTGTCGGTGACGAGGGCCTTATTGGTGAAATCATCGAAATGCACGAGGACCGTGCATCGGTTCAGGTATATGAGGAGACCGCAGGACTCGGAACCGGCGCATCCGTCGTATCCACCGATGCCCCTCTGAGCGTCGAGCTTGGACCGGGTCTTATGACCACCATCTACGACGGCATTCAGCGTCCTCTGGAGAAAATCCGGGAGAAGATCGGCAACAACCTTCAGAGAGGTGTTGAGGTGCCATCCCTGGACCGCGACAAGAAATGGCACTTCGTGCCGAAGGTCAGCGCAGGGGACAAGGTACAGGCCGGCGACATCATCGGTACTGTCCAGGAGACAGAGATCATTGAGCATCGCATCATGGTTCCTCCGAAATCCAAAGGGGGAGTCGTAAAGAGCATTGCAGAAGGTGACTATACTGTCGTGGACACCGTCGCAGAACTTGAGAGCGACGACGGCACCACAGAGTCCGTCTGCCTCATGCAGAAGTGGCCGGTCCGTGTGGGCCGTCCCTACAAGGCAAAGGTCAACCCGGATACCCCGCTGGTCTCCGGTCAGCGCGTCATCGACGCCCTGTTCCCCATTGCCAAGGGCGGCGTTGCCGCCATTCCCGGACCGTTCGGCTCCGGAAAGACCATCACCCAGCACCAGCTTGCAAAATGGGCTGACGCTGAGATCATCATCTATATCGGCTGCGGCGAGCGCGGAAATGAGATGACCGACGTACTCAACGAGTTCCCGGCCCTCATCGACCCCCATACCGGCCGCTCCCTCATGGAGCGCACCGTGCTCATTGCCAACACCTCCGACATGCCCGTTGCGGCCCGTGAGGCATCTGTCTACACCGGCATCACTATCGCCGAGTACTTCCGTGACATGGGTTACTCTGTAGCCCTCATGGCCGACTCCACTTCCCGCTGGGCCGAGGCCCTCCGTGAAATGTCCGGCCGTCTGGAGGAGATGCCCGGTGAGGAGGGTTATCCGGCTTATCTCGGATCCCGAATCGCCCAGTTCTATGAGCGTGCCGGCCGCGTCAAATGCCTAGGCTCCGACGAGCGTGAGGGTGCCCTCTCCGCAATCGGCGCTGTATCGCCCCCCGGCGGCGATATCTCCGAGCCCGTCTCCCAGGCGACGCTCCGTATCGTCAAGGTATATTGGGGACTTGACGCAGCTCTTGCCTATGAGCGCCACTTCCCGGCCATCAACTGGCTGACTTCCTACTCTCTCTATGAGAGCACTCTTGGTAAGTGGTTTGACGCAAACGTAAACAGCGAGTGGACGAAGAAACGCCGCGCCATGATGAGTATCCTCACCGATGAGGCCCGTTTGAAGGAAATCGTCCAGATGGTCGGTATGGACGCCCTGTCCGACCCAGACCGCCTGAAACTCGAGGCCGCCCGTTCCATCCGTGAGGACTTCCTCCATCAGGACGCCTTCGACCCGGTTGACACCTACACCTCTCCGGAGAAGTGCTATGAGCTCATGGATCTTGTTATGGACTACTATGACAAGTCTGTGGACGCACTGAACCGCGGCGCCGACATCAAGGACATCATCTCCCTGCCGGTCCGCGAGGACATCGGCCGTTTCAAATATGTCGAGGAGGACAAGACCTCCGAGGCCTACGAGAAGATCCAGCATGAACTGGATACCCAGCTCGCCGACACACTGAATAAGGGGGAGGACTACTAATGCCAAAAGAATACCGTACCATTCAGGAGGTTTCCGGTCCTCTTATGATCGTGCGCGATGTAGAGAATGTCACCTACAACGAGCTCGGTGAAATCAAACTTGAAAACGGCGAGGTACGCCGCTGCAAAGTCCTCGAGGTAGACGGCAACAACGCCGTTGTCCAGCTGTTCGAGAGCTCCACCGGTATCAACCTCTCCAATTCCCGGGTCCGCTTCACAGGACGCCAAATGGAACTCGGAGTCTCCGAGGACATGCTCGGCCGTGTATTTGACGGACTTGGAAAGCCCATCGACGGCGGCCCGGACATCATTCCGGAAAAACGTCTCGACATCAACGGTGCACCCATCAACCCGGCCGCCCGTGCCTATCCGTCTGAGTTCATTCAGACCGGTGTATCGGCCATCGACGGCCTGAACACCCTGGTCCGTGGACAGAAGCTGCCCATCTTCTCCGCATCTGGACTTCCCCATGCGGAACTCGCAGCACAGATTGCCCGTCAGGCAAAGGTACGCGGCAAGGACGAGCAGTTCGCCGTTGTCTTCGCCGCCATGGGTATCACCTTCGAGGAGGCCAACTTCTTCGTTGAGTCGTTCCGCGAATCCGGCGCCCTGGACCGTACTGTCGTGTTCACGAACCTGGCCAACGACCCGGCTGTAGAGCGTATCTCCACCCCGAGAATGGCGCTCACCGCCGCCGAGTATCTGGCCTTTGACAAGGGCATGCATGTCCTCGTCATTCTGACCGATATCACGAACTACGCCGACGCCCTCCGTGAGGTATCCGCCGCACGGAAAGAGGTTCCTGGCCGCCGCGGATATCCCGGATATCTCTACACCGACCTTGCGACCCTCTATGAGCGTGCCGGACGTCAGCTCGGCAAACCGGGCTCCATCACGATGATTCCCATCCTGACCATGCCCGAGGACGATAAGACCCATCCCATTCCCGACCTCACCGGATATATCACCGAGGGACAGATCATCCTCTCCCGTGACCTCTACCGGAAGGGAATCCAGCCGCCCATCGACGTACTGCCGTCCCTCTCCCGACTCAAGGATAAGGGTATCGGCGAGGGCAAGACCCGCAAGGATCACAAGAATACCATGAACCAGCTGTTTGCCGCTTATTCCCGCGGTAAAGATGCAAAGGAACTCATGACCATCCTTGGCGAGGACGCCCTTACCGAGACCGACCTTCTCTATGCAAACTTTGCCGAGAAGTTCGAGGAGAAGTATGTCAACCAGGGATATGAGACCAACCGTGACATCGAGGAGACCCTCGACATCGGCTGGGAGCTGCTCCGGCTTCTTCCGCGGGCAGAGCTCAAACGTATCTCCGACGCTCTTCTGGATGAGTACTATGATAAAAAGTAAAGCAGGTGGTAAGCTGTGGCAATTCTAAACGTCAACCCGACGCGAATGGAGCTCAGCAACCTGAAGGGGAAACTCACGACCGCGACCCGCGGCCACAAGCTCCTGAAAGATAAGCGTGATGAGCTGATGCGGGAATTCATCGAACTGGTCCGGCAGAACAAGCAGCTCCGCCGGGAGGTGGAGGCAGAAATTGCCGAGGCCAATGCCCATATGCAGGTGGCCCGTTCCATCATGTCCGATGAGGCCCTGAACACCGCTCTCATGCTCCCCATCCAGGAGATGTCTCTGAACATCAGCGAGAAGAATGTCATGAGCGTCAAGATTCCGGTCTTCGAGACTAAACTCAAGTCCGCCGACGCCAGCGACATCTACTCCTACGGTTTCGCCTTCACATCCAGTGACCTGGATGATGCGGTCAAAGCCCTCTCCGATGTCATGCCGAAGCTCATGAAACTGGCCGAGATGGAAAAATCCTGCCAGCTCATGGCCACGGAGATCGAGAAGACCCGCCGCCGCGTCAATGCCCTGGAGCACGTGCTCATTCCGAACTACCAGGATACCATCCGGTACATCCAGATGAAACTGGACGAGAACGAGCGCAGCACCACGACCCGACTCATGAAGGTCAAGGACATGATGCTGGAGGAAGCGCATCATTACAGCGAGCGGGAGGCCTGAGCCCGCAATATAAAAAATTTGATACACTTATAGCCCTCTGCCTTATTGGTAGAGGGCTATATTTATGTTAAAATACTTGGGTTGACATAGTTGGCGGAAGTATTGTATACTTTAGCCTGCTACCACGGTAATATACTAAACAACAATTTCAGGAAACGAGGAAACCATGATCGACGAATCCATTCTGAAGGCCGAGGAGAAGGCAGTCTACAACCTGCGCTCCCTGTATGCCCGCTACGGGTATCAGCCTTACAAGATGAGTAAATTTGAAGAGTATGACCTCTACGCCAGAAACAAGGACTTCCTTGTCAGTGATGGCATCATCTCCTTCACAGACACCAACGGAAAGCTGATGGCTCTGAAGCCCGACGTCACACTCTCCATTTTGAAAAACAGCAAAGATGTCCCGCATTGTACGCAGCGCGTCTACTACAATGAAAATGTATACCGCATTTCCGGGGACACTCACCAGTTCAAGGAGATCATGCAGACCGGCCTCGAGTGCATCGGCATCATCGACTTCTTCAACACCACAGAGGTGCTGAAGCTGGCGGCCCGCAGCCTCGAGACGCTCTCTCCCAACTATGTTCTTGAAATTTCCCATATGGGCATCCTGAATGCCCTTCTGGAAGAGGAGGATGCCGGGGACCGCTTCAACGAGGAAATCACCTCTTGCCTCGACGAGAAGAACCCCCATGAGCTCTCCCGCATCTGCCGCAAATATCAGGTCTCGGACACACTCCGGGAAAAGCTTCTGGAATTTGTCCACATCTATGGAGAGCGGCATCAGGTCCTGCGTGACCTCGACGCGTTCTGCGACACGGTTCCACTCATCGCCGCCAAAGAGGAACTCCAGAGAATCTCGGACGTATTTGACGAGACCCCTTATTCCGACAAAGTCCGCTTCGACTTCTCCCTCGTCAACGACATGAAGTACTACAACGGCATTGTGTTCCAGGGCTTCATCGCCGGTATTCCCGAGGTGGTCCTGACCGGCGGACAGTATGACCGGCTTCTCTCCCGCATGGGACGGAAGTCCAGCGGCCTCGGCTTTGCCATCTATCTCGACCTTCTGGACTATCTCCATCAGGACCCCCGGGACTATGATGTGGATGTCGTCGTGCTCTATAACGACGACACCCAGCGTGAGGCACTTGAGAAGGCCGTGGAAGGGCTCCGCAGTGAAGGGGAGACCGTCTCCGTCCAGCGCGAGATCCCGGGCCATCTCAACTTCCGAAAACTGATGAATTTCAATGGAGAGGAGATCGTCCCCTATGAGTAAGGAAATGCTGAATATAGCCCTTCCAAAGGGCCGTCTCGGGGAAAAGGTCTACTCCATGTTTGAGAAGGCCGGCTATGAGTGCCCCTCCATCCATGAGAAAAACCGCAAGCTCATCTTCGAGAACGAGGAAAAAGGTGTCCGGTATTTCTGGGTCAAGCCCTCCGACGTTGCCATCTATGTGGAGCGCGGCGCAGCGGACATCGGCGTTGCCGGAAAAGATATTCTCAACGAGTACGAGCCCAATGTCTATGAGCTCCTCGACCTGAACACCGGCATCTGCAAGATGATGGTGGCAGCTCCGGCCAATTTCCATGACGACAAGAGCCGGACACTCCGGGTCGCCACAAAGTTTGTAAACGTCGCTCGGACGTATTACGCCTCCAAGAGTCGTGACATTGATATCATCAAGCTCAACGGCTCCATCGAGATCGCCCCCATCCTCGGTCTTTCCGACGTCATCGTCGACATCGTCGAGACCGGAACCACCCTTCGGGAGAACAACCTGAAGGTCTACGAAGACATTTTTCCCATCAGCGCAAGGCTGATCTCCAATAAATCCAGCTTCCAGTTCAAGACCTCGCAGATCGAGGATCTCGTGGAGGCAATGAAAGTACAGGTGGATCGCAAATGATCAAGATTTACAAGTACGGCGAAGTCCCCAACAGCGAAATCTTTGCCCGGCCCGACATGAAGACCGGGGTAGAGGACATCGTCGCGGATATCATCTACAATGTCCGCAAGAATGGCGATGCAGCCCTTCTCGACTACAACCGCAAATTCGACAAGGCAGATATTGACGCCCTCGAGGTCACACCCGAGGAAATTGCCGAGGCCCGCACTATTGTCGGCGAGCACTATATTGGAATTCTGGAGCGCTCCGCCGCCAACATCCGGCACTTCCACGAGCGCCAGGTCCGCAACAGCTTCATCATCAACGACCAGGAAGGCGTTGTCATGGGCCAGAAGGTCATGCCGGTCGCCAAGGCCGGACTGTATGTTCCTGGCGGTACAGCAGCTTATCCCTCCACTGTGCTCATGGATTCTATTCCGGCGAAAATTGCCGGAGTCGGGGAGATGGTCATCACAACTCCTCCGAAGGCGGACGGAAAGATCAACCCGTACATCCTCGCCGCTGCCAGCGTGGCCGGCGTTGACCGCATCTTTAAAGTGGGAGGTGCTCAGGCCATTGCCGCACTAGCCTATGGCACTGAGACCATTCCGAAGGTCGACAAGATCGTTGGCCCGGGAAATGCCTTTGTTGCGGAGGCAAAGAAGCAGGTCTATGGAACGGTCTCCATCGACATGATTGCCGGTCCCAGTGAAATTCTGGTCGTGGCCGACTCCACCTGCAACCCGTACTATGTGGCTGCAGATATGCTCTCCCAGGCCGAGCATGATAAGAACGCCAGTGCTGTGCTGGTAACAGACAGCTATGAGCTGGCGCAGAAAGTGGCGGAGGAAATTGACCGTCAGCTGAAGACCCTTCCCCGTACGGAAATTGCCACTCCGTCCATTGAGAACAATGGTAAAATCATTGTGGCGGAAAACGACATCCACAAGGCCATTGAAATTGCCAATGAGATTGCACCGGAGCACCTTGAGCTCTGCATGGACGACCCGTTCTCCTACCTCTCTGAGGTGAAGAATGCCGGCTCCATCTTCATGGGCAAGAACTGCCCCGAGGCCCTCGGTGACTACTTTGCCGGCCCGAACCACACGCTGCCCACCAGCGGCACCGCCAAGTTCTCGAGCCCGCTCTCCGTTGACGACTTTACGAAGAAGACGCAGTACACCTATTTCACAAAGGAGGCACTCGGCAATGTCTATCAGGATATTGCGGAGTTTGCTGACAGTGAGGGGCTCCATGGCCATGCCCGGAGCGTCCTCAGCCGTTTCGAAGACGACGTAAAATAAGGGAGGTCTTTTCCATATGAGTCGTTATTTCAGCAGCAAGTATGACAATCTTGTCCCTTATGTCCCCGGGGAGCAGCCCCAGGACAAAAAATATATCAAACTGAACACAAATGAGTCCCCGTTCCCGCCGCCCCGCTCGGTCTTTGAGGCGGCCAAGGAGGAGGCGCGGAAGTTCTATCTGTACCCGGACCCGGACAATACCGCCATTACCGAGGCCGTGGCAAAGAACTTCAATCTGACAAAGGAAAATGTCATGATGACCAATGGCTCGGATGAGGCATTGAACTACGCCTTCATGGCATTCTGTGACAAAGATCACCCCATCGTCTTTCCGGACGTCACCTATGGCTTCTATAAAGTCATTGCCGAGCTCAATGGCATTCCGTATGACACCATCAAGCTCAATGACGACTTTACTATCGACTGTGCGGACTACAGCGGAATTGGCAAAAACATTGTAATTGCCAACCCCAACGCACCCACTGGTGTAGCCCTCTCTCTGGCGGAAGTAGAGCAGATTGTCCGCAGCAACCCGGACAACATTGTCATCATCGATGAGGCCTATGTGGACTTCGGAGGCGAGAGCTCCGTCCGTCTCATTGCCAAGTATGAGAACCTCCTGGTCACCCAGACGTTCTCCAAGTCACGCTCTCTTGCAGGTGCGCGCCTTGGTATGATCATGGGCAATGCCGACCTCATTGCGGACCTTAACACGCTGCGTTATTCCAGCAACCCCTACAATATCAGCCGTACAACGGCAGCCTGCGGAATAGCTGCAATGAATGAGAGCACCTATTTCCACGACAGCTGCTCGGCAATAGAATTCAATCGCCGATACACCCAGAGAGCACTGGAGGAGCGCGGCTTTACGGTACTCCCGTCCTGCGCCAACTTCCTGTTTGTCCGTTCTGAGTGGATCAGCGGCAAAGAACTCTATGTTCGCCTCAAGGACCACGGCATTCTGGTGCGCCACTTTGACGACGAGCGCATTCGGGACTACAACCGCATCACCATTGGCAAGAAGACCCAAATGGATAAGCTCATTACGGCCATTGAAGAAATTTATAAGGAGATCTATGAGCCGGAGGAATAATCCGGCTTCGGAGGTGTGAAATGAGAACGAGCGAAATCGTGCGCAACACCGCAGAGACAAAAATAAAACTTTCACTGAATCTGGATGGCACCGGCAAGAGCAATATTGACACCGGTGTCGGTTTTCTGGATCACATGCTTACACTGTTTGCACGGCATGGCCGGTTTGACCTGACGGTCAAGTGTGACGGCGACACCTATGTGGACGGCCACCACACCACAGAGGATATCGGCATTGCCCTCGGCGAGGCATTTGCCGAGGCACTGGGCGAGAAGCGCGGAATCGTCCGTTACGGAAGTACGATTCTTCCTATGGATGAGACGCTCATTCTCACCGCCGTCGACCTCTCCGGACGTGCTCACCTGGAATGGGATGTGACGCTCCCAACCGCCAAGGTCGGCGACTTTGACACCGAACTTGCCAAGGAATTTTTCCTGGGCTTTGTCCGGAAATGTGAGTGCACACTGCACATCCGCGAACTCTCCGGAGAGAATTCACACCACATTATTGAGGGCATCTACAAGTCCGCTGCACGGACGCTTCGGGACGCCGTCGCCATCGACGAGAAATACCGTGACGAAATCCCGTCCACCAAGGGCCTTCTTTGAGGAGAGTGACACCATGATTGCAATAATTGATTACGGCATGGGAAATCTCTTTTCCCTGTCTTCCTCCCTGAAATCTCTGGGGCAGGATGTGAAGGTCACCGGGGACCCGGAGGATCTCCGGAAGGCTGACCGCCTGTTTCTCCCGGGCGTCGGCGCCTTTGAGGACGCCTCGAAACGTCTCTATGGCACAGGGCTTGCCCAGGTCATAAAGGAGGAGGCCGCTGCCGGTAAACCCCTTATGGGAATTTGTCTTGGCATGCAGCTCCTTTTTGACCGCTCCTTTGAATATGGTGAGTGGGAAGGCCTTGGACTGGTTCCCGGGGATGTGGTACCCATGGAGGGATATGTGGACTCCTCTCTCAAAATTCCGCAGATTGGCTGGAACGCCCTCCACTTCACCGGAAAGGAATGCCCGGTATTTCAGGATACGAAAGAGGGGGACTATGTCTATTTTGTCCACTCTTATTACGCCAGCAAATGCGAGGATCACACCATAGCTACGACAGAATACAGCAAGGAACTCACTGCTGCAGTCGCCAATGGCAATGTCATCGGCTGTCAGTTCCACCCGGAGAAGAGCGGGGAGATCGGACTGAAGATCCTCAAAAATTTCTGCCAGATGGAGGCCCAGTCATGATATTGTTTCCCGCCACTGACATCATCGGTGGAAAAGCGGTCCGCCTTCTGCGCGGCGACTACGACAAAATGACCGTGTACAACGACGACCCGCTTGCAGTTGCCAAGGATTTTGAACAGTCCGGCTGCAGGGCCATCCACATGGTAGATCTGGAGGGGGCACGGGACGGCGGCACTCCCAATCTTGAGACAGTTCGCCGTGTCGCAGGCAACACCGGACTTTTCGTCGAAATCGGCGGCGGCATCCGCTCCATGGAGACGGTGGAGAAGTATTTTTCCATTGGCGTTGACCGGGTCATTCTTGGCACGGCAGCGGTGGAGGATGAGTCTTTTCTCCGGAATGCTGTGGAGAAATACGGAAAGAAAATCGCCGTGGGTGCTGACATCCGGGACGGTTATGTCTCCATCAAAGGATGGAAAGTCCAGTCCTCCTATACTTTGGAGGCATTTTGCCAGAAAATGCAGGATATCGGCGTCGACACATTGATCTGCACGGACATCTCCAAGGACGGTGCCATGGGCGGCACAAACCGCGCCATGTATGAGAGGCTCCTCAACGACTATTCCATGAATTTCACAGCCTCCGGGGGAATCTCCTCCCTCGATGATATCCGTGCACTCACCGAGATGGGCATCCAGAATGCCATCATTGGAAAAGCCTATTACACCGGGGATATCCGGCTCCCCGAGGCGGTGGAAATTGCCGGGAATCAGGGGGTAGCATCCATATGATCACCAAGAGAATCATTCCCTGTCTTGACGTTCGCGATGGACGGGTTGTAAAAGGAAAAAACTTCGTTGGCCTGAACGACGTCGACGACCCGGTCGCACTGGGACATTTTTACAGTGACAGCGGCGCCGACGAGCTGGTCTTCTATGATATTACGGCGTCGGTGGAGGGCAGAAAGCTCTTTACTGACATCCTGCGCCGTGTCGCCTCTGAGATTTTTATTCCTCTCACCGTGGGAGGCGGAATCAACACCGTGGACGACTTCGACCGTGTGTTAAAGTGCGGTGCCGACAAGGTCTCCGTCAACTCCGGCGCCATCCGAAACCCCGATCTCGTGGGGGAGGCCGCCCGGAAATATGGCGACCAGTGTGTTGTCATCTCCGCCGATGTGAAGCGGGTGGACGGGGAGTACCATGTCTTTGCCAAGGGCGGACGAGAGGACACCGGCATGGACGGTATCGAATGGATTCGCCGCTGTGTCGACAATGGCGCCGGCGAGGTCGTACTGAATAGTATCGATACGGATGGTGTCAAACAGGGCTTTGACCTTGAAATGCTCGACGCTGTCTGCAACGTGGTCAATGTACCTGTTATTGCGTCCGGCGGAGCAGGCTGTCAGGAGGACTTCATTACTCTCTTTAAGACACTTCCCAAGGTGGACGCCGGCCTTGCCGCTTCCATCTTCCACTACAAGGAGGTCCTCATTCCAGACCTGAAGAAGACGCTGGCAGATAACGATATCAACGTAAGGCTTTGAGAGGAGAATACCATGGCTATCAAAGACGCAAAATTCTCTTTAGATGAGCTCAAGTTTGATGAGAAGGGACTCATTCCCGCCATCGTCGTGGACAACACCACAAAGGATGTCCTGACTCTTGCGTATATGAACCGCAAAAGTCTTGAAATTTCACTGGAACGGGAACTCACCTGTTTCTGGTCCCGCTCTCGCCAGGAGCTCTGGCTCAAAGGGGAGACCAGTGGAAATTATCAGCACATTGTCAGCATTACGGCGGACTGTGACCGGGATGCCCTGGTTGTCATGGTGAACAAGGACGGCCCAGCATGCCACATGGGTACGGACTCCTGTTTCCACAACCCATTATTTCAGAGTGAGACCAATGAGTAAGTACTGCAATTATCATATGCACACCACATTCTGTGACGGGGCGAACTCCGCCGCAGATATGGCTGCGGCAGCTTATGATCTCGGCTGTCCGGAAGTCGGCTTCTCCGGCCATTCCTACCTCCCTTTTGACACGGAGTGGACCATGTCCCCAGAGGCCACTGAAAGCTATTGCAAGTGCATTGCGGAATTAAAAGAGCAGTATGCCGGAAAAATGTCTATCCGGCTCGGCACGGAACAGGATTACTGTTCGGACACTGCGGGACTGGAACGTTTTGAATATGTCATCGGTGGTGTCCACTGTGTCTTCAAAGACGGCCACTATATCTCTGTGGATGGGGACGCAGAAAAACAGAGAGAGGGCATTGAAAAATGGTATGGCGGTGACGCCTATGCCTTTGTCGAGGACTACTATCAGTTAGTGGCAGACCTCTATCCCAAGACCCGCTGTAATATCATTGCCCATTTTGATCTGATCACAAAGTTTGTGGAGAAAGATCCCACATTTGATCCGGAAGACCGGCGCTACCGGGAAGCAGCAGAGCGTGCTTTGCAAATAGTGTCAGGGCAGCCGGTGGCTCTGGAAATCAATACAGGGGCTATATCGCGCGGATATCGGACCGAACCCTATCCAGCTGCATGGATCCTCCAGAAACTTGGAGAAAGCGGCGTGCCGGTCATCCTCTCCAGTGATGCCCACAGCACCCGGAATATTCTCTTTGGTTTTACAGAGGCGATGGAGCTTGTCAGGAAATACCACCTGAACCTTTTCCCGGACCTCGACAGTCTTCTTGCGTGGGAACGTCCGAGGAGCGGTTGACATCGCCGGATTTTCTGTGATACCATAACAGTCGAAATTTTCGCTGGTTTGGCGAAATTGGCAGACGCAAGGGACTTAAAATCCCTCGGTGGCAACACCGTACCGGTTCAAGTCCGGTAACCAGCACCATAAAGTGTTCCTGAATTCAGGGACACTTTTTTGCTTTTTGGGGAAATGCCGGAGGATTTGAACCCGGCGTCTATTTATGATAAAATTTTCTCCTAGTGTAGTAATTCCGAAGGAGCACTTTTTATGAGCATCTTCACCACCGACAAAAAGGCCGCGTCACTGGACGCCAATGATCAGGTCTTCTATGAATATCGGGAGAGTTTTTCCAACAAGCCAGTCAATATCACCTGTGACATGAACTATCGGAACACACTTCCCAACGGCGTCCGTCCGTTCTGTGTCAAAGTTCAGCTCCAGGTCTACCCGGACCCGGAGAACAAGGATATCATCAGTGACATGGAAATCCAGCACATTGCCGCACTCCGGACTCTTCTGGGGGACCATATCGGAGGCCGCTTTGTGGGGCAGGGCGTTGTAGCTGCCCAGGACATGGCATTTCTCATCTACTATCTCCCGGAGAAAATGGTCAAACCCACTAAGCGCATGCTTGCCAGTGCGCTGACCGGCACGTTCCGCAGCACGGACTACAGTATTTCCTATGACCCGGACGGAGAGACTTATCTCAAGTATCTTTATCCAAACACGCTGCAGATCAAACAGGTGGAGAACAACAAGATACTCAACACCCTCCGTGGCTACGGGGACAGCGGCGAAGAGCCGCGCAGCGTGGAATTTCATGTGGTCTTTCCAAACCGGAAAGCGGCCATGGACTTTTATGCGGAGACTGCCGAACGCGGTTTCAAATTGAAGAGTTTAGAGGAACAGCCTGCGCCGGCTGGACTCGTTCTCCCCAGACATCATCTGGTCATTACCAGGGAACTTCCCTTTGACATTGAACTTCTCGACCATGTCGACGAATACCTTCTTGAACTGGCGGAGAAGTATGAGGGACTCTACACCTCGCTTGAGACAGACATCGTCTCGTAAAATCGAAATATTTAAGGAGTGTCATTTTATGGCAAATCAGATATCCAAACCGGCTGCCGGCGACACCGTCGCCGTTATCAAGACCACCCAGGGCGACATCAAAGTCAAATTTTTCCCGGATGAGACCCCGAAGACCTTTGAGAACTTCACGACCCATGCCAAGAATGGCTATTATGATGGCCTCATTTTCCACCGTGTTATCAAAGATTTCATGATTCAGGGCGGTGATCCTCAGGGCACCGGCATGGGCGGTGAGAGTATCTGGGGTACCCCGTTTGTGGACGAGTTCCACCCGGACCTCCACAATATCCGCGGTGCTCTCTGCATGGCCAACGCCGGTCCGAATACCAACGGCAGCCAGTTCTTCATCGTACAGGCGGACTCCTGTGACAAGCGTTTCCTCGACCAGATGGAACAGCTGAAGGATCGCGGCTTTGACGACCAGGTCATAGCCAACTATCGGGAACTTGGCGGTACGCCGTGGCTTGACTTCCACCACACTGTTTTCGGTCAGGTCTATGAGGGAATGGACGTCGTCGACGCCATTGCCAATGTGGCGACTGGCGCCGGAGACAAACCTCTTGAGGATGTAAAAATCCTCTCCATCGACGTCGAGACTTTATAAGTCTGGGAGGGCTTATGCAAATGCGAATCGGCCATGGATATGACGTCCATGCCTTTGCGGAAAACCGGAAACTCATCCTCGGCGGGGTAGACGTTCCCTCGGAGAAGGGCCTCCTCGGCCACTCCGACGCAGATGTTCTCCTCCATGCAATTTCCGACGCCCTGCTCGGCGCCGCCGGAGACGGTGACATCGGGGGAATGTTTCCGGACAACGATGACCGTTTTCTCGGCGCTGACAGTTTAAAGCTCCTCGGTGCTGTTGTGGACCGGCTCTCGGAAGAGGGATACTCCATAGGAAATATTGACGCAACGGTCATTGCACAGAAGCCAAAACTGGCCCCGTATATTTTGCAGATGCGAAAGAATATTGCCCGGGTCTGCCGGGTAGAGGAGAACGCCGTCAACGTGAAGGCGACGACCGAAGAGCACCTCGGTTTTACCGGGCGCTGTGAGGGAATTGCGGCCCACGCGGTGGCTCTCATTGAAAAGAAAGAATCCTGATGCCTCGGCCGGCCCCAGCGGGTCCGGCCTTTTGGTGTTTTTTTCCCGCTTTTGGAAAGGGGGCTTACCGGCCGGTGTGGCTTGAAATTACATCTGTGTTCAGTAAGATGGTGAGTGTCTTCTCCACCTATGACTGGTTGAGTGACACGCTGGACATTCTGCTGCTCACACTTTGCTTCTATTATGTCTTGAAACTCATTCGGGACACCCGCGCAGTGACCTTTGCCAAGGGTCTGGTTATCTTTGTCCTCGCCTATTTGGTGGTCCTGCTGCTGGACATGAAGTCCAGTGTCTTTATTTTCCGGCAAATCTTCAACAATATCCTCGTAATATTGGTGATCCTGTTTGCGCCGGAACTTCGAAAACTGCTGGAAAAAATCGGAACGAACCGGTCTTTTATGCGGCTTTCTTCCTTCTTTGGAAGAGGGCCTTCCCAGAAAGCGCTCCAGTACAATGCGGCGGTCTCCAAGACCGTCAACTCCGTCTGCAAGGCTGCCGTGGACATGAGTGACAAGAAAATCGGAGCCCTCATCATTTTTGAGCGGGACCTTCCCCTCGGAGAAATCATTGATACCGGTACTGTTGTGGATGCAAAAGTCTCCTCCCAAATCATTGGGAACGTCTTCTATCCGAAGGCTCCTCTTCATGACGGCGCCGCCATTATTCGAAATAACCGGCTCTACGCCGCCGGCTGTATTCTTCCTCTCACAGACCGTAACAAAGAGGTGGCAAAGGAACTCGGCACTCGGCATCGGGCTGCCATCGGCATGTCAGAGCAGAGTGATGCGCTTGTTCTTGTGGTCTCGGAAGAGACCGGCGCCATCTCCATTGCACAGGGTGGCACTCTTCAGCGGGATCTCTCCGACGGAGAGGTCAGAGAAATTCTGTTAAATGCCTTCCTGCTGGATATCCCGGACCCGGAGAAACGCCGTGAGGTGCGGAAGAGAAAACGAAAGAATAAGGAGGGAGGGGAGAACAATGGCCAGCAATAACCGTTCCCGGCTCTCCCAGGTCCTCAGTAACCGTCGTTCCCTCATCATCATATCGGTTATCCTTGCCCTCATCACATGGCTTGCCATCTCCATCAACGAATCCCCGGTGGTGGAACGTACCATCAAGGATGTAAGGGTCCAGGTGGATGAGAGTCTCCCGAAACAGCTCGGCTATCAGGCCTTCGGCGCCGATGATCTCCGGGTGGATGTCACTGTTTCCGGCCGCCGTTATGAAATAGGGGACAATGTCCTCTCAGCCAGTGATATCCGCGTTGTGGCGGTGACCTCTTATGTGGATGCTCCGGGCAAATATACGCTCCAGCTGAGGGCTTCCTCCAAAAAATCCAATGCGGACTTCAAAATTGTCTCAAAATCCCAGGACTATGTGGATGTCTATTTTGACACGCCCAAGACTACGGAGATTGAGCTGGAACCGGTCGTTCGCCGCTCCAATCCCATACTTTACAGTAAGGAATACATGACAGAAGGTCCGGTACTCTCCCGAAACAAATTGACCCTGTATGGCCCCCAGACGCAGATTGACCGTCTTGCCCATGCCTATGCTATTGTCAATACGGACGGCATGCTTCGGCATTCCGAGACCCAGGTCGCCAATCTTGCATTTGTGGACGACAAGGGTCAGCCGGTGACCTATCTCACCAATATGAGCACCAATCATGTCACGCTCACCATTCCGGTCTACCAGAAGACCAATATGCCGCTCTCTGTGGAGTTCTCCAATGTGCCTACGGCATATCTGAAGAACCTCCCCTCGTTCTCCATCTCGCCATCCAACATCAACATTGCGGTGGACCCGTCCAAGCTGCGTGACCTGGAGACAATCTCTCTCGGCACCATTGACTTCAGTCGTCTTGCACCGGGTATCAATTCCTTTACATTCCATTCCAGCGATATTGTGGACGGCAAGCCTTTGAACAATGACCAGACTTTCACTGTCACCGTGAAAGTGGGCGAAATGGCCCAGAAAGAGCTCTCGGTGGATCTTCGCGGCATGACCATTCGAAACGGTCCAGCTGGTTTCCGGTATGCAGGACCGAAGAATACAGCTATTACGCTTACACTGTACGGTCCCAAGAAGGACCTTGACCGAATCACCGCCAAAGATATCCAGGTCGTTGCCGACCTCCGCTCCCGGGACATTGTGGCCGGTGCCAATGATGTTCCGCTACGGATCGTGGTAAACAGCAACACATGCTGGTCGTTTGGTACGCATACTGCGGTCGTCACTGTAGTGAAACAGTAAAAGGACAATTCTGTGAAAAAGAATGTAATTCTGATCATTGCCTCTGCTGTGGCATTTATTCTGGTTTTCCTCCTGTTTTCCTCCAAGTTTAAGAGCCCGGAGAACGCCATGACGCCTCCCGGGCCCAGTGCGGAGAACGAGGAGATCCTGCAAGCCTTTAAAAATTCCATCGGGGAAAATACCGCCTATCAGCTGCAATTTCCCCGTTCCGGGGCATACCACAACCCCTTCATCCGTAACGATATTGACCGGGACGGGGAGCGGGAAGTACTGGTCTTTTATTCCACCGACGCCTCCGAGCCCACCGTCCGCCTCAATGTCCTGGACAAGCAGGGAGAAGAGTGGGTCAGTGTCCTTGACACCGAGGGCTATGGTTCCGGGGTGGACTCTATCCGCTTTGATGACCTGAATCGCGATGGAAAATCGGAAATCATTCTCGGATGGGATCTCCTAAACGATAACAGCATTAAGCGGCTCACTGTCAACCAGTTCAATATTGACGAACATGCCCATCTCCAGCTGGACTGCCTAATGGATCAGCAGTACAACGACATGGGCGTAGAGGATATGGATGGTGACGGCAAGGACGATCTCCTCGTCATTTGGGGAGACAATTCCGCCAAGGCGCCGAATACTTATGTCTCTCTCTTCAAGATGAACAATGACGGTACCATTACGACCGTTGGAAAACGGGCTGCACTGGACTCTAATGTCTCGGGGTATACCTCGCTGAAGTTCCAGCGGGAAAAGAACGAGTGCCTCGCATTTCTCGATGCCACAAAGGGCGAACATGGAATGATCACGGAGATCATCTGGTGGGACAAGGCCGCAGAGAAACTCTGTGCCCCTATGACAGAAAATGACTCACTGACGAACACCAAGACGTATCGTCCATTCCGCATTCCCTCATGGGACGTGGACGGGGACTCCCGCATTGACATTCCGCTCGCCATGGAGCAGAAATATCAAATTCCGCAGACGGAACAGAATCTCATGACGCAGCTCCCGGTTATCTGCTGGTACTCTCCCGGGGTCTCCGGGGAAAACATTGCATTTTCTCCTGCTGTCTATACTTATGTGAATAAGGTTGGCAGATATTTTCTCCGGGTTCCGAAAGAGTACAGTAGTAAAGTCGTGGCCGTGAGAGACAATACAGGAGTACTGACCCTCAAGACGGCCGGGGGCGGAAACAAGCCGCTGTTCAGCATTGTGGCCAAGCCGAAAGACCGTATGCGCAAAGCGGACACCTACTCTTTCCGGACAGACCATGGCTCCATGGTCGCCTACGGTACGCTGACCAGTGCGGGAAAGCAATATGGCATGTCCAATAAAGAAATTGAGAAAAATATTGTTTTTTATTAATACCCTGGGAGTGATCTCTTGAAAAAAGTAATGGTGGCGGAGGACGAGTCCGCAATCCGCGAATTCATCGTCATCAATCTGAAGCGGAGCGGTTACGATGTCACAGAGGCAGAGGACGGCGCACAGGCTCTGCAACTCTACGATGCCAGCGGCGGAGACTTCGATGTGGTGCTCCTCGACATTATGATGCCGGAAATGGACGGTATCACAGTCTGCAAGGAACTTCGCAAGCGGAGTGAGAGCGTCGGCATTATCATGCTCACCGCCAAGACGGAGGAAATGGATAAGGTCACTGGCCTGCTGGTCGGTGCAGACGACTATGTCACAAAACCATTTTCCCCGGCAGAACTCATGGCGCGGGTCGACTCGGTGTATCGCCGCGTCGCCATGGTGGAGAAGACAGGAGCTGCCTCCCGGGATCAGATCGCCCTTGGAGAATTTGTGCTCGACCTGCGCAGCCGTACCCTCACCAAAGGGGGCCGCAATATTGAGCTGACCCAGGTGGAGTTTCAAATTATGGAGTATTTCTTCCAGAACCCCGGCGCCGCACTGGCACGTTCACAAATCCTACAGCATGTCTGGGGGAGCAGCACGGGCAGTGCCTACTATACGGAAGACAAGATCGTTGACGTCAATATCCGCCGACTGCGGAAAAAGGTGGAGGACGACCCGTCCTCTCCGAAGCACCTGATGACCATCTGGGGTATCGGGTACAAGTGGGTTACTTAAATGAAACATCCTTTACATTGGCAGGGGATTACAAGGGATGGAAAACGGATCGCCGGAATCACAAAACGCTGGTTCCGGACCACACTCTCCGCCATTCTCGTCGTGTATCTGGTCCTTGCTATATTCCTTATTCTGATTATCCGCAACTACTACTATGATGCGGTGGACTTGAAACTGAACTCCCAGTTCACGGGAATGGTCAACTCCTACTTTTCACAGGACCGGGGCTCCCGTTCCTTTGAGGACCTCGCCCAGGACTATATCCGCTCCTATAACCAGAAGGACAAGGTGGAGGTCTGGGCCATTGACCAGAACGGAAAGGTCGTGGAGTCCTCCGGCGGATTCGCCGTGGATCCCACGGAAATTCCAGACTATGAGGAGGCACTTCGGTCTCCTTCCCGGAGCGGGACGTTTACTGGACGAGACGACAACGGGGAGAAAATCAAGGCTGCCACGTTCCTGGTGAACAGTGACGGCCAGTCAAAGTGTGCCATCCGGTACATCATCTCGCTGAAGGAAATCGATAAGCAGCTGCTGATTATTGTTGCAATGATGCTCCTTTTCTACCTTATTTTGATTCTGCTGGTCATCATATCCGGTATCTATTTCACCGACTCCATTGTGGCTCCGGTCAACCAGATGAAGGATGTCACAAAGCGAATCGCCCAGGGAGATATGAATGCCCGTATTGAGCCCCAGGAGTACAACGACGAGATCAGTGACCTCGCGGAGAACATCAACCTCATGGCCGAGGAGGTGGGCTCCACCGACAAGATGAAGAATGACTTCATCTCCACAGTCTCCCATGAGATGAAGACGCCGCTCACGGCCATCAAGGGCTGGGCGGAGACCCTCATGGCCACCGACAGCTCCGACCCGGCTCTGACAAAGCGCGGACTCGAGGTCATCGTGGATGAGACGACCCGTCTGACCGGTGTTGTCAACGACCTTCTGGATCTCTCCAAGATTGCAAACGGACGGCTTACCCTGAAGTACGAGAAAATTGACTACCTCGCTGAGCTGGACCAGACCATCTACATGTTCAAGGACCGCTCCATGCGGGAGGGAATCAGCCTCTCTTACAATGTTCCGAATATCCCGACCCCTGCCGAGGGCGACCCGGACCGTATTGATCAGGTCTTCGTGAATATCCTGGACAACGCCTTCAAATATACGGATCAGGGAGGAAAGATCACAGTCTATGCCGAGGAGATCCCGCCGGTGGAAGAGGGGGGGAAGGCCCAGCTGAAGATCTTTGTGGAGGATACCGGCTGTGGCATCTCGGAGGAGGACCTGCCGCGAATCCGGAAGAAATTCTATAAGTCCAACATCTCCGTCAGCGGCAGCGGAATCGGTCTGGCGGTCGTGGATGAAATCGTAAAGATGCACGGCGGCAACATGGATATCCAGAGTGAACTGGGTGTGGGGACCTGTGTCATTTTGACGTTCCCTGTGGATTATGTTAGAATAAACGATCTGGCGGTCCCGGAGGATACCGATGGGGCCCCGGCAGCAACATAATTTCTTTTGTATCCATCCAGAAGGAGGATCAATATTGAGCAATACACAGCATAAGACCAGCATCGGCGGACAGGCCCTCATGGAGGGCGTCATGATGCGCGGACCCAAGGGTGCCGCCGTCGCCATCCACCACTCGGACGGCAGCGTTGATGTCAAGCTGGAGGAGGAGAAGCGGTTCGGCCAGAGACACAAATGGGCCCGGCTTCCCATCATCCGCGGTGTTGTCGCATTTATAGAATCCTTGAAGTATGGCTATAAATATCTCATGTACTCCGCCAACCAGATCGAGCTGGACGACGGCGAGGACTATGAGACGGAGAGCAAGCTGGACAAGTGGGTGGAGGACCATTTCGGTCCCAAGATGATGACAGTTATCAGCATCATATCCATGATTCTGGGCTTTGCCCTGGCCTTTGTCCTCTTTATGTGGTTCCCGACCTGGATTGTGGACCTCTTTGACTTCCATGTCACGAACCACGTCCTCGACAACCACAATCTCCACCCTCTGTTTGAGGGAATCATCCGAATCATCATCCTGATTCTCTATATGTGGATCACCAGCAAGAACAGTGAAATTCACCGGGTGTTTATGTATCACGGTGCGGAGCATAAGACCATCGCCTGCTACGAGGCGGGGAAGGAGCTCACAGTGGACAATGTCCGCAGCTGCTCCCGCTTCCATCCCCGCTGCGGAACGAACTTCATGTTCCTCATGCTGTTCATCGCCATTATTCTGGCCACCATTGTGGCGGTCATCTGGCCTGGCGTACAGAATCCCCGCTGGCTGTGGATCCTCATCAAACTCTGCCTCATTCCGCTCGTCATGGGCTTCGGCTATGAGATCATCCGCTACGCCGGCAAACACGACAACTGGTTTGCCCGTGCTCTTGTGGCCCCGGGTATGTGGATGCAGCGAATAACCACCGTGGAGCCTGGCAATGAGATGATGGAGACCGCCATTGCCGCTTTCAATGCGGTCAAGACCGACAATCCGGAGGACGACGCAATCCGCTGATGACATACGGTGAACTGCTGCAGTTCGGCCGCGCCGAGCTGGAAAACGCAAAAATTGAAGATTCTGACTTTGATGCCCGGGAACTCCTGCTTGGAATTTCCGGGCTTTCGCGGACTGCGCTTCTGATGGGCCCGGATGTTCAAGCCCCGGAAGAGGTTGTAGCGGCATACCAGGATTGCATCGCCCGGCGATGTACCCATTATCCGCTCCAATACCTCCTCGGCGAATGGGACTTCTACGGCCTGACCTTCCATGTGGGCCCCGGTGTGCTCATTCCCCGTCCGGAGACGGAGCTACTGGTGACCGCTGTGCTCGAGTATCTTGAGACATGTGGGGAAAAGCATCCCGAGGTGCTGGACCTGTGTGCGGGATCCGGCTGTATTGGCCTCTCCGTGGCGGTCAACTTTCCGAACAGCCATGTGACTGCCTTGGAAAAGTCTGACAAGGCCTTCCCATATTTGTCCAAAAATGCGGAGGCACTCGGCGTGGCAGACCGGTATACTCCGGTGCCCGGCGACCTGTTCGACGGCCCAGCCCAGCTCCCAGCGGGATATCGCCCCAACGTCATTGTCTCCAATCCTCCCTACATTTCGGAGGGAGAACTCCCGGGGCTTCAGGAAGAGGTCCATTTTGAGCCGGTCATGGCGCTGAACGGCGGGGGCGATGGACTGGTCTTCTACCGTGCCATCACAGACTCTTGGCTGGAACTTCTGCCGACCGGCGGAATGCTTGCACTGGAGTGTGCGGAGAATCAGACGCAGAAAATCCTGTGCTCACTGCAGGGCAGAGTTCAGACGGCGCGCAGCTATGTGGATTATGCCGGCCTCCCGCGCGGCGTGACCGCCATCCGGTGAGCGCAGTTTATTGACGTTTTTCATAAATTTTAGTATTCTTTTACTATATTGAACTATTTTGTCTGATAAAGCTGGTGTTTCATTTTTTATGCTGATCAATGCGCTCCGTTCCGGGAGCAGTCTGGCCATAATCTCTGTCATTATTGCCGATTTGTTTCTGGTGTTTGTGGCACTGCCCATCCATGAGTGGGCCCACGCCATCGCCGCCTACAAATGCGGGGACAATACCCCGAAGCTTGCCGGCGGTCTGACGCTGAACCCCCTTGCGCATATCGACGTCCTCGGCGCCATCCTGATCGTTCTCACCGGCTTTGGCTGGGGCAAACCGACCCCGGTCAACCCCAATAATTTTAAGCACCCGAAATGGGACAATGTGCTTGTCTCTCTTGCGGGGCCCATGTCCAACCTGCTAATGGGCTGGCTGTCCTTTTTCCTCTCAGCCTGCTTTACCCATATTTCGTCCATCTATGGGACCAATCTTCAGATGATTCTCTACTACGTCTTCGCCTATGCCGGAATCATCAGTATTTTCCTCGGAGTCGTAAATCTTCTCCCCATTCCCATGTTTGACGGCTTTGCACTCCTGGAGGCGGTTCTCCCGGAAAACGCCAATCACTGGATCCGCACCCACAGCGGTGTGCTCTCCATCATCATATTTGTACTCTTCATTGTGGGCGCACTGAGCTATCCTATTTCCTGGCTCTCACAGTTTGTAGCCCGGTTCTTCTGGTGGATCTCCAACCTTCCCTTCGGCGGGGTGGTGGCCATCTACGACCCGGTCTCCCTCATGTACGGGTGACGCCCATGCAGGAACCATCTTACAAACTCGAAGTCTTTGAGGGACCGCTGGACCTGCTCCTTTCTCTCATCAGCAAACATAAGCTGGACATCTACGACATCCCCATCTCGGAGCTTGTGGACCAGTATATGGACTATGTGCGGAAAATGCAGGAGGCGGATATGGACGTGGCCAGTGAATTTCTGGAAATGGCCGCCCGCCTGGTCTATATGAAGACCGTTTCACTGCTTCCCTCCCAGGAGGAGGCGGAGGAGCTGAAAAAGGAACTGACCGGGGAACTTCTGGAGTACCGGGACTGTCAGATCATGGCAGGCCGACTCGCCGAAATTGCCGACGGCTTTGACCTCTATGTGAAACAGCCGGATGAGCTGGAGGTGGACCCCACATATCAGCTCTTCCATGAACCCGATGAGCTCCTGCGTGCCTACCGAAATGTCCTTGGCAAAGGGCGTAGAAAACTTCCCCCTCCGGTGGAACTGTTCACCGAAATCGTCAAACGACCGGTGGTCTCTGTCTCCTCGAAGATCAGTCAGCTTCTGAAGAGTTTGTCCGGCGGCGGAAAATGGAGTCTTAGCTCCTTCCTGCGCCGTTCGGAGACCCGTTCTGACCTCGTCGCCACTTTCCTCGCTGTCCTGGAACTCATCAAAGACAAAAAGGTGACCACGACAGGGGAGGGGGATGACCTTCATCTGACGCTGAAGCAGGAGGGTACCCATTGAACTATGAAAAACTCGAGGCTGCAGCGGAGGCGGTTCTCTTTGCCGCCGGTGAACCGGTCTCACTGAATAAGCTCTCCGAGTCTCTGAAAACGGATCTCGGGGAAATGCAGTACATTCTGGAACAGCTGGAACAGCACCTGACCGCGGAGGACAGCGGAATCTGTCTTAAGAAGCTGGGTGACCAGTATCAGCTCTGTACGAAATCGGAGTACTCGGACTCAGTCCGCAGTGTTCTGGAAATGAAAAAGAATACTCCGCTGTCCAGCGCCGCCTTTGAGGTGCTGGCAGTCGTGGCATATAACCAGCCGGTGACACGGTCCTTTGTGGACCAGGTCCGGGGTGTTGACTGCTCGGGCGTCATCTCCTCTCTGGTGAACAAAGGTCTCATTGAGGAGAAGGGAAGGCTCGACCTCCCAGGAAAGCCCATCCTGTATGGGACGACACCGGTGTTCTTACGATGTTTTTGTCTGGAATCTCTCGAGGATCTTCCGGAGCTTCCCGGCGGGGAAGAGGCGGACGAGCCGCAGACAGAGCTTGCAGACATGAATGATAACCATCAGGAGGTGTGATGATTGGGATTCTTTAAAGTCATCCTTTGGATCTTCCTCATAATCCTGGCACTCATGGTGCTGACCGGTCTGCTCATTCTGACGCTGCTCTTAATTCGAGCCCGCGTCGGTGTGGACTATGACGAGGACAATGGTGTAAAATTGCGCTTTGGCTATGGGTTCCTGAACTTCTCCCCGGGCGGGAAGGAGAAGAAGGAGAAAAAGCCCAAGAAGAAACACCAGAGTACAGATTTCCTGAAGAAAAAGGCCAAGGAAAAGGGCCGGGAAATGGTCCAGGTCAAAAAATTCGAGAAGGAAATTGAGAAGGAGGAGGAGCTGCAGCTCAAAAAGGAGCATCTTGACAGCGAATCCGCCCGTCTGGACGCAGAAATGGCCAAGGCGGAGGAAGATGAGAAGAGAGCAAAGGAAGCTGCTGCCTCCGGACATCCTCTCCCGGACATTGTGGATAAGGCTGAGGTCTCCAAGCTCCGGCAAATCCGCGACAAGGTGGACAGCTGGGACATTGAAGGGGCCATCAATCTTGCCCGCAGTTTTATGGAAGGCTTTTCCTTCCGCTCCATCCTCTCCCTCCTGCAGTTTATTAAGGATGAGTCCGTGGACAGTCTGAAGAAGACGATGAAACGGTTCACCATAAAACAGGCGGAAGTTAAGCTGTATGTCCATGGGAAGGACGCAGCGGCAACCGCACTGAAATATGGAACGGTCGCCTCCGTTGTATTCCCGGCCATGAGCCTTCTGGTGTCCAATACCAACGTCCGGAACTATGACGTGGAACTGGTTCCCTGGTTCCTTGGAACCAAGGATCAGGCAGAACTCCATTGTACAATCTCCTTTACCCCGCTGCGTATCATGCACCCGTTTGTTAAGTCTTCCCTGAAGTCCGGTCTCCGGACGCTGAAGACCCTGGACAAGGGCATGACCAAGGCCGGTGAAGTGCATGATAAACTCCAGAAAGAGACAAAAGATAAATTACTTGACCAGACTGCTGAGCAGCTGGGTTATTGACAGGTGGTGCTTCTCATGAAAGATAAGAAGGAAAAGGGAACGAACGCAGTTGCTCTCCTCAGCGATACGCTCTCCAAAGTCAAGGACATGATCGACGTCAACACCGTTATCGGTGAGCCAATCTACACCGAGTCCGGTCTCACGATCATCCCGGTCTCCAAGGTGACCTACGGCTTCGCCAGCGGCGGTTCCGACTTCCCCTCCAAGGGTGATCAGGAGCTTTTTGGCGGTGCAGGCGGCGCAGGTGTCTCTATTATCCCCATCGCCTTCATGATCATCCAGAACGGAAAGGTCTCCATCAAGAATATCGGTACGTTTGACAACGCTGCAGAGAAGGCGGTCAATGCTGTCCCCGACATGTTTGACAAGGTCACGGACCTCTTCAAGAAGGATAAAAACAAGGACGGAAAGGCCGATGAGCCGGACCGCATCATCGAAAAATAAGCAAATGGATCTGATGACAGCCATCCCGAAAAAGGATGGCTGTCTTAAGTCTGTCCAAAATCTTGGAGGTTACTATGGCAGAGGAACGACTTCAGAAATATATGGCGGAATGTGGTATCGCGTCCCGCCGGAAGAGCGAGGAACTCATCCGGGAGGGGAAAGTGCGCGTCAACGGCGAGGTCGCTGAAATCGGACGAAAAATTGACCCGAAAAAGGATGTTGTCTCTGTGGAGGGACGTAAAGTCCAGAAAGACCAGAAACATGTCTACCTGATGCTGAATAAGCCGCGGGGCTTTATCTCCACCATGAGCGACGAGTATGACCGCCGCTGTGTGGCGGAGCTCGTGGCAGATGTGGACACCCGGGTCTATCCGGTCGGAAGACTGGACCGCGACTCCGAAGGTCTCCTTCTCTTCACGAATGACGGAGAATTTGCCAACAGTCTCATGCACCCGTCCAAGCACGTACCGAAGACTTATCGTGTTACAGTTCGCCCGGAGGTCACCGACGATATGATTACCAAGATGATGACGGGTATGATGATCGATGGGCAGCAGACTCTCCCCGCCGATGTAAAGGTTCTTGTCAAAGAGGAAAACCGCACGGTTCTGGAGGTCACAATCTGTGAGGGCCGAAATCGGCAGATCCGAAAGATGTGTGAACAGCTCGGCCTCGAAGTCGCCCGCCTAAAGCGAATCTCCGAGGGTCCGGTCAAGCTCGGCATGCTCCAGCCCGGCAAGTGGCGGGAGCTGACCCACGAGGAGGTCCAGAGCCTGAAAAGGACCGCAAAATAAACTCTTTCCACGGTTTGCATATGACCCCTGAAATGAGTATAATATTAAATTGTATTATTAGGGCAAAAGGGGCTTTTTCTGTGCTCCATGGCCCTGAAATAAGGGGTTTTCAACAATATGACAAAAAGTATGACCGGCTACGGCCGTGCCCAGACGGACACGGAGGAGCGGTCGGTACTCGTGGAGCTCAAAAGCGTCAATCACCGCTATTTTGAGCTCACGACGCGTGTTCCCCGGCAGTACAGTTTTCTGGAGGAGAAGATCAAGAGTTACCTCCAAAACCGAATCGCCCGGGGCAAGGTGGAGTGCTGCATTACCATTGAGGAGAAGTGTGCCGGGGCGGTAGACGTCCAGGTAAACCATCCTCTTGCCAAGGCCTATATCAGCGCCTTAAATGAATTGGCAGACACCTATGGTATCCGAAACGACATCACAACTGCATCGCTGACCCGGTTCAACGACGTCTTCACCGTCCATAAGGCTGAGGCAGACGAGGACGCCATTTGGGAAGCTGTGGAGCCGACTCTTGCGGAGGCCACCGACCATTTTGTCGCCATGCGGGAGACCGAGGGCGAAAAGCTGAAGGAAGATATCTGCAGCAAGGCGGATAACATTCTGGAAATGGTGGAGTTTATTGAAAAGCGCTCTCCGGAGACGGTCCGCGAATACAATGAAAAGCTGAAGGGGCGCATCCGTGATCTCCTCGGGGACGCAAAAGTGGATGAACAGCGTCTTCTGACCGAGGCCGCCATCTATGCGGACAAAGTCGCCGTGGATGAGGAGACCGTCCGTCTCCACAGCCACATCAGCCAGCTGAAGGCCATGTTTGACGACGAGGGTCCCATTGGACGAAAAATGGATTTTCTGGTTCAGGAGATCAATCGCGAGGCCAACACCATCGGTTCCAAAGCCTCGGATCTTGAGATCACCTCACGGGTCCTCTCCATTAAGGGAGAAGTTGAGAAAATTCGGGAACAAGTCCAGAATATTGAGTAAATTACTGCCCCGTCAGGAGTGTTATCGTTTTGAAGTTAGTGAATATCGGATTTGGAAACAGTGTCAACACAGACCGCATCATTGCTATGGTGAGCCCGGACTCCGCCCCTATCAAACGGATCGTCCAGGAGTGCAAGGAGAAGGGGAATCTCATTGACGCCTCCCATGGCCGCAGGAGCAAGACCGTTATCCTGACCGACTCGGATCATGTCATCCTGTCCTATCTTCAGCCGGAGACGCTCATGCACCGCATCAATGGGGAAGAGGAGAATGAGGAGGCATCCGAAATATGAGCAGCGGGTTTGTTTTGGTCCTGTCCGGTCCTTCCGGTGCCGGAAAAGACACCGTTATCGACGCCCTTTTGACAAAGGATAAAGATACCATCGTGTCCATCTCCATGACGACGCGCAAACCGCGTCCCGGAGAGGTGGATGGCAAGGACTATTACTTTGTCACCAAAGAGGAGTTTGAGAAAAATATCGAAGCGGACGAAATGCTGGAATATGCCAAGTATGGTGACAACTACTATGGCACACCCATGAAGCCCATTCGGGAGTGGACAAAGCAGGGCAAGACGGTTCTTCTGAAGATCGAGGTCCAGGGGGCATCGAAAATCAAAGAGAAGTGGCCGGAGGTCTGTACCATGTTCCTCATGCCGCCCTCTGTCTATGCTCTCCGCCAGAGGCTGGAGGAGCGCAACACAGAGTCCGAGGAGGAAATCGAGCAGCGTCTCGCCATTGCCCGCAGCGAGATCTCCCGCTCCTATGACTATGACTACATCATTGTCAATGACCGTGTGGATGAGGCCGTTGACAACATTTTAGAAGTAATAAACCGCTATCGCGGCATGATACGGGACTACTCAGAGGATGTCTTTGAGCCCGCTGCCACTGCCGCTGAGTCCTGAGAGGAGCCTGCACTATGAAGGAAACGACAATCAAGGAAGAAAGAAACTTCAATCCGGATCTCTCTCCTGTCCTGGAGGGAAAACCCGGCGGCGGACGTACCAGCCGTTACTCTCTCTGCACTGCCACGGCCCATCTTGCCCGGCAAATTGCGGACAAGGCCAGCGAGGAGGGTGAAATCCTCACCGAGAAGCCGGTCACAACCGCTCTGAATAAGATCCTGGACGGCGAGTACACCATCGTCGAGCCGGATGAAATCAAGTATCTCTGATATGGCCACGGGTCTCATCGCCGGCATCGCCGTGCAGAATGTCTCTTTCCCCGTGGATAAAAATTATCGGTATCTTGTTCCCCCGCCCATGGCAGACCGGGTTTCCGTTGGAAGCCGGGTCCTGGTGCCCTTTGGACGGGGGACTTCCCTTCGACAGGGCGTCATCATTGAACTGCAGGAGGGGGAGCCGGATAAGAAACTCAAATCGGTGGCGGCTCTCCTGGACGAGAAGCCAATCGTCACGAAAGAGATGATACGACTGGGAGAGTACATGAGGGAGCACACCTTCTGTACTCTCTTTGACGCTTTGAAGACTATGCTCCCTGCAGGTCTCAACTGGAAACAGATGACGGAGTATTCCCTGGCAGAAGGCTGGAATCATGGCCAGCAGCTGACGGACGCAGAACAGCTCGCAGTCTCTTACCTGATGCGCCGGAAGGGGGCTGTAAAGCGCCCGGTTCTATTGGCCGCACTGCAGCTTCCATCCAACTCGGATCTTCCGGAACGGATGGTGAAAGAGGGTATCTTGGATGAACGGCAGCGGGCTTCCCGCAATGTGGGGGACTCCACTGTACGCATGATCCGTCTTGCTGACGAAATCAAGAGAGAGGAAGACCTGGAGAAATTCCCGGAAAAGCTTACCAAAAAGCAGCGGGACATGGCTTTGATCCTGCTTACCCAGGGGCCGCTCTCTGTAAAAGAACTCTGCTATTTCACAGGTTATACGGAAGCAGTCGTAAAGTCCCTGCTCCGGAAAAATGTTGTCGTTTCTTACGAAAAGAAAGCGTATCGCCGGCCTTATGAAAAATACGAGAAGACCGACACGGCGCCCATCGTGCTCTCTGAGGAGCAGGAGAAGGCCTATCAAGAGCTCTTCTCCCGCTTCGGGACCGGGAGGACTGCGCTCCTCTATGGAGTGACCGGAAGCGGGAAGACCAGCGTCTATATCAAGCTCATTGATCAGGCTCTGGCACAGGGAAAAGGGGCCATCGTCATGGTTCCAGAAATTTCCTTGACGCCTCAGACGCTGAAACGCTTTTATGCCCGTTATGGCTCCCTTGTTGCGGTATTCCACAGCGCCCTCTCCGCCGGAGAGCGCTTGGACGAGTGGACTCGGGTGCAGGAGGGAACAGCCCGCATTGCCGTGGGGACTCGTTCCGCTGTCTTTGCTCCGGTGAAGGACCTCGGGCTTCTCATCATGGACGAGGAGCAGGAGGGGACCTATCAGTCCGACATGAGCCCACGCTACCATGCCCGGGACATTGCAAAATACCGGGTCGCGGAGAGCAAGGGCCTTCTGGTCCTGGCCTCGGCAACGCCGTCCCTATCCAGCTATGCGGCGGCAGAGGCGGGAAAGTATGATCTTATGACGCTGACGCAGCGCTACGGTACCGCCTATCTTCCGCAGGTCCGCATTGTGGACATGCGCCGGGAGATGGCTGCGGGCAACCGCACCATGATCAGTCGGGAACTCTACTCAGAGCTAGAGCGGAACTTGGAAGAGGGACATCAGTCCATTCTCCTCATGAATCGGCGCGGTTATAACACCTATGCCGCCTGTAACACCTGCGGCGAGCCGGTGACCTGCCCGAACTGCAGCATCTCTCTGACCTACCATCGAGACAGCAACAGGCTGCTCTGCCATTACTGCGGATATTCCGTTCCTTTCACGACCCATTGTGAAAAATGCGGTGCGGAAAGCGTGCGGTACTCCGGTAAGGGGACTCAGCACGTGGAGGAGGAGCTCCAGGAGATTTTCCCCAAGGCCCGCATCCTCCGTCTGGATGCCGATTCCACCATGCAGAAATATGCCTTTGATGAGAAGTTGGGGGCATTCCGCCGCGGCGAGTATGATATAATTATAGGAACGCAGATGGTGGCCAAGGGCCTTGACTTTGAGAATGTCACGCTGGTGGGCGTCCTGTCCGCGGACAGTGAGCTTTTCAATGACGACTACAAGAGCATGGAGAGGACCTTTGACCTCATCACTCAGGTCGTCGGGCGTTCCGGGCGCGGCAGTGCTCCGGGCAAGGCTATCATTCAGACCATAGAACCGGAGAACGAGGTCATCCGGCTGGCGGCCCGACAGGACTATCCGGCGTTTTACCGCAGAGAGATCACAATGCGCCGCGCCATGGTCTATCCGCCATATTGCACTATTGCCGCTGTGAAATTCCGCGGTAAGAACGAACAGCGGGTGCGGGACGGCGCTTTCCGGTTCCTCGACATCCTGCGGGGAGAGCTCACCGGGGAGGGCGAATTCAAAGACCTCCATCTCATCGTCCTCAGCCCCATGCCGGAGCGTATCTTAAAAGTCAGCGGCAGCTACCGCTACCGCCTTCTCATAAAGTGCCGCAACGACCAGCGGTTTCGAAGCATGCTCAAAAAAGCACTCAAGATCTTCGCCGCCGACCGGTCCTGCAGCGGAATATCCACCGTCGTGGAAATTGACGGAAATTAATCAACATAGGAGCATGATCCATGGCTATTCGAAATGTGGTAACAAAGAAAGACCCCATCCTCCGGCTCAAGAGCCGCCCGGTCAAAAAATTTGATGAGCGTCTGGGCATTCTTCTGGACGACATGGCGGAGACCATGTATCAGTCCAACGGGGTCGGCCTCGCCGCCGTACAGGTCGCGGTTCTTCGCCGCGCCATTGTTGTGGACGTGGGCGATGGACTCATTGAACTCATAAATCCAGAAATCCTCTCCGAAGAGGGGACCCAGTGTGAAATGGAGGGCTGTCTCTCCCTTCCGGGCGAGTACTACGAGACTGTACGGCCGGAAAAAATGACCGTTAAGGCCCAGGACCGCCACGGAGAGTGGCATACCTACGAGGTTGAGGGCTTTAAAGCCCAGTGCTTCAGCCACGAGATCGACCACCTGGAGGGCGTGCTCTTCACCCAACGCCTGAACCCGAATCCGAAGTCCCCGGAGGAGTGGGATGAAATCTACCGGGCACGCCGGGCGGAAAAGGAAAATCTCACTCCGGATTTGGACGACGTCAAGGTCATCCGGGACACCAAACCGGGGGAGTAATCTATGAAAATCGTATTTATGGGCACACCGGACTTTGCGGTGGCCACTCTGGAGCGGCTCTTTCAGGAGGGACACGACGTAGTCGGCGTCTTTACCATGGAGGATAAGCCGCGGGGCCGCCATATGGTCCTGACACCGCCGCCAGTAAAAGTGTGCGCGCAGGAACACGGCGTTCCCGTTTATCAGCCGAAATCTCTAAGCCATGGCGAGGCCATGCCTATTTTGGAGAAACTGCAGCCGGATGTCATCGTAGTCGCCGCTTATGGAATGATTCTGAAGTCTGATGTGCTGCATTTCCCCAAATATGGCTGTATCAATGTCCATGCGTCGCTGCTTCCGAAATACCGGGGAGCCGCCCCCATCAACAAAGTTATTCTGGATGGGGAGACTGTCACAGGCGTCACCGCCATGCAGATGGATGAAGGCCTGGACACTGGTGACATGCTTCTCTCCAAGAGCATTGCCATTGGAGAGAATGAGACAGCGGGAGAACTCTTTGACCGTCTTGCCATTCTGGGCGGAGATGTCATTGCAGAGACTCTTGAACAGGCAGAGGCGGGCACGCTTCATCCGGTGCCGCAGGACAATGAAAAGATGACCTATGCCCCCATGCTCTCGAAAAAGGACTCTGCCGTGGACTGGAGCCGGTCGGCACAGGAAATCCACAATCAGATCCGCGGTCTGAACCCCTGGCCGACAGCGGTCACCATCTACCGGGGAAAGAACTTCAAGCTTCACCGCTCTCTTCTCACCGGAAAAACGCATGCCGGAATGAACCCTGGCACATTGATCGTGCAGAAGGACCATCTTTATGTGGTCTGCGGGGACGGGGCGGAACTGGAGCTCACTGAGGTTCAGCCCTTGGGCTCCCGAAAAATGTCCGCCGCCGACTTCCTGCGCGGCCACGCCCCGGAACCCGGGGAATCTTTCTCAGAATAAAAGGACAATTCTATGGGTCAGAACTTTGTAAATCAGCTCTACGGCACGTTTGATTCCTATACCTGGGCCTATATTCTTGTGGTCATTGCTTTTATTGCATCCCTTATCGCCCAGGCAAGAGTAAAATATGTTTATTCCCGCTTTGACCGCGTGGCGAGCCAGAGGGGACTCACGGCAGAACAGGCTGCCCGTGCGGTCCTGGACTATTATCAGGTCTACGATGTCACGGTTCGACCTATCGCCGGCAAGCTGACCGACAATTATAATCCCAGAAACAAACAGATCAGCCTCTCGGAGAGTACTTACGGGCATTCCTCCATTGCGGCCATCGGTGTTGCCTGCCATGAGGCGGGGCATGCCGCACAGCACGCCACGGGTTATGTTCCAATAAAAATCCGAAACGCCATTATTCCGGTCTGCAACTTTGGTTCCCGGTTCGGCATCCCGCTGGCCCTGGTGGGTATGTTTATTCCGAACCACACCGGAACCTCCCTTATTTTGGCCGGCCTTGCCCTCTATGCCTTTGTGGCGCTGTTTCAGTTTGCTACGCTTCCGGTGGAACTGAACGCTAGCCGCAGAGCGCTGAAGGTAATCGGTGAGACGGGACTGCTGGATGGAAGAGAGAAGAGCGGGGCACGGGAAGTGCTCATTGCCGCCGCCATGACTTATGTGGTGGCTGTTGCGGCCTCTCTGGCAGACCTGTTCCGAATGATCATACTGTTTCTCGGCAACCGCCGCGAATAACACAGAACAATCCGGCTCTTGAACTCTTAAGAGCCGCTTTTTTTATCCGGGAGGACAAATCATGAAAAGCGGAAGACAGCTCGCCTTCGAGGCACTGCTCAAGATATTGAAGGACAGTTCCTACTCCAACCTTACCGTTGCAGCGGGTCTCCGCTCCGGTGAACTGTCTGGACCGGAGCGCTCCCTGTTTACGGCGCTGGTCTATGGGACTGTGGAGCGGAAAATCACGCTGGACTATCAGCTTTCCCGCTACTTGAAGCAGCCCATCCGGAAACTGAATCGCCGAACCTATGCCGCACTTCTACTGGGTGCCTTCCAAATCCTGTTTATGGACCGCGTTCCGAGCCATGCCGCCATCAATGAGAGCGTCTCGCTGGTGAAGAAAAACGGAGCGGCATATTCCTCCGGCCTCGTCAATGCGGTTCTCCATAATGTGGATCGGAATGGCCTGCAGCTTCCGGATGAATCGGATTCGCTTCCGTATCTGAGTGTCAAATACTCCTGTCCGGAGCCGCTCATTCAGCTCTGGCAGAAAAGTTACGGCGAAGAGGCAACACTGGGCATTCTGGAACATGCCCTGGGCGCCGAACCCATAACAATCCGGGTCAATACCCTGAAAACAGACACAGACACTCTGATTAACGCCTTTGCTGAAGAGGGGGTTCAGGCAGAGCCGCATCCGCTCGTAGAGGATGCTCTGGTGCTGAACAATCTGGGTTCGGTGGAGCAGGATCCCCTGTTCCTGCAGGGCCTTTACCATGTGCAGGACGCCTCGTCTCAATTGTGCTGCAGCCGACTGGATCCGCAGCCGGGAGACAGGGTGTATGACGTGTGTGCTGCTCCAGGCGGAAAAAGTTTCACTCTTGCTGAACGGATGGGGGACAAGGGCAGCGTGCTGTCGTTTGACCTGTACCCAAAGCGGGTAGGACTTATACAGAATGGGGCGGAGCGGCTCGGCATCCAGTGCATTCATGCCGACAGCGGAAATGCGGAAGAGTATGACCCCGAACGCGGCCTTGCAGACCGGATCCTCTGTGACGTTCCCTGCAGCGGTCTCGGCATCATCGGACGCAAGCCGGAAATCCGTTACCGGAGTCTTACCGACATTGACAACCTCACACCGGTGCAATATCATATTTTGTGTGTATCTGCCCAGTATTGCAGGCCTGGCGGCCGTCTGGTCTACTCCACCTGTTCCCTGAATCCGGCGGAAAATCAGGATGTCGTGGCGCGGTTTCTGGACAGCCATCCGGAGTTTGCGCTTCTCTCTGAGGAGACGCTGCTTCCGGGCACATCCCACTGTGACGGGTTCTTCATTGCCGTCCTGGAACGAACGGAGCGTGTTGCCCAGTGAAAAAGGATATAAAATCAATGACGCTCCCAGAGCTCCAGAATGCCTGTGCCACCATGGGGCTTCCCATATTTCGCGCCGGGCAGATTTTCGACTGGCTGCACAATAAGCATGCGGTCTCCTTTTCCGAGATGACGAACCTCGGAAAAAATCTCCGCGCCGACCTGGACCGGGAATTTGAAATCCGTAATGTGGAAATTTTGGAAAAGTATGTCTCAAAACTGGACGGGACCGTCAAATATCTCTACCGCTTAAACGACGGGGAGACCATTGAGTCGGTTCTTATGAAATATAAATATGGTTACAGCGTCTGTGTCTCCTCACAGGTCGGCTGTAACATGAAGTGCCGCTTCTGTGCCTCCACCATTGATGGATGTGTCCGGGACCTGACTGCCTCGGAAATCCTGTCACAAGTCTACGCCGCGGAGCGGGACACCGGGGAACGGATTTCCCATATTGTCCTTATGGGCATGGGAGAACCCCTTGTCAACTATGACAATGTAATGCGCTTTCTCGACCTCATTACGGACGAGAAAGGAGACAATATCAGTGCACGGCATATATCCATCTCCACCTGTGGAATTGTTCCCCGCATCTATGATCTTCTGGAGACCCGTCCACAGTTCACGCTCTCCGTGTCCCTGCATGCACCGAATGATGAAATCCGTTCGAAGATCATGCCGGTGAATTACCGGTGGAGCGTAGAAGAACTCCTGCAGGCATGCAAGGACTACACAGAGACCACATCGCGCCGGATCTCCTTCGAATATGCCATGATGAGTGGCGTCAACGACTCTGACGAGTGTGCGGAGGAATTGGCGGATCGGCTGAAGGGCATGCTGTGCCATGTGAATCTCATTCCCGCGAACGAGGTGCGGGAGAACGACTATGTGAGGAGCTCGGATGAGCGGCTCCGGTCCTTCTCCAAGATGCTCGAGCGTCGGGGAATTACCACAACAGTGCGCCGCACGCTGGGGCCGGACATTGACGCCTCCTGCGGCCAGCTAAGACGGAACCACGAAAAGGAGAATGCATGAAAATTCTTGCCAAATCGGATACGGGCATGGTCCGCTCCTCCAACCAGGACGCCTATGCCGCCGGAGAATTCCGTGACGGTGTGGCCTGGGCTGTCGTCTGTGACGGCATGGGCGGCAACGCTGGCGGAAACATTGCCAGCTCCACCGCGGTCCGTTCCATTTCACAGCGAATTACAACCGCTTACCGGGACAATATGTCTCCGGCGTCTATACGGAACCTGCTTATTACCGCCATCACGAATTCCAACATTGAAATCTATGATATGGCGGAGTCCACTCCGAAACTCCGGGGAATGGGCACCACCGTTGTTGCCGTTATTGTGGGGAAAAACACGGTGTATATTGCCCACGCCGGTGACAGCCGTGCCTACCTCATCTCCCAACACGCCATCCGTCAGGTGACAAGGGATCATTCTGTGGTCCAGAAGATGGTGGAGAGCGGAGAAATCACAGAGGAGCAGGCTCTGAATCACCCAAACCGCAACTTGATCACCAGAGCACTGGGGGTCAGTGAAAATATCCAGGTGGACTACGGGGAGGAGGACCTCCACGGCGGCGAGGTCGTATTCATCTGTACCGATGGCCTTACGAACTTTGTCACCGACGAGGAAATCCAAAATCTCGTCATGGAGTCCACAGACAGCGACTGCGCAAATTCCCTGGTCGACCTTGCCAACGCCCACGGGGGCGGAGACAATATTACCGTCGTTGTCATTGCAGAGTAACTGAAAATCTTCAGACAGGGAAGGAAACATTCCATGGATAGTTATGTAGGACAAACCCTTGACGGGCGCTATAAGATCCAGGAGATCATCGGTGTCGGCGGCATGGCCGTGGTCTACAAGGCCTATGACAACATCGATGACCGGACCGTCGCCGTCAAGATCCTGAAGGAGGAATTCCTGGCCAACGAGGAATTTCGGCGTCGCTTCAAAAACGAGTCCAAGGCCATTGCGGTCCTCTCTCATCCCAATATTGTGAAGGTCTATGACGTGAGCTTCGGCGAGACGCTGCAGTATATCGTCATGGAATATGTCGAGGGGATCACCCTTAAGGAATATATTGAGCAGCAGAAAGTTCTGCCATGGCCGGAGGCCGTGAATTTTACGACTCAGATTCTGCGGGCGCTGCAGCACGCCCACGATAAGGGAATCGTCCACCGGGACATCAAGCCGCAGAATATCATGCTGTTGAAAAACGGCACCATCAAGGTGACGGATTTCGGCATTGCGCGATTCAGCCGCGGTGAAACCCGTACTATGACCGAATCCGCCATAGGTTCGGTCCACTATATCAGCCCGGAACAGGCCCGCGGAGACATCACCGACGACAAAGCGGATATCTATTCCGTCGGTGTTGTCCTGTACGAGATGGTCACCGGGACGCTCCCCTTTGAGGGAGAAAGTGCGGTGGCAGTGGCACTGAAACAGCTTCAGGAGCCTCCAAAGCCACCGACAAAAATCAATGAGGATCTTCCCATCGGCCTCGAGCAGATTATTCTCCATGCCATGGAAAAGAGCATCCGGCTCCGCTATCAGTCCGCGGCAGAAATGCTCCTGGATCTGGATGAGCTGAAGAGAAATCCGTCGATCAAATTTGACTACAACTACTTCGTGGATGACGAACCCACAAAGTTTATCGCCAAGAATGCGGTGACCGGTAAGCTTCCGCAGCAGCCGGAGCCCAGTGCAGAAGCAACTGCAGATACCAAAGAACAGGCGAATCGCCAAAGCCGCAGACGTTCCATCATTATCGGCGTGTCCTGTGGTGCTGCTGCCGCCGTAATACTGGTCCTTGTCTTTCTCGGAATTTTCTCCGGATTCTTTACCGGCGACCGGGTCACCGTCCCGAATTTTGTTGGAAAGAACTACTACACCGATGTGGAGGGCAATGCCAAGTATAAAGAGTTTGAGTTCGAGGTCACCTATGTCTCCTCAACTTCGGCGGAACCGGGTGAAATCATTAACCAGGACAAGAAGCCTGGCTCCAAGACAAAACGCGGCTCCACCATCGGCATTGATGTCGTATCCAACGGAACGGCGGCCACAGTTCCCAGAATCAACGGAATGTCTCTGACCAGGGCAGAGGAGACTTTGAATGCCGCCGGGTTCCTGCATTTCAACATCGTCACGCAGAGTGGTACAAAGTATAAGCCGAATACTGTAATTCGCAGTGACCCGCCCCAGGGCACAAAGGCCAATACGGCGGAGACCCTGATTCTCTATGTCGCATCGGAATCCGATGACTCGGAGGTCACCGTTCCGGACTTTACAGGGCTCAACTATGCGGCGGAGAAGGACCGTGTTGTGGACTATTTTACGAGTGTAGGCCTCACCGTTGGAAATGTGGAGGAGCGGGACTCCTCCGAGCCCAAGGGCACTATCATCTCCCAGAGTGTCACCAAAAATTCCACCGTTCCGAAGGGGACAAAGGTGGATATCATCATCAGCAGCGGTCGTAAGTCCAAGGGCTCTGCCACAGTTACCGTGACGCTTCCCGACACGAACCGGGAAGGGACATATGTCCTCTATGTCAACAATGAGGCATATAAACGTGCCACTGTTATCTGTAACGGCGGGACCTATAGCACCCGGCTTACCGGTTCAGGTTCCTCGGTACCTGTCTCTGTCTATTTGAACGGGACAAAGCTCTACGAGGGGACCTATGACTTCACGAAAAATCCTGCGTCGGTTTCCAACGAACACCGTTATCGCATTGTCTCAGTTGGCTGAGGAACAGGAAAATATCTATGAGTGAGACCCATTTTGAAAATGGAATCATTATACGGGGTATCGGTGGCTTCTACTATGTAGAGGCCGCCGGTACTGTCTATGAGTGCCGGGCGAGGGGAGTGTTCCGGAAGGAAAAAATCACCCCGCTTGTGGGCGATCAAGTGTCCATTACCGTCTATGACGGGGACCACGAGAACACCATCGACGAGATCGCACCGCGGCGCAACTCTCTGCGCCGGCCGCCGGTGGCCAATATTGACCAGCTGTTTATCGTTGTCTCCAGCTGTGAGCCCCGTCCAAATACCCTGATCATTGACCAGCTCACCGTTCTGGCTGTGCGGGCGGAAATTGATCCAGTTATTGTCCTCACAAAGAGCGACCTCGCCGATGTGGAGGAACTCCTCCACATCTACAAGACTACAGGATTTCCGACCATAGTTGCCAGCGGCATGTCCGACGAGGGACTGCCTCAGGTACGGGAACTGCTCAAGGGAAAGACCTCTGCCTTTACCGGCAACTCCGGAGTTGGAAAATCCACTCTGCTGAATCGGCTGGAGCCGGGCCTTGAACTGGATACAGCACCCATCAGCCAGAAGTTGGGGAGGGGAAAGCATACGACACGGGAGTGCACCCTTCTCAATGTGGCCGGTGGTTATGTTGTGGACACCCCCGGCTTTGCCTCGCTGGAACTCCAGAAGAATGAGATGATCTTAAAAGAGGATCTGGCATGGTGTTTCCCGGAATTTCGTCCTTATATGGATCAGTGTAAATTCTATCCCTCCTGCAGCCACGTTGCGGACAAAGGCTGTGCCGTCATAGAGGCAGTGGAGGCGGGAACCATAAGCAAATCGCGCCATGAGAGTTATAAAGCTATGTATGAGGAGGTCCGTGACCTCAAGGAGTGGCAGCTTCGCTGAAAATTTTCACCAAAAATGAATGAACATTTGCTTATGAGGGCAATGTAGAGTATAATAGCGACGACTAACAGATATATCGCCTCGGAGGAAACGAGCCATGGAACTGAAAGATTTGAAAGATCTTCTTGATATTGCCACAAAAAGTCTCTGCGCCGTGACTACTGAAATGCGCGTGGAACTCATCAAGGTCCCGAAAGACGTGGACCGCATGGTTGTGGAGAACCTCTGTCTTACCTCGTACCAGACATGTCTGGACCCGGTGGTTCTCGGGAACCGCATTGACAAGACCTTTGCCAAGAAGAAAGAACTTATGGGGCAGCTGAAGGCCACCCGTGTCCTTGCACCGGCCGCCCAGTGGAATCCAGAGTCTCCGGATGAGTATGCAGACAAGCTCACGGAGATCCGTGCCAGTGAGACGGACAATATGGATGCCCACTCTCTTCGCACCCTCATTACCCGCGGTCTGAAAGGCGTCGCCCAAATCTCCAATGCCGCCTATCAGATCGGCTACGAGGACGAGGGAATAGACCCGTTCCTGCAGCGGGTTCTGCAGCGTACCCTCAAGTTTACGCTCAGTGTCGGCCTGCTGTTTAATCTGGCCATGGAGGTCGGCGGCTTTGGCTACCGCGCCATGGGCCTTCTGGATAAGGCAATTACGGAGCGCTACGGAGCCCCGAAACTCTCCAATGTGGAGCTCGGTGTCCGGAAGAACCCGGGAATTCTGGTGGCAGGTCAAAATACCCGTGTTCTGGAATGTGTACTGAAGGCGGCTGAGGGCACTGGCGTTGACGTCTATACCCACGGTGAACTGCTCTCTGCGCAGGCGCTCACCACACTGCAGAATCTGGACCATTTTGCCGGAAACTACGGCGGTTCTCCGGAGACCCAGGAGCAGGACTTTGCCTCCTTCCACGGCCCGGTCATCTACGCCGGCACCGGTGTAAAGGAGCCGGCAGAGTCCTATAAAGACCGTTTCTATACTGCAGGAGAGACCTATGTCCCAGGCGCCGAGCATTTTGATCCGGACGAGGACTTCTGCTATGACTTCTCAAGTGTTGTGGAAAAGGCGAAAACCTGCGAACCGCCGGAGGAGCTCCGGAAAGGGGAACTCATTATTGGCTTTGCCCATGACACCCTCTACAATATGTCCGACCGCATCGTCGGCAGCATGAAGGACAACTCGGTGGAGCGCATTATTGCCCTTATCGGTACGGACGGTGACGACAGCCTGAATGGCTACTATACCGCACTGGCTGAGGCACTTCCGAAAAACTCCGCCATTATGACGGCAGGTTCTTCTGCTTACCGTGTGAACGGGCTGAACCTGGGAACGGTTCACGGCATTCCCCGTATCATGCATGCCGGTCAAATCAGTGACATGTACTCTATTGCCATGACGGCTCTGAAGTTCCAGGCGGACCTGGAAAAATTTGACCTGAATGGTGTCCCTGTCACATTCTGCGTCGCCATCAACGACGAGCGCTCTCTTCTGGCATTCCTGGTACTTACTTATATTGGAGCCAAAAAAATCAGTGTCGGCCCTCAGGTGCCGGACTTCATGACAGAGAATATCTTCGGTATTTTTCAGAAGAATTTTGGCCTCACGGTTCCCGGCGACCCCGCTGAGGATGCCGCCGCATTCTTTGCGAAGAAAGAGGCTGCTGCAGAAGGTGAAATTGACACCGACATGCTCATCATTGATATTTTGGAGCGTTACCCCGAGGCCGCCAATATTCTCATGAGCTGCGGAATGTCCTGCGTGACCTGTGGATCTGCCCTCTATGAGTCTCTCTCCGAGGCCTGTGTCGTACATGGACTTGACCCAGACGACATCAAAGAGGTCCTGGACCATGAGCTCGGTCTCGTCAAGGACGAGGACTAAGAAAAAAAAGATAACAAAAAGACCGGGTTGCCGCTGGACAATCCGGTCTTTCATTATCTCACTGTTATTTCTTATATTTCTGATAGGCGGCCACGGCAAGCGCGTCACAGCGCTCATTTTCCGGGTGGCCCGCATGTCCCTTGACCCAGTGGATGGTGTACTCGTGTCTAGCGAGTTCCTTGAGCAAGGTGTCCCAGAGGTCCGAGTTCAGTGCCGGCTTTCCATCTGCCTTTTTCCAGCCGCGGCGCTTCCAGCCCTCGGCCCAGCCCTTCGTAATACCATTGACAAAATATTGGGAGTCGGAGTAAATGTCCAGATGGCATGGCCGTCTCAGCTCTATTAGACCTGCAATGACAGCGGTGAGCTCCATTCGGTTATTTGTGGTCTCCGGGAAACCATCGCTCAGTTCCTTCTCAATGCCATGGCAGCGCAAAATGGTTCCGTATCCTCCCGGACCCGGGTTCCCGGAGCAGGCGCCGTCGGTAAAGATTTCCACTTTTGTCAATTCCATTTCCATTTTTTCTCCTGGCCGTAATATAATATAGTAGACTAATGTTAGCACAGTCCGGGTTTCTTGACAATGCATCTAAAACCCGATAAAATTTTATATTCGACAGTCCGGTTCGTGGGGAGTCCAGGGCTCCCGCCGGCATTGCAATGTAACAATTCACATGAAAGGAGAGTTCCATGCCGAAGGAAAACAATCAGACAAATTCTTCTTCAGGATCGAATAACGGAACCAGTAATCAGCAGAGAAATCGCACTAGAAATGGCGCATCCCATAGCGGCGGGTATCAGCGAAGCCGCAAGAGAAGGGGCGGAAAACCCAAGAACGCCTCGGCACAGACCCCAGTCAAAGTATCATTTCTCGGCGGTCTGAATGAAATCGGTAAGAACATGACCCTGTACGACTATGATGGGGACATGATCATTGTGGACTGCGGACTCGCATTTCCGGAGCCCGACATGCTCGGCGTCGACCTTGTCATTCCGGATTTTACCTATGTACAGCGTAACGAGGAGAAAATCCGCGGCATCTTTATTACCCACGGCCATGAGGACCATATCGGCGGTCTTGCTTTCCTCTTAAAAGAAATCAAGGCACCAGTCTACGGCACGCCCCTCACCATCGGCCTTATCAAGGGAAAACTGGAGGAGCACGGCATTCTGAATCAGTGTGACCTCCGTGTCATAAATCCCGGCGACACCGTTCAGGCGGGAAAATTCAACGTGGAGGCCATCCACGTCAACCACTCTATTCCGGATGCCCTTGCCTTTGCCATCCATACCCAGGCAGGCGTCATCATACAGTCCGGCGACCTGAAAATTGACACGACACCCATCGACGGACAGATGATTGATCTGGCCCGTTTTGCTGAGCTTGGAAAAGAGGGCGTACTCGCCTATCTTGCCGACTCCACCAACGCGGAGAAAACGGGCTACTCCCAGAGCGAGCGAACCGTGGGCGAATCGTTCGAGACCCTTTTTGCAAGGGCCGGGAAGCGCCGTATCATTGTCGCCACTTTTGCCTCCAATATCCACCGTGTCCAGCAGATCATCAATGTGGCCGTAGAACAGCACCGCAAAGTAGCCCTCTCCGGGCGGAGCCTTGAGAATGTCATGTCCATTGGTACTGAACTCGGTTACCTCCATGTTCCGGATGGCGTTCTCATCTCCATTGATGAAATTCACCGCTACCCACCGGAACAGCTGCTTCTCATTACCACTGGCAGCCAGGGTGAACCCATGTCGGCGCTGACCCGCATGGCCTTTTCGGAGCATAGAAAGGTGAAAATTACCTCCAACGACTATGTCATCATCTCGGCTAACCCCATTCCGGGCAACGAGAAGACAGTCACCAAAGTTGTCAATGAGCTTATGAAGCATGGTGCCGAGGTCATCTACGAGCGCATGTATGAGGTCCATGTCTCCGGACATGCCAACCAGGAAGAACTGAAGATGATGCTGGGTCTCATCCGGCCAAAATATTTCATTCCGGTCCACGGTGAGCAGAAGCATCTCCAGAAACATAAGGAGCTGGCGGAGAAGATGGGCATTCCCTCCAGCAATATTCTCATCAGTGATATTGGCCGTACTGTGGAAATCAGCAAGAACGGCCTGAAACAGGGCGGCACCGTGCCGGCCGGCCGTGTCTTCGTGGACGGCTATGGTGTCGGCGATGTCGGCTCCATCGTCATGCGGGACCGCACCCGTCTGGCAGAGGACGGACTCATCACCGTCGTTGTCACTATGGACAGCGAGACCGGCGAGGTCATTGCCGGCCCGGACATTGTCTCCCGCGGCTTTGTCTATGTCCGTGAGGCGGGCGACCTCATTGAGGACGCCAAATCCATGGCTATGTGGGCCATTGAAAATTGCCTGGTCAACGACATCCGTGACTGGTCCACTATCAAATCCCATATCCGGGACGAAATTTCCCGCCTCGTCTATGAGCGCACCAAACGCAGTCCCATGATCCTGCCTATTATTATGGAGGTCTGACCGTGAGCAGAGATACCGCAATTCTCTTTTCAGTGGTTCTGCTGGCCGCTGCCGTATCCACCGTTGCCATGTTCTATTTTTCCACCATGGCAGGGGTCATACAGGTATGCGTTCTCGCAGCGCTGATTCTTGCGGTTCTCTTATTCTATTTTCGCAAGACCCGTTATTACCAGGATGTTATTAAGAAGGCAGGCACCTATTTTGACACCGAGGGGAAGGGGAACGACTTTCCCATCCCCATGGCTGTTGTCAGAAAAAATGGCGACGTCATCTGGTACAATGCCCCGTTTCAAGACAAACTGATTCCCGACAATGTTATCCCGTTTCGGAAAATAGGTAATTTTATCGGCGGTGTAACCAGTCAGGATCTCTTGGAACATCCGGAGGGTCTCGACATCCATGTCGGCGACCGCATCTTCACCGCCTATGCGGGGCAAATTGATGAGAAAACCCAGTCCTATTGCCTGTTCCTTCTCGACAATACGGAGTTGAAACGGGCTGCTTCGGAATACCGCCGCTCAAAGCCATCGGTTCTCTACCTATGTGTCGACAATATGGATGAAGTCCGCCGGAACTTCAAGAGCAGTGAGTGTGAGGTCATCAATGGCGGTGTGGAGACCATTTTGGAACAATGGGCTGCCAAACTGCCAGGACTGCTGAAAAAAATCAGTGATGGCAACTATTTCATGATTCTCGAGGAGCAGGGGCTGGAGCAGTTGATCTCTGGCCGTTTTGATATCCTGAAGCGGATCCGGGACTATAAATTTGGTGAGAACCCTGTGGAGCTCACCATTTCCATTGGTGCCGGAAGAGGAGAGACCCTTGCAGAGGCAAATGATCATGCCCGACTTGCCCTGGAAATGTCCGAGAGCCGCGGTGGAGACCAGGCCACTGTGAACACAGACGGCAACATGGAGTTCTTTGGCGGTACGGTTGGCGGCACAACGAGTTCCAGCAAAGTAAAGGCCCGCATCATGTCGCAGAACTTCCACGAACAGTTCCAACGTCATGACGTCATCTTTACCACTGGTCACACGTTCTCGGATCTGGACAGCATTGGCGCCTCCATCGGCATCTATGAAATGGCGCGTTCTCTGGGAAAACCCTGCTACATCATTGCAAACCGGGACACGACCATGTCCACGCTGCTCATTGACCATTTTCAGGAGGCGGTGGACAAGGACGCCTTTCTCGACGCCGACGAGGCCATAGGGAAGGCACGCGGAAGAGACAGCCTTCTGGTCGTCGTGGACACTCACCGGCCGAACTCTCTGGAATATCCGGGCTTAAGCGAAAAATTTGACACTGTCTGTGTGGTGGACCATCACCGCAGGACGGCAAACTATATCAAGGATGCGGAGCTCTTCTACAGCGAGCCCAACTCCTCCAGCGCCTGTGAAATGGTGACAGAACTCATTGAGTATTTTCCGGAGGATATCCAGCCGGATCCCATGACCTGCAATGCACTGCTTGCCGGTATTATGCTGGACACCCGTAATTTTGTCCTCGGAACCGGCGTCCGCACCTTTGAGGCGGCCGCCTATCTGAAGAACCATGGCGCTGACACCGTAGCGGTCAAACAGCTGTTCTCCAACAGCCTCGACAACTATAAGGTCAAGGCCTCTATTCTGAGTTCCGCGGAGACCTACCACGACTGTGCCATTGCCAGTACGGATCAGGTCGTTCCGAATATGAGGGTCATTGCCTCTCAGGTCGCTGACGACATGCTCAGTGTCACCGGTGTGAAATCCTCCTATGTCCTTTTTGAATCCGGTGGAAAAATCAATATCTCGGCGCGTTCTCTGGGCCAGATGAATGTCCAGGTCATCATGGAGAAGCTGGGAGGAGGCGGACATTTCACTATGGCCGCCACGCAAATAGCTGACATCTCGATGGAGGAGGCCATCACACTGGTCAAAAAATCCATCGATGAATATATAGAAATGGAGTGAATCCCATGAAAGTCATACTGAAACAGGACGTTCGCGGATTGGGTAAGAAAGGTGACATGGTCAAGGCCTCCGACGGCTACGCCAGAAACTATCTTTTCCCCAAAGACCTTGCAGCACCGGCGGACGCGCAGAACGTCACGGAAATGAAAAATGCACAGAACTCCAAGCAGTTCAAGTATGATACCGAGAAGGCCGCCGCAGAGGCAGATGCCAAGAAGCTGGAAGGTTCTGTACTCGAAATGAAGGCAAAAGCCGGTGTGAACGGCAAGCTCTTCGGATCCGTCACCGCCAAGGAAATTGCGGAGAAAATCAAGCAGGATTACGGTATCACCGTCAACAAGAGAAAAATCAAGGTCGCAGAGATCAAGGCCTTCGGGACCTATGATGCCGAAGTACGCCTCTTCCAGGGGGTCAGTGCCACAGTAAAGGTAAGGGTCTCCGAACAGTAAATCGCCCGTCCATTCGATTTCAAATTCAGCGGAGGAACCATGGCTAAGGAAAATTCCGAATATCTGCAGCCCGCCGGCCAGCCCTACAGCCTGGAGGCGGAGCAGTCTCTGCTCGGCTGTCTGCTTGTGGACCCGAGCTGCCTTCCCCTCATCCAGTCTGGCGGGTTCAAGGCGGAATATCTCTATGTCCCCCAGCATCGCAGCATTTATAATGCCATCCTCACCCGGGACGCGGCAGATGGCAAGTTTGACCTCGTCACGGTTTTGGAGGAGCTCACCAAGGGCGAAAATTCCGACCGGGACGCCACAAATCAATATTTAAACCAGCTCTATAATGCCATTCCCACCACGGCCAATGTCGAGGCATACGCCAACATTGTCCGGGACAAGTTTTATCTGCGGGCTCTCATCAACGCCTCTTCCGACGTCCTGGAAAAGGCCCGGAATGAGGAGGATGACGCGGAGAAACTCCTGGATCTGGCCGAACAGAAAATCTATGGTATCCGACAGGGGAGTGAGAGCAACAGCGCATCTCGCCTCGGGGAAATCATTGTGGATCAGGTCATGGTCCGGCTGGGACAGCTGAACTCCGCCAACAAAGAGGACTATTTAGGAATCCCAACCGGGTATTCCCAGCTAGATAAGATGATTGCCGGTCTCAACCGGTCGGATCTCATCATTGTCGGTGCCCGTCCAGCCATGGGTAAGACGAGTTTTGCTCTGAATATTGCCACCAACGTCTCCAAACGGGGTAAGAAGGTCCTTTTCTTCTCTCTGGAGATGACAAAAGAACAGCTTGCCTCCCGGGTCATCTCCATGGAGTCGAGGATCCAGGGCATCAAAATGCGAAATGGAAATCTGGAACCGGGAGACTGGGAAAATCTGACCACGACGGCAGATGCTCTGCATGAGTGCCCGCTCTACTTCGACGACACCTCCAACATCAGTGTCAACGAGATGAAGGCGAAAATCATCCGGATGAAAGATGTGGACTGCGTCATCATCGACTATCTCCAGCTCATGAAATCGCCGAACCGGACGGAATCCCGAGTACAGGAGGTCTCTGAAATCACCAGAAACCTCAAGCTCATGGCAAAGGATCTCCAAGTGCCGGTCATTGTTCTCGCCCAGCTTGCCCGTGGTACAGAGGCCCGCGGCAAGTCCCACCGGCCACAGCTCTCCGACCTGCGTGAGTCCGGCTCCATTGAGCAGGATGCCGATATTGTCCTCATGCTATACCGTGACGACTACTACGCAGACATGGCCGGAGAGGACAACGACGACGAGAACCGTCAAATCGACACCGTGGAAATCATCGTCGCCAAAAACCGCCACGGCCCCACCGGCTCCGTCGAACTCGGCTGGAACGGCGAGTTCACCACATTCAACGAGATTGACAGGGATCATGATGAATTTTGACCCGTTCACCAAAAAAGTGGATAGCACCATGAAGCGTTATGGTATGCTCCCCGACGGGGCGGCCGCACTGGTCGGCCTCTCCGGCGGAGCGGATTCCATGACGCTTCTCTCTGTTTTACAGCAGCTCGCTCCGGAACATGGCTGGGCCATTGTGGCTCTCCATGTCAACCACGGTATCCGCGGCCAGGAGGCGGATCGGGACGAAAATTTCTGCAGGAATTACTGTGAGAAGCAAGATATCCCATTCTATGCAGCACACTTTAATGTCCCTGCCATTGCCAAAGAGCGGGGAGCCGGAGAGGAGGAGACCGGGCGTATCCTCCGCTACCAGTGGTTTTCAGATATGGCCGGCGAACTGTTTCCTGACCGAGATGTGCGTATTTGTACGGCGCACAATGCCAACGACGCAGTAGAGACAGCTCTGTTTCATCTGCTACGGGGCACTTCTCTGAAGGGGATGACCGGAATTCCCCCGGTACGCGGCAATGTGATACGCCCCCTAATTGAGTGTGAGAGGGCAGAAATTGAGGAATACTGCCGGAGGAACGCTCTTTCTTACTGCACGGACAGCACCAATTCGGATGTGAAATATGCCAGGAATCGTATTCGGAATGTCATCCTGCCCGAAATGGAAAAGATCAACCCCGCTGCCATGTCCTGCATGGCAAGGTCCCTCGTCAACTTTTCCCGGGATGAGGACTTCCTGGAGCAGGAGACCGCCGAAGTCCTGAAACAGGCTGCCGTTCCCGGCCAGAGCAGGTGCTTTTACACACAGCCGGTCTGCGATGCAGCGGAGGCCATTGGCATGAGGGCTGTGGGGGAAATCCTCCAGCGAATCGCCCCGGTTCAGCAGGATGAACAGCATTTGCATGAGGTCTATGATCTGGTCCGTCGGGGGAGCGGGCAGGTTCAAATTTCCTCGGGAATCATGGTCCGGGTACGCGACGGCCTACTTGCTGTTCCCGGAGAGGAGACCGCGGATTTTTCCTATGTGGGCGATTCACCCCTCGAACTCCCCTACGGCATCTTTGAGACACAGGTGTTCTCAGCCGGGGAACAAATTGCGCCCGTTCTATTGGAAAACGCCCTTGATTATGATAAACTAATGGGTGATTTTATCGTTCGGAACCGACGTCCCGGGGACCGTTTTCGCCCGAGAAAACGCGGCGTCACCAAGTCGCTGAAGGCCCTTTTCCAGGAGAGGGGAATCCCTCCGGAGGAGCGCAGTTCCGTCACTCTGATGGAATGTCAGGGAAAAATCATCTGGATGGAGGGCTTTGGGCCTGCAGAGGGTTTTGCCGCCGGGCCGGAGACAAAGCATATCCTGCTTGTGTCTGTGAAACGTAAGCCAGCCAAATAGGAGTGTTTATCTTGTTCAGTGAGAATATGCAGGACGACATTGAAAAAGTTCTGCTGAGCGAAGAGGAAATCCAGGAAATCGTCACCCGCGTTGGCGCAGAGGTGTCCCGGGACTATAGGGGAAAGAACCTCGTCCTGGTCAGTGTCCTGAAGGGCTCTGTGGTTTTCATGGCCGACCTCATGCGCGCCATCGACATTCCGCTGTCCATCGACTTTATGGTGGTCTCCAGTTACGGAAACGGGACGGAGAGCAGTGGAAAGGTCAAAATCATCAAAGACCTCGACCTGGATCTCTCGGGGCAGGATCTTCTCCTGGTGGAGGATATTCTGGATACTGGACGCACTTTATATAATCTTCGTGAAATATTAAAAATGCGTTCACCGAGTTCCATTAAAATATGTACCTTCCTGGACAAACCGGAACGCCGGCAGGCAGACATTGCCGCCGACTATGTTGGTGCCCGGGTCCCGGACGAATTTGTCGTCGGCTACGGTCTCGACTATTCGCAAAGGTACCGAAATCTGCCGTACCTCGGAGTTCTGAAACCCCGGGTCTACGAATAAAGGAGGAAACACAGTGCCGGATAATAACAATTTGGGCGGACAGGATCCCAACAGCAGAAAAAACAACATATGGGCAACCATAGCGTGGATCCTCATTCCGCTTCTCATTATTGTTTCCATGTACTTTACATTCAATACCTCGACAAAGAAGAGCACGGAGGGCTACTATCAGATCGTCTCCCAGTTTGATCAGGGAAACGTCACGTCCTACTCTCTGAACCTCAGCAATGGCAAGCTCACCTATCATCTGAAGGGTGAAAAGGAAGCAAAGACCTACAATGTCCCCAATGTTGAGCTCTTTGTCAAGGACGTCCATGAGAACGTGAGAGACTACAACAAGGCACACCCGGACAAGCCCATCAAGATGAACTACATTGCAGGCGCGTCCTCGAATTGGCTGACCAACGTTCTGCCGGTTCTTCTCTCCACAGTGCTCACACTTCTTGTCCTTGTCTGGATCATGCGGAGAATGAATTCCTCTATCATGAACGAGAGCAACCGCTCCATGGGCTTCGGAAAGGCGAGAGTCCATCAGAACAGCGACAAGGACAAAAAGACCACGTTTGACGACGTGGCCGGAGCGGATGAGGAGAAAGAGGAACTGGAGGAAATCGTCGAGTTCCTGAAGGATCCCCATAAATACGACAAACTCGGTGCGAGAATTCCCAAGGGCGTTCTGCTCGTGGGCCCTCCCGGTACCGGTAAAACTTTACTGGCCCGTGCCACGGCAGGGGAGGCGGACAGACCGTTCCTCTCCATCTCCGGCTCGGACTTCGTGGAAATGTATGTCGGTGTCGGCGCATCCCGTGTCCGTGACCTCTTTGAGACCGCCAAAAAGAATGCCCCGGCCATCATCTTCATCGACGAGATCGACGCCGTCGGCCGCCACAGAGGCGCCGGCATGGGCGGTGGCCACGACGAGAGAGAGCAGACTCTAAACCAGCTCCTCGTAGAGATGGACGGTTTCGCCGCCAACCTCGGCATTGTCGTCATTGCCGCCACCAACCGCCCGGATATCCTGGACCCTGCCCTTCTCCGTCCCGGCCGTTTTGACCGTCAGGTCACGGTCAACCTTCCGGACGTAAAAGGCCGTGAGGCCATTCTGAAAATCCATGCGAGAAACAAACCGCTCGGTCCGGATGTTGACCTGAACGCTGTTGCCCGCACCACAGCCGGTTTCTCCGGCGCAGACCTCGAGAACCTTCTCAATGAGGCGGCACTCTCCGCTGCCAAGAAGGATCAGAAGGCCATCATGAACGCTGACATTGAGGAGGCCGCCATTAAGGTTGTCGTCGGCCCGGAGAAGCGCTCCCATAAGATGTCCACAAAGGAGAAGAAGCTGACCGCATACCATGAGTCCGGTCATGCCATCACCAACTTCTATCTCCCGAACCTTGACCCGGTCCATCAGATCTCCATTATTCCCCGCGGCCAGGCAGGCGGCTACACCATGTCCCTTCCCACCACGGAGAAGAGCTACGCCACCAAGCAGGGTATGCTGGACGAACTGGTCACGCTGCTCGGAGGACGTGTTGCCGAGGCCCTTATCATGGGCGACATCTCCACTGGCGCCTCCAATGACATTGAACGCGCCACGAAGATTGCCAAGAACATGGTCACCAAATATGGTATGACTAAGGCACTTGGTCCGGTCACCTACGGCAGTGACAACGACGAGGTCTTCCTTGGTATGGATTACAACCGTACCCGTGACTACTCAGAGGAGACCGCCGGCGCCATTGACCGCGAGGTCGCTGACATCATGAAAAAGGCCTATGCGCAGGCAGAGGGAATCCTCAGCGAGCACATTGACCAGCTCCACAAACTTGCCAAATATCTCGGCGTCCATGAGAAAATCGACGGCGAGGACTTCAAGAAGATCATGACGGAGGATGCCTTTGGCGTCGTCGAGTCGGACCCGTTCCTCGAAGAGGGCACGGCAGCTCCGGTTCCCGCCGCAACCTGATCATACCGTTTATTCCAAAATCTGCACCGCCCATGTCCCCAGCATGGGCGGTGTTTTGGCAATTCTTGACAAGGGTTTGGAAGATATTTTAAAATTATTATCTGCATTAGATTTGTACGGAGGAAGTTATGGCAAAATCGGCAAGTTATTCCAATGACCAGATCTCCCAGCTGAAGGGGGCGGACCGGGTCCGCAAACGTCCGGCTGTCATCTTTGGCTCCGACGGAGTGGACGGCTGTGAGCACTCCTTTTTTGAGATTCTCTCCAACTCCATCGACGAGGCCAGAGAGGGCTATGGTAAGGAAATCATTGTCACAAAGTATCTCGACAAGAGCATTCGTGTCCAGGATTTCGGCCGCGGAATCCCTATGGACTATAACGAGAACGAGAAGGAGTACAACTGGAAGCTGGTATTCTGTGAGATGTATGCCGGCGGAAAGTACAACACGAACTCGGAAAATGGAAGTTATGAGTTCTCCCTCGGTCTCAACGGCCTTGGTCTCTGTGCAACCCAGTATGCGTCGGAATTTATGGACGCGGAGGTGCTTCGGGATGGGACCCGCTACACGGTCCATTTCAAGAGTGGAAACCCTTCCGGCAGACTGAAAAAGGAACCCTATGAAGGTAAGCAGACCGGTACCAATATCTATTGGAAGCCGGACATGGATGTTTTCACCGACATCAATATCCCGCTGGAATATTATCAGGATGTCATCCGCCGTCAGGCCATCGTCAATTCCGGCCTGAAGTTCACGCTGAAAGACGAGACGGAGCCCGGAAAATTCCAGACCTATGAGTTCTACTATGAGAACGGAATCTCTGACTACATGAAAGAGACAATAGGGGCTGACGCCTTTTCCACTATCCAGGAGTGGGACACAGAACGGGTCGGAAGAGACCGCGCAGACAGGGAGGACTATAAAGTTCGTATCCATTGCGCGCTCTGCTTCTCCAATAAACAGACCATGAAGGAGTACTATCACAACTCCTCCTGGCTGGAGCATGGCGGCGCACCGGACAAGGCCGTCAAGAGCGCCTTTGTCTCGCAAATTGACGCCTATCTGAAACAGAATAACAAATATAACAAGAAGGATAAGAAGATCAGCTTTCAGGATGTGGAGGACTGTCTCTGCATTATCGTATCCTCTTTTTCCACCCAGACCTCCTATGAGAACCAGACGAAGAAGGCCATAACGAACAAGTTTATCCAGGAGGCCATGACCGACTTCTTCAAGCACCAGCTCGAGGTCTATTTCATCGAAAATAAGATGGATGCCGACCGCATCACCGACCAGGTGCTTGTCAATATGCGGAGCCGCATCCGCGCTGAGTCCACCCGCCAGAACCTGAAAAAGACCCTCTCTGGAAACATGGACATGTCCAACCGGGTCGCCAAGTTTGTGGACTGCCGGACCAAGGATGTAAGCCGCCGTGAGGTCTTCATCGTTGAGGGAGACTCCGCTCTGGGCTCCTGCAAACAGGCCCGGGACTCGGAGTTCCAGGCCGTCATCCCCATCCGCGGTAAAATTCTGAACTGCCTGAAGGCCGACTATACCAAAATCTTCAAGAATGACATTATCACAGACCTTATCAAAGTTCTGGGCTGCGGTGTCGAGGTCAAGGCCAAGACTAAGGATATGAACTCCTTTAGTCTCGACAACCTCCGCTGGAATAAGATCATAATTTGTACCGATGCCGACGTGGACGGCTACCAGATCCGTACTCTCGTCCTCACCATGATCTATCGTCTCATGCCCACCCTCATCAATGAGGGCAAGGTTTTCATAGCCGAGTCTCCACTTTACGAAATCAACTGCAAAGACCAGGTCTGGTTTGCCTATACAGAGGTCGAAAAGAAGCAGGTCCTCCAAGAACTGGAGGGAAAGAAATACACTATCCAGCGCTCCAAAGGACTCGGTGAGAACGACGCCGACATGATGTGGCTCACCACCATGAATCCGAAGACCCGGCGTCTTATCAAGGTGGACCCATCGGACGCCGCCGCCACTGCCACGCAATTTGATCTCCTTTTGGGAGATAACCTTGCGGGGAGAAAACAGCACATTGCCGAGGAGGGCCATCGCTTCATCGACATGACGGATCTCTCATGAGGATTCTTATAAGTTCAACGGAAAACTAAAGTTTGGAGGAACAAGCTTACATGGCATCGAAGAAGAGAAAATCGCCCGCAGCGAACCGGGAGGAGAACCCCAACGCCCATATCATGGGAGCCGGGGAAATTGTCGAGCAGAAAATCGTCGACACCCTGGAAATCAACTACATGCCCTATGCCATGAGCGTCATCATGTCCCGGGCCATTCCGGAAATTGACGGCTTTAAGCCCTCCCACCGCAAGCTGCTCTACACCATGTATAAAATGGGGCTGCTGAAGGGAAGCCGTATCAAGTCCGCCAACATTGTCGGCCGCACCATGCAGCTCAACCCCCATGGCGATCAAGCTATCTACGACACCATGGTACGCCTCTCCAAAGGCTACGAAGCACTGCTCCACCCCTATGTGGACTCCAAGGGAAACTTCGGTAAAGCCTACTCGCGTGACATGTCATGGGCAGCATCCCGTTATACGGAGGCAAAACTTGCCCCCATCTGCGAGGAACTGTTTCGGGATATTGACAAGGACACTGTTGACTTTGTGGACAACTACGACGCCAGCATGAAGGAGCCCACGCTTCTTCCGGTTACATTTCCCTCGGTCCTTGTGAATAACAACACGGGAATTGCTGTCGGAATGGCGAGCTCCATCTGCTCCTTCAACCTGAAGGAAATCTGTGACACCACCATTAATCTCATCCGTCATCCGGACTGTGACATCATGGATACTTTGCAGGCTCCGGACTTCCCCGGCGGTGCTCAGATCATCTTCGACCGCGAGAAAATGGAGAAAGTCTTTGCCACCGGCCGCGGCGGCATCCCAGTTCGTTCCAAATATACCTATGATAAGGCCGGAAACTGCATTGATATCACGGAAATTCCGCCCACAACCACTTCCGAGGTCATCATTGAGAAGATCATTGAGAAGGCCAAGGCGGGTTCCCTGAAGGAAATCAGTGACATCCGGGACGAGACCGACAAGTCCGGCCTCAAGATCACCATCGACCTGAAGAGGGGAGCAGACCCGGATCGCCTCATGCGGCGTCTTTTCAAGATGACAACGCTGGAGGACTCATTCCCCTGCAATTTCAACGTCCTCATTGCGGGAAGTCCCCGGGTCCTTGGAGTCAAGGAACTTCTCGAGGAGTGGATCGCCTTCCGGACCGAATGTGTCCGCCGCAGAGTCTATTTTGACCTCCAGAAATCCAAGGAGCGTCTTCACCTCCTGAAGGGTCTGGAAAAAATTCTCCTCGACATTGACAAGGCCATCAAAATCGTCCGTGAGACCGAGGAGGAGGCCGAGGTCGTCCCGAACCTCATGATTGGATTCGGCATTGATGAGACCCAGGCTGAATATGTGGCAGAAATCAAACTCCGCCACCTAAACCGGGAGTATATCCTGAAACGGCTGCAGGATGTGGAGGACCTTGAGGGAAAAATCAAGGATCTCGAGGATATCCTCAATGACCGCCGCCGGGTCAAGAAAATCATCATCGAAGAACTCCAGGAGGTCGGCAAGAAGTATGGCCAGCCCCGGAAGAGTGAAATCATCTATGCCTCCGACCTGGAAGAGGAGGAGGAAGAGGAGGAGACGGTCAACGATGACCCGGTCATTCTCTTCTTTACACGGGACGGCTACTTCAAAAAGTTCTCGCCCCAGTCCCTGCGGATGAGCGGTGACCAGAAGCTCAAGGAAAATGATGTCATCACCCAGCAGGTGGAGACGACAAATGATGAGGAGCTTCTCTTCTTCACAGACCATCAGCAGGTCTACAAGTCCCGAGCCGACGAATTTGACTATGGCAAGGCTGCCCAGCTGGGTGACTATGTTCCCTCTATCCTCGAGTTTGACCCCGACGAGAACCCGGTCTATATGGCAGTCACCAAGAAGTATAAGGGCTACATGCTGTTCCTTTTTGAGAACGGCAAAATTGCCAAAATAGAGATGAAGAGCTATTTTACAAAGACCCGGAGAAAGAAGCTTGTCAACGCTTTCTCGGACAAGTCGCCTTTGGCGTCTGCCCTTTATGTCCCAAAGGACTGTGACATTGTTGTGGAATCCAATGCCGGCCGGCAGCTTCTGTTGAACACGGCGTCCATAACGGAGAAGACTTCCAAGTCTGCCCAGGGCATCTCCATTCTCAAACTTCGGAAAGGGCAGCGGGCCGCTCGTCTCCGCCCCTATGAGGAGGGAGAATTCAAACATCCCGCCCGGTATCGTACCCGCACCTATCCCGCACTGGGATCCCTTCCCAAGCCGGAGGATACCGAGGGAGAGCAGCTCCGTCTCACCACAGAATAAGCGGTAAAATTATTCTTGAAAATGCAATATGGGTATGATATGATATCAGAGTTGTAATTAGAGATTCGGAGGAATTCAAATGACAGGTTTACAGATGGCCTTCGCCATTGTGCTGACTATACTTGCAATCATTCTCATCGTTGTCATCAGCCTTCAGAAGAACCGCGAGGCCAACGCATCCGGTATTACCGGCTCCAGCTCTGCCGAAATGAATGACAGCAATTTCTTTGACAAGACCGGTGCCCACGCCAAGGACGACACTCTGGCTAAGTCCACAAAGATTCTGGGTGTCATTTTCATGGCAGTTGCCCTTGCCTGTGTTCTCTGCATCCTCTTTGTCAAATAAGTAATAACGTAAGATTTCGTGCTCTGTCATTTTGTCAGAGCACGGGGTCATTATTTTTCTTGACAAGTGAATAAGCGTCACGTATAATTACAAACGTTGCGTAAGGATATGACTCATTAGCTCAGTTGGCAGAGCACTTGACTTTTAATCAAGGTGTCCGGGGTTCGAATCCCCGATGGGTCACCAATCATAACCCTGGAAACGGAATTTCGTTTCCAGGGTTGTTTTTTACCTATCGAACGGATACGGAGAAGCTGATTGACTCTCCCGTCATAATAAACAAGTAGAGTAATAAAACAAAATCCACCTGTTTTTATGGAAAACCGCCCCGGCCGCCCGGGGCGGTCCTTTCTTTCCTTGACGCCGCAAAAATATCGTGCCTATAATTTCCTCATATAGGAAAAAAGGGGGAGACCATGAAAAGCTACATTTGGAAGCGGGTTCTGCTCGCCATCTTTACGCTGTTTATCATCAGCATCATCACGTTCTTCACGATGAATGCCATCCCCGGCGGCCCCTTCGACTCGGAAAAGGCCACGACGCCGGAGGTCAAGGCGGCACTGGAGGAACGGTACAATCTGGATAAACCGCTCATGACCCAGTATTTTATCTATCTGAACAACCTGTTCCACGGGGACTGGGGCATCAGCATCAAGACTGGCCGGGAAATCAAGCCCACCATTGGAAGCCGGTTTGCCATCAGTGCTCGGTTGGGCGGCATGGCCCTCCTGGTGTCCATTATTTTCGGCATTATATTTGGTAGCCTGGCGGCCCTCTACCGGAACCGATGGCCAGACAGGGTCATCATTTTCTTCACAACACTGCTGACGGCTATGCCGAGCTTTGTTCTCGCCACGCTTCTGCTCTATGTGTTCAGTATCCAGCTGGGGTGGTTCCCGGTCTGGAGCGCAGACGGTACGAACTATGTACTGCCGGTCATCTCCTTGGCGCTCTATCCGACGGCTTACATTACACGACTTACCAAGTCTAGCATGCTGGATGTCCTGGGTCAGGACTATATTCGCACAGCTGAGGCCAAGGGCGTCTCCAGGAGTAAAGTTCTGTTCAAACATGCACTCCGAAATGCTCTCATTCCGGTGGTCACCTATATTGGGCCGGAGTTTGCGTATATTATCACCGGTTCCCTGGTCGTCGAAAACATTTTTACCATCGGCGGACTCGGACAGGAGTTTGTGACGAGCATCAACAACCGGGACTATTCCATGATCATGGCTACGACTTTGTTCCTCGCCACGGTCATGGTCGCAGTGAATCTGCTGACCGATATCCTCTACAAGGTTATCGACCCGCGGATCGAACTGGACTGAGAGGGGGAGTGAATTATGAAACCAATATCCGATACGCTCCCGAAGAGAAATCTCCTGAGCTCGCAGATCGACCTCTCCAAGTTCAACGGCACCGACTTTGCCCCTGCCACGGACGAAGAGCGCGCTCAGACCGATGTCATGGGCCGTTCCACAACATTCTTCCGGGACGGAATGCGCCGGCTCCGCAAGAACCCGCTGGCCATGATCAGCCTGGTCGTCCTGGTCATCATCGTGCTCTCCATTTTTATTTTTCCAGCCATAGTGCCCTACTCCTATGACCAGATCATCTCTGTGAACGGAGTGCGGGACATGGGTGCCAAAAACCTCGCCCCATTTCATTATTCCGCGATGGAGCAGGCTTACATGGCAAAAGGCGGCAAAGTGTTCCCACATATCTTTGGCACCGACGAGATGTGCCGCGACTACTTTATCCGTGTCATCTACGGCACCCGAGTCTCTCTGGCAGTCGGCCTGTTTGCCAGTCTTCTGGTTTTGATCATCGGCGTTCTGTACGGCTCCATCTCCGGATACGCCGGTGGAAAAGTGGATCTTATCATGATGCGGATCGTCGATATCATCTACTCGCTGCCAGATCTTCTCATGATTATCCTGCTGAGTGTCGTTTTCAACGAGACCCTCGGTGGAGACCGATTGCAGGGAACGATCTTCCAAAACCTTGGGTCTAACATGCTATCCATGTTTATCGTCTTCGGATTGCTGTACTGGGTCGGAATGGCGCGCCTTGTGCGTGGTCAGATTCTGACCATCAAGAGTAATGACTATGTACTCGCTTCCAAGTCCATAGGGACTAAATCGCGGAAAATCATCCGGAAACATATCCTGCCGAACTGTGCCTCGGTCATCATCATCACGACGGCGCTGGAGATTCCCTCAGCCATTTTCACCGAGAGCTATCTCTCGTTCCTCGGACTCGGCGTTCAGGCTCCCATGCCCTCGCTGGGCTCCTTGGCCAACGCCGCCCGGGACGGTCTCATTCTCTACCCGTTCAAGATGTTCTGGCCGGCCCTCATGATCGTGCTCATTGTCCTGGCCTTCAACCTGCTGGGTGACGGTCTACGGGATGCGTTCGATCCGAAACTGAGAAAGTGAGGCGGAAATCATGACGGAAAACATCCTTGAGGTGCGGGATCTCCACACCTCGTTCGAGACGGATGCCGGCGAGGTCTCCGCGGTCAACGGCGTCTCCTTCACCATTGCACCGGGCAAGACTCTGGGCATTGTCGGAGAATCTGGCTCCGGAAAGAGCGTCACGGCCTATTCCATTATGGGAATATTGGCGGAGAACGGGCACATCACCAGCGGATCTATCCTCTATAAAGGGGAGGACATCACAAAATGGGACCAAAAGCAGATGCAGTCCTTCCGCGGCGAAAAGTGTTCCATCATTTTTCAGGACCCCATGACATCCCTGAACCCGGTCTTTACCATTGGAAATCAGCTGGAGGAGGCCATTCTCCTTCACACGGACCGGAACAAGAAAGAGGCGCGGGAGCGCGCCATCGAGATGCTGACCCTTGTGGGCATCAATGAGCCGGAGAGCCGGCTGAAGATGTATCCCCATGAGCTCTCTGGCGGACTCCGGCAGCGTGTCATGATAGCCATGGCGCTGGCCTGCGAGCCGGATATCCTAATAGCCGATGAGCCCACGACGGCGCTGGATGTCACCATTCAGGCCCAAATCCTGGAGCTCATGCAGGATCTGCAGAAAAAGCTCGGCATGGCCATTATCATTGTGACCCATGATCTCGGCGTCATCGCCGAGATGGCCGACGAGATCATCGTCATGTACGGCGGGCGGGTCTGTGAGCGCGGCTCGGCGGAGGACATTTTCTATCGCCCGGCCCATGAATATACAAAGGGGCTGCTCCGCTCCATCCCGAAGGCGGACAACTGGGGAAAAAGGCTGGAGCCCATTGCTGGTTCGCCCATCAACTTGCTGAACCTGCCGGAGGGCTGTGCATTCTGCAACCGCTGCAGCAGTGCCATGAAGATCTGCCTTCATGAGGTGCCGCAGGAGCTGCGCCTCAGCGACAGCCATTTGGCGTCCTGCTGGATGAATGTGAAAAAAGCCTTTGAGGAAGGGGGTGCGGATCTTGGATGAGCCGCTCTTGAAAGTCGAGGACTTAAAACAGTATTTTAAAGTAAAGAAGATGCAGCTAAAGGCCGTTGACGGCGTCTCTTTTACGATTCGCCCCAATGAGACCCTGGGCTTAGTCGGGGAGTCCGGCTGCGGAAAGACAACCGTGGGCCGCTCCATATTGCGGTTGTACGAACCCACCGGAGGTCATGTCTACTTCAAAGGAGAAGAGGTCACCGACAAGTCCATAAAGCATCTCCGTAAGGACATGCAGATGGTGTTCCAGGATCCATACTCCTCCCTGAACCCCCGCATGACGGTGGAAGATATTATAGGGGAGCCCCTCGACACCCATCATTTATATAAGAATAAAAAAGAGCGGTATGAGGAGATCCTCCACCTGATGTCCCTGGTTGGTCTCAACGCAGAGCACGCCACCAGGTATGCCCATGAGTTCTCCGGCGGTCAGCGGCAGCGCATAGGAATTGCCCGTGCCCTTGCCACCCATCCGTCCTTTATCATCTGCGATGAACCGGTCTCCGCGCTGGACGTCTCCATCCAGGCGCAGGTCATCAATATGTTTGAGGATCTGAAGACGTCCCTTGGGATTTCCTATCTGTTCATCGCCCATGACCTGCTGGTGGTCCAGCACATTTCGGACCGCATTGCCGTCATGTACCTTGGGAAGATCGTGGAAATTGCCGACACCGCCGACCTCTATGACAATCCGCTCCACCCGTATACCCGGTCTCTTCTGAGCGCCATCCCCATCCCGGACCCGGAAGAGGCGAAGAAGCAGGAGAGGATCATCCTGGAGGGGGATGTGCCGAGCCCGCTCCACATGCCATCCGGCTGCCCGTTCCGGACCCGCTGCCGTTATGCCACAGAGCAGTGCAGTGCTGAGTGCCCAAGTCTTACCGACCGAGGAGATGGACACCTCTCGGCCTGCTGGAACCAGTGAGGAGGAGTGCTATGAAACAGTTCAAACGAATCCTCTGCGCCGTTCTGGCGGTCCTTATGCTTGCCCTCACGCTGAGCGCCTGTAACGGGGCCACTGGCGGCAAGCTCACATCGGACTCCGACGGCTCGGTTCTGAAAATCAATCTTGCCAGTGAACCGGATTATCTTGATCCGGCGCTCTCCTCCGCGGTGGACAGCGGAACGCTGGCAACGAACTCCTTCGTCGGCCTGTTCACCACCGACAGCAAAGGGAAAATCGTCCCGGCTCTCGTGGACAAGTACGAAGTGAGCCCGGACGGCCTGCTCTATACCTTCCATCTTAAGAAAGGTCTGCGATGGAGCGATGGTTCCCCGCTCACAGCGGCGGACTTCGAATACTCCTGGAAACGGGCTGCCGACCCGAACACCGGTGCGGTCTATTCCTATCTCTATGATGCCCTTGCCCGGGACAAGAAAGGTGTTATTGACGCCAAGGCGAAGGGCAATGTATTTCGCGTGCGTCTGGCGGCACCCTGCGCCTATTTCCTGAGTCTTTGCGCTTTCCCGACATTTTATCCCGTTCCAAAGAAGGCGGTGGAAAAGGCGGATCCGGAGAGGAACAACCCCGGCAAGTGGTGCTCCGAGGCCGGGTTCATTACCGACGGCGCCTATACGCTGAAGGAGTGGAAACACAACGAATCCATGATTTATGAGAAGAATCCGTACTTCTATAACGCCGACAAGGTCAAGGTGAAGGAACTGCAGTTCATGCTCTCAGCAGACAGTTCCGCTGCCTATTCCGCCTATAATGCCGGTGACCTGGACTTCTGCGACTCTATCCCCAATGACCTGGTGGCGGCGGTCCAAAAGCGCCCGGATTTCTTCAAACAGGATACCCTGGGGACTTACTACATAGCCTTTAACGTGGATTCGGACCTCTTTAAGGGGATGAGCGCAGAGAAGGCAACTGCTGTTCGCCATGCGCTCAGCGTCCTGATTGACCGGGAATATATTGTCAAGAACATTGGCCAGACCGGGCAGGAGATCGCCACCTCCTTTGTCCCTCCGGGGATGAGTGACGGAAATGGCAAAATTTTCAAGTCCAACGACGAATATGATTATCCGGATAAAGAATCCGTCGGCTTCTTCCCGGCCAAATATAATGCCGCGGCGGCAAAGAAAGAGGCCATATCCATTCTGAAGGGTGTCGGCTACCGGTTCACCGCGGATGGCAAGCTCTCGCCGTCCACGCCGATCTCCTTTGACTATGCCATCAACTCAGACACCGGGCATCAGGCCATAGCAGAGGCCCTGCAGAGTGACTGGGGACAGATCGGTGTCCGCTGCCGCATCCGCACCGAGGAGTGGAACACGTTCCTCGCCGATCGCCGAGCCGGTAAGCTTGCGGTCTCCCGTGACGGATGGGTCGCCGACTTCGATGATCCCATCACCATGCTCGACCTCTTCACCTCGGATTCCCTGAACAACGACTGCCTTATTGGGCGCGACCCCATCAATCCGGCGGAACCCAGAAACTGGGGAGATTACGACAAGCTGATCGCCCAGGCAAAATCCACCAACGACATGGCGGAGCGCGTTAAGATTCTACATGAGGCAGAGGCCATGGTCATGTCGACCTATGCCGCGGTTCCCATCTATTTCTACAACGATGTCTATCTCTGCAAGACCAACGTGAAGGGTATCTACTGCACACCGTTCAATATGAAATTCTTCATGTATTCGAGAATCAATCCGGTGAAATAAGAACTTCTTAAGGGCTGTACCAATGCAGCGGTTTGCTGCAGCGGTGCAGTTCTTTTTCTTTTGGGGAAATGGGGCGATTCAGCCTTGGTACAAACGTAAATCTTTATACAAAATTCCAATATTGACTTGTATAGTTTTTGTAGATAAGTTTGAAAAATATATGGATGTTAGATATACTACATCTATAGGAGAATGACAGGTCTAAGGAGGTCTCTGTATGAAAGTAGAGCAGAGCAAAGTGTATAACAACTATCCGACCATCTTTGTTCACGGTTTCCTTGGCTGGGGCAGTGAAGATGACATCGACAAGGTCATCCACTACTGGGGCGCCACTCGAAATCGTGATCTTCTTGCCCATCTCCGCGAAGAGGGCTTCGAGTGCTACAACCCGTCCGTCGGCCCGTTCAACGGCGTTTGGGACCGGGCCTGCGAGCTGTATGCACGTCTTATGGGCGGCCGCGTGGACTACGGAAAGGTCCACAGCGAGAAATATGGCCATGAGCGCTACGGCCGCACCTATCCTGGCATTCTCAAAGATTGGGGCACTCCAGGAAACCATGCGAAGATCAATCTTGTCGGCCATTCCTTCGGCGGTCCGACGGTCCGCATGTTTGCAGAGCTCATTGCAAATGGCAGTGAGGCGGAGAGGAACGGAACTCCGGAAGAGGAGCTCTCCGGCCTGTTCAAGGGCGGCAATGCTAATATGATCCACACTGTCACCACTCTTTCCGGTGTCAACAACGGCACAACCTATGATGACCTCCATGGCCAAAAAGGCATGAAACGGGTCACAAAGATTCTCCTGGACCATATTGTCCGTGTCGGTGACTCGAAGTATATGAAGTTCAAGGACTACCACATGGAACAGTGGAAGCTCATGGATGATCCGGACAAAAACGAGAAATTCCATCTCCGCTCCTCACGGGACAGCTATAAGCAGGTCCACAATTTCCTTGACAACGAGTTTGACAACATCGGCTATGAGATGAGTCTCGAAGGTATGGCGGAAATCAACGAACACATCCAGCCCTCCGCAAATATGTACTACTTTGCCCGCAGAGCCTGCCGGACCCATGAGGATCGGAGAGGAAATCAGGTTCCGGACAACGACATGTCCGCATTCTGTGACCTGGCCGGATTCCTGAGCGGCAAATACCGCAATGACGACCTGAAAAAATACGGGTTTAGCGAGGAATGGCTGCCCAACGACGGCTTTGTCAATACCGTTGGACTCTCCGCTCCGCTGAATGAGCCGTTCATTGACTGGAACCCCACGGTACAGATCCGTCCCGGTATCTGGTACAACATGCCGGTGGAGGACAAGGACCATATGTCCTGGATGGGCTTCGGAGAAAAGACCACGGAACTCTACCGTTACTATGAGAATATGTTGAACCTGTTCCGGTTCCTCCCGGACGGTTGACGAAAGGGGATTTTCCTGCTACAATTTCGTCGTTTCAATGCGGATGGTATTCTACGGAAACTGTACCGACAGACGACAAAAAGCAGAGGAGATCCGCGCAGCGGCTCCGGTGACCTGCAAAACAGGCATCAAGTTCCGTACTGCAAAGCTCCAACAATTTAACTCGTAATTGCCACCCGCTCCCACTCTGTCCGGACGACTGTCCGGACGCAGGGGAAGCGGGTGTTTTTCTGCTCTCCGGCCCCATGCCGGGGCCTGCCGAACGACCGCATCGGAAAGGAGATTTTCAGATGAAGTGTACGGTGAAGACCCTGCTTCAGCGCAAAGAGGACCACGGGAAAGTCAGTATGCTGACCGCCTATGACTACACCACTGCCCGCCTTGTGGACAGCACCGGTGTGGATATGATCCTGGTCGGGGACAGCCTTGGCATGACCATGCAGGGCTATGAGAACACAATCCCTGTCTCGCTGGACGAAATGATCGTATATGGCAGAAGTGTGGCGAGGGCGTGCCGCGACACCTTCGTGGTCATGGACATGCCGTTCATGAGCTACCAGGTGTCGCCGGAGCAGGCGCTGCGGTCTGCCGGCCGCCTCATGAAGGAGACTATGGCAGATGCCGTGAAGCTGGAGGGCGGCCGAAACGTCAGCCCGCAGATCCGCGCCATTACGCAGGCGGGCATCCCGGTCTGTGCCCATATCGGCATGACGCCCCAGTCCGTCCACGCCATGGGCGGCTTCAAGGTGCAGGGCAAGGGCGAGGACAATGCCCGCCGCGTGCTGCGGGACGCCCTCGCCGTACAGGAGGCCGGCGCCTTTGCCGTGGTGCTGGAGTGCGTGCCGCCGAAGCTGGCGGCGCTCATTACGAAGGAGCTGGACATTGTCACCATCGGCATCGGCGCCGGCCCGGACTGCGACGGACAGGTGCTGGTCTATCAGGACATGCTCGGCATGACAGACGGCCATACGCCTAAATTTGTCCGTCAATTTGCAGATGTGGGTGAGCAGATGAAGAGGGCTTTTTCTGAATATGATGAGGCCGTGAAAGGCGGTATATTCCCCACAGAGGAACACGCCTTCGTGAAGAGTGACTGCTCGCCGGAATTCTATGAGAAGCTGGAACGAGAGACAGGAGAGGGGAGACAGTAATGATCCGTGCATATACAAAGGCAGAGGTCCGGGAGGCCGTCCGCCAGTGGAAAAAAGAAGGACTTACGGTTGGGCTCGTTCCCACCATGGGTTACCTGCATGAGGGACATGCAAGCCTTGTGGACAAGGCGGTCTCCATGTGTGACCGCGTCGTTGTGTCTGATTTCGTAAATCCGACCCAGTTTGGTCCCAACGAGGATCTGGAGTCCTATCCCAGAGACTTTGAGCGGGACTGTGCCCTTCTGGAAGAGCACGGCGCCTCTCTGGTGTTCCATCCGGAACCCGCGGAAATGTATGATCCAGACGCCGCCACCTTCGTGGAAATTCTTTCTGAAATGCCAAAACAGCTCTGCGGCAAGACCCGCCCAATCCATTTCCGCGGTGTCTGTACTGTCGTGTCCAAGCTTTTTAACATTGTGAATCCGGACAAGGCCTTCTTTGGACAGAAGGATGCCCAGCAGCTGGCCATCATCCGCAAAATGGTCCGGGATATGTGCTATGACATTGAGATCGTCGGCTGTCCCATCATCCGAGAGGACGACGGCCTTGCCAAGTCCTCCCGCAATACCTATCTCTCCGAGGCGGAACGCAGCGCGGCACTCTGTCTCTCCCGCGCCATCTTCCTCGGGAAAGACATGGTAAAAAACGGGGAGACCGACGCGGCTGCTATCAAGGCTGCCATGACCAGGGAAATTGAGAGCGAGCCTCTTGCCCGCATCGACTATGTGGAGTGCGTGGACGGCAGCACCATGATGCCGGTGGACACCATCACCGGACACAACCTGGTGGCTATTGCTGTCTATATAGGCAAGACCCGTCTTATTGATAACTTCATTGTGGAGGGGGACCTTGTTCAATGACCGTCACCATGCTGAAGGGAAAAATCCATCGCGCAACTGTGGTACAGTCTGAGCTCGACTATGTGGGTTCTATTACCATTGATCCGGAACTCATGGAGGCGGCGGGCATCCTGGAGTATGAGAAGGTCCAGATTGCCGACGTGGACAGCGGAGCACGCTTTGAGACCTATACCATTGCCGGGGAGCCGGGCTCCGGTATGATCTGCCTGAACGGTGCGGCTGCACGCTGTGCATCCCGCGGGGACAAGGTCATCATCATGGCCTACGCTCAGATGACGCCGGAGGAGGCGAAGACGTTCTCCCCCAAGGTGGTCTTCGTGGACGAGAAGAACCAGATTTCCCGCATCACGCGGTATGAAAAACACGGTCAGCTTTTTCAGGCGGACTGAGAGAGGGTTTCCATGAGAGATCTTTCGGGAAAATGCGTGGTCCTCGGTGTCACCGGGGGCATTGCCGCATATAAGATGGCTAACGTGGCCAGTGCGCTGACCAAGGCCGGTGCCGACGTCCATGTCATCATGACAGAGAACGCTGTGAAGTTTATTACGCCGCTGACCTTTGAGACACTGACCCACAATGCCTGTGTTACGGACACCTTTGACCGGAGCACCCCCTACGAGGTGACCCATGTGTCTCTGGCTAAAGCGGCGGACCTCATCCTTGTTGCCCCCGCCACTGCCAATGTCATTGCGAAAATGGCTAACGGCATTGCCGACGATATGCTGACTACGACCCTGCTGGCTGCCCGCAGCCCTATTCTTGTGGCACCGGCAATGAATACCGCTATGCTAAACCACCCTGCCACCCGTCAGAATATCCGGACTCTGCGGGAGCGGGGCGTACGAATCTTAGAACCGGTATCCGGCCATCTGGCCTGTGGAGACACCGGGTCCGGGAAACTTCCGGAGCCGGAGGAGCTTGCTGCAGCAGTGGAGCGGGAACTGTTAAAAGATAGGGACTCTATGAAGGGTCTTCGTGTCACTGTGACAGCGGGCCCGACGCAAGAATCCCTTGACCCGGTGCGTTTCCTTACAAACCACAGCTCTGGACGAATGGGCTACAGCATTGCACAGGAGGCTGTTGCAAGGGGGGCAGAGGTGCGCCTTATTTCCGGGCCTGTGGCACTTGACCCTGTCTCGGGAGCAGAAATACTTCCTGTGACCACGGCCGAGGAAATGTTACATGCGGTACAGGAGACACTGCCTGACACGGACATCCTGATTATGGCCGCAGCCGTCTCTGACTACCGCCCGGAGGAGGAGTCGGACAGCAAAATCAAGAAGTCGGACTCGGACCTTACCTTGAATCTCGTTCGCAACCCCGACATTCTGGGCTGGGTCGCGGAGCACCGCCATGATGGACTCTTTGTCTGCGGTTTTTCCATGGAGACAGAGAATCTTTTGGAGAACTCCAGGGGCAAGCTTTCAAAGAAACATCTCGACATGATCTGTGCCAATAGCCTCCGGGAACCCGGTGCCGGGTTTGGCGTCCCCACCAATGTGGTGACAATCATTACAGAGGATGGCACGGAGCCCTTGCCCAAAATGCCAAAGCTACAGGTGGCCGGAAAATTACTGGACAGCATTATGGAGCACAGAGTATGATTCTTGCAGTGGACGTCGGAAATACTACCGTTCATTTCTGTCTTGCGGAGCGGGAGGGGAGAGACCTCCAAATTCTCCAGTCGAGAAAATATCCCACCGAGTCCCAGAGCTTTCCCTTTTTCTCTGAGACCGGAGTACGGCCGGACTCTCTGGAGGGATCCGTAATCTGCAGTGTGGTTCCGGACAAGAAGGCTATTATTGAGCAATATCTCCGGGAACAGACCGGGAAACAGCCCGTGATGGTCTCCAGCCGCTGCGAGAGCGGATTTTCCTGGCAGGTGAAGGAACCAGACCGGGTTGGGGCAGACCGCATTGCGGACGCCTGTGGAGCCCTGAAGAGGTACCCGCTTCCACTGGTGTCCGTGGACGTGGGAACTTGTGTCACATTTAATGTTCTGAACAGAGAGCGACAGTTCCTCGGAGGGGCCATTGCGCCCGGTCCGCATACCTCCATGGACTCCCTTGGGAGCAAGGCCTCGCAGCTCTTTCCGGCGGAGCTCACTGCACCGGAGAGCTCCATTGGAAAAAACACCGCTGCCTGCCTTCAGTCCGGTGTTGTACTCGGAACGGCATCCATGATCGACGGTATGCTGGATCGCTTTGCGGAGGAACTGGGTGAATCGCCCACCGTCGTCGTCACCGGGGGAGGAGCCCCCATTGTGGAACCCAGTCTGAAAACACCACATTTTACAGATCCTGAACTTCTTATTTACGGAAGTCTTTGTCTGTATGACTGGAATTCCTAACATATTACTCCTATAATTATCCTTGATTCTGAAAAAGGAGCCTGGGAAATCATGCCGACCACCTATGCGCACAATAAATTCTGCCGGGAGGTACTTGCCCGCCTTCCGGAGCGTGAGAAGCGGATCGTCCGCTCTTTCCGGCCACTCTATGAGCTCGGTGCGGACGGACCGGACGTCTTCTTTTTCTACCTTCCCGCCATCTATAAGAACCGGGTGAATCGCATAGGGTATGACATGCATCGCCGTCCTGGAAGAGAATTCTTTCTCTCCGCAGCGGAGAGGGCAAAGACGAATGGCTTCCGTGGCGAGGAACTTGCGTTCCTTTTCGGCTTTCTGACCCATTTTGTCCTCGACTCCTACTGCCACGGCTACGTCTACGAGAAAGATGCCGAGGGCGTGGCATCTCACAACGAAATTGAGGGGGAGCTGGACCGCGCTCTCATGGTAAAGGACGGTCTAAATCCTCTAAAGTTTTATCCGGGAGACCGCATGGAGACGACCTGGCACAATGCGGACATTATCTCGCGTTATTTTCCGCTCTCCACCGCCCAGGCCCATATCTGCCTGCACAGCTGTCGGAGAGACCGCCGCTTTGCGGTCCAGGGCCCGGGCATGAAACGGCGCATTCTTTTCCGCCTCATGAAAATGTTCAACCTCTATGACTGGATGCACGGGGTCATTCTCAACTTGAAACCCGCTGACTCCTGCCGGGAGACCACAGAATATCTCATGAAACGCATGGAGGAGGCGGTGCCCGTCGCCGTATCTCTCATCTCGGAGTTCATCGACTGCGCTGAGGGGCGCCGTGTCTGGAGTAATGCCTACGACAACGACTTCTGCGGAAACTTCTTCCGCAACCGGGAAAGTATTGGAAGGAGAGTGTCACATGAGTCATCGTAACGTGGTACTTATTGGAATGCCCGGCTCGGGAAAGAGTACGATTGGAGTCCTGCTGGCGAAGAACCTGTCCTGCCAGTTCCTGGATTCCGACCTTGTTATTCAGGAGAAAATTGGCTCCCGCCTGCAGGATTATATTGACAAGTATGGTTCCGCAGCTTTCGATGAGATGGAGGACCAGGTCAACGCCGGAATAGACGTGGAGAACACAGTCATTGCCACCGGAGGCAGCGCTGTGTACGGTGAAAATGCCATGCGCCATTTCAAAGAGATCGGCACGGTGGTCTATCTGCGGGTATCCTTTGAGGACCTCCTCGAGCGGATTCCGAACTTTGAGAGCCGGGGAATCTCCATCCCGGAGGGAATGACCTTTCAGGACCTCTACAACGAACGCATACCGCTCTATGAACGCTACGCCGACATCACGGTGGATGCCGGGAAAAAGGAGATATGGAGCGCCGTAGAGGACATTACCGAGGCCTTGGGCGATTGAGCTAATATTAATAATAATTAGGGACTGTATCCAAATGGCGTAGAAGGCCATTTTTGGTACAGTCCTTTTTTGTTTTAGTTGGCGAGGCGCAACTAGGACCGCAATCCGGTTTTTAGCCCTTGCGGTCCTAGTTTTTCCGTTACAGCTGCTCTCCTGAGCGCTGAAACTAGGACCGCGATCTGGGTTTCGAGCCCTTGCGGTCCTAGTTTTTCCGTCGCAGCTGCTCTCTGGGGCGCTGAAACTAGGACCGCGATCCGGTTTTCGAGCCCTTGCGGTCCTAGTTTTTCCGTAGCAGCTGTTCTCTGGGGCGCTGAAACTAGGACCGCGACCTGGTTTTCGAGCCCTTGTGGTCCTAGTTTTCCGTCGCAGCTGTTCTCTGGGGCGCTGAAACTAGGACCGCGACCTGGTTTTCGAGCCCTTGTGGTCCTAGTTTTCTCGATGCAGCTGCCCATCTGGGAGACAAAACTAGGACCACATCAGGGAAACGGAGTCATGTGGTCCTAGTTTTCTCGCTGCGGCTGCCCATTCGAGCGTCAAAACTAGGACCACATCAGGGAATTCGAGCCATGTGGTCCTAGTTTTCTCGTCGCAACTGTTCTCCCGGCCTCCGAAACTAGGACCGCGACCCAGCTTTTGACCGCTGTGGTCCTAGTTTTAGTTTCGCTCCGAGCCAGCTTAGACCTTTTCCCTAATTTTCTGCAATTTAGTCTAACAATTCCGACCGGTTTCGGTTTACTTTTGACGAGAAGTTAGACCAAAGGAGCCGTGAATTTCGATTCAGTCTAAAATATTAAACTGAATTGGGTTGAAAAGTTAGACCAAATAGGAAGAAATGGGTGGAATGGTCTGATGGAGAGCTGAATCGCCCCAGAAAAAGGGCCAAATCGTCAGACCAAAATGGAATTTTTAAGGCGAATGGTCTAACATCTCACAATGGCATAAAAATGAGCGGTATCACCATGGCAGTGATACCGCTCTTTATCTGTAAAATATTTAGTCCACGTTATTCTTGAGCAGGACATCATGTGAGCCGCCCTCTACAATGGAGGTAGAGGAGACGACCGTGAGCTTGGCCTTTGCCTGAAGCTCCTTAATGCTCAGGGCACCGCAGTTGCACATAGTAGAGCGGACCTTGGCGAGGGAACTGTAGACACCGTCTTTCAGCGCACCGGCGTAGGGGACATAAGAGTCAACGCCTTCTTCGAAGGAGAGCTTCTTGTCTCCGCCAAGATCATAGCGCTGCCAGTTGCGGGCACGGTTGGAACCTTCGCCCCAGTACTCCTTGACGTAGCGGCCATTGATACGGATGCGCTCTGTCGGGGACTCGTCAAACCGGGCGAAGTAACGGCCCAGCATGAGGAAGTCGGCACCCATGGCAAGGGCAAGGGTGATGTGGTAGTCCTGTACGATACCGCCGTCGGAGCAGACCGGAACGTAGATGCCAGTCTCCTCATAGTACTTGTCTCTCTCTTTGCAGACGTCGATGAGAGCGGTGGCCTGGCCGCGGCCAATGCCCTTGGTCTCACGGGTGATGCAGATGGAACCGCCGCCGATGCCGACCTTTACGAAGTCAGCACCGCAGTCTGCGAGGAAGCGGAAGCCCTCACCGTCGACGACGTTACCGGCGCCGATCTTTACGGAGTCACCGTAGGTCTCACGGACCCAGGAGAGGGTGCGTTTCTGCCACTCGGTGAAGCCCTCGGAGGAGTCGATGCAGAAGACGTCAGCACCTGCCTCGAGCAGTGCCGGAATTCTCTCCTTGTAGTCTCTGGAGTTGATGCCGGCGCCTACAAGGTAGGACTTGTTGTTGTCGAGCAGCTCATATTTGTTCTCTTTATGGGAGTCGTAGTCCTTGCGGAATACGAGATAGGTCAGATGGTCGTCTTTGTCCACCAGCGGGAGAGCGTTGAGCTTGTGGTCCCAGATGATGTCGTTGGCCTCTTTCAGGGTCGTGGTGTCGGGAGCAGTGATGATCTTCTCACGGGGCGTCATGAAGTCCGCAACCTTGGTCTGCGGGTCCATGCGGCTGACGCGGTAGTCCTTGCTGCCGACGATGCCGAGGAGCTTTCCGTTGGCTGTGCCGTCATCCGTAATGGCTACAGTGGAGTGACCGGTCTTATCCTTGAGGTCAAGGACGTCGGCAAGGGTGGCATTCGGAGTGAGGTTGCTGGTGGAAGTGATGAAACCCTTCTTATAGTTCTTGACACGGGCCACCATGGCAGCCTCGTCCTCAATGGACTGGGAGCCATAGATGAAGGAGATGCCGCCCTCTTTGGCGAGGGCAATGGCGAGGGTGTCGTTGGAGACAGACTGCATGACAGCGGAAACCATCGGGATATTCAGGCTGATGTCGGGCTCTTCTCCCTTTTTGAATTTGACAAGGGGGGTCTTTAAGTCCACGTTGGCCGGAATGTCGTCGGCCGAGGTAAAGCCGGGTACGAGGAGGTACTCACCAAAGGTGCGGGACGGTTCCTTGAAATAGTATGCCATATGCTAGTCTCCTTTTCCGTATATAGATTTCGTGATTGATAGTATTATAAAGTATGGGTGTAAAAAGTCAAGAAAAACGGGAGACGAAAAAATCGTCTCCCGTTGGGCTTTTTCTGCAGTTTGTCTTACTTGGAAGTTGTCTTCTTCGGAGCTGTTTTCTTAGCCGGAGCTTTCTTGGCCGGGGCCTTCTTAGCCGGAGCCTTTTTGGCCGGAGCTTTCTTGGCTGCTGCCTTCTTAGCCGGAGCCTTCTTGGCCGGAGCTTTCTTAGCAGCTGCTTTCTTAGCCGGAGCCTTCTTGGCAGCGGTCTTCTTAGCCGGAGCCTTTTTCGTGGCAGGCTTAGCAAGGGAGAGAACAGCGACTACGTCGTCGGCATTGCCCTGTACGGCGAGAGAGCCGTCCGCAATGGCGTCGGCAGCAGAGGTCTTGCCGGCAAGTACGCTGTCGAGAACGGCAGCAGCAGTGTCAACAATGGCAGTGTTGTCTACATAGTCGTAGGGCTCTACGGCGAAAGTGCCGTCTTTCTTAGCAATATAGAAGGTACCGCCGACATCCTCGTCGGAGAGAGTGACCTGAACGGCAATGCCGTCAGCGAGATCTTCCGATTTACGGCCGGTAAGATCCTTCTTGATGGTCTCAAATTTTTCAGCAAAAGTCATTTTCATAACCCCCTAAAATTATTAAGCATGACCTTTTCTTTTTTCTTCTTTTATTTCAATTCTATTGAAGCGGGTTTCTGTGCTTAATATGCTCCATAGGATTGTACGGATTGCTGCTGCTGGGAATTCAGGTTCGCAATGAGCGTCTCGGCGGATTTGTCGACACGGCGGCGGACCTTCTTGAGCCAGCTCTTGGACACCTTGGCCTTGTCCTTGTTGACTATTTTATTATACCAGGCGTCGTATTTCTTGTTAGCAACGGCATCTTTCACATCTTCCATGTACTTCGGATACTGGGATTTGCCAACATAATACATGATATGGTAACCATACTCGGTCTTGATGATGGCGACGTCACCGACTGCGTGGCCGCCGAGTGCCCAGTTCTTAAAACTGGTCACATACTGGGAGTCCGGAGTGACGTCCTCGTAGAGACCGCCGTTCTCCTTGGAACCGTCATCCTCGGTGTACTTCTTGGCGAGGGCAGAGAACGCTGCCTCTGTGTGCTTGCCGGACTGGTACTTCTGGAGGATTTTGTCAGCGAGTGCCTTAGCGGCCTTGTCGGAGCGGACTGTCTCACCAGTGCTGCTGTCAGTACCGGACTTGACCAGAATCTGACGGACGGCGACCGGATAAGAGTTGTCGGTGGTCTGTCCCTGGGACAGGAGGACAACGGCGTAGCTGGTCAGTCCGTTGGAGTCGGTCTTGGCGAAGACTTTCTTGTCACCGACCTTGGTGCTCTTGGCAAAGGCCCAATCGGCAGCCTTCGGAGTAATATAGGAACTCAGGCTCGAGTAGGTGGTGTCACCCAGAGTGGTGTAGGATGCGTCACTCTTTACGCTGCTCTTCTCGGTGCCGGTTGCATACTGGGATGCGAGCTCGGAGAAGTTGGCGTCCGTTGCCTTAGCGACGAATGCGGCAGCCTTCTTTTTGTTCTTGGCGTTGATCTTATTCTTCTGCGATTTGGACATTTTCTCTGCCTTGGAGGCGGCGATGGTGTCCGAGATCTGATAGTAGCGGACCGAGATGGTGGTGTAGTCCTTGCTGTTGTTCTTGAACTCCTTCTTCATTTCCGACGGAGTTACCTTGGACTCGAACTTTGCCTTCTGGTCGTTCAGATAACGCTGTGTGATGGTCTGCTTCGTGTAGATTTTGCGGAGCAGCTTCTCGGTCATACCTCTTCCGTAGTTGGAACGGAGGAAGGCGTCCAGAGAGTACTCGTTCTGCTTAGCGGAGTCTTTGAGCTCTGCAATGAAGTCGTCGAGCTGCTTCTGCTCGGACTTCGTGAGCTTGTAGCCCTTCTTCTCCGCAATTTTATAGACCTTGGCGGAGGACTCGCTGTCCTCGATGGCCTTGTACTCGAAGTAGTCGGCCCAAGTCGGGTTGGCGCCGTATTTTTTCGGTACGGTCTCGTTCTGTCCCTGCGGGGACTTGAACTTCTGCTCGGACGGTTTCTTCTCATAGTCGAAACCGGTCATGCTCTTGCCGGAGCCGGGTCCGAAGTAGTTGGAGTACTGCTGCTCATACTGCTCGGACAGGTTTGCATAGTAGTTGTAGTACATGCGGTAATAGTATTCATACTCCGCACCGGTCACTTTGGCATGGCTTCCATCCTTATATTTAATGGCATGTCCCTGTCTGTCAAAAACCCCGAAGAACGAGAAGAAGAAGATGAGCAGGGCGAGGGCGATGACCAGGATGGTGGTACCGATTTTTATCCACCGTTTTCCCTTTTTTTCATTGGCCTTCTTGGCCTCTTTTTCCGCCTGCTTCTTCGCCTCTTCCTCAATGCTCTTCATGCGTTTCTCGCGGGCGAGCTCCGCACGGCTTGAGGCAGACTTGCTGCCGGTCGATTTTGGATCTTCCATTAATTGGTCCTCCTATTGATCCTTATCTTTCCTTGAGAAAGATAGAAAATAACTCTTAGTATTTTATACCAAAATAAAGTGAATAACAATAGATAAATGCCACAGCAGTTGCGCAGTCCATGTTGCCTTTTTTGAGACATGTGCCTAGGATTCCCCCGGGCGATTCAGGATTTGCAAAAATAAAAAACTGATTTTTCATAATGCAGTTGAAATTAACGGGCACATGGCTATAATAGTCATGTTATTTGAAATTAGCAAATCGCCAATTTTCCAAAATGTGTTTAAGAAAGGCGCCCACATCTATGAACTTTACAGAAATGAATCCCGAGCAGCTCAAAGCCGAGCGCAGCGCCGTAGAGGCCGAGTACAATGAATTCAAGGCAAAGGGCCTGGACCTCAACATGGCCCGCGGCAAGCCCACCCCGGAGCAGATTCTCACCGGAGCCGGCATCCTCGACGTGCTGACCAGCCATTCCGATTTCACCTCGGAGGAGGGCTTCGACCTCCTCAACTACGGATGTCTCACCGGTCTTTCTGAGTGCCGCCGTCTCCTCGCAGACGTTTATGGCGTTCCCGCCGATAAGATCATTGTCGGAAACAACTCCAGCCTCACCATGATGTTTGATTATCTCATGCAGTGCTATGCCAAGGGCGCATCGGAGGAGACAGAGCCGTGGGTCCTTCAGGGAGACTGCAAGTTCCTGGCAGTTACACCGGGCTATGACCGTCACTTTGGCATCACCGAATACCTTGGACTTGAAATGATCAATGTCCCCATGACGCCGGAGGGCCCGGACATGGATGTTGTGGAGGAACTCGTAAAAGACCCCTCCGTAAAGGGTATGTTCTGTGTGCCCCAGTATTCTAACCCCACTGGCAACACCTATTCCGACGAGACCGTGAAGCGTCTTGCCTCCATGGAGACTGCACCGGACTTCCGCATTATCTGGGACAATGCCTATGCGGTTCATGACCTCACTGGCCGGAAGGAGCGCGTTCTCGACATGCTCACGGAGTGCGAGAAGGCAGGCCATCCCGAGCGCGTCGTCATGTTTGGCTCCACTTCGAAAATCTCTATCCCCGGCGCCGGCATTGCCTTTTTAGCCGCCAACGAGCCCAACTACTCCTGGATCATCAAGCGCCTCAGCAAGCAGTCCATCGGCGCTGACAAACTCAATCAGATGCGCCATGTCCTCTATTTTAAGGATAAGGATGGCCTTATGGCCCACATGGAGGAGCATGCAAGCTTCACAACGCCCCGTTTCAACATTGTCACGGAGACATTTGAGAAGAAGCTTGCAGGCACTGGCATTGCGAGCTGGACAAATCCGGACGGCGGATACTTCATCAGCCTGGACTGCATGAAAGGCACAGCCAGCCGTGTTTATGAGCTCTGTGCAGAGGCCGGTGTTACGCTGACTCCGGTGGGCGCCACGTTCCCACACAAGGATGATCCGGACGACACCAATATCCGAATCGCCCCGACATTCCCCACAGAAGAGGATCTGCAGCAGGCAACAGATATTCTTGTCCTCAGTGTGAAACTTGCCGCACTGGAAAAACTGATGGCATAAATATTGGGAAGTTTTTCACTTCCATACTACAGGGCGCGCCCGGACTGGAAACGGTCTCCGGCGCGCCCTCTTTCGTTTCCCTTAATTGTAAATGAAAAGTTCGTATGTTAGAATATTTGGGAATTTTGATATATCGAGGAGAAATCCATGAGCAGGAAAAGTCTGAAACAGCAGCTGGATGGAAAACCGCAGAAAAAACCGAAGGCACACTCGGATAAGTGGGCGTTCCCCACTATGATCATTGTCCTTGCGGTGCTTCTGGTTCTCATTCTCGCTATCGGCGGGGTAGCACTTGCCCGCTACATGAGAGGGGCAAAGCAAGGGGTGGACAGTTTACCGGAACTCTCCTATTCGGAACAGCAGTCACCCTATAGCGGCTCTTATGGCGCAGCTGGCGGCACGGCCGGTGCCTATCAGGTCAATGGTGCTGGCACAGCTGGCACGGAGACCGCAGCAGGTCCCGGCGGCAGTTTTCAGTACGGCACAGTGAGTGGCACCACTTACCGCAGTGCATTCTCTGGAATCACATTCACCGCTCCCTCCAACTGGAAGGTGACAGGCGGCACACAGACCGGGCAGAGCTCCAGCACGGCGGTCATGGATCTGGATGCTTCCAATCCGGATGGCACCATGTCCGTGAAAATGGAGTACTTCTCCAAGAACGGCGGCCAGTACGGCAGCTCCGGTGAACTGCTCGCTGCACTGAAGAGCAGCATAACCACTTCGAAGGACAATATCCACCTGCAGATCGGAGGCAGAAATTTTGAGGGCTTCCTGTTCCGTGGCAAGAACGGCGGGAAAAACGCCTATTCTGAGATCCTCGCCACGGAGGTGGACGGCTATATCCTGGTCCTCCAGATCATTGCTCCGAAGACCAGTGACATCACGACAATTCTAAACATGTTCTCATAAAGAGAGGGCGGTTTTCTGTGACATTAGCGGAAGAGGTCAAGAGCGGAATCGCACAGACGGTGCCGGACGCGCGGGTGTTCACCGACATCCAGCTGGACTCCCGGCGCGGGGAGGACGGGGAGCGGGCCAATCTGGTCGTGCTCCACCGCTCCGGTGTCTACCTCATTGACCTGTTGGATCTGTCCGGAATGCTCTACGGCAGTTCGGCAACCGGGCAATGGAAATTGAAACAGAATGACGGGTCGGAGACCTATATCACGGACCCGGTGCAGCGCTGCCTGCAGCAGGAACAACTCCTGTCGCGGAAGGCGAGGGGCATCGGGCCGTATCTCCGCCCCGTCATTTTATATGGTGACGACACTTGGATTGTGGACTGTACGGTGGATCCATCTGTCTCGTTTTCCGGTGTCTCCCTGTTCCTGTCGGAGCTCATGCTCCGCTCCCATGACAAGGAGGTCATTCCGGCGGCACAGCGGGACATCTTTGCCAAACAGCTCACCATGCTCCAAATGCTATCCGGTAAAAGGGGGAAACGTTCATGAAAGAAGAAATCCAGAAGCTGCAGGAAATTGTCGACGAGAGCTCCAATATCGTGTTTTTCGGCGGTGCCGGCGTCTCCACGGAGAGTGGAATCCCAGACTTCCGCTCCAAAGACGGTCTCTACAACATGAAGTACAAGTATCCTCCGGAACAGATCATAAGCCGGACATTTTTCGACCGGAATCCGGAGGAGTTCTACCGCTTTTATAAAGATCGCATGCTCATTGAAGATGCGGAGCCCAATGCTGCCCACAAGAAATTGGCAGAACTGGAAAAGGCGGGAAAACTCAGCGCCGTGGTCACCCAGAATATTGATGGGCTCCATCAGAAGGCAGGAAGTAAGACGGTCTATGAACTCCATGGCAGTACGCTGCGCAACTATTGCATGCGCTGTCATAAGTTTTTCTCCGCGGACTATGTCAAGTCCGCTTCCGGCATTCCCTACTGTGACGAGTGTGGCGGCACTATCAAACCAGACGTCGTACTCTATGAGGAGGGTCTGGATAACGACACCATTATGGGGGCAGTCAACTCCATCGCCAACGCCGATACCCTCATTGTTGCCGGCACCTCACTGGTGGTCTACCCGGCGGCGGGCTTTATTGAGTATTTCCACGGCAGCCATTTTGTGCTCATCAACCGTGACCCGACTCCGGCGGACAATAAGGCGGATCTCGTCATCCATGACAAAGTAGGGGAGGTCCTTTCTCAGATCAACGTCTGAACTTCTCCACAATGGTTCATCTATCTTTACATTCTTTACGGATGCTCCACAGAAAAATTTCCGTGCTATAATGCGTTCAAATACTTAAACGGATGAGTGATTCAAATGGCGTCAAGAAAAGAAATAGACAACCTGGCCGACGAACTGACTGCCAGCCAGAAAACCCTCACAGCGCTGGGAAATGAGGTGCGACTGCATCTCATACTCTGCATCCTGCGGGCTCCGAACTGCAACGGCATGCGGGTCGGTGAGATCACGAATCTTACGAATCTCTCCCGCCCGGCGGTGTCCCACCATCTCCAGATCCTCAAGGATGCCGGCATCATGAAGGTGCGCAAAGAGGGAACCCGGAACTATTACTATTTTGACGCAGAAGAGCCCTTCCAACAGCTCATTGAAGCGCTGCAGAAGGCAGAGGATATTATGAAGACCCTGCCGGACCGCAGCGGAGAAAATGACTGGTAACCTTTCATTATTTTTGGAGGAATTTTTCATGAACGCAGTATTATTGGGCGGAAACGGATACATTGGGCGCGCAGTCACGGAGTACTGGCTTGCTAAGGACCCGGATATGAAATTCTATGTCCTCTCCCGCTCCGGCAAGAATGAGTTGAAGGATGACCGCATTGTCAACATTGCTGTCGACACGACCGACAAGGATGCCGTAATGGCAGTTCTCCCGGAGACTATCGACTATGTTGCCGACTTCGTAGGCGGCCTGAATAAGGATAAGGACTATGCGGAAAAGATGAACATGGAGCCGGCAAAGACCATGATGGCCATTGCTGAGCAGTACAACACCAAGTCCATGGGCTATATTGGCGGCGTCCTCGGACCGAAGGACTTCACCTCCATGAAGAAGAAAGTCCTCGATCTCCTGAAGACCAGCCCAGCTCGTCTCGACTACGTGGAGCCGACCCTCGTCTACGGCAACGGCAGAAGCGACAGCATGAGCAAGATGGTTCCCATGCTCAAATTCTTCGGGATTTTCTCCAAGAACCTCAAACCGGTCGAGGTCAAAGATGTGGCCAAAGAACTGGTGGACAAAATGACGAAGTAAGCGGATAATAGATACTGCAGTAACAAAGGAAGGCTGTACCAATATGGTGTTTTCACCAATGCGGTACAGCCTTTTCTTTTTTGCTGGGCGATTCAGTATGTTTTCTTTCTGAAACGAATTCCCGAACACACTGCCCCTGCCAATATCATAACGGCACCAAAAGACTGAGGCGCTGTTAGATGCTCTCCAAGGAAAATGACCGCTGAGAGTACTGCAGAGAGGAGCTCAATGTTGTCACAGATGGCGATCGTCTGTGCGGGCAGTTTCCCTATGGAAGAAAAGTAGAGATAACAGCCGACTCCTGTATTGAGGAGACCTAGGAGGAGAACCCAGAGTAAATCGCCCATGGGAATGGAGAATATGAGTTCGCCGCGACAGGCGGTATAGATTACTGTGAGAAGAAAGGAGACGATCAGCTGCCAGGAGGAGCGCTCTAGATCCGGGACGGCGGAAGAGAATTTGCTCGTGATGATCATGACGGCATAGGAGAGGCAGGCCATCATCCCGAGGAAGATGCCATGCGGGGAGAGCTTTTCGGAAAATGCCGAGAGATTGACTAGCAGTGTTCCCCCGGCGGACACGAGAAAACAGATGATTTTCTGCGGTGTTACTGCCTCGTGGAACAGGAACACGGAGGACAGCATGACGAGGGCCAATGAGCTGTACATGCAGAGGGAAGCAATGCTGACACCGACGTAGTGATATGCTTCGTAGAGGAGCATCCAGCTCCCGCCCATGGCTATGCCGGATATGGTGAGCCAGAAATAAGAGCGGCCATGGCTTCGAATGTGAAAGCGGCCGCCTTTCAGAAGAAAAATCAGCAGGAGGAGGGCACTGCCAATTCCTGTGCGGAGCAGAACAATCTGGGCACTGGCTAGGTGAATCTGGCTTGCAATGACCCCGTTGGTGCCGAATAGTATCAGTGCAGCCAGATATTTGATGCGATCCCCCATAGCGACAAGCTCCCTTTCCAAGTTCCTGCAACTATGGTATTCTTTTCATTAAGATTTGAAAAACGAATATTTAGCATGGATAAAATGAGGAAATTGCATGGATATCAATCTGCAGAAACTGGAGGCACTGCTTGCCGCGGTGGATACCGGGAGCATCACAGCGGCGGGGGAAAAGCTGTCCTATTCCCAGTCCGGCGTCAGCCGGATGATTGGAGACCTGGAACGGGAATGGGGCGTGAACCTGCTGGAACGGGATAAACGGGGTGTGCGGCTCACATCGGATGGGGAACGTCTCATTCCCCGGGTTCGGGCGGTCTGTCAGGAATATGCGCGTCTCATGACGGAGGTGGACGATCTCCATGGCCTCCGCACCGGAAAAATCCGAATTGGCACGTTCAGCAGTATAGCGACCCACTATTTGCCGGATATTCTCCGGGCGTTTCGCCGGGACTACCCGGGAATGGAGTATGAGCTGCTGCTTGGCGACTACACTGAAATAGAGGACTGGATCCGCACCGGTCGGGTCGATCTCGGATTTCTCCGGCTTCCCACAGATCCACAGTTTTCCACGCGTAAAATCCTGCAGGATGAGCTCATGGCCATTTTGCCGGAGGGACATTCGCTTGCCGAGAAGCAGCGCGTTCCAGCTTCCGCTCTGTGTGATGAACCTTTTATGCTGCTGGAGAAAGGGGCGCGGGCTGAGGTATCCAATGTCTTTGAACGGGAGGGGCTGAAGCCGAATGTGGTGTTCACAACATGGGATGACTACGCGGTTCTTTCCATGGTGGAGAGCGGGCTCGGCCTCAGTATCCTGCCGAGCCTTATCCTGCAGAGGATTGACTACCATGTCGCCATCCGTGGCTTGGAGGAGCCGGCGTACCGGGATATTGGTGTGGCATGGAAAGGGGGAGAGGATACCCCACTTGCGGTGGAGAGGTTCTTGAGTTATTTGCATGAATAAGCTCGCGCGGTTTGGGGGGGATTTTGTAGGACTAAATTTCTCTATTTTGAAATGTGTATGAGATGGAAAATTTTTGTAGGACACAATTGCAATATTTTCAAATGTGGTCAATGATTTTGGGGCGATTTACGGGTCGACATAGGACACAAATAGATATATGCGAAATGTGTATGAGGAAATGGCTCCAATCTTTATCAAACACGCACATTTGAATAAGACAAAAACCTTTTATTTTCAATTGAGTATGAGTGATTTTGGGGTTGGTAGGACACATTTGGAAATAGAAAAATTGTGTATGAATATGATTAGGGGCCAGGACGAAAGCTTTCGTTGTCCTGGCCCTTTTCCTTTGCTGCATCTTGGGTTTTTGGGCGATGCAGCAATATTATTCTTTTCTCTTCGCTGCATTTCCAATTTTTCTTATTGCAGCAAAGAAATAACGCTACATGGTGTTCAATTTCAATCGTGTCTATTGCTGCATTTGGAAAAAATGGGGATTGCAGCAAAGATAAAGGGCTGAATCGCCCAAATTCTTTTGTTGCATTGGCGATTTTTGGAGAATGCAGCAACCCTTTTTTGACTACATTTTCAATAAGTAAAAATGTAGTCATAAGGGGCACACCGCCATTCAGTCAAACTGTTCCCTCTGGCACATTCCAGTCCGAATTTGTCCCTTCCCGCCGGGGCAAGCGCCCCTGGCGAAATCCCACCACTGAATCGCCCCAGCAAATAAAAAACAGGACTGTATCAAAACTCTCATTTTGATACAGTCCTTACTTTTAGCAAACTTTATTATTTCAATAGTCTGTGCCGCCCAATAATGGGGATCTCCTTTGCCTGGCCGCGGGCCGCATTGGCAATTCCAATGAACCAGAAGAGCAGACTGAAGACACCGATAATGATGAACAGGGCAAGGATGACGTAACCCAGTGCTTTACCCACATGGAAACACAGTATGGTTACGATGGTGGCTATTGTGGCGAAAATGATATCAAAGAGGATGAGGTCTATGCTCTCGGAGGCGTGGAACCGGCAGAACTTGGAACCGGGTGCGCAGACGATGGGGATGAGCACAAAGATTCCGAAGTAGCCGAGGACCGCGAAGATCTTGTTCTCCTCAATATCCTCTTCCTCAATATTGTCCGTGACGTCGTTGACATTCTGGAAGGTGTCGACGACTTTGCTGACGGTGGGGTTCCGCTCTGCCTCGTCGGCTTCTGCCGCACAGCGGGGGCAGATGCCATTTTCGTCCAGTTCTGTACCGCATACTGTACAATAGGGCATTAGTGGACACCTCCTACGTAGATGGTCTTATTGTTCATTTGGACGGTGGGAACCTGCTGGATTTGGCCGGTTGGGTCAAAGGCAATGACACAGTTCTCCGTGCCGTTGTTGTCAATGATAATGTAGACAAGTCCGGGCGATGTGGAGTCGATATGATATTTCTGCATGAACTGTACCATGTTGTGAGCGGTTCCGCGGAACTTTTCACCGGTGTAGTAGCCGTCCTGACTCTGGGTCTTCTTTCCGAGCTTGGCACGGGTAATACTGCCCGGTTTGTAGCCGGAATACATACGCTTGAAGTCCTCATAGGACTGGATTTCCTTCGGGTTCTCCACGACACGGGTGGCACGGACCTTTACGACCTGCGGGTTGCCGTGGGAGTCCTTGGGAACGAGATAGTCACTCACGTTGCGGACCCGGTCCAGATCTTTGAACGAGCGGACATTGAAGTAGCTCAGAAGGCCGTTGGTGTAATTGTCCATCTTCTTCAGATACTTCGTCTGATTCTGGTTGGCGTATATGTACATAGATCCGCCGATGAGGGCAATTAACACAACTTCAATGAGAAAATATACAATGAAGCCCCGGGTGAAGTTCACCTTGTTGGGGTTTTTTGCACCGCCCAGCGCCCAGATGATGGCGGCGAGGATATTGATGCCGGGAATGAGCATGATGACAAATGCGCCAATGTATTGCCCTGTGGTGAGAACCCGTGCATACATGCCGCGGGGAGCAGCTTTGGGAGCAACGGCAGCATTGGCAGCGGGGGCTTTGGCCTCAGTGCTGTTTCCGGTCTCTGTCTTCTCCTCTTTCTTTTCCGCTTTGGCTTTTTCCTCGTCATGGGCCGTCTTCTTGGCAGCCCGGATGGAGTCCTTTTCCTGCTTTTTCAGCATTTTTTCGTAGGACTTGCTGTTCTCCGGGGTGTCTCCCGTCTGGACAGGCTCCTGCTCCTCTTTCAAGGATTTTTCTACCTTTTCTGCGTCTTCCGGAGAGGCGTCACGGGTGGCGAGTTCCGTGAGCTCAGCCTGCTCAAAGAGGTCAGGTTCCTCTTCTTTGGATTCTTCTTTTTGGTCAGCGCCATCCCCTTTGTTCAGGGCATCCTCTTCCAGCTCCGCCTCGGCGGCCTGGGCACTCTGCTCAGCCTCTGCCTCCAGCTCGGCTGCGGTCTGTTCGGTCTTCTCTGCCTCAGAAAGGGCAGGGTCAAGGCCATTTTTTTCGTTTGCCACGGTTGAACCTCCGATAACACATTTACTTATACTTATTATTTTACAGGCTGTCCCTGCAAAGAACAAGTTAAAAGCAGAAACACAAGAGGCCACCCTGCCCGGAGGCAGAGGTGACCTTATCCTTACTTCTTCATTTTTCGGATGTAAGCGAATGTTTTCGCTTCACCTTCGTCAGCCAGCATTTGCAACAGTTCCCGGAGCAGTTTCTGTGTGTTCGGGTGCATGATAGCGCTGTAGTCGTGCATTTGGAAATATTTCAGGGCACTGTCGTCCTGGTAGCTGTCCTTGTGGTAGACTTTGCTGGCGGCGACCCGGTCACAGAACATCTCAATGACATATTTGGTGGGCATTTCCACCGGGACAATGTTGAACGCGGTCGTGCTGTTGTCAAACCAGTACTCAAAGTGGTGCTTGTTGCGGCCTTTGTGATGCATCCAGGCGGCGGAGTAGCCCTTTTCCTTCCGCTCTTCCACGTTGGGGCTGTGATCTCCCTGAAAATATTTGACCCCGACGAGAAATTCGGTGGGGGAGTACTTGGAGAGGTCGTGAACCAGCCCCTGGAGCGGGATGCCCGCGCGGACACAGTTCACGAAGACCAGCGCCCGGTGTTTGTCTATAGTGTGCAGATGATGAACGGCATTGGCGATGTAGTTTTCCATTTCCGCTTCCGCCTTCTTTCCCAATTCTTTTCTAATACGTATCTTATCACAAAAACAAAGGTAAATTGCAAGTTCAACTTGAACACTGATACGAATTAAGTTTCATCTTTGGGTCGGATTGATATATTTGGTTTAAAAATTCCTCGAATAGTTCC
>OMYO01000041.1 GCA_900315285.1 uncultured Eubacteriales bacterium | reverse complement strand
AGGAACTATTCGAGGAATTTTTAAACCAAATATATCAATCCGACCCAAAGATGAAACTTAATTCGTATCAGTGTTCAAGTTGAACTTGCAATTTACCATGAGAAAAACTTTCATCTTTTTTAAAAACCTCATACAGAAGCTCCTGTTCCCGAAAAAATGTATGAGGGCACTCATACAAACCAATCTTGTTTTGGCGAACATGTTTGAGACAACTAAGTTGTACTTTCGCATTTTCTCATACAGAATCCTCTGTTTTCTAAATTATGTATGAGAATTCTCAATTGGAAGACGATTTTTCTAATACATTATCTTCTGCTTTTCAAATTAATGTATAAGAATTTTCATTGAGCACAATTCCTCTCATACAGGATTTCCTTATCAATAAATATTGTATGATGGCCTCTGCCCCTCCGAGGCCCTTGTAAATAACAAAAAAGAAGCCGCGCCACAAACCCGCAGCGCAGCCCCTTATGAAAGCCATTATTCTCTTATTTCATGCTCGAAAAAGCGCTCAAGCTGTAGTCGCTCTTTGCCTCTTTTCGCACCAGACCAAAGCAGATAAGGTACATGACGATGATGACCGCAATGTAGACCGCCGTGGAGGTGGAGGAACCGATCATGGCACAAGAGTCATAGGTTCCGTGCATGAGGACAGCCAAAATGTAGCCGATGGCAATACTGCGGTGTTTGCCACGTTTGCCCATGTCGCCGCCCATGTTCTCATAGTACTTGGCGCGGCCATAGAACAGACCGAACAGGACCGCAAAAGTCATGTGGCCCGGGATGGCGAGGAATGCGCGGGGGAGGGCGACCTGAAGGCCGTAGGAGAAGACATATTTGACATTCTCAAAGGCGGCGAAACCGAGGGAGGTGGACACCGCGTAGATGATGCCGTCAAAGTGGTAGTCAAAAGCCTTGTCTTTCCAGCTGCCGACGTAAGTGAAGAATGCCTTCGTACCCTCTTCAATGACCGCCACAATGGCGAAGGCCAGAATGAAGTAGTACGAGTTGGACTTGTTCATGATATAGCCGGCGTTGACATAGTGGTTGAGGATGCTCTCGCCGATCATTTCGAGGACGATGGAGCAGAGGGCTGCCACAATGCCGAGGCCCACGAGCTTGCAGATGAGGCCGATGGGTTCCCGGTCGGCTTTGTCCTGCCGGTATACATAGATGAGGAGCAGGATGGCCGGGATGACCGCTGCCGCCACATAGATGAGCAGGATCGTGTTGGTTGCTAAAACCATAGGAACACTCCTTTTTTATTTTTCGGGAACATTATAAACGATAAATTCGTTGTTGTGCAGGATTTTTAGAAATTCCACGAGGCGATTCACGGGCTGTTCCATGTCTGGGTACTGCGCCTCCAGCATTTGAGAGAGGTCGTAGACGGTTTTCTGTCCGTCAATCGCCCGCCAGATGAAGCTCCCCACGTCGTCCAACTCTATGTGGCTCTCGGAGGGCTTGTGAAAGAGCACCGTGGCAATCTTGTGATACGGGCCGCGCCATTTGATGTGGACAGTGACAATGCCGTTTTTGTCCTCGTCCCACGCAAAATTCTTGTTGCGCCGCGGCACATAGTCCATGAAATTTTTCGGCTTGCGCGCCATATTATTTCTCCTGACTGTCGTAAGTTATCTCTGCGTCTTTTTTCTGGAAGTGCTTGCCGAGGCAGACCCAGGCGAGGCCGCCCAGCATGGCGACCCAGAGAACAAGGGAGCCGATCTGCCCGAGGCTGAAGTGGGAGGATACATCCAGATCCTTGCCCCCGGCGGCCACGGCAGCCAAAATAATTCCCATGATTCCCTCGCCGGCTATGAGGCCGGAGGTGTACAGCGTGCCGCGCTCCTTGGCGTTTTTCTGGGCCTTCTCGTCTTTCTTCCTGAGGCTGCGGTCCACGATCCAGCGGACGATGCCGCCGCACATGATGCCAGCGCTGAGCGAGAGCGGCAGGTACATGCCGACGGCGAAGGGCATGACCGGGATGCCGAGGATCTCCACGACGATGGCAATGGCTATGCCGGTCAGGATGAGAGCCCAGGGCAGTTTGCCGGTCATGATGCCCTCGACGATGAGTTTCATCATCATGGCCTGCGGGGCGGGAATTTCGTCAGAGCCGAAGCCCCAGGCGTTGTTCAGGAGCAGCATGATGTAGCCGATGACGGAGGAGGCGGCGACAACGCCGATCATTTCGCCGATCTGCTGCTTCTTGGGCGTGGCGCCTACGATGAATCCCGTTTTGAGGTCCTGGGAGGTGTCCCCCGCAATGGCGGCGATGGAGCAGATGATACCCGTAATAGCAATGGCACCGACCATACCTGCTGCGCCAACTGTGCCAGTAGCCTTCAGGAGCAGGGTCGTAATAATGAGAGTGGCAATGGCCATACCGGACACCGGGTTGTTGGATGAGCCGATGATGCCGACCATGCGTGATGAGACCGCTGCAAAGAAGAAACCGAAGATGACAATGCAGACAGCGCCCAGGAAGTTCACCGGGAAGACGGGAACGAGCCAGATGACCAGGACAATGGCAATGATGGCGGGAATGATGAACTTCATGGAGAGGTTCTTGTCCGTGCGCAGCACATTGACCTGCTGTGCCTTGCCGGAGCGGCCGAAGCCCTGCATGGTCTGCTTGAACGTTTTGCCGATGAGCGGAGCACTCTTGATGAGAGAGATGATACCGCCGCCCGCAACGGCGCCGGCGCCAATGTACCGCACATAAGTGCCCCAGAGTTCCTGGGGAGCCAGCCCGCTGATGGGGGCGGTGCCCGGGAAGACGACGCCGTGGGCGCCGAACAGCGAGATGATGGGCATGAGCACGAACCAGCTCATGACGCCGCCGGCGAACATGTAACTGGAGATCTTTGTGCCGCAGATATAGCCGACGCCGGCCAGGGCGGGCAACGGCTGGAGGCCAAGGGACGAGCCCTTGAAGAACTTGATGTCATGTCCCACTTCGCTGGGCCAGATCTTCAGTCCGTCTGTCAGGAACTTGTAGACGGCGGCAATTCCGAGACCGCTGAAGACGATGCCGGCCTTGGAGCCGCCCTCTTCGCCAGCCAGAAGGACCTCGGCGCAGGCCTGGCCCTCCGGGAACGGGAGCTTCCCGTTCTCCTCGACGATGAGCGCCTGGCGGAGCGGAACCATGAACAGCACGCCGAGCAGTCCGCCCACCAGACAGATGAGGCCGATGAGCAGGGCACTGGGCCGGGCGACTTTGCCCTCCTGTGCCCAGAGGAAGATGGCGGGCAGCGTGAAGATGGCGCCGCAGGCCAGGGACTCGCCGGCGGAACCGATTGTCTGGACCATGTTGTTCTCGAGAATGGAGTCCTTCCGCATGATGACGCGGATGACGCCCATGGAGATGACCGCCGCCGGGATGGAGGCGGATATTGTCATGCCGACCCGAAGCCCCAGGTATGCGTTGGCTGCACCGAAGACCACGGCCAGGATGATACCCAGTATGATGGCCGTCGGCGTGAACTCCGGCATGGCCTTGTCCGCAGGGACAAAGGGCTTAGTGGAAACTTGCTTTTCGGACATTGCGCTACTCCTTTTTGAAAATCGTTAAATTGATATTACCATAGAATCCGACTATAATATTGGCCTATCCTGAAATAATTGTACGGTATGGAGGAGTTTCATGAAAAAGGTCCGCAATCAGCATCTGATCGGTATTATCTTTATCCTGCTGGCGGCGTTGGGCTTCTCGCTCATGACATTCTTTGTCAAGCTGTCCGGCGACCTGCCCACCATGCAGAAGGTGTTCTTCCGCAATGCGGTGGCGGCAGTCATAGCGTCGGTCTCGCTGTTTCGTTCCAAGGAGAAGTTTCATGTGCAGAAGGGAAGCTGGGGCTGGCTCTTTCTGCGCTCATTTATGGGCTTCCTCGGCATTGTGGCCAACTTCTGGGCCATTGACCGGCTGGGACTGGCGGACTCCAATATCCTCAATAAGATGTCACCGTTTTTCGCCATCATCATGAGCTACTTTCTGCTGAAGGAGCGGCCGAACCGGGTGGAGTGGATCAGCGTGCTTATCGCCTTTATCGGTGCCGTATTTGTCGTAAAGCCGTCTGCGGGCGTTGCAAGTCTGCCGGCTGTTGTCGGTCTCATCAGCGGCTTCTGTGCGGGCTTTGCCTATACCTGTGTCCGCAAACTCGGCATCATGGGGGAGAGGGGACCCGTCATCGTCTTTGTCTTCTCCACGTTCTCCTGTCTCTGCGCCGTGCCATTCCTCATTTTTGATTACCACCCCATGACCTGGCTGCAGCTCCTCTATCTCATCCTGTCCGGCGTCTCAGCGGCCCTCGGCCAGTTCTCCATCACGGCGGCCTATACCCACGCTCCGGCCAAGGAGATCTCGGTCTTCGACTACACGCAGGTGCTGTTCGCCGCTGCCCTTGGTGGTATCTTCTTTGGCGATCGACCGGATGTCTACAGCATCATCGGCTACATCATCATCATCGGCACCGCAGTATTTCGCTGGTACTACAATCTCCATAAGGAGGAGAAGCCCTCATGAAGAACTCCTACCGTTTCTTTGAAAATCGGGACTGTGAATATTTTCCCTGCCATAAGGGCCTTACAGACTTCAACTGCCTTTTCTGCTACTGCCCGTTCTACCTTTTGGATGACGACTGCCCGGGACACCCAAACTTTATTCCAAAGGAGGATGGGTTCATCAAGGACTGCTCCGGCTGCAACTATCCCCATGTCCCGGAAAACTACGACGCCATCATGAAATATATTGGAGACCACATTGTCCGCCGGAGGGACGACCATGAATAAGAAAGCCGTATTCCTGGATATCGACGGCACGCTCTGTGACCGCAGCGGCGTGGTCTCGGAATCCACAAAAAAGGCGCTGCGCATTGCCGCGAAAAACGGACACCATATGGTGCTCTGCACAGGACGGGCAAAGGTGCAGATATTCCCGTGGCTCGACCCGTCTTTTTTCCAGGGCTGTGTCTCGGCGGCTGGCTCCTGCGTCACGTTTGGCGACAAGGTCATCTATGAGAAGGTCATGGAGTGGGAGGAACTCCGTAACATGGTGGACTATTTCCGAAAAATGGGAATGCCCTATTTCCTGCAGGCAGAGGACGCCATTTATACGGAGTCCTGGTCCGCATCGGAAATGCACGACGCATTTCTGGAAATTGGCCGCACCGAGGACGACGCCAAAGATATCCTAGGAAAACTTGTTGTGCTGGAGAATCCGGAGGAGCAGCCTGGAGTGGAGAAAGCCCTTTATTACCGCTGCAAAGTTACAGCAGAGGAAATGGACGCCATCCTCGGACACCGCTTCACCATACAGGATTCCAGCTATAAGGTCACCCGGTTCTGCGACGGCGAGATAACCTGCCGCGGCATTACCAAGGCTATCGGCATGGAGAAGTATCTCGAATATACCGGTATAAAAAGGGAGGACTCCATCGGCATTGGGGACGGACCCAACGACTTCGAGATGATCGACTTCGCTGGCACCGGCGTCGCTATGGGCAACGGGGTCCCTGCCCTGAAGGAACATGCCGACTATGTGACAGACACCGTCACGAATGACGGCATCTACAAGGCCTTTGACCACCTGGGTCTGCTCACAACGTAAAATTTACAACCGTCCGGAATGGTTCGGGTATATAATATTCTCAGATAGACAAGGACGTCTTCGCGTTGGCGGAGGCGTCCCTGTTCTTTTTTTGAGAGGAGCTCCCCATGGAAGAACATATCTGGAGTGCCGGCTTTGATATCGGCACGACCACGACCCAGCTCGTGCTGAGCCGGCTGACCCTGGAGAAAACGGCCGGGTATGGACTGGCGCCACGGGTCAAGGTCACGGAGCGGGAGGTGCGCTACCGCAGCCCGGTTGCCTTCACTGCTCTGGACGAACAGGACGCCATTGATGGAGATGCAGCCGTGGCCTTCCTGAAGTCCCAGTATGAGAGCGCCGGCATTTCCCCGGAGGACATCGGCACCGGTGCGGTCATCATAACCGGAGAATCGGCAAAGAAACGAAATGCCCATAAGGTGATAGAGGCCCTGTCCGCGGTGGCGGGGGACTTTGTCGTGGCCGCTGCAGGGCCGGACCTGGAGAGCACACTCGCTGGAAAGGGCGCTGGAGCCGATGACGCAAGCGTCCGCCTCGGGCGCAGCGTCCTGAACCTGGACATAGGCGGTGGAACTTCCAATCTCTGTCTCTTTGAAGACGGTGAGGAGAAGGACAGCGCCTGCACCAACATCGGCGGCAGGCTGGTCCGGGTCGGAAAAGACGGCGTTGTTCAGAAAATGACACCGCAAATAGAGGACCTCATTGAGAAACTTGGCCTCCCAATAAAAGTGGGGGAGCCGCTCTCTATAGAGACGGCAAGACAACTCACTGACACCATGGCGGACATCCTGGCGCAGACCGCTGGCCTTAAAGAGATGACGCCACTTGGAAAGTCTTTCCTGACCAACCACGGTATGTCATCGGACAGTCATCCGGAGTGTCTCATGTTCTCCGGCGGTGTTTCAGACTGCATGGCCCATCCGGATATGGATCCATTCACCTACGGAGACATTGGCCCATTGCTTGCCCGCTCCATCCTGGAGCATCCGGCTTTTCAGGCCTGCCCAGTTGTGCCGGCCCGAGAGACCATGAGGGCCACGGTCATCGGCGCCGGTACGTGCAGCATGGACGTCTCTGGAAGCACCATTGCCTGTGAGGGAATCACATTCCCCTTGAAGAATATTCCTGTGCTCCCATTGAAGTATGAGGGAGAAGAGGACCTGCCTGCACTCCAGGGGCAAATCGCCAACGCCATGGAGCGGTACAAGGACACTGACAGCTTGAACGGCGCCTTCTTCTTGAAGGGCCCGGTCTCCCCGGGGTTCCGGGAGGTGGAGGGCATTGCGGACCTGCTAGCCCCGGTCATAGCCGAGAAGGGGAGGCAGGGAGCGGTGTTCCCCGTGGTTGTGGAACATGACTTTGCCAAGGCCCTCGGGCAGTCTATTCGGCGGCGGGTCGGGCGAGAGGTCCCGGTGCTCTGCCTGGACGGAATCCACTGCAAGACCGGGGACTACATTGACATCGGCGCCCCGGTGGGCGGCGGCATCTGCGTGCCGGTCGTCGTGAAGACACTGTTGTTTCAAAAGAAAGGAGACTCGGAATGAACCTGCAGGAATTTGGCTCCATCCGCGAGGTCATGGCCAAGGCCAACGACAAGAAGAGCGGCGATGAGCTGGCGGGCATTGCGGCGGAGACCGCAACGGAGCGCATGCGCGCCAAGCGGGTCCTGAGCGAGCTCACGGTCCATGACCTGTTCGAGTGCCCGGCCGTGCCCTACGAGGACGACGAGGTCACTCGAATCATCATCGACGATATTGACAAGGCGGAATACGAAAAGATAAAGAACTGGACCATGGCGGAGCTGCGCGAGTGGCTGCTTGCCGACTCCACGACCGGCGACGACATGCTGCGGGCCGGCCGGGGCATGACCAGCGAGGTCATTGCCGGGGTCTGCAAACTCATGGGCAACATGGACCTCATGTACGCCTCGTCCAAAATGCATATTGAGAAGACCTGCAACACGACCATTGGCGGGACAAATGTCCTGGCGAGCCGGCTGCAGCCCAACCACCCGGTGGACGGCCCGGGCGGCGTCACCGCCAGCACCCTGGAGGGCCTCTCCTACGGTGTGGGCGATGCAGTCCTTGGTCTCAATCCCGCCATCGACACCGTCGACTCCACGGTCACCATATGGAACCTGTTGCAGGATATCAAGCACCGCTATGACGTCCCGACGCAGATCTGTGTGCTCTCCCATGTGACGACGCAGATGAAGGCATTGCAGACCGGCGCTAAGGCGGATCTGTGTTTCCAGTCCATCGCGGGCTCGGAAGCCGCCCTCTCTGCATTTGGCGTCACCGCATCCATGCTGGAGGAGGCGCGGGCCATGTTCATGCAGGACGGCTCCGCCAAGGGCCCTAATGTCATGTACTTCGAGACCGGTCAGGGCAGCGAGCTCTCCAGTTCTGCACACAACAACTGGGACCAGGTCACTATGGAGTGCCGCTGCTACGGTCTCGCAAGGCACTATGACCCGTTCCTGGTCAACACGGTCGTCGGGTTTATGGGCCCGGAATATCTCTATGATTCCCACCAGCTACTGCGGGCAGGTCTGGAGGATGTCTTCAACGGGCATCTCCACGGGCTCCCCATGGGCTGTGACGTCTGCTATACGAACCACATGCCCACGGATCAGGACGACGGCGAGAGTCTCGCTGTAATGCTGACCGCTGCAGGGTGCCATTACTTTATGGGACTTCCCCAGGGTGACGACATCATGCTCATGTACCAGTCCACTGGCTACCACGACATTGCCGCCCTGCGTACCATGATGCATAAGCGGCCCATCCCGGAGTTTGAGAAGTGGCTGGAAAGTCGCGGAATCTGGGTGGATGGACACCTTGGCCCCAACGCCGGGGATCCTACAAGATTTTTAGAGGAGGCGGTCTGATGGATTTTCTCTACCCCAAGGAGATGGAGAAGATGCGCCGGGAGACCCCGGCCCGCATCGGCATTGGACACGCCGGCCCGCGCTACACCACGAAGGCCGAGCTGGACTTCTGGGAGGCCCAGACCCGCGCCAGCGACGCGGTGCAAATGGAGGTGCCCAAGGAGGTCGTCGAGCAGCTCGGCGTCTTCGAGGTGCGCACCAAGTGCAAAAACAAGTATGAGATGTTGACCCGCCCGGACTGGGGCCGCCTCTTCGAGGAGGATGCGAAGAAGAAGATCTCCGAGAACTGCGAACACCATGTGGATGTGCAGATCTATTTCGGTGACGGTCTCTGCAGCCCCTCCGTCGGGGCCAACATTCCGGACCTGTACCCGGCCCTCCGTGCCGAGCTCGAGGCCGAGGGGTACAAGGTGGGAACGCCGTTCTTCGTGCGCTACTGCCGGGTCAACACCGCAAGGACCATCGGGCCGCTGCTGGACGCAAAACTCACCTGCGTCCTTCTGGGCGAGCGGCCGGGACTGGTCACCAACGAATCCATGTCCGCCTATATGGCGCTGGACGCCCGGCCGGAGATGTCCGAGTCGGACTATAAAGTCGTAAGCAATATCAGTCGCATCGGCATGCCCCCGGTGGAGGCGGCAGCCTATATTGCGGAGCTCATGAAAGGAGAGCTGACAAAATGAAAGTTTATCATGGCGCGATCCTCACCGTGGACAGTGAGGACTCTGTAAAATCCTATCTCGTCGAGGACGCCGGAAAAATCGTCTATGTGGGCGATTCACTCCCGGAACAGTACAAGGGCGCTGAGACCGTGGAACTGGGCAGCAAAGCTCTGACCCCGGCCTTTGTCGACTCCCATCAGCACTTTGCAAGTTTTGCCACATTTAACGCCGGCCTCAACGTCATGGAGGCCGAGTCCAATGAGCAGATCCTGGACTGGGCCAACGACTTTGCCAAGAGAACAAAGTCCAAGACGCTCATCGCCTTCGGCGCCTCTCCGTATTCCGTCAAAGAGGGAACGCTTGTCAGCCGCGAACAGCTGGACTCCGTTGACTCCGAGCGGCCGTTTTTCTTCGTCAAATATGACGGCCACGCCTGTATCGTCAACTCGGCTCTCCTGAAAAAGGTGGAGAGCAAGGTCAAAAACCTCCGCGGCTACCACCCCGACACCGGCGAGATGAACCAGGAGGCCTTCTTCGCCGTCTCCGACTACATCACGAACTCCATCCCCATCCCGGAGCTCTTTACCAACATGTACGGCGCTGTCAACTATGAGGCGCAGAACGGAATCGGCATGGTCCACTCCGTATCCGGTGTCGGCTTCACCGGTGACCTGGATATCAACATGGAGAAGTGGTTCGGCCGCGGCCTCGAGAGCGGTTTCCAGATGAGGATCTTCTCCCAGACCATGAACGTCAAAGAGGTCAAACGCAGAGGCTTCCCGCGCATCGGCGGCTGCTTCAAGTGCGCCCTCGACGGATGCTTCGGCTCCATGGACGCTGCCATGAACGAGCCGTATGTGGATCAGGGAGACTATGCCGGTGTACTCTACTACACGGATGAGCAGGTCACAGAGTTCTGCAAAGAGGCAAATCGCGCAGGCCTTCAAATCGAGATGCACGCCATCGGCGACCGCGCCTTTGACCAGGCCACCCGCTGCCTGAAGGCTGCCCTGGACGACTATCCGAGAACGGACCACCGCCACGGTATTATCCACGACTGTCTGCCCACCGAGGAGGGAATTAAGATCTGCTCGGACTACGACATCTACATGCCCATGCAGACCGCCTTTATCGGCTGGCGCCAGGAGCCGGATGAGTATCTGGAGAAGATCATGGGACCGGAGCGCGCTGCCCGTCTGAACCCCATGCGCAAGCTCTGGGACGCCGGCATCCTGATCTCTGCCGGATCCGACGGCCCCTGCACTGACCCGAACCCCATCGACTGGATGGATCACGCCGTCAACAACCCGAGCGCACCCGAGCAGGCTCTGACCCCGAAAGAGGCACTCCGCATGTGCACCTACAACGGCTACAAGACCACGTTTGACGAGAAAGAGCGCGGCAGCCTCGAGACCGGCAAGATCGCCGACATGGTCATCCTCTCGGACAACCCGTACACCATGGACTCCACCAAACTCGGTGAGCTCAAAGTGGAGGAGACGATCCTCGGCGGAAAGACCTTCGAGCCCTACACCGGTAAGATGGCCTCCACACTGCTGAAGGGCATGAAGTCCAAGGCCATGATCTGATTGGAAGACAATAATCCAGACTTGTCCAAGTTATTCGGATAAATTGTCCGGAGGCAATGACTTATTCATATTTTTGTGATATTCTATGCAATAATACTAAGAGTAATATGAATACCGGAAAGGGGTGTTCCCAATGCCGAAGCCCTATAGCGGTGAGATCTCCCCGGAGATCTCCGAGCTGGCCGACAAGGCCCGCGCTGCCGACGTAATTGAGAATGAACTCTATCAAAAATATGACGTAAAGCGGGGACTGCGTGACCTCAATGGCCGCGGGGTCCTCGCGGGTCTTACCCATATCTCCGAGCCACGCGCCACGAAAGTTGTGGACGGAGAGGTCGTCCCGGACTACGGGCGGCTCTTCTACCGCGGCTACGACGTCAAGGACCTCATTGCGGGTTTCCAGAAGCGCGGCACATTTGGCTTCGAGGAGGTGTCCTACCTTCTGCTCTTCGGCAGCCTGCCGAACCAGGAACAGCTGGACCGCTTTGCGGAACAGCTCCTCGAGTACCGCTCGCTGCCTACGAGCTTTACCCGTGACACCATCATGAAGGCGGCAAGTACCGACATCATGAATACCATTTCCCGCAGCGTCCTGACACTCTATGCCTATGACGAAAATGCCAATGACGTGTCACTTCCCAACGTTGTCCGCCAGTGCATGCAGCTCATTAGCCGTTTCCCGCTTATCTCGGTCTATGGCTATGCCGCAAGCCGCTACTATTATGCAGACGATAGCCTATATCTCGTACCTCCTCTGGAGGACGGCAGCTTTGCGCAGAATGTTCTGCATATCCTGCGTCCGGACGGAAACTTCACGGAACTGGAGGCCAAGGCGCTGGACGCCGCACTCATCCTGCATATGGATCACGGCGGCGGCAACAACTCCACGTTCACGACCCATGTTGTCTCCTCTTCCATGACGGACACCTACTCGGTCATGGCGGCGGCACTGGGTTCCCTGAAAGGCCCCCGCCACGGTGGTGCCAATATCAAGGTCTCCCTTATGTTTGACGACCTGAAGGAACAAGTCCGGGACTGGGAGGACGAGGATGAAATCAACGCCTATCTCTCGTCGCTACTGAACCGTGAGGGCTTTGACCAGAGCGGTCTTATCTACGGCGTCGGCCATGCCGTCTACTCCAAGTCGGATCCCCGTTCCGAGATCCTGGAGGAGTACACTGGGAAGCTGGCAGAGGAGAGCGGCCGCAGCGACGAGTTCCGTCTGCACCAGACCGTCGCCCGCCTCGCCGTCAAGCAAATTGAAGAGCGGAGACATATCTACAAAGGGGTCTGCACGAATGTGGACTTCTACTCCGGTTTCCTGTATGAAATGCTGGGTCTTCCCAAGGAGCTCTATACACCGTTGTTTGCCATGGCCCGCATCGTCGGCTGGAGTGCCCACCGCATTGAGGAATTGTCCAATGCCAGCAAGATCATCCGACCTGCCTTCAAGTCCATTGAGCCGGACCACGAATACATTCCCATGGACGAGCGGGAATAAAAACGGTATAATCTGGGTATTGCATACAGTTAGGAGGATATCGGAATGATAGATCCGAGATATGACACCCAGCTTCTCCTCGAGGGCGAGGACCTCGACGAGGACGAAATCAACGACTATATCCGCAGCCACTTTGAGGGCGACGAGCTCCTGGTGGTGGGAGACGAGGAACTCATCAAGCTCCATTTCCACACGAATGAGCCGTGGAAAATCCTGGAGTACATGCGCTCCCTCGGTGAGATCTACGACATTGTCGTGGAGGATATGGACCGGCAGTCCCGCGGTCTTCAGGGCTAAACAGGATCAATAGAAAAACGGTGCTCTGCACGGCCAGTACCGGCTAGCAGGGCACTTTTCTTTTGCCCCGGGGTCCGATTCCTCGTTGACGTAGGGGAGGGAAACGGGTAAAATTTATTCGTTAGTTGCTTTAAAGCAACTTTTCTGAAATTCCTGACCCGGAGGACTCCGCAATGACGTTAAATGACTTATCGATAGGCGATTCGGCCATCGTCCAGACCGTGGGCGGCGAGGGCGCGCTGCGCCAGCACTTCCTCGACATGGGTGTTATCCCTGGAGCAAAAGTGCAACTTGTGAAATATGCCCCCATGGGCGACCCGATGGAGCTTCGCATCCACAGCTATGAGCTGACATTGCGGAAGGCGGATGCGGAGAAAATCTCCATCGCCCCATGTAATGAAGAGACTGAGGAGGCCCGCCCGGTAGGTGAGGCGTGGGAGCCGGAGGTCCACCTGCCCGGACAGCATATGGAACACCCCGGTCTCGGTGAGCCTGGAAAGTACCACGACAAATCCACGGAGAACCCGCTGCCGGAGGGCACGACGCTGACATTCGCACTCGCCGGAAACCAGAACTGCGGCAAGACAACGCTGTTTAACCAGCTGACCGGCGCCAACCAGCATGTGGGCAACTTCCCCGGGGTCACGGTGGACCGGAAGGACGGAAAAATCCGGCGACACGACGATACGCTGGTCACCGACCTCCCTGGAATTTACTCCATGTCGCCGTACTCCCAGGAGGAAATCGTCACGAGGCAGTTCATCCTCGGTGAGAAGCCGAAGGGCATTATCAACATTGTGGACTGCACGAATATTGAGCGAAATCTCTATCTCACCATGCAACTTCTGGAGCTCGACACCCCCATGGTCGTGGCCCTCAACTTCATGAACGAGGTCATTGACAATGGCGGTGCGGTGCGTATCAACGAGCTCGAGGAGGAGCTCGGCGTGCCGGTCATTGCGGTCAATGCGCTGAACGGCGAGGGCGTCGACGAGCTGGTGGAGCATGCTGTCCATGTCGCCAAGTACCAGGAGAAGCCATTGCGGCAGGATTTCTGTGACGAGAATGACCATGGCGGAGCGGTGCACCGGGCTCTGCATGCCATTATGCACCTTATTGAGGATCACGCGGAGCGGGCGGAAATCCCGCTGCGGTTTGCGGCCAACAAGCTCATTGAGGGGGACCATCTCATTGAGGAGGCCCTGCAGCTGGATCAGAACGAGAAGGAGACCGTGGAGCACATCTGCCGGCAGATGGAGCAGGAGCGCGGACTGGACCGCTCCGCCGCCATTGCGGACATGCGCTTCGAGTTCATCCGCAAGGTCTGCTCCAAGTCCGTCATCCATCCGAAGGAGAGCAAAGAGCACAAGCGCAGCCAGCGCATTGACAAGGTGCTCACCGGAAAATTTACGGCCATCCCCATCTTTGTGGTCATTATGGCCGCCATCTTTTATCTGACATTCAATGTATTTGGTAAGTGGCTCCAGGATCTCATCCAGCTGGGAATCGACAAGCTGTCGGAAGTTACGGCTGCCGCCATGCAGGCGGGACATGTGCACCCATTGCTGCAGTCTTTGGTGGTAGACGGCATCTTCGGCGGCGTTGGCACCGTGCTGAGCTTCCTGCCCATCATCGTCATCCTGTTCTTCTTCCTGTCGTTGCTGGAGGACAGCGGTTATATGGCGCGGATTGCCTTTGTCATGGACCGGCCGCTGCGTAAGATCGGTCTGTCTGGCCGAAGCATTGTGCCCATGCTTGTGGGCTTCGGCTGTACGGTTCCCGCCGTCATGTCCTCCCGGACTCTGCCGTCTGACCGGGACCGCAAAATGACCATCCTGCTGACCCCCTACATGAGCTGCTCGGCGAAGATCCCCATCTACGCCTTCTTCTCGGCGGCCTTCTTCCCGGGGAAGAGCTGGCTCGTCATGTTCATCCTCTATTTTATCGGAATTATCATCGGCGTTCTGAACGCCGTCATAGCCAACCATACCGCCTTCAAGGGCGATGCAGTCCCCTTCGTCATGGAGCTCCCCAACTACCGCATGCCAGGGGCGAAAAACGTCGGACGTCTTCTCTGGGACAAGGCCAAGGACTTCCTGCAGAGGGCGTTCACCATCATCTTGCTGTGCACCATGATCATCTGGTTCCTGCAGCACTTCAGCCCGACATTCCACGCAGTAGATGACTCGAGCAAGAGTATTCTCGCCATTATTGCCGGGGGTATATCGCCCATATTCCGCCCGCTCGGGTTTGGTGACTGGCGTATCGTCACATCCCTCATTGCCGGATTCCTTGCCAAAGAGAGCGTTGTCTCTACCCTCAGCCTGCTGTTTGGCGGCATTGGAGCTGTCCATGCTGCCCTCACACCATGGCACGCGGCGAGCCTGCTGGTCTTCTGCCTGCTCTATACCCCGTGCGTGGCGGCCATTGCGTCCATCCGGCGTGAACTCGGCCGGAAGTGGGCGTGGGGCGTCGCTCTGGGACAGTGTGTGGTCGCGTGGCTGGCGGCCGGAGTTGTGGCTCTGATTGGAGTTTTAGTGTAAAATAAGAGGCATAAAGGAGGGTTGTCAGATGAACAAATACCCAACCGTCTTTGTGCACGGATATATTGGATGGGGCGAAGGAGACCCCATCGCCGACCATCTTGGATACTGGGGGCAGGGGAAGAAGAATATCCTTGCCCACCTTTCGAGTGAGGGCTATGAGGTCCATGCCCCGGCGCTCGGTCCGTACACCAGTACCTGGGACCGCTCTTGCGAGCTCTACGCCTATCTGTTTGGCGGACGCGTGGACTTCGGAAAAGTCCACAGCGAAAAATATGGCCATGACCGGTATGGCGCAACCTATGAGGGCGTTCTCAAGGACCTCGGAAAGACAGAGGCACACAAGAAGATCAACCTGATTGGGCACTCATTTGGCGGCCCCACGGTCAAGGTCTTCACGGAGCTCATGTGCCGCGGCTTCCAGGAGGAAATTGACGGGACGGATCCAGAGGATCTCTCTCCGCTGTTTGCCGGCGGGCATGGGGACCTTATCCACTCCTGCACGACGCTCAGTGGCGTAAACAACGGCACCACATTTGATATGCTGAGCCGCCCTGTTCTGTGGCTTGCCACCGTCGGTGTCCTCTCCAATGAGATGCTCCTGGGAGCTCCACTGGAAAAGGAGCGCCGTCTCCGGCTGGAACATTACGGCATCTCCGGCCCGAAGTCGGCAAAGGGAATTTTGCAGTATGCCCATAACACCTGGGACACCGCGACATTTGAGATGACGCCGCCCTTTGCAGAAAAACTCAACGCCGGGCAGGATACGAACCCGCATATTTACTACTTTGCCCACCGGGCGGACTGCTCGAAAAAATTCCTCGGAAAGCGCCGCCTTCCGGCCTTCCGGGACACGAGCGCGGCATGCCGGGTCACGAGCCTCATCATGGGCTGCTATCTTCCACCCAAATTCCATGTGAATCCGGCCTGGTACCCCAACGATGGCTTTGTCAACGTCCTTGGCCAGAGTGCACCGTTCAATGCGCCGCAGCAGGACGGCGAGTTTGGCATGGAGTTCCAGCCTGGGAAATGGTATAACATGCCCATCATCCGGGGCGACCATCTGTGGTGGAACGGCATTGAGGCAAAGAAAAAGGAACTGTTTGCCTATTATGACCGCATGCTCTCCATGTTGCAGGAGCTGCCGGACGCTTGAGAAAAGTGCATCGCCCACTTGACCGGATGTCCTAAATTTGTTCTATTTATCGGCCTTGCCGTCGATGTGACCCCCGTGGTACGCTGATGACAGATGACACGCTGTCTTGTAAGCGTCAAACGGGGGTCTTTTTCATGAAAACTGCGTTTCTCATTGTCTACGGGGCGCTGGTTCTTCTCTACCTGTTTGTGGAGCGGAGCGGGCATCACGGCTGGCGTGCGGTCAACAAGATCTCCATGGTGGTGCTGTTCCTTTTGGCGGGCTTTACGGGCATCTTGACGCACCCTCCGGTGGGCGGCATGGGCGTCCTGTTTCTGGTTGCCCTTGTCTTCTGCGCCTTGGGCGATGTACTTCTCCTCTGGTTCTTCAACGCCGGCGGCACCGCCTTCGGTATCGGCAACGTCCTGTTCTTCGTCTACGAACTCCGTCTCCTACTGCAGGGTGGCTTCCAATTCCGGGATTTTTGGTGGTGTATTTTCATCTTCCTCGTCCCGCTTTACCTGCTTTACCACTTCCTGTTCACCAAGGGGGTAAGGGAGGCGCATCACGGCATTGAATTTCAGCTGACGGGCTACCTTATTAGCATTGCCATGCACGGCACCATGGGCGTCCTGCTCATAATCTTCTTCCCCGGCACCCCCAGCTTCTGGCTCGGCCTCGGCTCCCTCCTCTTCTGGATTTCCGACATGTATCTCATGTTCTACAAGTTCCGCTTCCACGACAAGAAGTGGATTTTGAACTTGAACAGCCTGAACTACTTTGTGGGAATGCTGCTGATTGCGGGGTCAAGGCATCTTGTTTGAGGGTGGGCGATTCACCGATCTATATTTTTCGTGAATTTTCCTCTTGCTCATAGCCTGAGCAGGGGGATTTTTTTGTGTGGTAGGGGAAATACCAACTTTTTCTGAAAATTTGGATAAAGGGGATAGACTGTAGATTAAAAGGGAGAGGAAATACCACTGAAACCTGTTTTGCGGAGCAGGAGGGTGGTAGGCTGTGGGCGGCAACTGGGCGGGAATACCACTGAATCCTTATCTCAGGGCAATAAGGTTGGTAGATTGCTGGCGGGTAACTGGGTGGGAATACCACTTACTCCTTATCCCAGAGGAATAAGGTGGTAGATTGCTAGCTGCTAACTTGATAGAAATACCACCGAACCCTTATCCAGTACAATAAGGGTGGTAAATTGCTGGCGGGTAACTGGGCGAGAATACCTCTGAATTCTTATCCAGGGCAATAAGGTTGGTAGATTGTTAGCTGCTACTTGATTGGGAATACCACTCAATCCTTATCCCCAGATAAAAGGTGGGTAAATTACGAAACTCAGCTTCTTGGAAATACCACTTTAACTGCAAATCTCCAAATAATAGGGGAAAGCAGTTAATCGCCGCCCCTAACTACCCTACACTTAACTGCATTCTCCAAAATAAAAGGGGAACGCAGTTAATTGCTCGCTTCTAACCTGACCGCAATTAACTGCGATTTTGACAAAACAAGGGTAGAGCAG
>OMYO01000010.1 GCA_900315285.1 uncultured Eubacteriales bacterium | reverse complement strand
TTTGCCAACTATGCAGAGGCCATGAACTCTGTCAGCAGCGAAATCAAAGACATGACATTCCAGAACGACCCGAATGCATATAACCAGCATTGGGACAACGTCGTTCCGCAGAAGCATTATGTTGAGGGCGTTGACTACGCAAAGCAGGGCAACCTGAAGTACACCGACCTCAAGGGCGTTCCGTATGACGACCCGAAGTGGGACGAGCTTGTTGCTCAGCTCACCATTCCGGAAATGCAGAAACTCACCGTTACCGGAATGTATCAGACCCGCAATGCCGACTTCGTTGGCAAGCCCGGAACTCTCGACTCCGACGGCCCGCAGGGTATGATCTCCTACGCCGCCCAGTCCGGTGTCGCTCCGGTCTCCTATCCGTCTGAGAGTGTTCTCTCCATGACGTTCAACCCGGATCTCTCCTATGAGTTCGGTCAAATCGTTGCCGATGAGCTCCACTTCAACGGCGCTACCTCCTGGTACGCACCGGCCATGGACAACCACCGCAACGCTTACTCCGGCCGTAACTACGAGTACTATTCCGAAGATCCAATGCTCGGTGCCATCATGGGCTCCAAGTCCGTACTCGGTGCCCGTGAGAAAGGTGTCATCGTCTTCATCAAGCACTTCGCTCTGAACGATCAGGAGACCCACCGCGGTGAGAACCTCCACACCTATGCCAACGAGCAGTCCATCCGTGAAATCTATCTGAAGCCCTTCGAAATCTCCGTTAAGGAAGGCCACGCCAATGCCGTTATGGACGCCTGCAACATGATCGGCGACGTCTTCTCCAACGACTATGAGCCTCTGAACGACGAAGTCCTCCGCAACGAGTGGGGCTTCCGCGGTCAGGTATCCGCTGACCAGTGCGGCTGGGGCATCCAGATGTATCCTGGCAACTATGTCGGATTCACGAAATACTGGCTCTACTCTGACGCATTTATCCGCGGCGGTTCTGACTTCTGGCTCGACATCAAGGATATCCAGGGCAACCCGTTCAAGTATCCGAGCGCCAGCTCCGACGCAGATATCTACTACCTGCAGCGTGCTGCTAAGAATATCCTCTACACCGAGGCCAATTCTTATGTCATCCCGTCTGACGCATCGTTCATGGGTCTCCTCATTGGCTCCGGCCTGAGCTCCCTGGGCAAATAAGTAAATCGCCACAATCTTAAGTAACTGGGTGTGCTGTAACCACAAAGTGGGTTGCAGCACGCCCTTTTTCCTTGCACGGCGGCGGCAAAAGGACTACCATATCGGGTATGACAGCAAAGAGCCAAAAAAAGCGCAATCTTTCGGGGATGATCATACTCATCTCCGTTCTCGTCCTCGCCGCAGTCCTTGTGGTAACGCTCCACGTGGAGCACATTCAGAAACAGAAAATCACTCTGGAACAGCAAAAAAAGGCGCTGGCACCGCCCGGCATCATGCTCTCCAAAATCAACACCGACTACTACCAGGGAAAGGTCATTGGACATGTCTCTTGCCCGCGAATTGGTCTGGACTGTGACCTGGTCTACGGCACCACGGATGGTGACCTCTGGAAAGGCGCCGGTCTCCACGACGACAGCAGTCTCCCCGGCTTTGCCACCACACCGCTCATTGCCGGCCACGCCCGCATGTATTTCAAGGGTTTTGCCAATGCGAAGAAAGGCGACCGGATAACAGTGAAAATGCCCTATGGAACCTATATTTACGAGATCGTGGACTCCAAGGTCATGAATAAGTTCGACTTTGATTTCAGCCAGCTGAATGAGAAGAACCATGAGGCCATCTTCTACGCCTGCTACCCGTTCTATAAAACGAGTTATGTCAAGCAGAACCGCATCTTTTTCTACTGCCGCCAAATCAGCGGCCCGAAAGTGCTGGATGACGTCCATGGAAATGGCCATACCCAGGCCGTGGGACCTGGGGTGGACCGGGGCACGCTGGCAAATTTTAGTTGAGCAAATTGAGGGGTTGTATCAAAATGGTGCTTTCCGCCACCAAGGTACAGCCTCTCTTCTTTTGCTCATTAATGTGGAAAATATAGTCAAATGTGCCACCAGCTGCCTTAGGGAATTTAACTGCAAACCGCATTACTTTGATCATTTGCAGTTAACCAACCATAGCGGCAACAGAAGAATTTAACTGCAATAGGGCATTCGGAGATCAAATGCAGTTAACTCGCCGCCTGCCGCCAGAGATAATTAACTGCAAAGCATTTTTTTCAAATCATTTGCAGTTAACCAACCATGGCGGCAGCAGGAGAATTTAACTGCAATAGGGCATTCGGAGAACGAATGCAGTTAACTCGCCCCCTACCGCCAGAGATAATTAACTGCAAAAGGCCGTGCGGAGAACAAATGCAGTTAATGCGCCGCAAGTTTCCGCAATTTATTAACTGCAAAATGGAGTAATTGGATGGAAAGCAGTTAAAACCGCTCCACGTGCCGCAAAGAAGATTGTGCCATCCAAATGATACAGCCCTTGTTTTGTTCCTATTTTTACTATTTTTTAGAGCCAAATTTGCAAAATATACAAAAATTTTATTGAAATGTCAGCATCTTCCGTGTACAATAGCAGTGGTTAAAAGAAATGAAATCCATTGTAGGGAGATGTCACTTATGAAACGCAGAATCACGGAGGCTGTTCTTGTTGCAACGCTTATCGTCAGTGGACTTGTGGAGCTGACTGCCTTCGCGGCGGAGACGGCTGCGCACTGGGTACCGACCCGCATCTGACGCAGTTTTAATAACAGAACAGTTCAAGGCCCTGTGGGAACGCCACAGGGCCTTTTCATATACTTAGTAAATCGCCCGCCCATCTTTTACACATGTAAAAATGCTCATCATTGTCTCAAAATTGTCGAGCAAATTTCCCCATATTTTTACTGGAATAAAGTGATAGTTTATTGAAATTCGTCCTGTTCATGTGTACAATAAAAGTGAACTAAGGTTCACCCCTAATCAAACTCGACAGTACCCGCCTTACCTTTGGGGAGAAATAGAAAGAGAAAGATGCACTGCAGAAAAATCTACAGTGCATCTTTCTTTTGTTTTTTCAATACTGTTTTCGGACCTCACGCAGTGCCGCCATGCTCTCGTTCACAGCTCGGCCAGGTTCCATCTTCCCCTTCTCCTGAATCATATCATCCAGGAGGTCCGGAATGACCGCCCGCATATCCTTATCCGAGGTGTCCATACCCATGTAGAGCAGCTGCGGGACAAAGCCGAGGGTGCCCGCCTCATAGATATTTCCGTCAAATTCTGTCAGGCTCTTATCCGGGTCAACCATAGGCGTGTTGCGCTTGTTTGTGAGATAGACCACAATGAGGCCGGTCTTCGGGTCCGCCATGGTCCAAGCCCCAGTCCAGCCTTGGTGGCCGTACGCATATGACGGGGCCTGTGTGCTGAAGAACCGGACATGGCTGCCGTTGCCTTTTCGATACCATCCCATGCCCCAGTCAGACTCCGTCTCGCTCTGTGGTGCAGTGAAGGCATCAATGACATTTTGGGAGAAATAGCGGGTGTTGCCGTAACCGCCAGTCAGCATGAGCATCATGAGCTTGGCGAGGTCGGTGGCGTTGGAGAACAGTCCGGCATGCCCAGAGACGCCCGCCATGCAGTAGTAGCATTTGCTGTCATGGACTTCGCCCTGAATGGTATGCTTCCGGATACCCTGGAAGGTGACTCTCCCCTCCCGGGTGTTTCCGTTGATTTCAGTCGCGGCAATTTCGTCCTTGGAGAAGCCATGATCCAGCGGCCGATACGTTATATGGGTAAGCCCCATGGGGTCCCAGAAAACTTTCTTCAGGTAGGACTGTAGATCCTGCCCGGTGATTTTCTCCAATACGAAAGCCAACAGCATATAATCTACGTCAGAGTACAAGGTCCGCGTGTCCGGGCGGAACATGAGTGGGGTGCGGCAGATGGCCTCCAGCGTCTTCTGGCGGGTGGCAGCGCTGCCATCCGAACCGGAATACAGCGGGTAAGTACTGTCCTGGTATGCCGGGTCGGCCGGGAATCCTGCGCGATGCAGCAGCAGGCTCCGAATAGTGAGCCCTCTTTTCAGCGAACGATTTTCCGCCAGAGGAATGTTGTCTCCCCCGTCGTACTTCATGTCAATGGTGTCCTCTGCGAACTGTGGACCAATGACGTCCACAATCTTTGTATCCAGCGAGAGCTTGCCCTCGGAGACCAGATTCTGGACAATGTAATTCACCGCAAACATTTTCGTGTTGGAGGCAATGTCATAGAGGGTGTCATTTGTGACCTTGGCACTACCCTTTTTTCGCGTCAGGTCCTCATTATAGGCGTTGACCGTCCCCCAGGCATTCTGGTAGATGAGCCTGCCATTTCGGACTATGGCGATTTGCGCACTGCTAAAACCATGGCGAATATCCGCCTTCACCAGGCGGTCAATGAGCTTCGTGGACTCCGGGCTGATCTCCGCGTCGCGGAGGCTTCCGTCTATGAGTTCCGGGAAGTCCGGCCGGACGATAACTGCATTCTTCAATGACGCCGGCTGAATGTTGGTCACAGCTACCGTGTTGGTGCCGTCCCGGCTCACATTTCCAACGTCCACAAGATAGGTGTCACCGGCTTTCATTCTGCCCGTGCGGACTTTCTTATTGTTCACAAACATATGGAAGCTCTCCACGCCCGGTGCCACCGTGACGTAGAGTTTTCCCTGCCCGTGATATGTCAGGAAGGACACCATGCTGTTTGCCATAAGCATGGGTTCCTGCGTACCGGTCACATCCGGGAAACGGGCTGTCATCTGGAAGTTTCCCCGGGGCAGTTCCGATTTTCTGATTTTTATTCCGTGGCTGGCCGCCTGCACCGCCGTGAAGGCACCAATGCCAAACACCATGGTGAGGGCCAGTAAGAGCGAGATCATTCGTTTCATGGCTCTATTATATCAATTTTCAGGTCATTATGATAAAATGGTAGCGCATTCTTAAGAAAGGAAGGGGAAACCCATCATGAATAAATCTATTTCCCGCAAGTTCATCGCAGTTCTTCTCTCATTCGTCATGACAACTGGTATGGCCGTTGCCGCGTCAGTTCCGGTATTCGCCGAGGAGGCTGTTCCGTCCGTCACGACGACTTGGGCCAATGAGGATTATCCGGTCATCCAGAATGAAAACGGAGAGTACATCGCCGTAAACAGCGAGGGTAAGCCGGTCAAATACAACGGTCTGCAGATAAAGACCACCACGACGGAGAATACCGACGGCACGCGTGTGGAGGAGACCGTCCGCTACACCTTCAAGAACGGCAAATGCACGCAGGTCAAAGAGAGCCGGACCACGACGCTCGAGCCAGGTCAGCCCGCTGCAGCCACCGCCGACCCGAACGCCACCCCGGTTTCCACGAAAGTCACCTACTCCAATCCCAAATACAGCATCCAGGAGGATGGCGATACCGTCAAGGTCATCTCCGAAAAAGGCAACCCCGTCAAGTACAACGGCATCCTGATTCGCACGACGACGACCACAAATTCCGATGGCAGCCAGACTGTCACGAAGGATCGGTTCACGTTTAAGGACGGCGTGCAGGTAAAATAAGAATATGTTAAGGGCCAGGACGAAAGCTTTCGTAGTCCTGGCCCTGTTTTGGCTGCATCCTGGGTTTTTGGGCGATGCAGCAGGCAAATCTTTATGACTACAATTCCATTATTTGAAAATGTAGTCTAAATAAAAAAATCTGGTCATCCGAAATTTTTATATTTCCAAATGTAGTCATAATTTTTGGGCGATTTACTGGCTTTCACAGCTCATCAGCCCAAATAAAGGTATGGAATCCCAACAAAAAGAGCAATTTTTTATCAAATTATAAGAAATGTTTATGACTGCAAATGGAATATTTCGAAATGCGGTCATAAAGAATTTTTGATTTAGACTACATTTTGAATAATCAAAAATGTAGTCATAGCGGGCGCACTACCTTGGCGGCCAGTTATACAATCTTCCTCTCTTTCAGCTTCTATGTATTATAAAAAATTTGATCGAACAAGAGAAATCTCATACAGGATTTTCCATATGTGAATAGATGTATGAGGACAATCACACAGACATCTACCAGTTCCAAAATAATGTATAGGAAATTCGGCCGTGAGCAGCCATTCTCTCATACAAAAATCAAGATATTCGCCGTAGTGTATTATGATTTTCGATTTGATGACATTTTTTCTCATACAAGATTTTGATTTTCAAAAATTTTGTATGAGATTTCCGCCAACAATCTGCCAGCAGCCCCACTTAGCCACTGAATCGCCCAAAAAACAAAAAGGACCGTACCACTCCGGTACAGTCCCTCGCAATTTTACATTACCCGTTCAGTGCCTCTGCGGCCTCTGCACCGGTCATTCCCTCTTTGACACCAAGGGAGGCGGCAGCCGTGGTCATACCCTTGATGGGGTTGGCAAGGACGGCGGAGAAGTCGGCACCGCCGACGAGAACCGCTGCATCGCCAAATTTTTCGGCGGCCTCGAGGTTGAGGTAGCCGCACATCAGGTAGCCTTTGTCGCACTGGACCTGGATCATGTTCGGATGGCCCTCGCCGCCCGGGGCGGTGATCATAGTGCCCATGGCCTTGCCGGCGCCGACGGGGAGTTCTTCCATTGTTACCATAAAAATACATCCCTTTCGAATGTGGATTCTTTACTATTATAGCAAAAGCCGCGCTGCGGGGTGTGCAGCGCGGTCATTTTTTGCAAAATCAGCTGTTCCGGACGGCCTCCAGATTGGCTTTATAGAACTTGGTGGTCTTCGGGTAGAGAGTCAGCGTGGTGTTGTGGTCGGTACGGCCTGTGACATCGTACTGGCCCCAGGTCTTCTCGCTGGCGTAGCTGGCGTCGTGGACATACCAGATGGGGTCATCAATTTCACCGGGTTTCGGCGGGTCTTGCTTATCTGCTACGTCACCCACAAGAGCAGCCATCTTCTTGGCGTCCTCATCCTTGGAGAGCTGGCTATAGTAGGCGATAAGCTCCTTTGCACTGAAGTGTGTCTCCTCCCGTTTGTCGCTCATAAGTCCGAGCGGGTCGACCTGGCTGGCAATCATGTTGTTGACGCTGGCATACTGGACCCAGTCGTACTTGTCAACAAGGCGGACAACGTAGCCCTCTCTGCCAAACGGACTGATCAGTGGGGAGCCGAAGGCAACGGCGAAGAGGATGTTATAGTTCTCCTTGAGAACCGGGTCAGCGGCGAGCTGCTGTGCCGTCATTCCGCCGAGACTGTGGCCGGTCAGATAGAGGTTGGAGCCTTTCGGAACATCCTTCAGGATGGCCTCCCGCACCTCCACCTCATAGGGAGTTGTCAGGTTTAAGAGCCCGGATTTAAGGTCGGATGCAGCATTGTTGTCCATACCGTTTGTGTCCTCCGTGCCGGCCATGGCAACGACATAGACCGGGACATGGTCCACCACCGGCTCCTCATAGCCTGCGACATTGCTCTCATAAGTAAGTTCGCCCTTGGTAATGGTGAATGTGCCGACTGCACCGTTGGTGTAATTCTGATAGATCCAGCTATAGACCTCCGGCGCCGTGGTGTACGTCACCTCGTCCTTGTCCGTCCGCGCCATGGCGAACCCCGGAACGGCGAGCACACCGACGGCCAGAATGGCTGCCAGCAGCAGAGCCGCCGTGCGGCGAAATGTTTTTCTCATGGGATTTCTCCTTTCTAAAATTCCATTTTATTTTACCGTTTTGTGGTTTAATGGAATTGTATGAATGTATGAATGGGGCGATTCACTTGCTGTCATATCTTGCGCACCACTGGGGATATCTCATCCTCATTATCCTACTTGTCCTCGCAATCATCAACGGTTTTCGGATGCAAAAAATCCGGAGACAGAACCGGCACGCATCCGCAGAAGCTCCCACGGGAAAACAGGTTGCCATTGTGACAGGTGCCTCGTCTGGACTCGGCCGAGAATACTGCCGCATGCTCGGGAAGAAGAAAAATCTGGAAGAGCTCTGGGTCATTGCACGCCGGGAGGAGCCGCTCTCTGAAATTCAAAAAGAGCTGGATATCCCAATACGCATCTTTGCAATGGACTTAATGGAGCCGTCCAGCATTGAACGAATCAGCCGTGCCATGGCAGACGAAAACCCGGACGTCCAATTTCTCATAAATGCTGCCGGATATGGGCAGATTGGGGAGTTTGCCACTATTCCCGCCTCAGAGAACACCGGTATGGTAGAACTCAACTGCCGGGCTCCCATAGAGCTCACGAAAGTGGTTCTCCCCTATATGAGAAAAGGTGCCCACATTCTCAATGTCTGTTCTACAGCAGCATTCCAGCCCTTTCAATATTTAAGTGTCTATGCCGCAAGCAAGGCCTTCCTTTTCAGCTGGTCCCGCTCCCTGCGGGTGGAACTTCTGTCCCGAGGGATTATGGTGACTGCGGTGTGCCCGTATTGGGTCAGGGACACGGGGTTCATCGCCCGTGCGGAGAATGAGAAGAGTCGGGGCTACATTTGGAGCTACCCGCTGGCATCTTTTCGCAGGATTGTGGCGCGCTGGTCCTATAATGACACGTGGCTGGGGTTTGCGGTCTCAACGCCGGGCATCATTGCCACGGCACATAGGATCGTTGCAAAATTCGCACCAGAAGAAATCATGCTGTGGGTTTGGGCGTGGGTACGCCGGTTATGATAAACTCTGTCTCCTCGCCCAGCTTGCTCTGTGCCGAAATTTTTCCGCCGTGCATTTCCACAATCCATTTCGTAATGGAGAGTCCCAGTCCGCTCCCGCTCCGGTCACGCGCCTTGTCGGCCCGGTAGAACCGCTCAAAGATGTGGGGCAAATCTTCGGGAGAAATTCCGGGGCCGTCGTCCACAATGTGGATTTCCCACGTGTCGCCTTCCTTACGGGCGCGTGCCCATACGTTTCCGCCCTTTCGGCCATATTTCACAGCATTGCCAATCAAATTGAGAAACACCTCGGTAAACAGGCTCTGGTCCACATAGGCCAGGGCCTGTTCCGGTATTTCGTTGTGAATCGTCATGCCGGACTCCGCCGCCATACCCCCATAGAGCTCGGCCACAGAGGCTGCCATGTCGTGGAGATCCATCTCCTCCGGTTCATAGTGGAGGCGGCCTTCATAGCCGCGAGAGAGCACAAGGAGCTGGGAGATGATTTTTCCCATGCGGCTGCTCTCCTTCTGGATTGTTTTCAAGTCATCCCCCACGGTCTCGGGAACCTCTTCCCGCAGGGCATCCTCTGCGCTAGCGGAGATAATGGTCACCGGTGTGCGTAGCTCATGGGATGCGTCCGACGTAAACTGTCGTTCCCGCTGGAACGAAGTTTCGAGCTTGTCCATCATCTTATTGAATGTATCGCCGAGCTCCCCCACCTCGTCTTTGACAGGCATGGGCGGAATGCGGGCCGAGAGGTCTGTGTCCTCGGCAATTTCCCCGGCGGTGGCCGTGATCTGGCGGACCGGGCGCAGGGAGCGACGGGAGAGGAGCCACGCCCCTAGGATACCGATAAGAAGGTAGATTGGCCCAATGACTGCCATGGACTGTGCCATGTCTTTCAGTGCCTCGTTCCGATACACCGTTGTGGCGGCAGCGCGGATAGTATAGGAGGCATGTTCCGTGTCCAGGTCATCCTGGAGGACATACCAGTTCCGGGAACGGTATTTTGTCTCAATTTCGTCGTCATCCTGGGCGAGGTCGGCCAGCCACATGCCATTGTCGGTTGCAGCAAAGACCGTCCCATCTTCACGGAGGACAACGAGAGAAATGCCCTCGTCCTCGGTCAGGTCGTCATCGATATAATCGTTCTCGTGGTCGCTGTCGTGGTCGTCATAGCTTTCGTGGTTGCCGGTGACGAGCCGATATTTGGTATCCGCTATAGCGGCCTCCAACTGTTGCTTCATGGTGCCCTTCAGCGCATTGGCCGTCCCGGAGTAGAGCACCACCATGAGAGCCGCTGCGAGCAGTGCCGAGAAGATGGCATAATACAGCGTAATCCGCGTGGAAAGTTTCATGTCATTCCTCCACTCTCATGACGTAGCCCATGCCGCGTACCGTATGGATGAGCGGACGGTCGAAGCCACGGTCAATCTTGTTCCGGAGGTAACGGATATAGACGTCGACAATATTGGAGTCACAGTCAAAATCCAGGTTCCAAACGTGGTCGGCGATTTGCATTCTGCTCACCACTAGCCCCTTGTTCCGCAGAAGATATTCCAACAATGCGTACTCCCGGGAGGTCAGATGGATATCCTTGCCCGCCCGCTCCACGGTGTGAGCCGCCGTGTCCATGGTCAGGTCGTCCAGCGTGAGGGCTGTGTTTTTCACGTCGGAGCCGCGGCGGAGCATGGCGCGGACGCGGGCAAGGAGCTCGTCGAAGGCGAAGGGTTTTGTGAGGTAGTCGTCGGCTCCGGCGTCGAGGCCGGCCACCCGGTCCGAGACCGAATCCTTCGCCGTCAGGAGAAGGACCGGGGCGGCGCCGCCCCCTCTGCGATACTCCCGCAGCACAGAAACGCCGTCCTTTTCGGGCAGCATCCAGTCCAGGACGACACAGTCGTAGTCGGCCGCATTGAGATAGTCCAGTGCATCGCCCCCGGTGTAGCAGCTGTCCACGGCATAGCCCGCCTCGGTCAGCCTCTTTTGAATCAATTTATGGAGCGATGGATCGTCTTCCACAAGCAGTATCCGCATGGTATCCCTCCTCTGTTTCTGTATACAGTGTAGCAGAAGTTTCTGAGAGAAAAATGAGAATATTTTTATTTTTCTCTCATCTGCCTCTCATTTTCCCGCCCTATAGTGGAGGCACAACAGAAAACAAGGAGGAGCTTTCCCATGAAAAAGAGAAATATCATTATCATATCCATTGTGGCCGTTGTCGTCATTGTTGCCATTCTGCTGGCGGTGTTCGTGCCTGGTGCAAATGCTGCAAGCGCAACGAAGGCAAAGTCAATCGCGCAGGCAAAGGCACCCGGGTATACGTTCGAGAAACCGGAGCGTGACTGGGAGGACGGCAAGTGGGTCTACGAATTCGAGGGTGTCGACAAGGACGGAAACGAGTGCAGCATTGTTGTGGATCCAAAGTCTGGCAAGGTGCTGGAGATGGAGTGCGAGACGCGCGAGACTGTGGACCCCGCTGCCATGAAGGCATCCAACGTGGATGAGAAAAAGCTCGTCTCCATAGCCGAGGAGAAGCATCCCGGCTACAAGTTCCATGTTGCTGAACTGGAGACCGATGACGACACCGGTGTTCTGGAGGCAGAGCTCAAGGGCCATCATCACAATGGAAACCACTGCGAAATCGACATGAACGCCCAGAGCGGACAGATTATCAAAGATGAGGTGGAAACCGCGGGCCACCATGGCGGGCATCACGACTGACCCCACATATAGAAACCACCCTGCACTTTTTCGGTGCAGGGTGGTATAATTTTTTCATCAACTTTGCGAGGTGCTGACCATGACTAAGAAAGAGCGCTGTGCCGCCGCCGTCCAGGCCCTGAAGCAGGAGTACCCGGACGCCATCTGCTCCCTCACCTATGAGGACCCCTGGCAGCTGCTGGTCTCCGTCCGTCTCTCAGCCCAGTGCACCGACGCCCGGGTCAATATGGTCACGCCCGCCCTCTTCGAGAAATACCCGACACCTGAGGCCATGGCCAATGCCGATGTGGGCGATGTAGAGGAACTCATCCGCTCCACCGGTTTCTTCCGTGCCAAGGCAAGGGACCTCGTCCAGGAGGCCGGTCAAATTGTCAACGACTACGACGGCAAGGTACCGTCCAGCATTGATGAGCTTGTGAAGCTCTCCGGCGTGGGCCGCAAGACCGCCAACCTCATTGCCGGCGACGTGTTCCACGAGCCGGGTGTCTTTGTGGCGGACACCCATGCCATCCGCCTCTCAAACCGTATGGGGTTCGTGGACACGAAGGACCCGAAAAAGGTCGAATTTGCCATGCGGAAAATCGTGCCGCCGGAGGAGAGCAACGACTTCTGCCACCGTCTCGTGCTGCACGGCCGAGCCGTCTGTACCGCCCGGGCACCCCACTGTGAAAACTGTGTCCTTGGAGATGGTATTTGCAAAAAAGTCATTGAGAAGAAGAAATAAATCCAGTATAATAATTCAATGCTTGAGAATAACTCGGGCCTGTAGCTCAGTTGGGAGAGCGTTCGGTTCGCATCCGAGAGGTCGAGGGTTCGAATCCCTTCAGGTCCACCAGAACATGCGAAGAGGCAGTCCGGAAACGGGCTGCCTCTTCGTGCTTTGTGAGGTGCTTTATCATGAAAAAGGTTATCGGTGTCATGCCCCTGTGGGATGAGGACAAAAACAGCCTGTGGATGGTACCCGGATACCTGGACGGGGTTCGGGAGGCCGGAGGACTGCCCCTCATTCTGCCCCTCACAGAGGATCCGGACGAAATTGATCAGCTCAGTGGGCTGTGTGACGGGTTTCTCTTCACAGGAGGGCACGATGTCGACCCTGCCCTCTATGGGGAGGTCCCGGTGAACAACTCTATTATTTCATGTGCGGCCCGGGACGTAATGGAAAAATACGTCCTTGACCATGCGCTCTCCTCAGACAAGCCGGTGCTGGGAATTTGTCGTGGCATTCAGTTTATAAACGCAGCATTGGGCGGCACCCTTTACCAGGACCTGCCGGTGCAGCACCCGTCGGATATTGAGCATCACATGGTGCCGCCGTACGACCGGGAGCAGCATAAGGTTTCTATTATTTCTGATACGCCGTTGGCGGAAGTTGTTGGCGTCAAGTCGCTTGGGGTCAATAGCTATCATCATCAGGCAGTAAAGCAAATCGCCCCCGATCTTCGGCCTATGGCAGTGTCGCCGGACGGGCTCACTGAGGCGGTCTATATGCCGTCCCGGCGGTTCGTCTGGGGTGTTCAGTGGCACCCGGAGTTCTCTTACCGGAGCGACGAGAGTGCGAGGAGGATTTTTCGGGCGTTTGTGGAGGCGTGCTGAATATCAGGCCTTGGCGGCGGGCCCGGGTTTTACTGCATTTGGATTTTTTTGAAAATGCGGTGAAAAATGGCAAGATAACCGGACAAGCCGACGGGGCATTCTTTTCCCTGCTCCCTTGCCGCATAGGAATTACGGTAGGACACATTTTGAATATTTTAATATTTGTACTACTCGGGAAAAATCCATGATACACATTTTCCATATTTCCATTTGTGGTCAATAATTTGGGGGCGATTTAGCAGTCGACATAGGACACAATTTGGAATAAATAAAATGTGTCCTACAAAATCAGCCCGAATCTTATCAAAGCCATATGGTTGAATAAGACGCAAATCGCCCACAGAGAAATGTGTATGAGTAATTTTTTTGATTTCATACACATTTTGGTTATATGGAATTTTGTCCTACCATAATGAGAAAAAAGCACCGCAGCCCCTTCCAAAGGCCCGCGGTGCTTCTATTATTAAGCTATTATTTTTCTCCCTCCGCAATAATCCGGAACGCCACCTCGTGCTCCGCCATGATCTGGCCCTTGCGTGCAAAGAACACCTTGCCGCGGACCGGGCTCACAATGGATTCCCGGAGTTCGGCGGTGTAGGGGTCGAGGATTTGGGCCAGTTCATCGCCAGGCTCCACATCCATGCCAGGCATGCAGAGGCGGCGCATGATGCCGCCCTTCTTCGTGTGGATGTTCACGAGATCGGCGCGGGTCAGCACTTTGGTGGGGGAGCCAAGGGGAACGTCCGCCTCGTCAATTTGGATGAGATCGTGCGAATAGAGGAACCGGATGATGGCGTCTGTGGCGTCGTAGGCCGAGCCCTCATCAATAGTGTCGGTTGCATTCGTGTAGAGGGAATAGGCCTCAGTCTCCCACAGCTGCCAGTTGTAGTTGAGTGTCGTGGTATCGTAGGAGCGCGGTGCCCGGATCATGAGATAGGGAAGGCCGAATGCCTCGCCCTGTTTCGGGTCCTGATACCCGGTATCCATAATGCGGACGTGGGGCAGGAAGTCACCGGCAAGATAGAAGCTCGCCATCTGAATTCCATATTTGTAGCCCTTTAACGTCTCAAACAGAGCCGCCGCCACGCGCTGTGTGGTCTCACCGCCGGAATAGCCCGGGAACATGCGGTTGATATCGGTGTTGTCCATGGGCCAGAAGCGTTTGCCCACATTCATGGAGAACTGGCCGGCGCACGGAATGATCAGGATGCCGACACCGTCGGGAATACGGCCCTCGGACTCAAGCTTCTTCAGGCGCTTGACCAGGAGGGCGCAGACGTACATCTGCTGGTACTCGTCGCCGCGGGTAGAGCCCATGATGGCCAGGGTCTTCTCGGTGCCGCCGAAGCGGTAGCCGTAGATGGGAATTTCCTGGCGATAGGGGCGGCAGTTGAATCGGAACAGTGTTTCGCGTTTCATCAGTCGACACCTCCCAGTATACGGGCCAGCAGCGAGCCCTCATTGACGACCGGATACTCCCGAAGGGTAAACAGCAGGCCCTCTACCGGGCTCTTAACCTCCTCGAGTACCGTACCGGTCAGCGGGTCGGCAATTTCGCCGATGAGCTGGTCCTTGTGGACCATGGAGGCATGGGCCGACCGGGGAATAAAGATGCCCGAGTGGCCGGCGTTCAGGAATTCGACGTTGCCGTCCCGGCTCACAATGGGCGGTGCGACGGGGCCCACCGAGTCCTTCCAGATTCCCATCTTGTTCATGGTCTTGAAAATGCCATGGATGACCTGTTCACCGTACGCCTTCGTAATGCGCATTCCGACGCCCATTTCCACAACGAGCGTCGGCACGCCGATGGCGTTCATGCTGTAGGCAAGCGTGCCCTCCAACACCGTGGCGTTGGCGTGGATCCAGATGAAATCCATATTCATGTCCATGGCAATGGGCAGGAGCTTCTCCTCCGAGACCTCGTTGATGCGGATCTGGGGCATCTCCCGTAAAAAGATATTACTGGCGTGGAGATCAATAATGAGATCCGCACCGGTCAGATCTTTTGTGATCTGCTTCGCCGTGTACTCATAGTCTGAGCCCCCAGACGTCCCGGGGAACACCCGGTTCATGTCCAGGTCAAACTGGGGAAGTCCGCGGGTTATTGTGCTGACTCCCAATGGGTTCAGCGCCGGGTAGATATCCACGACGCCGTCGAGCTTATCTGTGTTGTTTTGCAGGATGGAGGCGAGACGGTAGGCAATATACTGGCCCTCCAACTCGTCGCCGTGGGTGCCCGTGACAATACAGATGCGTTTCCCCTTCTCTCCTTTTCCGCCGGTGATCCGGTTTTTCTGGATAGTGAGCATCTCACCCACCGGGAGCTCTGTCTTGGAAACAGTTTGAATCATGAAAGCTTCCTCCGAAATATTATTGATCTGACGTAACCCGCATAAATGCGGTCTGGCACTGATCCACAGCGCCGTAGAAGACGCCTCGCTCCACGGGGCAGTCCAGGAAGTCCCGCCCGACGGCGAGCTTCAGATAGGTCTCTCCGGCCCGGCAGTTCCGGGTGGGGTCCATGCCCTCCCAGACACCGTCAATGCAGACCTCCGCCCAGGCGTGGCTCTGGCCCTCCCCCTCCGGGAGACCGCAGACGTAGCGGGCAGAATAGCCGGCCATACGGGCTAGGGCGATGTAGCACTGGGCATAATCCTGGCACACACCCTGCCGCATAGCAAAGCTCTCCGCAGCAGTGGTCGCGGTGCCGGTGACGCCGGGTACATATTCAAAATACTCGTGGACCGCCTCGGAGAGTTCCTCGGCAGCCTCGAGCGTACAGCCGTGAAAATCAATATTGCAATCTGCCAGGAACCGCGCCATCTCCGGCGAGGGCTGTGTCATGCCGGAGGGGTATCGATAGCAGGTCAGCGGCGTTTGAAAATGCAGGCGCTCGGAGTCGTCCCGGCGTGCCCTGCCCTCCACGGAGTAGCGGAATGAGTCGTGCTGCTCCGGAAGGAAACCGGTAATGAGCCGGTTTCCGAAGGCGTCGCCGCCAAAGGAGATCCGGTGCGGTTCCGGCTGGATAATGAGCTCAGACCATAGCAGAATCTGCTCTGGCATGTCATGGGGCAGACACCGGAGCACGAACGCATGGTCGTGGACCGGTGAGGAGAAGTCGAGGGAGACCTCATAGCAGAACTGCAGTTCGGTCATGGAAATACCACCAGGTTTTCCACGGCATAGGCCACGTCGCAGTCGTGGAACAGCGGCGGATCCTTCTCGTCGAAGAGATACTGGTAGAGCTGCTCCTTCGGGAATTCCTTGATGGTGAGGTTTGTCTTCAAAAGGGTGTCCAGCAGTTTCTGGACCTCAAATTTCCGAGTCTCCTGATGGATCTCAAGCCGGGAATAAAGGCTGATACGTTCGAGAAGGATTCCCGACTGAATGATATTGCGGCTGCTCTCGTCCAGAGATGCCTCCCCAAGGGAGCCATGGAAAGCACGGATATCATCAATGACCCACTGGAGCCGCAGGACCGGTGCGTCGCTGCCCGGTGCCTCCATGAGGGCATTGCTGGCCATCTGAAGATAGGCCAGTTTGTTGGAGCCAATGGTCTCGCGGAGCACCATGCCGTTTCCGAGCATACTGTCAACGGCATCCTTCATGGAGAAACCGCCGTCCTGATTGTAGAGGAAATCCGTCAGAAATTCCTCCTTGTTCCAGCCGTCCGTTGGAATGCCGAGCTTGTAGCAAAATGATGAGTAGTCAAACGGCGCTCCGTCAATGGTCTGGTCATAGTGGGGAATGCAGTACGCAATGATGTCCATGACCCGCTCGGAATAACGGCCAAGCCAGAAGAGCCGATTGGCCTTTGTCAGGTTATAGTAACCCATGTGTCTTTAAACCCTCCTCCCTGGGATGAATTGACGACGAAACTCTCGGGGTCCGTCGTGAAACGGGTGAGACCGCTGGGCCATACGTGGACCTTGTCCGCCGTGAGGACAAAAGCCCGTAGGTCCGCTTTGCGATTCACCATTTTCCCGTCCTGGATAATGGGCAGATCCTGGAAGTTGATGATCTCCTGCGAGATGAAGCGCCGCGGTTCCTTCTCAATGCGGGCTACCATCTCCTTCTTCTGCTCCTGGGTCAGGTCCCGTCCAAAACGGACGCCATATCCGCCCGCCTCCGCGACGTCCTTGATGACCAGGTCATCCAGATGCTCAATGGTATAGTTTCGGTCGTCTTCGTAATATGGAAGATAGGTCGGTGCGTTCTGGAGGATGGGCTCCTCGTTCAGATAATACCGGATCATCTTCGGAACAAAATAATAGATGCCCTTGTCGTCGGCCACACCGTTGCCCGGCGTGTTCAGGAGCCCGACATTGCCGGCCCGCAGGGCGGACATGATGTTCGGAATGCCGATAAGAGACTCGGGCCGGAAGCACAGCGGGTCTAAGAAGTCGTCAGAGACTCGCCGGTATATGGCTCCGACGCGGACCGGGCCGTTCTGGCCTCGGTAGTAGACCTTGTTGCCGTCGACAAATAGATCGCCCGTCTCGGCCAAAACCGCACCGCTCTGCTCTGCAAGATAGGAGTGTTCGAAGTAGGCCGCGTTGTAACGTCCGGGCGTAAAAATGACATTGATGCCACCGGTGTTCACGTTGTCCATGGTCTGTTTTAGGAGGACGCCGTAATTCCGGTTGTCCATGATGCGGTTGTTCTTGAAGGTAATGGGGCTGCATCGCCGACAGAGATGGCGGGCAATGAGCGGGTAAGATGCCCCGGAGGGAATCCGCAGATTGTCCTCCAGAATGACCCAGGAGCCGTCATCCGCCTGGACCAGGTCAATTCCCGCAATGTGTGCGAAAATGCCTTTTGGAGGCTTCAGGCCCTCGCACTGGGCCAGATAGCCGGGGGATCCATACACGAAGGACTCCGGCACAATGCCGTCCTTCACAATATGGCCCTCGCCGTAAATATCCGCGAGGAAGGCGTTGAGCGCTGTGACGCGCTGTGTCAGACCCTTCTCCAATTTCTCGTAGTCGCTGTGTGTAATGATCCTCGGGACCGGATCAAACGGAAAGAACCGTTCCTCAAAGTTCCCGTTTTTGTAAATTCCAAATTTGACGCCATACCGCTGCAGTTGTTTATTTATGGTCTCGCGGTTTTCAATGAGCGCCGACAGGTCCCTCTCGCCCATTGTCTCCACCTCCTGGGAAAAATAAGACAGGGCAACGGGGCCAATTTGGCCCCGTTGCCCTGTTGTCTGTATAAAAATAATAATTCATAATTTGGCAACAAGTCAATAGATTGCCCTTGATTTGTACTTCAAAATACAACAGCTTTTTATTAAAATAAAAGGCGAATATCTGCAAAATTTTCATCATTTTCATAAGAGAGGTATCCACAATGAAAGTTCTTTTGGTAAATGGAAGTTCCCATCCACAGGGCTGTACTAACGCTGCTCTCAATGAAATTGCCCGTTCTCTCTCCGAGGAGGGCATTAAGTCTGAGATCTTTTTCATCGGCAATCGCCCCATGACAGACTGCATTGCCTGTGGAAAATGTTCCACGCTCGGCAAATGCGTTTTTGACGACTGCGTCAACGAGTTCGCCGAAAAAGCGGCAGAAGCTGACGGTTTCATCTTCGGATGTCCCGTCTACTACGCCCATCCCTCTGGACGGCTTCTCACCTTCATGGACCGCCTGTTCTACTCCGCCGGAGATAAGCTGGCATTCAAGCCGGCTGCTGCCATCTCCAGCGCCCGCCGCAATGGTCAGGTCTGCACCATGGATGTCATCAACAAGTACTTCTCTATTAACCAGATGCCTATCGTCTCCTCCACCTACTGGAACCACGTTTTCGGTGCAGCCGCAGAGCAGGTTACAGAGGATGTCGAGGGTCTCAACACCATGTACAATCTCGGCAAAAATATGGCATGGCTTTTAAAGGTCATTGACCTTGGAAAACAGAACGGCATTGAGCATCCGGACAATGAGCATTTGTTCACGAATTTTGTCCGGTAATATCTCAGGAAATCAAGTGAATCGCGTCCTTCGTTAACAATTTATCAATTCCGTAACGTATAATGGAATTATCAATCCTGCGAGGAGGAATTCTATTCTATGTATAATTTCAGCTTCTATGTGCCGACAAGAATCCACTTCGGCAAAGGTCAAATATCCCACCTCTCGGAGCTCCGGGACAGCGGAGAAAAAGTGCTGCTGGTCTATGGCGGCGGCAGCATCAAGCGCAACGGAATTTATGACTCCGCCGTGCAGATCCTGACGGATGCCAGCCTGAAAATCTACGAGCTCTCCGGCGTTGAGCCGAACCCGAGAATTGAGACGGTCCGCAAAGGTGTCGACCTCTGCAAGGATGAGGGCATTGACATGGTCCTCGCCATCGGCGGCGGTTCCACCATCGACTGCGCCAAGGTCGTAGCTGCCGGTGCAAAATACGACGGGGACGCCTGGGATCTGGTCCTTGACCCGCCGAAAATCAAGGCCGCCCTTCCCATCTATTCCGTCCTGACCCTCTCGGCCACCGGTTCGGAGATGGATGAATTTGCTGTCATCTCCGACATGTCGAAAAACGAGAAGTGGGGCACCGCAGCCGAGTGTCTGAAACCCACCATGTCCGTTCTGGATCCGACGTATACCTACTCGGTCTCCAAGAAGCAGACTGCTGCAGGTACTGCCGACATGATGAGTCACACGTTTGAAAACTATTTCAGTTTTGAAGAGGGTGCCGACGTTCCGAAGCGTTTTGGCGAAGGACTCCTGAAGACCATGATCAAATATGGACCCATTGCGCTGAATGAGCCGGATAACTATGACGCCCGTGCCAATTTGATGTGGGCTGCATCGCACGCCATCAATGGACTGACCCGCGTAGGCAACGCGCCGGAATGGTGTGTCCACCCCATGGAGCACGAGCTCTCTGCCTTCTACGACATCACCCACGGCCAGGGTCTTGCCATCCTGACCCCGGTGTGGATGGAGCATATTCTGGACGAGAAGACCGCTCCGGTGTTCGCCGTATATGGCAGAAACGTATGGGATCTCACTGGTGACGACGACCTGGCAGTCGCCAAAGAGGCCATTGCCAAGACCCGGGAGTTCTTCTTCGAGACCATGGAAATGCCGTCGACACTGCGCGAGGTCGGCATCACCGAGAAGTCGAACTTCGAGAAGATGGCCGAGAAGGCTGCTGACGGCTGTGAAGGTTGCTTTATGCCACTGTCGAAGGAAGATGTCATGGAGATTTTTGAGGCAGCATTTTGATTTTCCTATTTTTGTCAATTACAACTGACAAAATCGACAACTTCAAATATTCTTTTTCTCCCTCTGCCCTTGCAGTTTAATAAGGGCAGTATCTGGTAATACCAGCACGACCTGTATCAGCGGCCAAAAACAGACTGAATCGCCCACAAAAAAGGACTGTACCAAATGGCTTTTGCCGTTTTGATACAGTCCTTTATTTTATGCTGTGCAAATCTGTTCCCGGATGGCAGTCTCCGGAACTCCCAGCTCGTCAAGAAGTTCCCGCACCACGCTGGTCATCTTAGGGGTGCCGGACAGGAAAATCGTCTTTCCCTCCAGCGAGCCGCAGGCCTTTTCGAAGAGATTCCGCGTGAGGGATCCACTCTCGTATCCGCTCCGTTTTTCCTTGGTCAGGAGGCGATGCAGTTTTAGTCTGCCCTTCAAGCGCTTTGCCAAAAATTCCAGATCTGTGTCGAACAGTAAATCCTCTGAATTCTCACCGCCATAGAGAATAGTCATCTGCTGAGGTCCACCGGTGCGAATCATATCCAGAGCCATTGATCGGATGGGAGTAATTCCATTGCCAGAGGCTATGGCAACGATATCAGAACCGTCCCGGGCGTTCTCATAATAAAAATCTCCACAGGGACCACTGAGAGTAAGCACAGTACCGGTTCGCCAGTTCTTATGGATATAACTGCCGAGCGGATCGTCCTTCCTGCAAGGGACAGTAATTTCCAGGCAATTGGATTCTTCCAGAGTGGCAGGGGCAGAGGAAATCATACAGGGAAGAGTGGTTTTCTCCTCTCCGGAGCCGATGCTTGCAAAAAAGTACTGTCCTGCGCGAAATGCGGGCATTTCCTCCTTGCCGTAGTATTTCATACGAAATGTCTTGGCCGATGGTGCCTCTATGATAGAGAGAATGCGCAGTGGAATATCCTTCATTTCCAACTTCCTCCTTTTCCAGCTTTCTGTGGTATTACCACCTTGAAGATACCACTGGAGAAAAGGAGGTTCAACCAAATTGGGAGTCAGGGCAAAAAGTTTGTAGGTACGCACAAACGCCACTGTTTGTTATTGATATAACAAACAAAAGCAGATGTAAAAGAAGCTGGTATTACCAGCTTCTTTAAAATGCGTCTATAAGACAAGATAAGCCATGCACAGGATGGATGCTGTGCATGGCATTCATTATTCAAATTCAATGGTTCCCGGCGGCTTCTGCGTCAGATCATACATGACGCGGTTCACATGGCTCACCTCATTGATGATGCGCGATGTAACTTTCTGCAGAACCTCCCACGGGATGTTGGCCGCCTCAGCGGTCATGAAGTCAGAGGTTATGACGCCGCGGAGAGCTATGGCGTAGTCGTAGGTTCGTGCATCGCCCATAACGCCGACGCTCCGCATGTTTGTGAGGGCGGCAAAGTACTGGCTGATGCTGCGGTCGAGACCTGCGTTGGCAATTTCCTCGCGGTAAATGGCGTCTGCGTCCTGGACCATTTTGACCTTCTCCGGGGTGATTTCCCCGATGATGCGGATTCCAAGGCCCGGACCCGGGAACGGCTGCCGGAACACGAGGTAGTCCGGAATGCCCAGGGTCTGTCCTACCTTGCGTACCTCGTCCTTGAAGAGCAGACGCAGAGGCTCAATGATTTCCTTAAAGTCGACATGGTCCGGCAGACCGCCCACGTTGTGGTGGGACTTGATGACCGCGGCCTTGCCGAGACCGGACTCAATGACGTCCGGGTAGATGGTGCCCTGAACCAGGTAGTCCACCTTGCCGATTTTCTTCGCCTCATCCTCAAAGACACGAATGAATTCTTCGCCGATGATATGGCGCTTCTTCTCGGGCTCTGTGACGCCCGCCAGCTTGCTATAAAAACGGTCCTGCGCGTTGACGCGGACGAAGTTGAGCTCATAGGGACCCTCGGGTCCGAAGACCGCCTCAACCTCGTCGCCCTCATTCTTGCGGAGCAGGCCGTGGTCGACGAAGACGCAGGTCAGCTGCTTACCCACCGCTTTCGAGAGCAGGACTGCGGCGACGGAGCTGTCGACACCGCCGGAGAGTGCGCAGAGAACCTTGCCGTCTCCGACCTTCTCCCGGATTTCCTTGATGGTGTCCGTGACGAAGGTGTCCATTTGCCAGTCACCGGCGCAGCCGCAGATCTCCATGACAAACTTCTTGAAGATCTTCTTGCCCTCCTTGGAGTGGACGACTTCCGGATGGAACTGGACTGCATAGAGCTGCTTGTCCGGGTTCTCCATGGCGGCGATGGGGCAATTGTCCGTGTGGGCTGTGACAGTGAAGCCTTCCGGTGCCTCGGAAATGTAATCCGTATGGCTCATCCAGAAAATGGAGTGGCCTTTTTCCGCACAGCCGGATTCTTCCTCCGTGACGTTGTCTGTGGCGACCTTCTCAAGGAGACCCGCATGGCTGTCAACAACGACCTCGGTGTGGCCGTACTCACTGACCGGAGCCGTCTTGACAGTTCCGCCAAGGGCGTGCGCCATGAACTGTGCACCGTAGCAGATGCCAAGGATCGGGATGCCAAGCTCAAAGATAGCAGGGTCGTAGCTAGGAGAATCCTCTTTGAAGACACTCTGCGGGCCACCCGTAAAGATGATGCCCTTGTAGCCCTTTGCCTTGATTTCCTCCAGCGGAGTCGTATAGGAGAGCACCTCTGCATAGACATGCTCCTCACGCACCCGCCGGGCAATGAGCTGGTTATACTGTCCGCCGAAGTCCAGAACGAGGATCTTCTCATGCTGATTCGCCATAGCGTTACCCCTTTTCAAAAGCAGTTTTGAATATTATACGGGAAATGGTTGGGTTGTTCAAGGAGAGGGGGCGATGGAGTGGCTGGATAAGACCCGCGTCCTCCCCCAAAAACAAAGCCCGCCGCGCCCCAGTTACTCGGAGCGCAGCGGACAAAATTCAAAATTCAAATTTAGCAATTAGCGGAAGATGACCTCTTCACGCTTCGGGCCATTGGAGACCAGCTTGATGGGGGTCTCGAGCTCGCTCTCAATAAACTCGACATAGTCACGGGTCTCCTGCGGGAGCTTGTCGTACTCGCGGATGCCGCGGATGTCGCAGTGCCAGCCCTTGAAGGTCTTGTAGACCGGTTTGGCCTTCTTGAGGAGCGGGGTGACGGGGAATTCCTTGGTGACCTCGCCGTCAATTTCGTAGCCGACGCAGACTTTGAGCTCCTCGAGGTAGTCGAGGCAGTCGAGTGCGGTCATGGCGACCTCGGTGGCACCCTGGGTCTGGACGCCGTAGCGGGAGGCGACAGTGTCATACCAGCCGACGCGGCGCGGACGGCCGGTGGTGGCGCCGAACTCACCCTTGTCACCGCCGTGGAGACGGAGCTGCTGGGCCTCATCCTCGTCGAGGATCTCGGAGACGAACTCACCGGCGCCGACGGCGCTGGAGTAGGCCTTGGTGACACAGCAGATATCTTTGATTTCATACGGAGGGATGCCGGCGGCGCCGACTGCACCGTAACCCGCGACCGTCGGTGAAGAGGTGACCATGGGCCAGATGCCGGACTCGGTGTCCTTCATGGTGCCCAGCTGTCCCTCGAGGAGAATGCTCTTGCCCTCCTTGACGGCTTCGCGGAGGAATTTGTTGGTGTTGGCCACATACGGGCGGATGCCCTCGCGGACTTCAACAAGGTGGTTGTAAAGGGCCTCCTCGTCGATGGCCGGTTTGTGGTAAATGTATTCGAGCTGCAGATTCTTGATTTCCACAACGCGGTGGATATGCTCTTTCAGGCCCTCGTCGTCGTAGAGCTCGTTGATCTGGAAACCGATTTTGGCATATTTGTCAGAGAAGAACGGAGCAATGCCGGAATGGGTGGAGCCGAAAGCGGCCTTGCCGAGACGCTCCTCCTCGTAGCAGTCAAAGTCGACATGGTAGGGCATGACGAGCTGAGCGCGCTCCGAGATCAGGATTTCCGGTTTCGGAACACCGGCGTCGGTGATCTGTTTGATTTCCTTCAGGAAACGGTCAGCATCAATTGCCATGCCGTTGCCCAGGACGTTGACCGTGCCCGGGTTGCAGACTCCGGAAGGAAGGGTGTGGAGCGCAAAGCGTCCGTAGTTGTTGATAATCGTATGGCCCGCGTTGGCACCGCCCTGAAAGCGAACGACGATGTCTGCGTCCTCGGCAAACATATCGGTGATCTTACCTTTGCCCTCGTCGCCCCAGTTTGCGCCTACGATTGCTTTTACCATGAATGGCACCTCCGAAACGGGAACTGAAAAAGTTTAATGGATTTCATAAAAGGAGCGGTGACGGGTCACTTTAGCGCGTCACCGCATTGTAACAGAGTTATTTTACCAGAATCATACGTTGATTTCAACGTCGAGGCCGAGAAGGTCCTTCTTCTCCTCCAGGACCGGTTTCACATACTGGTCCACAAACTCCTGGGTCTGGGAGGGGGCGCGGCCGATGAAGTTCTTTGGCTCCATAACAGACTCGAGCTCCGGCAGGGTCATGCCGAATGCCGGGTCAGCAGCAATGCGCTCCAGAAGATCATTCTTGCCGCCCTCGACTTTGACGACTTTTCCGGCCTCCATAGAATGGACACGGATGCGCTCGTGGAGTTCCTGACGGTCTCCGCCCTTCTTGACGGCCTCCATCATGATGTTCTCGGTGGCCATGAACGGGAGCTCCTCGAGGAGGTGCTTCTCGATCATCTTCGGGTAGACAACAAGGCCGGAGACCACGTTGATGTAGAGTTCCAGGACAGCGTCGGTGGCAAGGAAGGCCTCGGAGACGCTGAGGCGCTTGTTTGCGGAGTCGTCGAGAGTCCGCTCGAGCCACTGGGTGGAGGCGGTCATGGCCGGGTTCTCGGCGTCACACATGACGAACCGGGACAGGGAGCAGATGCGTTCGGACCGCATGGGGTTTCTCTTATAGGCCATGGCGGAGGAACCGATCTGGTTTTTCTCGAAGGGCTCCTCAATTTCCTTCATGTGCTGGAGCAGGCGCATGTCGCCGCCGAACTTGTAAGCGGACTGGCAGATGCCGGACAGCACGGAGACGACCTGATAGTCGAGTTTGCGGGAATAGGTCTGGCCGGAGACCGGGAAGCAGGAGTGGAAGCCCATCTTCTCTGCGACCTTCTGGTCCAGCTGGCGAATTTTCTCCTCGTCGCCCTCAAAGAGGTCCATGAACGAGGCCTGTGTGCCGGTGGTTCCCTTGGAGCCCAGGAGACGCATGTTCTCAAGGCGGTGCTCCACCTCGTAGTAGTCGAGGAGGATGTCCTGCAGCCAAAGGGAGGCGCGCTTGCCAACTGTGGTGGGCTGTGCCGGCTGATAGTGGGTGAAGCCCAGCGTCGGCATATCTTTATATTCAAGGGCAAACTGGGAGAGCTTGTTCATGAGGTTTACGAGTTTCTTCTCCACGAGGCGGAGACCCTCGGTCATCTTGATGACGTCGGTGTTGTCGCCGACGTAGCAGGATGTGGCGCCGAGATGGATAATGCCCTTTGCCTTCGGGCACTGGACACCGTAGGCATAGACATGGGACATGACGTCGTGGCGGACGAGTTTCTCCCGCTCCTGTGCCACCTCATAGTTGATGTCATCCTTGTGGGCCTTCAGCTCGGCGATCTGCTCGTCGGTGATGTTGAGACCCAGCTCCTTCTCGCTCTCGGCGAGGGCAATCCAGAGTCTTCTCCAGGTGCGGAACTTGAAGTCCGGGGAGAAGATATACTGCATTTCCTTGCTCGCATACCGCGAGTTCAGGGGAGTTTCGTAACTGTCTTTAGCCATGAGGTTAAGCCGCCTTTCGCAATAATCTCCGTTGATTTTACCATTCCATTGTATACGAGTCAATTCAGTTATTCTGTCCTTTCCGGGCAATCCGGTGCTTCTGGGGACGGAGGTGGAGCTCCGGTACAGTGACACCGTCGGACTGGGAGAGGATGTATTCGACAGCAGAGGCTACATCGCCCGGAGAGAGGGAACAGCCGGGGTCGGTGCACGCCTGAAAGTCTGCGTTCCGATAGAGGTCAGTGTCCGTCATGTCCGGCAGGATGGCAGTGACCCGGACGCCGTATTTTCTCGCCTCGTCGAACAGGCTGCGGCTGAAGCTGAGGAGTCCGGCCTTCGTGGCACCATATGCGGCGCCGTGGGGGCTCGACTGGACCGCGGTGACCGACGCAATATTGATAATGGTGCCGCGGGTCGCCTTCAGCGTCCGGAGGAGCTGCTGGGAGAGGATCATGGGGAGTTCCAGGTTGAGGCGGGTCATTTCGGCGATCTTGTCCGGGGAGAGCTCCTCGTGGAGGCCGTAGTAGCCGCACCCAGCACAGTTTACCAGAAGGTACAAGTCGTGTTGGCGATTTATTTCTGCGACCGCAGCGAGTGTCTTCTGCATATCCAACAGGTCACAGGCCACAACGTGGAACGGCTCCTCACCGTCGAAGATTCGGCCGAAGCCCCAGACCTCATACCCCATTTTTGTAAGGCGCCGGGCGATGCACTGTCCAATTCCGGACGACGCCCCGGTGACAATGGCCTTTTTCATGTCTCGTCCTCCCATCGAAAGATTTTCTCCGCCGGCAGGTAGTGGGTGAGCTCCTGCAGCAGGGTCTGTTCCATTTTGTCCGCCAGCGCTGTGCCGTAGCTGTAGACTCCGTTCTCCCGCACAAAGGGGAACTGAACGGCGGCAGACAGGGGTTCGTTCTTCCGCATGGTCTTCAGGTAGTCGGGAGCAATGCGGAATGTCCCGACGCTGGCGTCCAGCACGCGGGCCGAGTCCAGGGTCTGGAATGTGTACTCTACCATTTCATGGTAACGGCGTTCCCAGTCCGGGCAGTAGATCATGGGATCAAAGCAGAGGCGGATGGGGAAACCTTTCTCCATGCCGGTGGATGCGGCGTGGAGGCGCTGCTCCAAAGATGCGGTGCCATGCTCATAATCTCGAATGACTTCCTCCGGCGAGAGTGTGTAGGCAAACAGAAAGCGGTCGGACGCCTCGACTGCGCCATAGACGGATGTGTTTGCCGACTTGGTGCGCACCTCAATGATGAGGTTCGGTTCCGTTGCCGCAAACTCCGCCCACTTCCGAACGTAACCGGTGAGCGGTTCCAACGCGAGCAGGTCGGTGTCATAGGAGATACAGAGGTAGACCTGCTGCGTGCGGCAGAGTTCTCGCACCTCCTCAAAGATATCCTCCAAATTCAGGAACAGCACCAGGTTCCCCGTGGGGTACATGCCTTTTAGGTAGCAGTATTCGCAGTTGAACACACAGTTCATCATGCAGGAGGTGTAGTAGAAGTTGGCGTTCCCGAAACTCTGGCAGTTGGGCGAGCCCGGGTAGACCAGTGTCCCCTGTTTTTCCGCCAGGATAAGGGCCTGGCTGCGGTGCTGCGCGCTGTAATCCTGCCGTTTGCGGTTGAAGACGTCCTTGTAATGGTGAATGGGAATGATTTCCGCCGACGGGAAATGTGCCAGAATGCGGCGGCACCGCTCGGTGTCCCGAACCCGGTCCTCCACATAGATATGGGAGAACGGCGCATTAAAGCAGGGCTTGTTCGAGTTCTGCAAGGTGCTTTTTCCCCTCCTGTCGGCTGGCGGCCGGGAGCCGGCCGTCCTCATACATGGCCCGGAGCGCAGTCTCCGGGGCGCCGCCCGCCAGGGCGGCATACGTGAAATACTGGCGCAGCGTGTGTGCCATGGTGCTGGAGCAGCACAGATCCTTCTCAGCCTGCTGCAACAGCGCTTCCTGTTCTTCCGTCAGGGCCCGCTGCGGCTCCTCCATGGAAATTCTCCAGAGCGTGTCCACGGCGTCCAATATTTCCGGGCGATTCATGGTCTGTTCCAGAAGCTCCGCTCCCATGCGTTCACCAGTTCCGGCGTCGGAGACCGCTTTCAGGAACACCATCTGATGCGGTCCAACAAAGTAGCCTGCCGCCTGATACAGGGCGGTGGCCTCCATGTCATAGAGGCTGTCGGGGTGCCGGGACACGGCGTTCCCGGTGACAAGGGCCGCTTCGGGGAACGGCAGCGCCGCCCGCATGTCCGGGTAGAACGTGCGGCCCGAGCTGAGCTCCTTGAGGCAGTTGCAGAGGTAGACATTCCCCTGCTGCTCGGGCCGCCCCGCACAGGTGCCGAGGTTCAGCACGATGTCGTTCGGACCCGGACGGCGGGCGGCCAGGGTGGCGGCGGCCGCGGCGGCCGCCGCCGCGTTCCCCGTCCCGCTCAGCGTCAGGAGGATGCCTCCGGCGGCATCCGCAAACTGCGGGAACGCCCCCTGTCCCGGCACCTTCCGCAGCTTCCTTTCCCGTATGACGGCCTTTGCCTCCGCATAGATGGCCGAAAAAATGTAGAGCACAGAAGTCCCTCCAGAAGAAAAAGACGGACAGCCGCGATGGGTTCGCTGCTGTCCGTCTGGAAATCATGATCAGTTTTCTATGGCGTTGCCGTTCTCGTCGATCAGTGTGAGAAGGACAGAGGCATTGCTCAGGTCGTCGTCCGAGTGATTCTCGTTCTCCAGCGTCGTGGAGAGCGTCAGGGAGTCGTTCGGCTCAATTTCCTGCGGGTCAATGTCGTCGATGGTTCCGGTGGCCAGCGTCTCACCGCCGCCGTCCCGGAGCTCAATGTTGTCAATGCGCGCCACCGTGATGGGGTGGTCCGTGGAGTTGCGGATGACAAACGTGACAACGTAGTTTCCGTTGTTGTCGTCGTCATAGGCGACACTGTCAAGGTCATAGTCCACAACGCCGGGCTCAATGTCCTTCACGTCCTGGTTAATATAGGTGTCGTTGTCCTCGTAACCGAAGTCACTGAACTGCTGAGCGCCGTTTTCGGTGTTGTCCTCATCATACTGAGTGGTGTCAACGCCCTCATTCTCCTCGTCGGCCGTCGTGCTCGCCGTGGTGCTCGGACCACTGGAGCTGATGACTTCACCGTTGCGGACACGATAGGTGTTCGTGCCGTTGGAGATGGTACCGGTGTAGCCGTACAGGACACGGCCGTCTACGACAAGATACTGCTTGCCGTTCTCGTCCGGAACTACGCCGGTAAAGCCGCGGTTCACATGACCGTTGGAAATGTAGTGGGTCTGTCCGTGGTTGTTGGCGAGGCCGGAGTAGGTGTCCCGGGAACCATTCTTATAGACCTGGTTTCCGCGCACGGTAATGCCCTCTTCGCCTTCCGCGGAGGGGCTCAGGATGTCGGCCTGCCCGATTTCCCGGTTGCTGTTTCCGCCTCTCTGGTTGGAGTCGACCTGGGTCTGTCCCGGTCTGCGCCTGTTCCCGTTTTTCTGGGCCTGATTCCGCCAGATAAAAAAGCCGCCGACGGCGACCGCCACCACCAGCAGTCCAATGAGAACACCGGTCAGAATGTTGTTGGTGCGGCGATTCTTCTCGTCGACCTCCTCGTCCGGATTTCCCTCCGGAGCCGTCCGCTCCGGCCTATTACCGAACACCATGGTATTCTGGCTGTTCTTTTTCTTCTGCTGTTTTTCGGCCTTTATCCAGGAGGCGCTGTTCGGGTCCGCCTCCACTTTTGCACCGCACTTCGTGCAGAACGTAGCGCCGGGCTCCAGTTCTGCTCCGCAGTGGACACAGTATTTCATATGGCTCGCTAGCTCCTTCTAATCTTAAAAAGTGTAAGAGTATTGTACCGCAAATAGCCGCTGTTTAAAAGAAAATCAGAGCTTTTTGAGCATATCCTTCATGGAATTGAAGAGCTGGACATCCTCCGGCTTCACCTTGATGCTGGAGTTCACGTTCTGTCCATTGGGATACTTGACCGTAATATCGATTTCCGTCCCCTCAGAGACGCCGCGATTGCCAATGTACTTTAAAAATTCCGGGAATTTCGGATGGTTCCGCTTAAAGGCGTCCCAGGCCTGTTTGCCCTTTGCCAGCGCGGAAAAGTCCACATTTCCAAAGTTCATGCACTCATCCCCTTCCGTTGCATAATTAAAATACAATAGCCCCGCACCCGCGTCAAGGCTGGGCTGTCCCAATAATCGCCCTTTCTCAGTAGGCCTTGTCAAAAATTGCCACAACTACAATGTAGAGAATAGCTGCGCCAAACTGCACTGCAACCGCTCCCATTCTTCTTCCTCCTTCCTCTATTTCTTCCGCGATTTATCCTCTTCCATTGTAGTCGAACTGTTCCGAAAAATACAAATTTTTATCGAATATTTCTCGATTCCGCCAAACTGTCCCTATACTGAAAACTTCAGACTTGGATGAAAATTCAAAGAAAAAATACTGAATCGCCCACCTGGATGAGCCTTCTGAGAGCTTGAATTCAGAAAAAAAGCACTTATCTGGTAATACTAGGCTGAATCGCCCACGCCTGGGCAAGCGAGCTATACATGACGCCCTTGCCTAGGAAATTATGTATTAGAAAAAAATGGGCCCATCGGAAAACATCATACACTCGAGCCTTAATCTTTCGATTCTGTATGAGAAAAATCGTCTTCAAAATGGAAAACATAATACATTGCCCCTCTTAATTGGGAATATTGTATGAGAAATTTTCCATTGAACACAATGTGTCTCATACATTGGCTTCGAACTAGGCTTACGTTGTATGAGCCAGCTCATACATTATTCCTGTATTAAACGCCAATGTATGAGAATTCTGCGAGGACCGACGAAAAATCTAATACACCATCGGCAAAAAACAAAATTATGTATAGACAGAGAAAAAAGGGACGCCAAGCGGCGTCCCCTCCACGAAGGATTATTGTGATTATTCCACAGCCGGAGCTGTCTCCTCCACCGGAGTCTCCTCGGTCTGCTCTGCGTTCTGATCCGCATTCTGGTCCTCCGTCGTCTCCTCCGAAAAGTCGTCCGACAGCAGCTGGCTAGCCAGAAGTGCAGCTCCGCCGACAGCGGCAGCGGTGGCAACAGTACCAACGACAGCAGTTGTAGCAAGTGCGCCTGCTCCAAGAGCAGCGGCACCAAGGGCACCAGCACCAAGAGCGGCAGCACCGAGAGCGCCAGCGCCAAGTGCAGTAGCACCGGCAACGGCAGCGCCTGTAGCAAGGGCAGCACCAGTACCAACAACAGCCGTTGTGGCAAGTGCACCTGCTCCAAGGGCAAGCGGAGCACCCAGAACAGCAAGACGTACCGGGGTATTCAGAACATGGAGTCCAAGAGCACCTGCACCAATGGCAGTTGCACCAAGAGCGGTAGCACCGAGAGCGGTCGTACCAAGAGTGATAGCTCCCAGTCCGGCAAGAACGGCACCTTCACCGAGAGCGCCCATTTCATCGGCAACAAAAGGAACAAATCTTACAATAAGATGTGTTGCGCTATGAAGCTGAATCAGCGGATAACCCACGATAGTGCCCGAAATGCCAGTCGGAATCAGCATAAAATAATGATTCATGGCATTGGCAGTCCAAAGCAGATTCCGGTTGGTTCTCTGGATGGGAGTGAACTTCGGAATGAGCGGGTCATACAGGATATGGTCGGTAGTCCGTCTCTCGTCAGCGGCGACAAGAATACCGCCAATCGGTCCGGCATTAACGGTCTGCGCCGGAAGCGTTGCTCCAATGCTGAAGAGCATGGCGAGTGTCATCACGACACCAACGATTGCCATTAAAATGCGGTTTTTCTGTCTCGGAGCCTCCGCCGGCTCCATAGCCATTTCTTTTTCCATAATCGATTCTCCTTATCCTTAATAACGTTCCGGCATTCCTGCCGGGAATGGCGTTCCTCAGCCATCCAACCTCTATGACCGGGAGAATCGGGAAAAAGTTTACTCTACGGTTGCATCAGTTTCATTGGTTTGTATAGCTGGCATGGCATCTGCAATATCAACTATGGTATCGTTTATCGTTTTCACGACGGCATCTTTGATATTCGTCGGTTCCGTTGTTGCAGACTCTGCGCGATATTCCTCCACCGTCATTTCACCTATATCCTCTGTAAACAGTGTCTGTGTTTCATCCGGAGCATCGACCAAAGACTTTATTCCCATTGCCCCGACATAAAACATAGAAAATCCATAAGAAGCTGCTGTAACTGGGAGAAGCAGTGCCAAATTTAAATTTTGCAGTTTCCACCCCATTAGCGGCGCACCAACCCAGACCTGAACAGGACCTGGAATCGCAGCAAGCGGAAGAACCGGAAGAACCTCGGCCGTATGGCGTACAGTTCTACCAGCTTCAATGGCAGAATTGAACAGAGTCTGATATGTAAGGCCTAATAGAGGCATGGTCGGAAGCAATGGAAGCATTGGGTCATCCACTGTGACAACCATCGGCTTGTTCTTACCCATGTCTATAAATGTAGCTTTTGCAGTGTGCACAGAAAACATAGCACAAGCACTAACCGCCATCACCATCGCCAGCACCACGGCCACCACAGCCCTCATTGCCCTCGAAAATTTCCCGGATTCCCTCCGGGGCTCCATCGCCAAATTGTTATCCATGTTTTTCTCCTTTTTTCGATTCAGTATTAAAGAAATTTAATATGTGTACTGATAGCTCCAAGTATCGCCGGAAGGGTGAACAAATACCATTTTCATCAACTTGCCATCTTTAATAGTAAAAGTGTTCAGGCCATAATAATCCTTATTGTTAAAATGCGAGACGTCACCCGCCGTATTTTTTATTTGATAAATCGTTCCGTTTTTATAAGAAATCCTTGAGCTATTTATCTCCGAGGTCAAGCCGACAATCCTGCCTTGTTTATCATAGGAAACCTTGCAGTTATAAGGAACTGGTATCAATGGATCATCGTCCGACTCTGGAAGCTCAACATCATATAAGGTAACTTTGTTGAGCTGCCCTTTTTTGTTATATCCATATTTAGCAAATGGAAAATCTTCTCCTGGGTAGTCTGCACTAGTTATCGATTTCAATTTTCCATTTGGGAAATATCTAAAATTTATTGTAGACTCAACTGCACCATCTTCGGTTTCCGACTCACAAATACAGCTTTGAAGCAAACCTTTTGATACATTTAGCCGATAGTACCAGCTATCTTCTTGGAGGTTGTCGTCATCACCCTTGACACCGTTCACAATGATTTTTTGAATTTTTCCGTCCTTTACCAAATCACTGTAAGCCAAAATAACTGCTCCAGAGCTTTCAAACGAGTCACAGTAATCTCCTGTTCCGGTTTCGTTGAACAAAACAAGCAGGGTAGGATTTTCTGCGATTTTTGAATAATCAACTAACGGAGCAAACATCCATCCATCGTAAAAAAGGCCACTATTATATGTATTTGTATCCAGAGTCAAAGTTCTAGATTTACTATCATAACTATACTTTGCAGACTTTTCATAAGAATAACTATTACTCTTCCCCGTCTTCACCACCGGCACCGCCGCCCACGCGCTCACGCACCAGCACATCATCATAAGCACCGCCAGCAGCAGGGCAAGCAGGCTCTTTATCTTCTTTTTCATGGACCAAAACTCCTTCTTTCCGTATATTTTCGGGCCATGCTCTGGCTCTGCCTAATAGACGGACTTGTCACAAAGCCTGTTTTTGTAAAGAAGATAAATGTTTTTGTACGACAAACAATCTGTTATAATTAAACCATCAGTAAAGTTAAGTTGACTGGGAGACTTTGAAGGTATGAGGGAAGTTAAGACCGAGTCCATCGCGGACAATTTAGAGGAATATGTGAAGGCGGCCGCCGGCGGAGACCAGGAGGCCTTTGAGGCGCTGTACCACTATTCCTATCGCATCGTGGCGGCAGAGTGCTATGAAGTTCTGCACAGTGCTCTGGACGTGGAGGATGCCGTGCAGGACACCCACCTTCGAATTTTCCGAAATCTGGATAAGCTGAAGGACCCGAACAAGTTCCTGGGCTGGTGCCGGACCATTGCGCACAACCAGAGCATCACCATTGTGACCCGGGAGAAGAACAAGAACGGCAAGGACGACCTCCGGCCCCCGGTCTCCGACGAGACCGCCATTGGCATGGACGCTCTGGACAGTGAGGACCTGGACTCCTCCCCCACCGACGAGTTGGAGCAGGAGCTCATCAAGAAATATCTCCAGTCGGCCATCGACACCCTGTCTGCCGACCGCATGATGTGCCTTGCCATGCATCAGCAGGGCTACACCTATCAGCAAATTTCCGACGAGACCGCCATCCCACTCGGAACCGTCAAGAGTTCCATGCACTACGCCAAAAAGCAGCTGGCCAAGGCAGTGGAGCGCATTGAGAAGGAGTCGGGCATCAAACTCCACGCGTTCACACTCGTGCCCGTTGCCGGCCATGTCGTGCCGAAGCTTGAGTCCGAGGAGGGCGGTTGGATCAGCGCCCGCAGCGAAGCCGGTGCGGCAGGCGAAGAGAGCACCTGGAATGCCATAGCCAAGAAGCTGCCTGGCGGTTCTGCCTCCGCAGCTGCAGGCATTCTCGGTACAACGGCCCGAAAAATCCTCGCTGTCATCCTGGCATCCATCGTTGTCGCGGGAGGTGTCATTGCCGCCGTCTATCAGAGCGACAAGAAAGGCAGCGGTTCCACGCCCAATTTCACGCAGGTCACAGCGGCGCCCGGTGAGAGCGGGGTCGCTGGAGAGGCTGGTCAGGCAATTGGTCAGGGGAATTAAAATGCCAGAAATTCCCAGGCTATAACGGCCACGCAAAATGCTGACCGCCGGGGTGCGGGAATAACCCAGAACAACAATCAGCCCCAGCCCAGCCCGGAGCCGCAGACCACGGCCCAGGCGGAGACCACAAGGAAGCTGATCTCCCAGACGGTCCGGAGGCAGGATGACTTCTATAACAATAACAATTGACAGGAATAAAGGCGGTATCACTGGTGGAGTGGTACCGCTTTTTTTGTTGGTGAGGGGCGATTCAGTCTTGCGAGACCGCCAACCCATTATGACTACATTTTTAATTATTGAAAATGTAGTCATAATTAAAAATTCTGTGTGACCATATTTTGAAATATTCCGTTTGTAGTCATAACCATTCTATCTAATTTGATAAATTCTGGCTGTTTTAGAAGGAATTCAGGGCCTTCATTCGGGTTTATGGGCTGTGGCAGCCCGTGAATCGCCCCAAAATTATGACTACATTTGAAAATATTCAAATTTCGGATGACCGGATTTTGCCAATTAGACCACATTTTCAAATAATCAATTTGTAGTCATAATTGGCCCCCATTTCCCCAAAAACACAGCAAAAAAACCGGCCGCATCCCTCAGGACACGGCCGGAAAAATTTGAATGAATTTTAGTACGGTTTCTTCTGCGGACGCGGATTTGCCTTGGCCTTCTCCTTGTCGAGAGACTTGAGGGCAATCCGGTTCAGGAACCAGTAGATCTGCTTGGCAGCCGGGAATACGGAGCAAAGCGGAATGTAGATCTTGAGAAGGATGGACGGGCAGACATCGCCTTTGCCCTTCTCAATGGCCTTGACCATATATTTGGCGCACTTGGAGGCGCGCATGAGCGGGATGGGCCGCTGATATTTGATGGGGTTGCCGGCATAGAAGAAGTCCGTCATGGTGGCGATGGGGTTGAGGGTCGTCAGCTGGACGTTCTTCGGGAGTTCTCCGGCGCGGAGGCCCTCCTGGAAGCCGTGCATGGCGAATTTCGATGCCGAGTACATGGTGAAGCCCGGAATGGCGAGGGATCCGATGGCGGAGACGGTCATTGCCATAATGCCCTTGCGGCCGTTCAGATAGGCAATGTACTTCTCATAGCTGTACATCTGGGAGAACACGTTGGTGTTGAACATGTCGATGGGGCGGTCCCAGTCCACATAGTCAAGGCGCTCGTACTGCGGGTAGCCGGCGTTGGCGTAGAAGATGTCAATGAAGTCAAATTCTTCCTCGGCACGGGCAAAGACGGCATCCACTCCCTCTTTGCTGGCGATGTCCTGCTGCATGATGATCAGGTTGTCATCCTCGATCTTCTCCAGGTTGTACGTGTTCTTATCGACGCCCAGAACACGGTTTCCGCCCTTCAGGAAGATCTTCAGGGTCTCGTAGCCAATACCGCTGTTGCAGCCGGTCAGCACGATGTTTTTGTTTTTGATCATAGTTCATTCTCTCCTTTACCGATTTTTTGTTTGTCTTTTGTCAAACAACTGTCCAAATTTATTTTAGCAAATTGGTCACGCGTATGCAATAAAAAAAGCCGTGTCCAGGAAGACACGGCTTTGATCTTTTCGGAAAAAATAAAAAAGACCAGCAACTGCTGGTCTCTTTTTCTGGGTGCAGGGGGAGGACTTGAACCTCCGACCTCCGGGTTATGAGCCCGACGAGCTACCAACTGCTCTACCCTGCGATATCAGTTTCCTCAGGTGTCTCTCCCTGAGTGCTCGTCTATTATAGCCGACCCCATATACAAAAGCAAGTTCTTTTTTCAAAAATTGCCGGATTATTTCAGATTTTCCGGGCGCACTGTGGAGGAGACCGTCAAAGTCTTACCGTCCTTTAGCTTGATGCTCTGCTTCTCCTGGGCGTGTTCAATGGCCTCTTTCTCCCGGTCTTCCTTCTTTTTGGCGATTCGCTCTTCGACCTTAGCGTCGGACGCCTTCTGCAGCTCGTCCCGCTTTTCGTCATTCTCCTTGCGGAGTTCCAGCATGGAACCAGCGGCCTCGTGGATCATGTCTGCCGTGGGCTCGTAGCCCTTGCGAAGGTACTCATTGTAGACGCGGGTGGCCTGCTTCTGGCGGGTCTTGCGCTCCGCCTTCTCAAACTTTTTCAGTTCCTTCTGGAGTTTTTTCTTTTCAGCGGCGATGGCGGCCTTCCGGTCCTTGGCCTCCTGAATAGCAGGGCGAACGCGGTCATTGCGCTCGTTCAGCTTTTTCTCCAGAGTAGACTTTATCTGTGGCCAGCAGGCATAGACGACCAGAGCGGCGGAAGTCGCACCGACACCTGCTCCGCCAAGGAACATAAGGGTTCTCTTCAGCTTTCTCTTCTTGCGATCCTTCATGGTTCCGTCCTCCTGCACACAGATTCAAAGATACTAATTATTATTTTATCGAAAATAACAGTATTCGTCAACGAAGGGAAAGGCCGACGGCCGTACGAAAATGTTACAATGTGTTTACTTGCCCAAAACGGTGGGCATTGTATAATAGTTAGGTAAAAATTTCCATAAGGAGGAACGCAAATGGCCGCCATTCTGGAATGCAGACAGCTGAAGAAGAACTACGGCAGCTTCACGGCACTGAATGGCATCGATCTCGCGCTCCCGCAGGGTAAGATCGTCGGACTCCTGGGCCCCAACGGCTCCGGCAAGACGACGCTCATCAAACTGGCCTGCGGACTGCTGGCACCCACCAGCGGTGAAATCCTCATCAACGGCATGAAGCCCGGTGTGGAGACGAAAAAGATCGTTGCCTATCTCCCGGAGCGCAACTACCTCAGCGACAGCATGACCGTCACCGAAATGGTCCACTTCATGGCAGACTTCTACTCTGACCTGGACCAGGACAAGGCCTACGATATGCTTGCCCACCTGAACATCGACCCCAAGAAAAAATTCAAGGCCCTCTCCAAGGGCAACCGGGAAAAAGTACAGCTCATCCTGGTCATGAGCCGACAGGCAAAGCTCTATCTTCTCGACGAGCCCATCGGAGGAGTCGACCCTGCATCGCGGGACTATATTCTCGACACCATCATCAAGAACTACAACAAAGAGGCCACGGTGGTCCTGTCCACCCACCTCATTGCTGACATTGAGCCCGTCCTCGACGAGTACGTGTTCATCCGCAACGGCGACATCCTGGAGTACAACTCCGCCAAGGAGGTCCACGACCGCGGCGAAACCGTCGACAGTCTCTTCCGGGAGGTGTTCCGATGCTAGGCAAACTCATCAAACACGAATTCCTCGTGGACGGAAAGTTCTTCGGACCTTCCTACCTCGTCATGCTGGTCCTCGCCCTCCTTGGACGCCTCACCACATGGCTCTCCACGCGGCAGAACATCAGCGCAAGCGCCTCGTTCGGCGCCGCCAAAGTCCTGCAGGGCCTTGCCAGCTTCATCTCTCTGCTCTACGGCATTGCCTTTGTCGCCCTCATCTTCATGACCATCATCTTTCTGGTCAACCGGTTCTATAAGAACTTCTTTACCGACGAGGGCTACCTCATGCTGACGCTGCCCACCCATCCGCGGGACCTGGTGTTCTCGAAGCTCTTGAACTACTTCATCTGGGTGTTCTTCAGCTCCGTCGTCTCCATCGGCTCGCTCTGGATCTCCATGAGCAGCTCGGAGCAGTTCAACCGCTCCCTCTCCCGCTTCTGGGACACTCTGACGGACAGCACCGGCTTCTTAGGTCAGGAGATCCACGCCCAAATCGGCGTCCCCGGCTGGGGATTCGCCCTTGAGCTCTTCTTCGCCTACCTCGTCTGGTCGGTACAGTTCGTGCTCATCTGCTACTTCTCCATCGCCTTCGGACAGCTGCGTGCCAAGAACCACAAGGTCCTCGGCGGCGTGCTCTCGTTCCTGGTCTTCACCATCCTGTTCCAGGTCATCATCTCGCTGTACGCCAAGCTCGCCAACAACTTCACGGTCTGGTTCCACGGCGGTGCCGTTGTACAGGCGGTCATCTGGTTCCTGGTCCTGCTGCTGGCCATCATTGCGGCTCTGGAGTACTGGGCAACGTGCCGGATCATGTCGAGGAATGTGAATTTGGATTAAAATTACTAAATATATTGGACCGCCGACGGGTGTCGGCGGTTTTTTGCTGTGTTGGTGAGAGGGCATTATGACTACAAATTGATTATTCGAAAATGTAGTCTAATTAAAAAAATCTGTTCATCCGAAATTTCTATATTTTCAAATGTAGTCATAATTTTGGGGCGATTTACGGGTTGCCACAGCCCATGAACCCAAATGAATGCCATGAATTCCTTCAAAAGCAGCCATATTTCATCAAATTAGATAGAATGATTATGACTACAAACGGAATATTTCAAAATGTGGTCACACAGAATTATTGCTTATGACTACATTTTCAATATTTATAAATGTAGTCATAAGGGGCTGGCTATTTTCCGTCAAACTATCCTCTCTGGCAAACTTCAGTCCGAATTTCCCCTCGCTTCGCCGAAACACCCTTTCCTCAAGCGGAACAAAAAAACTCAATCGCCCCCACAACACAAAAAAGGGGGCTATGCCTAAGCACAGTCCCATACATACAACTCACTTGTCGCACTCCAGCACAACCTTTATCGAATTGTGCCCATCCACGATATTCTGATTAAAGGCCGCCTTATACTCCGACAGCGGGAACCGGTGGGTAATGAAACCCTCCAGATCCACCTTGCCCTCCTCCATGAGCTTCTTCACAAGCTCAAAGGACTGGTACGGAACGCCCTCGTACTCATCGACGCCGTAGGAGTCCACGCCGATGACCTCGAGCTCCCGATTCCAGAGCGGGGTCTCGTCGATGGTGGTGGGGGTCATCTGGATGCCCACCTTCACATAGGCGCCGCGGGCCCGTAGAATGCGGAGGCCCATGTTGAAGGCCCACTCCTTGCCAATGGAGTCGTAGACAATGTCCACGCCGTTCATGAGCCACTGGCTCTTCTTATTGAACTTGTCGGTGTAGAGCTCGCTGCCGGTCTCCTTCGCCAGGTACTCATAGATGTTCCCGGTAATGATCTTGTCCGCGCCCACCCGGAGGGCAATGTCCTGTTTGAGCTTGCTGCGGGTCATCATGTAGACGGTGCAATCCGGCTGGAGCAGTTTGACGAACTGGCAGATATTGAGACCGATCATTCCGCCGCCGAAGACCACGACCTTGTCACCCTTCTGCGGAATTTTTTTCATGACCGTGTGGAGGGAGACGGCGCAGGGCTCGATCATGGTGGCATAGTCGTCCGAAATGGCGTCGCTCACCGACATGACACACGAAGAGGGGGCGATGTACTGGTCTCCCATCCCCGCTCCCACGACATGCTCTTTCCGGGGAGCTTGACCCATTTTCTCACAGACAACATAGTCGTCGTGCTTGCAGGGCTCGCACCACTCGTCCTCGGGAATTCCCTTTGTGGCACAGCACGGGAGATATTTCTTGAGTACGACCCGGTCGCCCACCTTGACGTTCTTCACATCTCGGCCGGCCTCTTCCACAATGCCGACGGTCTCATGGCCCATATAGGTGTTGGTCTGATAAGACGGCAGCATGGCAAGGCTCATCTTAGTGGACTGGTGCACCATATAGAGCGACATGTCGGAACCGCAGATTCCAGTCTGAATGTTCCGGACCCGGACGAAGTCCTCCCGAGGGAGCTTCGGATCCTTCATCTTGTCAAAATAGACCGGGGAAAAGCCGGCACCGTAGGGGTTCTTCGAGAGCCGGGATGCGGCCATCATGGCGCCGATCCGCGGCAGATTATAGTGGTAGGCGAGAGTTTTCATGCCGATTCCTCCTTCAATGAGCGCAGTACAATAATATTAATTGTTAATATTATAACGCTCCATAGGAGGGAACGGCAATACGGGTACGGTATTTCCACACAAACTAATTGTATTAGCCCTTGTCCTGTCCCTTGTTTGCCATCTGTTGCTCTTTCCGATAAGCGGTCAGGACCAGCAGCACTTTTTTCAGAAGGTCCATTGGTACCTCGTTCTCTGGGACGCTGACACTGACGTAGGGCTTCTGGCCGTCCCGGACCCGGATCTGCCGCGGGAAGTCGGAGTTCAGGCGCATGACGGCGTTCAGGTCGATATCGTTGCTGTAGAGGCGGAGCTCCTTGCCGCTCTGACCGACCTCATAAATACCGAGCTGTGCCGCGGTGTTACGCAGCAGGGAGACCTGGATGAGGCCCTCGACCGGCTTTGGCGGGTCGCCGAAACGGTCCACGAGCTCATCGATGACATCCGAGGCGTCCTCCTCGGTCCGGATTTCCGCAATGCGCCGGTACATGGACAGCCGGTTTGGAATGCTGGAAATGTAGTTCTCCGGAATGTGGGCATCCATCTGGAGGTCGATGAGGCACTCGGGCTCCTCTTCCGGCTCTTCCTTGCCGGCCTTCTCCCCGTTAATGGCCTCGCCGAGAAGTTTCAGGTACATGTCGTAGCCGACAGCCTCCATGTGGCCGTGCTGCTGGGCGCCGAGGATGTTGCCGGCGCCGCGGAGCTCCAGGTCACGCATGGCAATTTTGAAGCCGGAGCCAAACTCCGTATATTCCCGGATGGCCGAGAGCCGGCGGGCCGCAATATCCGTGAGCTCTTTTCCGCCGTAGAACGTGAAGTAGGCAGAGGCTCGGCGGGAGGAGCGGCCGATGCGTCCGCGGATCTGGTGGAGCTGGGAGAGCCCCAGCCGGTCCGCATTTTCAATGATCAGCGTGTTGGCATTGGGGACGTCGACGCCGGTCTCGATGATAGTGGTGCAGACGAGGACATCGATGTCGCCGTCGACGAGGTCGCGCCAGACGTCGGAGAGCTCGTCCTCGCTCATCTTTCCGTGGGCCACGCCGATTCGGGCGTCCGGCACCATCTCGTGAATTTTCGCGGCACAGTGCATTATGCTGTCCACGTTGTTGTGCATGTAATAGACCTGGCCGCCGCGCCGCAGCTCGCGCTCAATGGCCTCGGTGATAACGCCGGCGTCGTATTCCAGTACATAGGTCTGTACAGGGTGGCGATCCAGTGGTGCTTCCTCCAGAATAGACATGTCCCGAATACCAGTCATGGCCATATTCAGCGTCCTTGGAATGGGCGTTGCCGACAGAGTCAACACGTCCACGTTGGGGAACTTCTGCTTGAGCTTCTCCTTCTGGGCAACGCCGAAGCGCTGCTCCTCGTCGACGATGAGAAGTCCTAAGTCGTGGAACTCCACATCCTTGGAGATGAGCCGGTGGGTTCCCACGACAATGTCCACACTGCCGCGGCGAATTTCCTTGATGATATTCTTCTGCTCCGTCGGCGTCTTGAAGCGGGACAGCATTTCTATGTTCACCGGGAAGCCGTCGAAGCGCTGCATGATGGTGTTGTAGTGCTGGAAGGCGAGGATGGTCGTGGGCACCAGGAAAGCACACTGCTTTCCGTCGGCAATGCACTTGAATGCGGCACGGAGGGCGACTTCGGTTTTGCCGAACCCTACATCGCCACAGAGGAGGCGATCCATGGGGTATGGTTTCTCCATGTCCTCCTTGATTTCCTGAATGCAGCGCAGCTGATCCTCGGTCTCGTCGTACTCAAAGCGGCGCTCAAAGTCGCTCTGCATGTCAATGTCCGGCGAGAAGGCATAGCCCTTCGTGTTCATCCGCTCAGCGTAGAGCTGCGTGAGCTCCTTGGCAATGTCCTTGACCGCGCTGCGCACCTTGGCCCGGGACTTCTCCCATTCCTTGCTCCCCAGGCGATTGATCTTCACTGTATGGGACTCTTCTCTGGGCCCAATATATTTGGAGACCAAGTCGAGCTGAGTGACGGGGACGTAGAGTGTATCGCCCTTGGCGTAGCGGATCTTGATGAAGTCCTTCGTGACCCCCGAGACGGTCAGGTTTTCTATGCCCTCGAACACGCCGATACCATGGATGCTGTGGACTATGTAGTCCCCCTTATGGAGCTCATCCAGGCTGTGGAACGCATTGGCCGACTTCGGGCGGCGGATCTTGCGGCGGGAGCCAGAGGCCACACCGCCATGACTCACCAGGAGAAACCGCGACTTGGGGAATGAAACACCGGAGGAAAAAGTGCGGGGAATGACACTGATTTGCCCGCGGGGAAAGATTTCTGGGATTTCCGTATAGGGCACCGCATTGCAGTCCCTCTGCTGCAGGTCTTCTGCAAGAGACTTGGCTGCCTTCTCCGTACCAGCAGCAAGCACGACTGCCTGTTCCTGATAGTCATCCGGCAGGCAGTCATCAAAGAGCGAAGTCAGTGTGCCATTCCAGGATGGAACCGTGGCGAGGGTCAGACTGTAGAGGTCCTTGAGAGGAAGCTCAAAACTGCCCCGAGCGAAGTTGTCCAGGAATACCGTGTCGGCATTTCCGTAGTCCTCCGTCAGCATGGAATAGGTTATAGTGAGGTCACCCAGCGAGCGGGTCATATTGCCGAGCTCGTAGGCGTCCTTGATTTCTTCCCGGGAGAGCTTAGTCACTGCGTTGGCCCGTTCCCGGATCTGACCGCTCTCGGCGAGGAACAGGATGTCCCCGTTCTGCAGGTAGCTCAGAGGTGTGGCGGCCATGGGATAGATAAGGTTGATATACTTGTCCAGGCAGAGCTCCCGGCCGTTCCGGATAGCATCCGCCTCGTCCTGCATTTTCGATTTGACTGTGTCCTTGTTCTTGGTGCGGACACGGGCAGCAAGAGTCTCAATGGTGTCTGCCAGGGCACCCCTGTCCCCGATAATGAGTTCGCCGGGTGGTGTCACTTGCACCTCTTTCACGGTGTCAGTGCGGCGCTGAGATTCGGTTTCGAACTCGGAGATGGTGTCAATTTCATCTCCCCAGAACTCCATGCGGAGCGGGTTCTCCCGGTCCGGCGGGAAGAAGTCCACAATACCGCCGCGAACGGCGAACTGGCCGGGGCCCTCCACCTCGTCGGCGTGAGTGTACCCAGCGTTCACAAAGGACGCAAGCAGCTTGTCCAGATTCACTTCGGCTCCCTGTTTCAGAGTCAGGATGCGGCGGCCCAGCTCCTGCGGCGGAATGGTTTTCTGCATGGCGGCCTCCACCGGCATGAGGACAACCTGTACATTTTTCAGAAGCCAGGCGGAAAGAGCTCCCATACGGCGCTGCTCATATTCCCGGGAGCGAGTCTGCTCTGCAATAAACGAGAGCTCCCGGGCAGGGAACACGGCAGCTTCCGTACCGAGAGACACAAGGTCACCGGCGAGCCGGGAGGCCGTCCCCTCGTCGGGCACCAGAACAATGGCCCGCTTTTCCGTGTCCGCAAGGAGGCTGTGGATAAGGCATGCCTTGTGGATATTCGCCGTTCCGAGAACGCCGAAGGGGAAGCGGTGCTGCTCTATATTATTCTTTATTTCCTGATACTCTCGGCTGCCGGAGACAGCCTTGGAAAAGCCAGACATGAAATTCCTTTCTGATAGCGGACATGCCCCCGTCAGCGAGTGACGAGGGGTGTCTGTCGGTATGAAATTTGCGATTACGCAATTTATTTGGTGCGATTGTAGCGGTTCATGGCCTCGGTGATATCACCATCCAGAATGAGTTCTGCCGCCTTCCCCGCATTTTCCAGGGGCTCCTCCAGGAGCTTCAAGTCCTCCTCGGTGAAGTGGGAGAGGACGAAGTCGGCCAGAGACATTTGGCTCTTCTTCCGGTCTCCGATTCCGACGCGTACCCGCGGGAACTGGTCCGAGCCGAGACACTCGATTATGCTCTTGAGGCCGTTGTGTCCTCCGGCCGAGCCCTTGCTCCGGATCCGCATTTTTCCTGGGTCAAGGTTGATGTCATCGGAGATGACAACGATGTTCTCCGGCGGGATTTTATAGTAGGCAGCGGCCTCGGCTATAGCCTCTCCGCTGTTGTTCATATAGGTCAGCGGCTTCATGAGCAGAACCTTTTTCCCGTCCATCATGCACTGGGCGGTCAGGGAGCTAAACTTGTGGCGGTCTATGGTGACGTCATAGTGCTCCGCCAGACGGTCTATGGCCATAAAGCCAATGTTGTGCCGGGTCGTGGCGTACTGGGAGCCCGGGTTCCCGAGCCCTGCAATAATATACATGGGTTTTCTTCCTCTGTCTTTGCTGAAATGGAACATTTTGCCGCCTGCCCGGTTATTTCATATTTTTGTAGGGTTTCTTGCGGGTGACCCAGCCCTCTATGTTCTTCTGGAACGAGCGGGCAATGGCCAGGGAGTTCTCCGGAACATCCTCGGTGATGGTGGAGCCGGCGGCCGTGAAGGCCCAGGCGCCGACCTTGACCGGGGCGACCAGGTTGGTGTTGCAGCCGATGAACGCATGGTCCTCAATGGTGGTGCGATGCTTGACCTTGCCATCGTAGTTGACCGTCAGGGAACCGCAGCCGAAGTTACACCCTGCACCCACGTCAGAGTCTCCCACATAGGTGAGATGCGGGACCTTGGTCCCGTTCCCGATGTTGGAGTTCTTGATTTCCACGAAGTTTCCGACATGGACGTTTTCCGAGAGATGGCTGTTCGGACGGATATGGGAGAACGGTCCGACATTGCCGCCGTTCTCAATGACCGAGTCCTCAAAGAACACGTTGTTGAGCAGGACACCGTCGCCGATGGTGCTGTCGTAGACCATGGTGTTCGGGCCGAGAACACAGTCCTTTCCCACGGTGGTGCTGCCCTTCAGGATGGTGTTTGGGAGGATCTGCGTGCCGGGTTCAATGGTGACGTCCTTGCCGATCAGGATGCCGTCAATGCAGGGAATGTCTACGCCGTTCTGGAGATGCTTTTTCAGCACCTCTTTCCGGGCAATATCGTTGAGCTCGAGGAGCTGCAAACGGTCGTTGGCACCGAGGACAACATTGCTGTTGGCCGCCGTATAGACGCCGGTCCGTTTCCCGTCCTCTTTGAGGAGGGCAATGGTGTCGGTGAGATAGTACTCGCCGGTGACCTTCGACGGGGCCAGACGCGCAAGGGCAGAGAGCAGGTCTTTCTTCCGGAACCACATGACACCGGAGTTGACCTCGCAAACGGCCAGTTCTTCCGGAGTACCGTCTTTCTGCTCCACAATGCGCTGCAGTTCGCCGGACTCATTTTTCAGAATGCGGCCGTAGCCGGTGGGGTCGGCCAGCTCTGCGGAGACAACGGTGACGGCGTCTCCGTTCTCCTCGTGGGCTTTGAGGGCGCCGAGGATGGTGTCGGTGTCAACAAAGGGTGCATCGCCATTCAAAATGAGAACGTGGTCTGCGCTGCTCTTCTCCAGGGCCGGTACCGCCTGCATGGCAGCGTGGCCCGTTCCGAGCCGCTCCTTCTGCCAGGCAATGCCGCACTCCCCGCCGACATACTCCTCCAGCTGCTCGCCGTAGTGGCCGACAATGAGGAGTTTCTCCGAGATGCCGCTCTCATCCAGGGCGTCCAGGACCCAGTCGATCATGGGCTGGAACAGCACTTCGGTCATGGCCTTGGGCATGGCCGCTTTCATTCTCTTCCCCTCGCCGGCGGCGAGGATGACTGCGCAAGCATTACTCATTTGTGAAACAACCTCCAGACTACAGTGGCTAGATCAGAATTCGTTTTGAGTGCAATATTCAGGACACACTCCACAAGGGCATAGGATAAAAACATGAACAGGACTAGGGCCAGGCCGCTCGTACCGCCCCGCTGCCGCAGGAACTTTTCCCGCTCCGCGCCCCCGGCGGACTGCTTCGCACGGATGAGCAGTTTCTCACAGTGCCGTTTGTAGAGCACATTGGCGAAAATGCCAGCGAGGATCTGCACAGCGAAGATGACATATTCATTGACCTGCAGCGCCATGGGCGGGTCCGGCATGTCGCTCTGCACCGAGTTGGCGGCCTTTTCCGCCTCCTCCTGTGTCTCTCCGCTCTGGGCCATGAGGACCGAGGAGTAAACGGAGTTTGCCTGCTTCGCATAGTTCACGACCTTGCTGGCAAAACAGCACGGTACAATGATGGAGAGCACGAGGGCGAGGACGGCCCAGCCGTACATTTTCCGGTAGACAAACCAGAACGGTGCAAAGAAGAAAGCGGCCCAGTTCCAGGAGTTCTTGGCGCCGGTCTTGGACATGCGCATGAACTTGGGAATGTAGCTCTGGCTGTTCTTTTGCACCACGGAGGCGTAGTCCTTGGCGGTAAAGTCCCCAATGGGCTCGTCCGCTCCGATGTTGTGCCAGCCCTGGCGCATTTGTCCGTCTGCGCCCACCGAGCGGTAAGCGTAGCCGCCGTACTGCCCCATTTGGCCGTTGCCATATGGAGTGAAAGAGTTCGGGTCACTCTCCACGTCGCTGCCCTCATCCAATGCCGGGCCGGACTCCGTTTTCACGGTCTCCACCTCGGGCTCTTTGGCAGCCGAGGGAATTTCAAATGACCATCCTGTCCCGTGCCGGTACTCGTTGACGCAGTGGCCCAATTGTTTCCAGCATTCGCGATGTACTGGCGTTCCGCACTCCGGGCAGACAACAATGTCGTCCCCTTTCTGGAACTCCTTCTGGCAGACCTGACAGGTCATATTCTGGTAATCCAATGACCGCACCTCCCGCGATAATTGCGATTAATTATACCTTATACTTATTAAGAATTCAACGAGCCGGGGCGCCGCTTTACTTTGCCCCCTTTTTCTTTTATAATTAACTGCACGATTTTAGACAACGGAACCGGAAAAGGATGAATAGCAGTGCTTCAATACGAAGAATTACGCCTCAAGCTTCTCGAGAGTGAGAAGCCGCTTCAGGAGCTGAAAGAATCCATCGGCTATGACACCATGTCCGCCGAGGTGAAGGAGCTCGAGGCCCAGGCCGCCGAGAACGGTTTCTGGGACGACGTCGAGAACTCCCAGAAAGTCCTGCAGCGCACGAGCCGCTTAAAGAGCAAAATTGGCGCCTATGATAAGCTGCAGAGCAGCTACGACGACGCCATGGTCATGATAGAGCTTGCCGACGAGGAAGAGGACGAGTCCCTCTACGACGAGTGCAAGGAGAGCGTAGAGAAGGTGGAGCAGGGCATTGAGTCCATGAACCTCGCCACCCTTCTCTCCGGCGAATATGATGAGCGCAACGCCATCCTGACGTTCCACGCCGGCGCAGGCGGAACCGAGGCACAGGACTGGGCCTCCATGCTGTTCCGCATGTACAACCGCTGGGGTGAGCGCCATGGCTTCAAGGTCTCCACACTGGACTATCTGGACGGTGACGAGGCCGGCATCAAGTCCGCCACCATCCTCATCGAGGGGGAAAACGCCTACGGCTACATGAAGTCAGAGGCCGGCGTGCATCGCCTGGTCCGCGTCTCTCCATTCGACGCACAGGGCCGCCGCCACACATCCTTCGCCTCCGTCGAGGTCATGCCGGAAATTGACGACACCGTCGAGGTGGACATCCGCCCGGAGGACATTACCATGGAGGTCTACCGCGCATCCGGCGCCGGCGGACAGAAGGTCAACAAGACCTCCTCTGCCGTCCGTCTTATCCACAACCCCACCGGTATCGTCGTCAGCTGCCAGGTGGAGCGCAGCCAGCACCAGAACCGTGAGGTCGCCATGCGCATGCTCCGCTCCAAGCTCATTGAGATCAAGGAGCGCGAACACCTGGAGAAGATCTCCGACATCAAGGGCGACCAAATGCAGATCGCCTGGGGCTCCCAAATCCGCTCCTACGTCTTCATGCCTTACACCCTCGTCAAGGACACCCGCACCGGGTTTGAAATGGGCAACATCGACGCCGTCATGGACGGCGACCTGGACGGTTTCATCCACGCCTATCTCAAGATGAAATCCCTCGAGAAGCTGGAGTCCGGCGAGAAAAAATAAGGTTGACAGTCCTCGGCGGCATTTGTTATAATGCAACCCTGTGACTGGAAATATATTCCAACACAAAATCCTTGCTCCGGGGAAATGTTTCCGGGGCCAAAAGTCCAAAAGGAGGTGCAAACAAGCATGGCAAAGAACAACTATGAAATCATGCTGGTTTTCTCCGTCAAAGACGGTGAAGATGCAGCAAAGGAACTGCTTGAGAAATTCAAAGCACTCGTAGAGAAGCACGAGGGCACCATCAATGATGTCGATGAGTGGGGCAAGAGAGAGCTCGCTTATGAGATCAACGATGAGTCCGAGGGCTACTACGCTGTCGTCAAGTACTCCGCCGAGCCGACCTTCCCGGTCGAAATGGAGCGTGTACTCAGAATCACCGACGGCATTCTCCGCTTCCTCAACATTGCGGAGTAACTCAGGAGGTTGACAGATGCTTAACTGTGCAGTCATCATGGGCCGCCTCACGGCTGACCCCGAGCTTCGCACGACAAACAACGGAATCAGCGTGACCTCGTTCTCCGTTGCTGTTGACAGATCCTATGCAAAAGCCGGCACCGAGCGGCAGACGGACTTTATCAACGTCGTCGCCTGGAGACAGACCGCCGAGTTTGTCACCCGTTATTTCCACAAGGGCTCCATGATAGCCGTTCAGGGTTCCATCCAGACCCGGAAATATCAGGACCGCAACGGAAACAACCGCACGGCTTTTGAAATTGTCGCAGATCAGGTTAGCTTCTGCGGCTCCAAGCGCGAGAACGACGGCGAGGGCAGCTACAATCGTCCCGCCCCGCAGCAGAACAACGGTTTCGGCGGACAGCCGGCCGGCGGTTCCGGTTCGTTCTCCACGGCAACCAGTGCCGACTTCGACAGTGTCGACGACGGTGACGACGGCGACTTGCCGTTCTAATTCCACTGGGAACCGGAAGTTTCCTTTACTACAACTACACCACTCTGACAGGAGGTTGAAACCATGGCATACGATAGACGTAACGGCAGAAGAGGCCGTCGTAAAGTCTGCGCTTTCTGCGTAGCAAGAGCCGAGAGCGGCGAGAAGAAAATCGACTACAAAGACGCTGCAACGCTCAAGAAGTTCACTTCTGACCGCGGAAAGATCCTTCCGCGCCGCGTGACCGGTACCTGCGCTTACCATCAGCGTGAGCTCACCACCGCCATCAAGCGCGCAAGACACGTAGCTCTTCTCCCGTATTCCGCTGACTAAGATCGGGCGGAAAATCCGAGAAAATAGTAAGGTGTGGTATCACTTTGTGGTACCACACCTTTTTTCTTTGCCTTTTCAGACCAAGGACACCCAATTCAGCTGATTCAACTGAAATGACCCTTTCCCGCATCTTCCCCTGGCGGGCGATTCAGTCTTTTTGGAGCTCTATAATTTAAGCGCAGTCGATAAATCCACCAGGCAATGATAAAATATCATTACGGAGGAATCGAAATGCGTTACGACAAAGAATTCAAA
>OMYO01000012.1 GCA_900315285.1 uncultured Eubacteriales bacterium | reverse complement strand
AGAGGGTTGGAAAGTTAAGACTTGGATGAAAATTTTGGAGAAATAGACTGAATCGCCCGCCAGGAAAACAGGAACCAGAGCCCAAATTCGGTCAAATTTCTCAAATCTGGACCAGCAAGACCGAAGCCGCTAACTTGCTATGGCATGGCCGCCGTTCATTTCAAGTGCTTTTGAATGAGCAAGTGAATTTGTGCAGTAGATAAAGGAGAATCGGAGGACTCAAAGGTGCAAAGGAGCTCTTTCCCCATGCAGTAGCCGTTTTGCGAATAATGATTTATTTTCCAAACCGTTCGGTCTGCATACGCCGGGTCGTCCATTCTTCCATAGTGTTCCCAGTAATATTGCTTGCGGGTACGGGTGTTGAGGACGAGAAAGTCAGGAAAGAAAAGTTCATCGCCAACCTTGAGGGGAGGTTCGTAGAAATGGGGAACGTTTTCGTCTTCAAAGGCATTGATAATGATGAGTTCGGACTTCGAGCGCACAATAGTGCCGGATTTGCTGCGGTATTCCTCCCGCTTGCGTCGGCGATTCACCACTGGAAACGTCTGGCTCTTCCACTGGCGCAGAAAGTCCTCATCGTTTAGAAAAATAGGATCCACCAATGCTTGCCGCTCGACCGGCATTTTATAATAAATATCTTCGGGCTTGCGCCGTAGTGAGCTTTGCTGTTTGTCGATATAGCGAAGCTCATTCTGTGCGGCTCGAACGATTTCCTCATCATAGGCTTTCTGTGCAAGTTGCCGAATGAGTTCCTCATTCTTGACGCTTAAATACTCCTTCCCCTGAGCGGTTTTGCAGTAGAAATAGACGCGGTTGTGCTCCCGACTCACGGAAAGCTTGCCAGGCGGCGCTTTTTCCAGGCGCTTTTGCGCTTCGGAAATCCATTGCTTCAATTGGGCGGATCGTTCTTCCATTGTTAAAGATTTCAAGGGAATTCCTCCTTTCGGACATAAGGATAAATGGTTTTCCCTTGAAAAAATATGGGTCGGGAACGAATGGTGCTTTTTGTGGAGTAAATGGTCGCTATTAAGGAGCGGATTTCGTCGGAACACTTCGTTGTGAAAGTGGCCCTGAGGGAACAGAAGCATGGTTCAGTCAAACTAACCCCATATGTTGGCACTGGTCTGAAAAAGCCCTGCCTGCGCCGGCCTCGCGGCGACCATTTCAGTCTGACATACCACAGAATTCGGTCAGCGGCGGAAAATCGAGTGCCAGTTTACTGAATTTCAGTCAAAGCTATCTTTTTATCCTTTTTAGACTGAAAAAATTTCGGACCAAGTCAGCGGAGAAAAGAGGGTTGGAAAGTTAAGACTTGGATGAAAATTTTGGAGAAATAGACTGAATCGCCCGCCAGGAAAACAGGAACCAGAGCCCAAATTCGGTCAAATTTTTCAAATCTGGACCAGCCAGACTGAATCCGTCATGGAATGTCGCCTGGCCTGGGCGATTCACCCCTTTTTCAACCCGGCAACACGAAAATATGGTAAAATTTTACCCATGAAACAGTTTATTGTACACGCGTTTACAGAGGAGCTCTTCCATGGGAACCCAGCGGCGGTCTGCGTTCTGGAGCAATGGCTGCCGGAGGAGACCATGATGAGCATTACAAGGGAAAATCGACTGTCGGAGACGGCGTTCACGGTGCGGGAGCCGGATGGCTACCGGCTCCGGTGGCTCACGCCCGGCGGGGAGATCGACCTGTGCGGCCACGCCACGCTGGCCACCGCCTCGGTGCTGCTGGATCGGTATGAGACGGACAAGGAGAGTCTCACGTTTCACACCCTCAGCGGTGACCTCACCGTGCGGCGCGGCCGGCGGGGACTTCTGGAAATGGACTTCCCGGCCTATGATCTCAAGCGGATTTCGGTGACCCGGGAACTGGAGGAGGCCATTGGTGCAAGACCGGTGGAGGCCTACCTTGGGCGGGATCTGCTGTGCGTCTTCAAGGAAAGCCAGCAAATCGCCGAAGCGAAACCGGATCTGGAGAAGGTAAAGCAGCTGCCCGGCCTCCTGCTGCACATTACGGCGGAGGGGGAGCAGTATACATGCGTCTCCCGCAGCTTTGCGCCGAAGTTGAAAATTGATGAGGACCCAGTCTGCGGCAGCGGACACTGCCATATTGCGCCGTACTGGTGTGAGCGGCTGGACCGGGATGAGATCACGGCATATCAGGCGTCGGAGCGGGGAGGAGTGCTCTACTGCCGGACAGAAAAAGACCGCGTGACCCTGGCGGGCCACACGGTGCTGTTCTCCGAGGCGGAGCTGTATCTCTGATTAGTCGAAGCTGGTCTTGTAGAGCGGAATGACGTTGATGACCGGCTCCTCATAGGGGTGCACGGCTTTAATGGCCGCCAGCGTCCGGTCCACATTTTCCACTCTCACGGTGACCTCCACCTTGAGTTCCGGCTCGGAACTGATCTCCCCTTGCGTTCCAATATATGGGTTCGTCCCTGAAAGCGGGCGCCAGGTCCCGGTGACGGAACTATAGGACAGGCAGCTATCGTAGTTGCCAATGTGACCGGCGTCCACGTCTTGCAGTGCCTTCTGTAGGGCAGCGAGGTGGGACTCCGGGAGGAAAATCTCCATTTTGCAGTACTGAAATTCCATTTTTTTTTTTTGGCCTCCTGTCTCTGCTTCCATTTGGCGGGTCAGCAGGCGTCGAAACGACTCACAGAACTTTTTGTCGTCCTCGGCGGTGCGCTTCTTTGGACCCCGCATGTGTTTCTTTCCATGGGAGCGGCGCATTTTCTGACCCATGGCGCGCTCCGCAAGGAGGGCATCAATGTTTTCATCGGTATACCAGGTGCCGGACTGATGGATGGCGGCACAGCCTTTTCCGAGGGCAAGGGCGGCGACGCCGTAGTCCTGGGTCACCACTAGATCGCCCGGGGAGGCGAGATTGATGAGTGCAATATCCACGGCATCCTTCCCGGTCCCTACGGTTCGCACCTCGCTGTAGGAGGAGCGGAGAACATGGGCACTGTCACAGAGCAGGGTCACGGGCACGTGGAATTCCCGGCATATCTCCTCCGTCTGCCGGACGACCGGACAGGCATCGGCATCCACAAGAACTCGCATGATTTCAGCCCTCTTTTCCTATTGAAGTGGTATCAAAGATTATAATATAATAAAGGACAATATGAAACTGTATTATGAGAAGAGAGGCCAGGGCGACCCTATCGTGTTCGTCCATGGCAATGGAGAGGATCATCACACTTTCGACACCACTGTCGAAGTTCTGGAAGCCGACCACACCTGTTATGCCGTCGACTCCCGGGGGCATGGGGAGAGCCCGTCTGTGGAGGAACTGCACTATGAGGACATGGCAGATGACATGGTCGAATTTCTGGAGACCCATGACCTGAACAATATCACATTCTTCGGCTTTTCCGACGGTGCCATCGTCGGGCTGCTCACGGCCATGAAGACGGACCGCATTGGGCGGCTCGTCATCTGCGGGGCCAATACCGAGCCCCGCGGCATAAAGGGCTGGGCCTACCGTATGTTCCGGGGTGCCTATTTTTTGACCCATGACCCGAAAATGAAGGTCATGCTCCGGGAACCCCACATCACGGAGGAACAGCTGAAACAGATAACGATCCCGACACTGGTTCTGGCCGGTGACCGGGACATGATCCGGGAGCGGGAGACGAAGAAGATTGCCGCCGCCCTTCCCAACTCGACACTTCGCATCCTGGAGGATGCCACTCACATAAGCTACGTCCAAAACTCCACCCGAGCAGCCATAGAGTACATAGCATGGGTGCAGGATCTGGAAAACCGATAAAGGAGACCCGAAATGGGAAAGAAATTAGGGGAGTCCATTCAGGACATTGTACAGAATATCACCTCTGACGTGGGGAGTGACCCCACCCGCGCCATCGACAATCTCAATGTCCACGCCCAGCCGAGCTTCAAGACAATTGTGGGAATACTCCACAATTTGTTCCGCATCGTCTATCCGGGCTACTATGTGGACGAGACGTATCAGACTTTCAACGTTCGGACAACAGTGGCCGCTACGGTTGAGGACGTGGCCAGCAAGCTGAACCACCAAATTGCTCTTGCACTGCGATTCGACAAGGAACTGCAAAGCCTGTCCTACCATGAGATCGCGGACCGCGCGGACGAAATCACCCTCGAGTTCATGCAGCAGATTCCAACTATCCGCGAATACCTCGAGACCGACGTCCAGGCCCTGTTCGACGGCGACCCCGCTGCCAACAGCACCGACGAAATCATCATCGCCTATCCGGGCCTCTATGCTATATCTACATATCGGTTCGCCCATGAGCTCTACATCCGCAATGTGCCAATCATCCCGCGCATTATGACGGAGCATGCACACAGCGAGACGGGAATAGATATCAACCCCGGCGCCACCATCGGGAAATACTTCTTCATTGACCACGGAACCGGTATTGTTGTCGGTGAGACGACGCACATTGGAGAGCACGTCAAGCTCTATCAGGGCGTCACGCTGGGTGCCCTCTCCACGAGCGGCGGACAGGCACTGCACAACGTCATCCGACACCCGACCATTGAGGACTACGTCACGGTCTACTCCAACGCTTCCATTCTGGGCGGCGAGACCGTAATCGGCGAGGGCTCCGTCATCGGCGGCTCGGTCTTCCTGACCCGCTCGGTGCCACCTCATACGAAGGTCTACGCCAAGAGCAAGGAGCTGCACTTCAACAACGACCAGTCCAAGGCAGACAAGTCTGCGGCCGAGGAAGTCGATCAGCCTTGGTTTTACATTATCTAAAATATTTTGGGCGATGCACCTTTTGGAAAAACCAAGGTACATCGCCCATAAATTTTAATATTTTTCCAGATGCTTGTCGAAGTCCGGCAGTTCAATCTGGGATTGATCTGCGACCGGGCGGAGAAGGAGCGGCATTTTGTGCCGAATGAGATGCTGTAATAAGGAGTTGTACAAATATTATTAGGGGCCAGGACAAAAGTTTTCGTGGTTCTGGCCCCTTTCTTTTTGTCATTTCGCTGCATTTCCCGTTTTTGCTTAATGCAGCAGACGCTCCTTTATGACTACAATTCGATTATTTGAAATTGTAGTCTAATGGAAAAAATCCGTTCATCCGAAATCCCAATATTTTCAAATGTAGTCATAATTTTTGGGCGATTCACTTGCTGTCACAGCCCAGAAATCCAAATTAAGGCGGGGAAACCCCTCAAAAAAGGATGAATTTTATCAAATTAGCACATATGATTATGACTACAAATCGAATATTTTAGAATGTGGTCATAAGGATTTTTTGATTTAGACTACATTTTCCATAATCAAAAATGTAGTCATAATGGACCACTCCCGGTACCGCCCAAAACTAAATCGCCCGCCTGAGGAGACATCCTCAAGCAGGCGATTTTCGTATTATTCCAAATTACAGCAGCGAAGCGACATAAGCGTCGACCTCTTCCATGTCCGTCGTCGGCTCAAAGCGCTTGACGACATTGCCGTCGCGGTCGACGATGAACTTCGTGAAGTTCCACTTGATCTTGGAGTTCTTCTTGTAGTCCTTGTCCTGGGTCTTCAGAAGAGCCTTCATGGCAACGGCTTTGGCGCCCTTGCCGAAGCCCTCAAAGCCCTGCTCGCTCTTGAGATAGGTGTAGAGCGGGAGCTCGTTCTCGCCGTTGACGTCGGATTTCTTCATCTGCGGGAACTGGGTGTGATACTTGAGGGTGCAGAAAGAATGGATCTCCTCATCGGTTCCGGGAGCCTGATCCTTGAACTGGTTGCAGGGGATGTCGACAACCTCAAGGCCCTTGTCATGGTACTTCTCATACATCTCCTCAATGGGTTTGTACTGGGGAGTGAAGCCGCAGCCCGTGGCGGTGTTGACGATCATGATGACCTTGCCCTTGAAGTCGGCGAGATCCAGCGTGTCTCCGGATCCGGTGGTGAGTTTATAATCATATACAGACATTGTGAAAACCTCCTAATTGGTTAGCTTGTGTTAACTCTTACAATTAGATTGTACACAATTCAATTCAGAATGCAAGTCTTTTTTTAAATTTTTTTGGGGCGGGGGCGATTCAGTCTTTTCCCCATGAATTTTCCTCAACACCTGACATTTCTGGCCCATCCAGACTGAATTTCAGTCAAACCAACCTTATATTCCAGCCTTGGTCCTAAATTTTTTCAGTTTTATTTGGACGAAATTGATAGCTTGGTCTGAAGTTCAGTTCGCCGGCGCTGAAAATTCGGTCGCGGGCTGAATTCTGTGGTAAGGCCAGACTGAAGTGCCCTCTGAACTGCCGCCAGCAAGGGAGAAATTTCAGACCCAAGCATGCCAGAGAAGACGGTTTTCCTGAATCATAATAACGGCCACATCATTGGGAAGGTATACGGATCCTTTGCTTTATCCAGTCAGTGGCCTTGAATACCCCCCTCGGGTATTTCATCCCGTTTTTACCCACTTCCGCCAAATTATTGGTAGGAAGTTGGTATTTTTCAACTCTTATTGGTTGTATTTTTTGCTTCTACGGAGTAGTACTGAGCTGAAATGAGGATTTATTATACAAAAGATAGGATTTTGCCTTGCATCTTTGTCGGAATAGGGTGGCTTTTTATCACCTTTTTTTCATTCTTGTGGCACGTGGTGTAATTTGGGCTCAGCTGGTGCAGAATCCAATATCGAAAAGGGCGTCCTTTATTATGAAGAAAAAGGGACTGTATCTGAATGGTGAACGCACCATTTGGATACAGCCCCTATTAATTGTTATTTTATTTCCCCAGCGGAATCTGCTTTCTTACCTCTTCCACGCGGTCCAAATCCAGGTCCACGACGCGCCCTTCTGCCTTGCCGTGCATTTCCGAGAGTACAATGCCCCAGGGGTCCACAGCGAGGGAGTGGCCGTAGGAGACATAGGAGGCGTCCAGATTGCGGGCGGCGGATGTTCCAACAACGTAGATCTGATTGTCCAGGGCGCGGCTGCGGAACAGCAGCTGCCAGTGGGCGGGGCCCGTTGTCATGTTGAAGGAGGCGGGCACAAGTACGACTTTGGCGCCGGCGTCCGTCATGTCCTCAAACAGGCGCTGAAAGCGGATGTCAAAGCAGATGCAGAGACCCATTTTCCCGAACTCGGTGTCGAAGACCGTGACGTCGTCGCCGGCGGTCAGGGTGTCGGACTCACGGAACGTCTGCTCTCCGGTGATATCGATGTCAAAAAGATGGACCTTGCGGTGCCGCGCAATCTGCTTGCCGTCCCGGTCAAAGACATAGGCCGTGTTGTAGATATGGCCGGCGTCATCAATCTCCGGAAAACTGCCCGCCTGAAGGTACACTTTGTGTTCCGCGGCAAGGTCCGACAGGAATTTCCAGGTAGGGCCGCCGGCGGGCTCGGCGTACTTGGGGAACTCCGTGGTCTCATAGGGACACGTGAACATTTCCGGGAGTGTCACAAGGTCCACATCCTGGAAAAAGTTCCGGGACAGAAGTTCGGCGACCCGGTCGAGATTCTCCTGTTTGCTGGCGGAGACGGGGGTCTGCAGTATTGCTGTGCTTATTCTTGACATGTTTCTCACCTCTTGATTTCATTATACCCCACCGCCAGTTCTTGACAAGGCACTGTCAGTGGGGTATACTTCTCTCATATTGAAAGTATTCCTACTTATTTAATATGAAAAAAGCAAGAAGGGCAGACCAATGGTAAATCGCACAGACAATATGATGGCAATGCGCGCTTCCGAGTCCATGTGGAACGGAAACACGCCGAACTGCCATGCCCTCATTTGACCATAGAGAAAGGGAACGGAGCAGACACGGCGGTGCCTGCTCTTATTTTTTTCAGGAGGTAATTTCATGAGCCAGGATATTGAGACCCGATGTCTCCATCTCCCCGAAGAGGAGGAACAGCGGGAACTGATGGCCTCCCATGGCGCACTCAGCATTCCAATCTATCAGACGGCCACGTTTGCCCATGTTACGGACGACGGTTATGACTACTCCCGGGAGTCCAATCCCACCCGGGCCCATCTGGAAAAAATCGTCGCGGGGCTCGAAAACGGCTGTGACTGTGTGGCCACCAGCAGTGGCATGGCCGCCATTGCGCTCGTTATGGAACTGTTTACTCCGGGAGACATTGTGCTGTCGGACAGCGACCTGTACGGTGGCAGCATACGGTTCTTTCAGACGGTAACGGAGAAGTATGGGGTAAAAGTGGTGAATCGCCCACTATATAGGGATTATACTGTGGAGTCTGGCACGGCTGCCGTATACCTGGAGACCCCCACGAACCCCATGATGCACGTCACCGACATGGCACGTATTGCCGAGTCGGCTCACAGCGCGGGTGCCCTGCTCATCGTTGACAATACATTTCTCTCGCCATATTTCCAGAATCCGCTGGACTTCGGGGCCGATATTGTCATCCACAGCGGGACCAAGTTCCTGGCGGGCCACCATGATGTGCTGGCAGGCTTTGTCGTAACACGGAGACCGGAACTTGCCGGGAAACTCCGCAGGCTCAGCGTCACCACCGGTGCGGTGCTGTCGCCGCAGGACTGCTGGCTGGTGACCCGGGGAATCAAGACTCTGGCGCTGCGCATGGACAGGGCCCAGGAGAATGCCATTGCGGTGGCCAATTTTCTGCTGGAGCGCCCCGAGGTAGAAAAAGTTCTCTATCCCGGTCTGCCTGATGCGGAAGGGTATGCTATTATGGAGAAGCAGGCGAGGGGCTTTGGCGCGGTGCTCACCGTGGAACTGAAATCGGCGGCGCTGGCCCGGGGTATCCTGCAGCACACCCATCTCATCAAGTTTGCGGAGAGTCTCGGGGGAACCGAGTCCCTCGTGACATATCCCATCACCCAGACCCACGCCGACGTGCCCGTCTCCATCCGGGAGGCCAATGGGCTGAACGACCGAATTGTCCGTTTTTCCCTGGGCATTGAGTCGGAGCGGGACCTCATTGCAGACCTGAAAAGGACGTTTGACGAAGCGGAGGAGTAACTATGCCGGAAAAGAATTTGGATTTTGATACGGTCGTGGATCGCCGGGGCACAAACAGCCTGAAATACGACTGCGCTGTACGCCGCGGTCTGCCGGAGGATGTGTTGCCGTTTTGGGTGGCCGACATGGACTTTAAAACATCCTCCTGCATTCAGGAGGCCCTACAGGCTGAGGTGGAGCACGGCATCTTCGGATACAGCGAGCCGGATGAGTCGTACTTTGCAGCTGTAGCCGGCTGGATGGAACGCCATCACAACTATAAAGTAGAGCGGCCCTGGCTTGTGAAGACCCCAGGCATTGTGTTCGCTCTGGCACAGGCTGTCCGCGCCTTCACCGACCCGGGCGATTCAGTCCTTGTTCAGCAGCCAGTCTACTACCCCTTCTCCGAAGTCATTCTCGACAACGACCGGAAGCTCGTGAGCAGTGACCTGATTCTCGGTGACGACGGCCAGTATAGAATTGACTTTGCAGACTTTGAGAAGAAGATTGTCGAGAACGACGTGAAGCTGTTCCTGCTCTGTAATCCCCACAACCCCGGTGGCCGTGTATGGACCCGGGAGGAACTCACAAATTTGGGGGATATCTGCCTTGCCCATCACGTCCTCGTGGTCTCAGATGAAATCCATTCCGATTTCGCCTTTGCCCGGGAGCATACGGTGTTCGCCACCATCAAGCCGGAGTTTCAGGAGAACAGCGTTATCATGACAGCACCGAGCAAGACATTTAACCTGGCGGCTCTTCAGGTCTCCAATGTCTTTGTCGCAAATGCAGGTTTGCGCCACAAGCTGCGCGCGGAAATTGGCGCGTCTGGATACAGCCAGCTCAATATCATGGGAATCCTCGCTGCCAAGGCCGCTTATACAGAGGGCGAGGAGTGGTACGAAGGGGTCTACCAGTACATCGCCGATAATATGCAGTACGCAGTGGACTATGTGAATTCCATTCCGGGTCTCTCCGCCGTGGTGCCCGAAGGAACGTATCTCCTCTGGGTGGACTGCCGTGGACTCGGTCTCTCTGCCGAGGAGCTTGACGACCGGGTCATCAACCGGGCAAAGCTCTGGCTCGACAGCGGCACCATCTTCGGCAAGGCCGGCGAGGGCTTCCAGCGAATCAATGTTGCGTGCCCGCGGGTGACGCTGCAGCAGGGGCTTGAGAGGCTGCGTCTCATTGCGGACTGACGCCTGCCCGAAATCTTCTTCCCATTTGTGATATAATACTTGCGTTACTTGCGGGAAACGTAAAATATCGCAGAAAGGAAATTGTTTCGCATGTCAATGTATCTAGTTGACTTTGAGAACGTCAACGGCGACGGGCTCACCGGCATTGAACAGCTGAAGGCGGAGGACTGTGTCACTATCTTTTACTCCAAGAATGCCGCCACCATCTCGTTTGAGGTGCATCAGGCCCTGAATAATACAAAAGCTCAGATAGAGTATATGAAGGTGGAGAGCGGTACGAAGAATGCCCTCGACTTCCAGCTCGTCTCGTTCCTCGGATACCTCATGGCGGAGGACAAATATAAGAAATACTATATTGTTACTAAGGATAAGGGCTATAAGGCCGTGGCAGACTTTTGGGCGGAGGCCCACAAACCGGTCTCCCTCGTGGCAAATCTGGAGAAGGTCACCGTGGAGGAGGAGAATGACGAAATTCGAAGCGCCATCTCTTCGGCGGTTTCGGAGCGCAAGGATCAGGATCTGGTCATCAAGTTCGTCGGGAAGTATAAGACGAAAATGGGCCTGAACAATGCCCTCCAGAAGGAGTTTGACAGTAAGCGTGGCGGGGAAATCTATAAGCTGTTAAAACCGTATATCAAAGACAAAAAGGGGAATTGACCGAACAAAACGGTCAACATGTATAAAATTCCTAAAAAAGTGTGTCTCATTTGTTGAAAATTGGACAAACCTGTGCTAGGGTTTGGTTGCTATAGGAATCCGTGTGCGGACACGGAACCAAATTTTTCGCAAAGGAAGGATATGCATGAATACGAAAACCATGCAGCGCCATACCATGAGAAATATTCTCTCAGTGGTTATGGCGCTTGTTTTCGGTGTATGTGTGCTCATTCCGGGAACGGCGTTCTTTAACCGCTCCTCTGCCGCCGTCAAAAAGGGCGGAAGGGACAATTCCACCATTCCCTATGATGCCACCATCACCTCCAACAAAGCCCAGTGGGAAGGCCTGGCTTCTCAGGAAGCCGCCGAGGGCACGGTTCTCATGAAGAACAAAAATGGTGCCCTCCCAATTGACACCTCCAATGGCAAGGTCAAAGTAAACCTTCTTGGTTGGTGTGCCTATAACCCGGTCTATTCCGGAGCGGGTTCCGGTTCCATCAAAGACGGTGCCCGTGTCGACTTTATCCAGTCTCTGACGGACAACGGCTTCGAGGTGAATCCAGCCACAAAGGACTCCGGTATTTATCAGTCGGAAGAGAAAGGGGCCATTGAGTCCAGTGTTGGTTCGCTGATTGCCTCCTTTGAGCAGCATGAGCCGTCGCTTGACAAGTTCACAGGCGCCACTTCCTTTGATAATATGAAGAAATACTCTGACACCGCCATTGTCGTTCTTGGCAGAAATGCCGGAGAGGGTGTCGATCTCGACACCTATAAGAGCGTCGACGGAAGACGGTACCTGCAGCTCAGCGTCAACGAGGAAAATCTTCTGAAACAGGCCCGCAAGACCTTCAAAAAGCTCATTGTTGTTATGAACACGGCCAATGCGCTGGAACTGAAGGGCATGAACGAAATTGATCCGGATGCCATCGTCAGTGTCGGCATCCCCGGTGCCATCGGACTCTCCGCCTTCGGCAAGGTTTTGAACGGCACCATCAACCCGTCTGGCCGACTTGTTGACACCTGGGTCTATGACAACGATGCCAACCCGACCTCAGACACATTCGGTGAGCATGTAGCCACCAATACCAAGGGTGCCTACTATATCGACTATATTGAGAACATCTATAACGGCTATAAATTCTATGAGACTGCCGCTGCAGACAAGGCAGTTATCCACAGCCCAAAGAGCGGCAAGACATTTGACTACCGCAATTATGGCAGCATTGTTGCCTATCCGTTCGGCTATGGACTCTCCTACACCACCTTCGAGCAGGAGCTCAAAGGCGGTATTCCTAAGAACCTGAAGGCCCACGACAAATTCAATGTCAAAGTCAAGGTCAAGAATACTGGTAAGAAGGCAGGCAAGCAGGTCGCAGAGCTCTATGTGTCCGTTCCCTATACCAGCTATGACAAGAGCCACGGCGTGGAGAAAGCAGCCGTATCCCTTGTCGGTTATGCCAAGACGAAAATGCTTCAGCCCGGCAAGTCCCAGACTCTCACCATTCCGGTCAGCGTTGAGAAACTTGCCTCCTATGATGAATCCTATCAGAATGCCAACGGCACGAAGGGTGCTTATCGTCTGGATGCTGGTAAGTATACGTTCAGTCTTCGGTCCGACTCCCACCATGTCCTCGACACCAAGGATTCTCAGGTAAAGGACAACTTCGTTTACACAGGCAAGGATAAGAGAGAATCCGACGATCAGCAGGCCAGCAACCAGTTCCAGGATGCCAAGAGAGGCATTTATCTCTCCCGTAAGAACGGCTTTGCCAACTATGCAGATGCTGTCAACTCAGTGAAGTCGGATGTCAAGGATACCTCTTATCAGGATGATCCCGACGGCTACAGTTCCAAGTATGATAAAGAGGTCACCAAACACTATGTCAAGGGCGTCGACTATGAGAAACCCGGCAACCTGAAGTACAGCGACCTCAAGGGTGTCCCGTACGACGACCCGAAATGGGACGAACTCGTTTCTCAGCTCTCTATCAAGGAGCTTCTACGCCTTGTCCAGTCCGGACTCTATAAGACCGTGGCTCTGCCGTCTGTCGGCAAGCCTATGACGCTGGACCTCGACGGCCCGCTTGCTCTGTCATCTGAGATGTCCTCCGCCACCCAGCTCCAGGGTGTCGGCCACACGAGTATTCCGGTACTCGCCTCTACCTGGAACAATGATATAGCCCATACTTATGGTGCGTACATCGCCGATGAGGCACACACCATGGGCGTTACCTCCTGGTATGCTCCGGCCATGGATAACCACAGAAATGCATACTCCGGCAGAAACTACGAGTACTATTCCGAGGATCCGGTCCTCAGCGCAGGCATGGGCTCCAACGAGTGCCTCGGTGCCCGGGAAAAGGGTCTCATCACCTATATGAAGCATTTTGCTTTCAACGACCAGGAGAACCACCGCTCCGAGAACCTGCACACCTATTTCAACGAGCAGGCCGGCCGTGAAATCTATCTCCGTCCCTTTGAGGATGCGGTCAAAGAGGGCCATGCCAATGCGGCCATGGGTGCCTGCAACATGATTGGTGACGTCTTCAGCAATGCCTTTGAGCCTCTCATGGTTCAGGTGCTCCGCAACGAGTGGGGCTTCCGCGGCGTCGTCTCCACTGACCAGGCTGCCTGGGGCATGCAGACCGGCAATGCCGGCAAGATCGGTCCGACCAAGTACTGGCTCAAGACCAAGGCCATCCTCCGCGGCGGCACAGACTTCTGGCTGGATTTCCAGCTCGGGACCATCAAGACACCGTCTGTGACCAGTGATGCAGACATCTTCTTCCTGCAGAGAGCGGCAAAGAATATGCTGTATACTGACGCAAACGCCTATGTCATTCCGGCAACCACCAATATTACTGGCACAGAGAATGACTCGCCAATGGGTATTCTCATGACCGAGATCATGTAAACTGCATTTTAGGGGTTGTATCAAAATGGTGTTATCCGCCATTGAGATACAACCTCTTTTTTTTGCGGCCAATTCATGCTACACTTTCGGAAATGAATCGCGGAGGCGAGAATATGGCGCAGAAATCAGAACGGGCGGAGAGCCATTCCATCGGTCTGCTGCTGAAGCAGGTCAGTGAGGAACTGGAAAAAGAGTGTAACAACACCATGAAAGCCGTGGATTTAACGGCGGCCCAGGCCCGCTTCCTGCTGCTCATTGAGCAGGCGCCTGGAAGTATGGTGACACTAAAAGAACTGGAACAGCTCTCCCATACTGCCCAGGCAACCTGTGCCGGCACCGTGGCCCGGTTGGAGAAAAAGGGCCTTGTGGAATCCTCTCCCGACGAGTCGGACCGACGGGTCAAAAATGTCACGCTGACCCGGCAGGGCAGGGAGAGCCTCTATGCGGCCGGTTCTTACCTACGGCAGGCCGAGCGGCATGTACTTGGCAACTTGAGCGAGCCGGAGCGGGATGAGCTCCAGTGCCTCCTCCAGAAAATTCGGGAAGGAATGAGATAATGATACAGGACATTGCTCCTCATAAACTCGACAACCATTTTGAACCGGGAAAGCTCCCCATGGCGGACAGCCCGGTCATTGCATTTCTCGGCAGGGAGGTCCTGCTGAAGATGGAGGAGGGGAATATTCAGCTCCCCAAGGCCAAAGATCTTGGCCCGGCATGCCAGCTCAGTTACATGATCACTATGGATGGTGTCGACTACTTTTTCCCCGTGGAACCCATAAAAAAAGAAGAGGTCCCCGAGGGCCTCACCTATCAGCAGGCCCGCGGTCTCCGGAAGCAAAAGGTCCTGACCCGGGACCAGATGTTCCTACTCGTCACCGGCCTTCACCTGAACAACTGGTACTCCCATAACCGTTTTTGCGGCCAGTGCGGACATCCGACACAGATTGACGACACCGAGCGGGCGCTCGTGTGTCCAAAGTGCGGCAATAAGATCTTCCCGCGGATCAACCCGGCCGTCATAGTGGGTGTCACGAATGGCGATGAGCTTGTCATGACAAAATACGCAAATCGCCCCGGCCAGACGGTCACCTACTACGCCCTCGTGGCCGGGTTCACCGAAATTGGCGAGACGCTGGAGGAGACGGTGCAGCGCGAGGTCATGGAGGAGGTCGGCCTGAAGGTCAAGAACATCCGCTACTACAAGTCCCAGCCCTGGGGCTTTGCCGACGACATCCTGGCAGGTTTCTTCTGCGACGTGGACGGCGACCCTACCATAACTATGGACCGTACAGAACTCAAGACGGCGGTCTGGATGAAGCGGGAGGACATCTACGGCCAGCCCGATGACCTGAGTCTCACCAACGAGATGATGATGCTCTTCCACGATGGCAAGGAGCCGAAATAAGGAAAGAAAAAAGGAACTTGTATCAAAGCAGATTATCTTGATACAAGTTCCCTTATTTTATTTCAGGTCGATGAGGACGACACCGCCATCCTCCAGATCCCTTCCGGTGTCCCAGAGCTTGTCGAGGGGCAGCCACTCGGCCTCGCCGTAGGTCACGGCCTTGACGTCGATAAAGCCCTCATCGTTCTTGCGGTAGCCGTTCAGGATGAACCAATGCCACTCATATTCGTGGAACTGCTTGTCGTCGTGGTGTAGGATCATGATGGGGAGGGGAATGCCCTTGTCCAGCTGCTCCATGATCCGGTCTCCGGCCAGAGGCCAGCGCAGTCCCTTGTGCAGGGCACGCAAACATAAGATGGGCGATTCACCGGTTTCTGCGGTGCGGTCATCCAGATATTTCTGGAACCCGTCCATCCAGGCCTCCAGGGTGTTGATGCCCTTCCAGCGGGGGTGGAGATACGGTTTCATGATATTGGAGAATTCAATGTAGCGTTCTTTCGAGAGTTTTTCCAGTTCTTCGTCGGAGAACGGCACCAGGCTCGTCTCTCCATAGTATTTTGCAAGATAGATGCACAGGTCGCAGGCTGCCAGAGCACCACAGCCGCCGAGATGCATCATGGGGTCCTTCAGCCAGTCCTGATTGCCGCCGTAGGTTCCTTCTATATCAAACCAGGGAAGTTCTTTTTCCATGGTCAAGGCCTCTTTTCCCAAAAAAAAAATTTCTCTTAATATACGACAAAATCAGCGGAAATACAATATTTCATTTTTGTAATATTGAGCCTCTGGTGCGGTTGTGCTATGATAACTCATGGGTTAGATGAATCTAACCCGTTTTTTCAACGTTGCAAGTTAGCAACAACTAATTATTCTGTGGAGGTGAAACGATGATGCCTCTGACATATGCGGATATCGGCAAGACCTACTTTGTTCAGAAGGTGGGCGGCAAGCCGGAGGTCCGAAAACACCTGGAAAATCTCGGCTTTGTAAACGGTGCCGAGGTGCGGGTCCTGAACACCCTGGCGGGCAATATCATTGTGAACGTCAAGGAGACCCGGGTGGCCATCAGCAAAGAGATGGCCCAGAAAATCATGATTTGATGAGAAATTGGAAAAGGAGAAATCTTCTATGAGAACAATGCGGGATGTCAAGGTGGGCGAGGATGTCGTCATCAAGAAGCTCACCGGCACCGGCGCGGTGAAACGGCGGCTCATGGATATGGGACTCACAAGGGGTACCCAGGTCCATGTCCGCAAGGTGGCCCCCCTCGGGGACCCCGTGGAAGTCACGGTGCGCGGCTATGAGCTCTCCCTTCGGAAGGCCGATGCCGAGATGATCGAGATCGAATCGGCGGAGGGATAATATGGCAAAAGAAACATCGGTAACCATTGCGCTTGCCGGCAACCCCAACTGCGGCAAGACCACACTGTTCAACGCCCTGACCGGTTCGAACCAGTATGTGGGAAACTGGCCCGGCGTCACGGTGGAGAAGAAAGAGGGACGGCTGAAAAAGCACGAGGACGTCGTCATTACCGACCTCCCCGGAATTTACTCCCTGTCCCCGTATACACTGGAAGAGGTCGTCGCCCGGAACTATCTCGTGGGCGAGCGGCCCAATGCCATCTTAAATATCATTGACGGCACGAACCTGGAGCGGAATCTGTATCTTACGACTCAGCTTTTGGAACTGGGTATTCCGGTCGTCATTGCCATCAATATGATTGATGTCGTGGAGAAGAACGGAGATAAAATCGACAAGAAAGCCCTCTCCAAAAAGCTGGGCTGCCCGGTTTTGTCCATTTCCGCACTGAAGGGGACCGGTATCTCCGAGGCGGCGGAGGCTGCCATTGAGGCGGCAAAAGCTGCATCGCCCATGCCGCGCCATGAATTCTCTGGCCCGGTGGAGCACGCGCTTGCCCATATTGAGGAGGCCTGTCTCCACGACCTGCCGGAGAACGAGCAGCTCTGGTACGCCATCAAGATCTTCGAGCGGGACGACAAGGTCATTGCCCGCCTCGGTCTCTCCCAGGAGGTCCAGGATCACATTGAGAAGGATCGGGAGGCTTGTGAGGCGGAGCTCGACGATGATACGGAGAGTATCATCACCAACGAGCGCTATGATTTGATTGGTGACATTCTCCAGGGAACTTACAAGAAGAAAAACGCGGGTAAGCTCTCGACATCGGACAAGATAGACCGGGTCGTCACGAACCGCTGGCTCGCTCTTCCCATCTTTATTGTCGTCATGTTCCTGGTCTACTATGTGTCCGTCTCCACGGTGGGCACCTGGGCCACGGACTGGATGAATGACGGTGTTTTCGACCCGGGCGGTGGCTGGCACCTGTTTGGTATTGGCACCTCTGCCTACAATGACGCAGCAGACAGCTACGCACAGAAATATATCTTTACACCGGATGTCCAGAAAGTGGTGGACGCTGCCGTGGCTCACGGCGTGACCGGTGCGGACGAAGTACAGGCGGGCATAGAGTCTGGCTCGTTCGCCGACTTCTCGGAGGCCTATGACTCCTATGGAGCAGAACTTACGGCCAAGGGCTATGACATTTCCAAAGTCGTTGACCCGGCTCTGGAGAAAGCACCACAGGAATCCGACTTCGGGGTCTGGGTACCCAGTATTCCGGCACTGTGCGATTTAGGCCTCGATAAAGCCAATGCAGCTCCCTGGCTCCACAGCTTGCTGGTCGACGGTATTGTCGGCGGTGTCGGCGCCGTTCTCGGTTTCGTCCCGCAGATCATGGTGCTGTTCTTCTTCCTGGCCTTCCTGGAGGGCTGCGGATACATGTCCCGCGTCGCATTCATTCTCGACCGGATTTTCCGCAAGTTCGGCCTCTCCGGAAAGTCGTTTATCCCCATGCTCATTGGCACCGGCTGCGGTGTCCCTGGAATTATGGCCTCCCGTACTATTGAGAATGAGAGGGACCGCCGCATGACGATCATGACGACGACGTTCATGCCGTGCTCGGCCAAGACGCCAATCATTGCCATGATTGCCATTTCACTGTTCGGCGGTGCCTGGTGGGTGGCCCCCAGTGCTTACTTCTTGGGCATGGCCTCCATTATTATTTCCGGAATCATGCTGAAGAAGACAAAGCCCTTTGCCGGTGAGCCGGCTCCGTTTGTCATGGAGCTCCCAGCCTATCATCTGCCGACTCCGGGCAATATCTGGAAGAGCGTCTGGGAGCGGGCCTCCTCGTTCATAAAACGGGCCGGCACCATTATCCTTGCAGCCTCTATCGTCATCTGGCTTGGCAGCCACTTTGGAATGGTGGGCGGCCACTTCGGATATGCCGACTTCAATGAGATCGGCATCCAGGCATCCGTACTCGGGGCCATCGGCGGCGTGCTCCGTTACCTGTTCATTCCTCTCGGCTTCGGCGGCACACTTGCTGCTGCAGGCGGCGGAATCCAGGCGACCATTGCCACCATCATGGGTCTTGTTGCCAAGGAAGAGGTCGTCGGCGTCTTCGGCGTCCTGGACTTCCAGGGTCTCGCCCCGCTGGCAGGGTATGCATTCCTCGCTTTCAACCTCCTTGCCGCTCCCTGCTTTGCCGCCATCGGCGCCATCCGCAGAGAGATGAACAACACAAAATGGACCTGGTTTGCAATTCTCTACCAGATAACGTATGCTTATGCCATAGCACTGATGATCTATCAGTTCGGTTCGGCCATTCAGGGGAACATCCACGTGGTTCCGTTTATCTTCGCGGTCCTCGTCCTTGCCTTTATCCTCTTCATGCTGTTCCGCCGCTACCATGAGGCGAACATTGTCACGGAGAAGGTGGACGTCCGCTCGAAGAAGGAGCGCCGCGCCGCCAAGAAAGCGGAGAAGTCCCGCGCCTGAACCGACATGAATCCAAATTTTTGAGGTGATACTATGAACGCTGCATCCTGGATCATACTCGCTGTCCTTGTGGCGGTCGTGTCCCTCATCATCGTCAAGATGGTCCGGGACCGCAAGGCCGGCAAGACCGGCTGCGACGGCTGTGCCAACAGCGCCAGCTGCCCGGCCCACGCGGCTGGAAAGAGCTGCGGTAACAGGAAATCCATCTGAATTTGAAATTTTGGGTGAGGCCCGCTGCAAGTCTGTTAGAGGCTTGTGGCGGGTCTCTGTTTTGTTGGGGCGATGCAGTGGCGGACACAGCGTGCGGGAGCTTTGGGGCGGTGATTTAACTGCAAACCTTGTTTCTTGAGCAGCTTGCTGTTAATCCAATTCCTTCGCGGCGGGGAAATTAACTGCAATCTCTGTTGCTTAGGCGATATGCAGTTAACCCGCCTTATGGCTGGCGAGAAATTTAACTGCAAAACCTGTTGTTGAGGTGAAATGCAGTTAATCCGCTTGCCTGTGCGGCGGGAAAATTAACTGCAAACTCTATTACCGAGGTGATTTGCAGTTAATTGGTCGGCTCGGTGGCAAGAGATTTAACTGCAAACTTTGTTACTTAGGAGATTTGCAGTTAATCCGCCTCCGTGATGCCAAAAAAGATAACTGCAATTCTCCTCATTTTTCAAAAGTGCAGTTAATCACCCACCTCTCATTGCCGCCCAACCCCAACAAATAATAAGACATGTCTTTTTGCACAGAACGTCTATTCCTTACGGCTATTTTTTGTGCTATTGTATGAATTAAATGAGGAAGTACTTATATTTATAGGGAGGAAATGACAATGAAAAATACCTGGAAACGGGTGCTCGCTGTTCTTCTCTCACTGGTCTTCTGTGCCGCATTCCTCAACACGGCGGCATTTGCGAAGACCACCCGGGAGGACCGGGACTTTGACCAGGGCTGGAAGTTCCACCTGGGAGAGGCCTCCGGAGCGCAGGGCACCACGTTTGATGACAGTTCGTGGCGGAATGTGAACATTCCCCATGACTACAGCATTGAGCAGGAATACACGCCGAAGGCCCAGGGCGAGAGCGGTTATCTGCCTGGCGGTGTCGGTTGGTATCGGAAGACATTTACGGTGCCGGCGGAGGATGCGGGGAAGCATCTCGTACTGGGCTTTGACGGTGTATATATGAATTCTACCGTCTACCTGAATGGTGAAAAACTGGGTGATCACCCGTACGGTTACTCGCCGTTTTCCTTTGACATTACCCCATATGTGAAAGTGGGCCAGCCCAATGTGCTTGCGGTTCGCACAGATAACAAACTGCCTTCCAGCCGCTGGTACTCCGGAAGCGGTATCTTCCGTGACGTCACCCTGACGGCCACCGATCCGGTCCATGTTGCAACCGGCGGAATCCGGACTTCTACACCGAACCTTAGTAAGGATTCGAAAGATGGTCTCACAAAGGTCGTCACCACTGTGAAGAACGACGGAAGCGCCGATGAGACCATTGCCCTTCGGCAGACCATTACAGGTCCCGGAAAGACCGTGAAGGTTAAGTCAGCAAAATTCCCGCTGAAGAAGGGCCAGAGCCTGGATGTCAGCATGGATCTCACTGTGAAGAATCCAAAACTCTGGTCTCCGGCTGAGCCAAATCTCTATCAGCTGACCACTGAGGTACTGAAGGACGGCAAGGCTGTTGATACGGTGACCACCGACATCGGTTACCGCTGGACGATCGTGTCCAATACGAAGGGCCTGTTCCTGAATGGAAAGCCCTTTAAGGTCCAGGGCGTCTGCCTGCACCATGATCAGGGAGCGCTTGGCTCTGCCGCAAACCGTGCGGCAATAGAGCGTCAGCTGCAGATTATGAAGAAGATGGGGTGCAATGCAATCCGTACATCGCACAACCCTGCATCGCGAACTCTTATCGACCTCTGCAATAAAGAAGGTTTCCTTGTCCTCGAGGAGATGTATGACGGCTGGCACGCCAACAAAAATGTAAATATTCACGATTTCTCGGAGTCGTTCTATAAGACGATTCCTGCGGACAGCAAACTTGAGAACTCCTATCCGGGTGAGTACTGGTCTGAGTACTCCCTGAAGTCCACTATCCGGCGTGACCGCAATGCCCCCTGCATTTATATGTGGGACCTTGGTAACGAGGTAGAGGGTGCCGCAGCAGGCGTAGCCTATGATAGGGACTATAAGAATCTTGCCAAGTGGGCAGATGAAGTGGATGGCACCCGTTCCTATGTCACCGCGGACAGCCTTCTCAAGTACTATGACAAGGTGGAGGTCCCGGACCACACCAACATGGCCAAAATGCAGACGGCATCCGGCGGACAGGTTGGCGGCAACTATGTCCATGGCAATGTCTGGGATACCATTCATGAGAGACATCCGGATTGGCCGCTTATCGCCTCCGAGGACGTCTCTGCGGTGAACAGCCGTGGCGTCTATAAACGCGGCGCCTATGACACAGTGGCCAACGGCACAATGCGGTCGGACAGCAGTGCTTCGAACAAGAGCGGAGACCAGTTGCCCAAGCATCAGCTCACCGCATATGATGAGTCCACAGTCTCCTGGGGCAAGATGGCCGCGGAGGGCTGGTATGACAGCATTACCCGGGACTATCTCGCCGGTGAATACGTCTGGACCGGTTTCGACTACATTGGTGAGCCTACACCGTGGAACAGCGAAGTCAGCATTCCTATTAAGGGCTGGCCGGCACCGAAGTCATCCTATTTCGGCATTGTCGACCTTGCCGGATTCCCGAAGGACTCCTACTACTTCTATCAGTCCCAGTGGAACCACGACCTGACCACGCTCCATGTCCTGCCGGCATGGAATGAGAATGTCGTCGACAAGGATGAGAATGGCAACGTCAAAGTTGTTGTCTACTCCAACGCCAAGAGCGTCGAACTGTTCTTCACACCGAAGAATGGCGGCAAGAAGGTCTCGCTTGGAAAGAAGACCTATACCACAAAGAAATCGGATGGCGGGCTCTACAGCTATCAGTACTATGAGGGCCCCGGCAAGTCCGACAAGGACTATGAGAACCTCTACATGACCTGGAATGTCCCGTATCAGGATGGCACGCTGACCGCGGTTGCCTATGACAAGGACGGAAAGGTCATCAAGGACACTGATGGTCGCAATAGTGTGACGACTGCAGGACCCGCTGCTGAGCTCAAGGCAGAGGTCTATGGCGGACGCAAGTCCATCGCCACCGACGGAAATGACCTGGCATACATTGAGGTCACGGTCACGGACAAGGATGGCATCATGGTTCCGGACGCCGCCAACCGCATCTATGTGACGGTCAACGGCAAGCCGGCCCGCCTTGTTGGCGTGGATAATGGCGATGCATCGGATATCCAATCTTTCCACGACAACAACCGCAAAGCCTTCAACGGCAAATTCCTCGCCATCGTCCAGTCGACGGGCGAGAAGGGGTCGTTCACGGTCACCGTCTCTTCGGATGGCTTGAAGGGCGACACGGTGAAGCTTTCGGCGAAATAATAATATTATTATGATGTGGCCCCGGGAGGTAACCCTCCCCGGGGCTTTTTACCGCATTTTCAAAAAATCCCCAATGCGGTAAATCTATAATTTAACAATTACCGCATTTGCCAAAAACCTCCAATGCGGTAAAGAAAATAGGCAGGAACAACTGCCTGTTATTGCTACATCCTTTATTTTTCTCGAATGTAGCGGTAATAATGCGCCATAATCATACATGGTGTATCATAATCCTTCACCGCATTTGTTGATTTTTCAAAATGCGGTGAAATCAAAAAAATATTTTTACCGCATTTCAAGAATTTCCCAAAAGCGGTAAAAAATTCAGCCCAGCGCCCGAGCCGCCCGATCTTCATTGCACTTTCCCCCGAAAAACCTTATCATAGTACCCGAATCTTTCCCAGGAGGGCGGCCATGAGCAAACAAAAGTCCATTTTTTCCAAAACACCGGTGCTGATCTTGGTGGCGCTCCTGTGCACAGCCCTCTGGGGCGGGGCGTTCCCCGGTATCAAGTTCGGGTATGGTGTGCTCCATGTGGAATCGGCGGACACGTTCCTGCAGATCTTGTTTGCGGGGTACCGGTTCACACTGGCGGGCATCCTGGCGTGGGTCATCGGGTGTATTTCGAACCGGCGTGTCCTCGTGCCGCACCGCGGGTCATGGCACAAGGTGCTCATCTTGTCGCTTGCCCAGACGGCGGTGCAGTATTTCTTCTTCTACATAGGCCTTGCGCACACGACCGGGGTGCGGTCGTCCATCATTGAGGGCTCGGCGGCGTTCATTTCGCTGCTGCTGGCGGCGCTGTGCTTCCATCAGGAGAAGCTCACGTTCCGGAAGGTGGCCGGTGTCATCATCGGGTTTGGGGGCGTCGTTCTCATTGAGACCGGAGGGGGAGCGGGGCTCGGCACATTCTCGCTCTTTGGCGATGGAATGATCTTCCTCGCCACCATCTGCTCGTCCCTCTCCACCGTATTTCTTCGGCGATTCACCCAGGACGAAGAACCGTTCACCATGTCCTCCTGGCAGTTCTTCCTCGGTGGTCTCATGCTGACAGTGGTCGGACAGATCGGTGTGCATGCGGCGGGTCCGCGGACGGAACTCTTCTGCATCGCCCGGGAAAATGGGGAACTCGGGAAGGCCGTTCTCATTCTTCTGCTGCTGGCAGGAATTTCCGCCATTGCCTACTCACTGTGGGGCGTACTTTTGAAACACAACCCGGTGTCCCGGGTCACGGTCTTCAACTGCATGATCCCGGTTTTTGGGACGCTGCTGTCCATGTGGATCCTGCAGGAGTCGGCCTCCCAGCCGCTGTGGGTCATCCTGACGTCGCTGCTTCTCGTTGTGTCCGGCACGCTGCTCGTCCAAAAATCTTGACCCCCTGTGGAAAAGGGGTTAGAATGAACGCGAATTTATCCTATCTTGAGTTTTTTAAGGAGCTATCGCTATGAAAGTGGATTATAAACCCTGCAAAGTGGCCCTCCTCACCGGATATCTCGGTGCGGGCAAGACCACACTGCTGAACAAGATCCTCGCCCAGCCCGGCGACCACAAGATTGCGGTCATCGTCAACGACATCGGCGAGGTCAATATTGACGCAAGCCTCATTGCAAAGGGCAGCACCATCGACATGACGGACAACAGCCTTGTTCCGCTGACCAATGGCTGCATCTGCTGCACCCTGAGCCAGGATCTGGCCCAGCAGCTGTCCGACCTTGCCACTACTGGAAAGTATGACTACATTGTCATTGAGGCCTCCGGTATCTGTGAGCCCATCCCGATTGCCCAGACCATCACCATGATGGCTAAGGCAACAGCCGACCAGAATATGCCGGAAATCGTCCATCTCGACAACATCGTCACCGTTACCGACGCAGCCCGCATGGTCGACGAGTTCTCCTGCGGTGAGCGCCTCACCGAGGGAATTGAGGACGAGGAGGATCTTGCCTCCCTGCTCTGCCAGCAACTGGAGTTCACCAATACCGTCATCCTCAACAAGTCCGACCTTGTCAGCGACGAGGAGAAGGAGCGCATCAAGGCTGTCATCAAGGCTCTTTCCCCGACGGCCAAGATCATTGAGGCCCAGTATGGTGACGTCCCCATGACCGAGATCCTCGACACCGACCGCTTTGACTTTGAGAAAGCCTGCATGTCCGCCGGCTGGATCCAGGCCATTGAGAACCCGGAGGAGGAAGAGGAGGGCGAGGCCCTTGAGTACGGCATCCAGACCTTCGTCTATGAGACCCGCAAGCCCTTCGACATGGAGAAGCTGCAGCAGGTCTTCCTTGGATGGCCCATCAACATCATCCGTACAAAAGGCTATGTCTGGTTCGCCGAGAATCCGGACGATGCATTCGTTCTGGAACAGGCCGGCCGTCAGGTCACCATTACTCCGGATGGCATCTGGCTTGCCGCTGCCTCCAAGGAGGACAGAGAGGACGCCTTTGCCCAGTATCCGGACCTGAAGGACGACTGGGACGACGTCTACGGAGACCGGGTCAACCGCCTTGTCATCATCGGACAGGACCTGGACAAAGAGGGTATGACAAAGGAATTTGAGAATGCTCTCTCGGTCAAGGATCCCATCGGCTAAATAGAACAAAAAATTTACGGTCTCTCCGGCTCTTTTGCGGGGAGGCCGTTGTTTTGTACAAAATAGATAACATGTTATGAATAAATTCTCCATCGCCCAGGAAAAAATTAATTAACATGTTATTTACTTCTGGAAATAGATGAGTATAATAGGAGCATCACAGAGGGGAGATGGTAAATTGCGGCATAAACTGGAAGACGCCCCGGTCTCTGTTCTCATAAAGCTTCTGGCGGAGAAAGAGGAGCGGGAAATCAACCGTATTCTGCAGAAGGACTGCATTACAGTAATGCAGGTTCGCCTTCTCGTCTCACTGGCGCAAAGGGAGGAACCCCTCCCGGAACGGGCCCTCGGAGAGTGTCTCCATGTTTCCCAGCCCGCTCTGGTGGGCCTTATCCGCAGACTGGAGGGAAAGGGACTTGTGAGGACATATCCCTCTCCAGACGACCGGCGTTCCCGTCTCGTCCAACTCACGGAGAAAGGACAGAAGGTCTGTGAAGAGAATCATCGGGCCATGGAGCAGTACAATGAACAGCTGACCCGCAATTTTTCCGAAGAGGAAAAGAAGACGCTGCAAGACTACCTGCTCCGCATGTTTCAAAATATGAATTCCACGAAGGGGGAATAATTTCCAATATGGTTCGTACCCTGGCAAAACAGATCAAGGGGTATAAGAAGGACACCATCCTCACACCGGTCTTCACGGCGCTTGAGGTCATCATGGAGGTCCTCATCCCCTATATTACCGCCCGCATCATCGACGAGGGCATAACCGGCCACAACATGGGAAAAATTTGGGAATTTGGCGGCATCATGATTGGCATGGCCATCCTGAGCCTTGCATTTGGCGTGTTCGGCGGTCTATATGGTGCAAAGGCCTCCACGGGCTTCGCCAAAAACCTGCGTCAGGCCATGTTTGAGAATGTGCAGACGTTCTCATTCTCCAATATTGATAAGTTCAGCACTGCCGGCCTCGTCACCCGTATGACCACAGATGTCACCAACATCCAGATGGCATTCCAAATGCTGCTCCGCATTGCGGTCCGTGCGCCGCTTATGCTCATCTTCAGTCTCGTCATGTGCATTGTCATCAGCCCGAGGATCAGCCTGATCTTTCTTGTGGTGCTAGTTTTCCTCGGCGCTGTTCTGGGACCGATTGCTGCACGCGTCACAAAGCTGTTCCGACAGATGTTTGACCAGTACGATGAGCTGAATGCCAGCACGCAGGAAAATATTGCCGGCATCCGCGTCGTCAAGGCTTTTGTTCGAGAGGACTATGAGAGCACAAAGTTTACCCGTGCTTGTAAGAAGCTCTATGACACGGCAGTCAAGGCCCAGGGCCGCATGGTCATTGCCTTCCCGGCCATGATGCTGGCCATCTATGCCACCATGATCGGAATCAGCTGGTTCGGCGCCAAACTCATTGTCGCAGGTGACATGACTACAGGCGACCTGACATCACTATTTAGTTACGTCATGGGTGTTCTCATGTCCCTTATGATGCTGGCCATCGTCATTGTCATGATCGTCATGAGTGTCGCCTCGGCACAGCGTATCTGTGCTGTCCTCGAGGAAAAGCCGGACATTGTAAACCCGGAGAGCCCCCGAATGGAGGTGCCGGATGGCAGCATCAACTTCAACCATGTCGACTTCTCCTATAAGACTGGCAAAGGGGAGAAGACGCTGCAGGATATCGACATACATATCCAATCCGGTGAGACCATCGGTGTTATCGGTGGAACCGGAAGCGGCAAGACGTCCCTTGTCAACCTCATTCCCCGACTGTACGATGTGGAGAATGGCTCCGTCACAGTTGGCGGATATGACGTAAGGGAATACGACCTGGAGACCCTGCGTGACAAGGTCTCTGTGGTTCTCCAGAAGAACGAGCTGTTCTCCGGAACCATTCTCAGCAACCTTCGCTGGGGCAACAAGGATGCCACACTGGAACAGTGCAAAGAGGCCTGCCGCATGGCATGTGCAGACGAGTTCATTGACCAGTTCCCGGACGGCTATGACACCCGCATTGAGCAGGGCGGCACCAACGTGTCCGGTGGCCAGAAACAGCGTCTCTGTATTGCCCGGGCGCTCCTGAAGGATCCGAAGATCCTCATTCTCGACGACTCCACCAGCGCCGTCGACACGGCTACAGACGCGAAAATCCGCAACGCATTCCGGGACTACATCCCGGACACCACGAAGATCATCATCTCCCAGCGGGTCTCCAGCGTACAGGATGCCGACCGCATCCTCGTTCTGGACGACGGCAAGGTAAACGGGTTTGATACCCATGAAAACCTGCTGAAGGAGAACCCCATATACCAGGAAATCTACGAGGCCCAGATCAAGGCCGGCGGAGATTTCGACGAACCCAACTGAGGAGGCGGAATAAATGGCAGAACAGAATAAGCGAAACGCCAGGCCTCCGAGGGGGGCGCGGGGAATGTCCAGCGTCAAAGACCCGGGCAAGGTCTTTAAACGGACCATGGGTTACATGCTGAAGGGGAATGGGTTCTCCTTTGCCATGGTGGTGCTTTGTATCATTGTCTCGGCATTTACCACGGTAGTCGGCATCATGGTCATGCGTGATCTCGTGGACGACTACATTGTCCCGCTCACCCACCAAGTTCACCCGGACTATGGACCGCTTGCCGGCATGATTGGGAAAATGGCTTTGGTCTTTGCACTGGGCGTTGTGTGCAACTTTGTATACCAAAGGCTTATGGTGAATATCAGTGAGGGTACCATGAAGCGCCTCCGCGAAGAGGTCTTCACCCACATGGAGAACCTGCCGCTGCAGTACTTTGATCAGAACTCCCACGGTGATATCATGTCTGTCTATACCAACGACATTGATACGCTGCGGCAGCTCTACTCCCAGAGTATTCCGCAGATCATCAACTCGGGCCTTTCGGTCATCATGACCCTGGTCAGCATGTTCATTCTGGACGTTCCGCTGACGCTCATCGCCATCTTTATGGTACTGGTGCTGCTCGTGGTCCTCTCCAATATGGGAAAGATCTCCGGAAAGTATTTCCTGAAGCAGCAGAAGGATCTGGGTGCTACCGACGGCTACATTGAGGAGATGATGACCGGACAGAAGGTCGTCAAGGTTTTCAACCATGAGGACGAGAATATTGCGGGCTTCACGGAGCTCAACGAGAGCCTCCAGCACAGCGCCAGCCGTGCCAACGGCATTGCCAACATAATGATGCCCATCAGTGGCAACGTAGGCAACCTGTCCTATGTCATCTGTGCCATTGTCGGCGGCGCCATTGCTCTGAGCGGCCGCTTCAGCATTACGATAGGAACTATTATCTCCTTCCTGACCATGAATAAGAGTTTCAACCAGCCGGTCACCCAGGTGGCCATGCAGATGAACTCCATCATCATGGCCATGGCAGGAGCGGAGCGTATTTTCACGCTTCTCGACACCCCGGTGGAAAAAGACGAGGGCTATGTCGAACTCGTCAATGTGAAGGAGGGGGCGGATGGCTCCCTTGAGGAGTGCGAAGAGCGCACCGAGCGCTGGGCATGGAAGCATCCCCACAAGGAGGATGGCACGGTCACCTTTACGGAACTGAAGGGCGGAGTCACATTTGACGACGTGAACTTTGGCTATACAGACGACAAGATGGTTCTGCACGACATCACACTCTATGCGGAACCGGGTCAGAAGATTGCTTTCGTAGGCAGCACGGGCGCCGGCAAGACTACCATTACGAACCTTATCAACCGGTTCTATGATATCCAGGATGGTAAGATCCGCTACGACGGCATCAACGTCGATAAGATTCGCAAGCCGGACCTCCGCCGCTCCCTTGGTATGGTTCTGCAGAACACGCATCTGTTTACCGGAACGGTTATGGAGAATATCCGGTACGGAAGGCTTGACGCAACGGACGAGGAGTGCATCGCCGCAGCCCAATTGGCCAATGCGGACGGCTTTATCCGCCGCCTGCCGGACGGCTATGACACACTTCTGAAGAACGACGGCTCGAACTTGAGCCAAGGACAGCGCCAGCTTCTGGCTATTGCCCGGGCAGCTGTCGCTGACCCGCCAGTCCTGATCCTCGATGAGGCCACGTCCTCCATCGACACCCGGACGGAGCAGCTTGTCCAGCAGGGTATGGATGCTCTCATGTACAACCGCACGTCATTTGTCATTGCCCACCGTCTTTCCACGGTACGCAATGCGGACTGCATTATGGTACTGGAACACGGCCGCATCATTGAGCGCGGTACCCATGACGACCTCATAGCTGCCAAGGGCCGCTATTATCAGCTCTACACCGGACACAAAGCGGAGCCGGTTGCGGAAAATCCCGCGGGCTGATACAATAAAAATCGAACCACGGAGGCTCTCCCGGACGTCCTGGGAGGGCCTTTGTTATCGGTAAATCTACGAGGGAAGGAGAACTCTCCATGAACCCGAAAAAGATGATATTTGCTTCAGACTCGTTCAAGGGCTCCCTGAGCCAGGAGCAGATCCTGAATATTTTGGAGGAGGCCGCCAGGGAACAGTTCCCGGACTGCGAGTGCATCGGCATTCCCATTGCCGACGGCGGTGAGGGGACGGCCCGCGCCGTGACAGGTGCAGCGGGCGGAAAGTTGCGCAAAGTCAAAGTGCATGACCCTCTCATGAAAAAGCATGAGGCCATCTATGGCCTTCTGCCGCGCCATCGTGCCATTATTGAGATGGCAGAGGCATCTGGCCTCCCGCTGGTCCCCGCCTCAAAGCGGGACCCGAGAAATACCAGCTCTTATGGTACTGGAGAACTCATTATGGACGCCCTGCAGCAGGGCTGCCGGGACATCCGCATTGCCATCGGTGGCTCGGCCGTAGATGATGGCGGAATGGGCGCCTTCCGTGCCATGGGGTTCCAGTTCTTTGATAAGGACGGAGAGGAACTCGAGGGCTTCGGAAAGGATCTCATTCGGGTGGCCAGTATCTCCGACGCCAATGTACCTCCAGAGGTCCGTGGAGCCAGCTTCACCGTAATGTGCGACGTGGACAACCCGCTTCTCGGCCCGGACGGCGCCACCTATGTCTTTGGCCCACAGAAGGGCGGAACACCGGAAATCCTCAAAGAACTGGAGGCCGGTATGGAGAACTACGCCGCAGTTGTGGCAAAGATAACCGGGGAACACTATGAGAACTTCGGCGGAACCGGTGCGGCAGGTGGACTGGGCTTCAGCGCCGCCGCATTCCTGCGGGCAAAAATCCGTTCCGGCATTGAGACCATCCTCGACCTTGTCGGTTTTGACGAAATGCTGCGTGACACAAATCTCTGCATTACCGGAGAGGGCCGGCTGGACGACCAGTCCATGCATGGAAAGGCTATCCACGGTGTGGCAAAGCACTGCAAGAAGGAGGGCGTACCCTGTATTGCCATCGTTGGCGGGACAAAAGAGGGATATGACCGTATTTATCTCCAAGGTGTCACCGGTGTTTATGTGACGACGCCAGACGGCATGCCGCTGGAGGAGGCCATGGCGCATGCAGAAGAGCTGTATCGCAAATCTGCGGAAAAGGTCTTTGATGATATTGCAAAGGATGTCATCCATGGAGGGGAGTACTAATGCGTTTTGAACTCCTGTCCCGCATGGGCTCAGCTACGGACTGACCTATGACAAGCAAATCGCCCACGGAAGGGCATGCGGAACCTATCTTGGCCGCTTTCTCGAAGAGGCGCCGGAGGAGGACCGGGACCATATTCTCACTCTCTCTGGACTGGGCGACCTGGACGGGTACCATCAATATTTTGCGAAGTCCTGTGGTGTCGTTCCTATTGGCGATGCAGAACGGCAAAAAATATTTGACCGCGTCGTCAACAACACGGCAAAACTGAATTCCGCCTCGTTCCCGGTGGATGCAGCGGTGCTGCAGCGAATCGTCCGGGGCGAATAAAAAACAAAACAGGACCCGGCAGCGGCACTTCCCGCTGCCGGGTCTCTCTCTTACAATCATTTCCCGCGCCCCGGATATATAATACCGGGGCAAAGGAGTGATACGTTATGAAAATAGCCATTGTCACCGGCGGAAGTTCCGGCATTGGCAAGGCGGCCTGTGCGACCCTTGCTGAGAAGGACTGCAAGGTCTATGAGCTCTCCCGGCATGAACAGCCGGAGAGAAAGAACATTGTCCATGTGAACTGCGACATTTCGGTCCCGGAACAGGTAGAGGACGCGGTTGCCAAGGTCATGGAGGCCGAGGGGCGCATTGACATCCTCATCAACAACGCGGGCTTCGGCATTTCCGGCGCCATTGAGTTCACGAGCGACGCCGATGTCAAGAAACAGTTCGAGGTCAACTTCTTCGGCATGGACAAAATGTGCCGCACCGTGGTCCCCATTATGCGCAAGCAGGGGAGCGGCCGTATTGTGAACCTGAGCTCTGTGGCGGGACCGGTGGCCATTCCATTCCAGGCCTATTACTCTGCAACCAAGGCGGCCATTGCCAACTACACCTATGCGCTTCTCAACGAGGTGCGCCCGTTTGGCATTGAGGTCGTGGCCATTCTGCCCGGCGACATTCACACCGGTTTTACCGCTGCCCGGGAGAAGTCCATTGAGGGTGACAAGGAGTACAACGGGAGAATATCCCACTCCGTGTCCGTCATGGAACACGACGAACTCAACGGCATGCCCTCGGAGAAAGCAGGTGCTCTGGTGGCCGGCTATGCGCTGAAGAAACACCCGGCACCGAGCTACATTCTCGGCAACTCCTACAAACTGGCGGTGTTCCTGCAGCGCTTCCTCTCGAACCGGACGTTCTATTATATCGTCGGAAAACTTTACTCCTGATCCATCTCTTTCTTGATGGCTGTCACCTCGTCCAGCCAGAGGCGGGAGGAGGCGTCGGAGGGCATTCTCCAGTCCCCGCGTGGGGACAGCGTGACGGAACCGACTTTCGGGCCGTCCGGCAGGCAGGAGCGCTTGAACTGTTGGGCAAAGAACCGGCGGTAGAAGTTCTGCAACCAGTGGAGCAGGACCTCCTCGCTGTAGTCCGGGAAGGCCGCTTTGGCCAGATGGAAAATTTTGCGCGGCGGGAAGCCGAAGCGCAGTACATAGTAGAGATAAAAGTCGTGTAACTCATAGGGTCCCACGAGGTTCTCGGTCTTCTGGGAGATCTCGCCGTCTTTGGCCGGCAGGAGCTCCGGACTGACCGGAGTCTCCAGGATGTCTATGAGGACACGGCTTAATTCTTCGTCCTCGGCCGTGTCGGCGGCGTAGCGGACCATGTGGCGCACAAGGGTCTTCGGCACGCCGGCATTGACGCCGTACATGCTCATGTGGTCGCCGTTGTAGGTGGCCCATCCGAGGGCGAGCTCAGAGAGGTCCCCAGTGCCGACAACAATGCCGCCGGACTTGTTTGCCACGTCCATGAGTTCCAGCGTGCGGATGCGTGCCTGACCGTTCTCAAACGTGACGCTCAGGTCGTCCTCGCTCTGCCCGATGTCCCGGAAGTGGGAGCGGACGGTGTCGGTAATGTCAATTTCCTGGAAGGAGACGCCGAGGCGTTCGCAGAGAATTTCTGCGTTGGAACGGGTGCGTTTCGTGGTTCCAAAGCACGGCATGGTGACCGTGAGGATATCCGATGCCGGGCGATTCAGCAATTTCATGGCCCGCACAGCCACCAACAGCGCAAGGCACGAGTCCAGTCCCCCACTGATGCCGATGACCGCGGTTTTGGAGTTTATGGTCTGAAGACGCTTGGCAAGGCCGCTTGCCTGGATGTTGAAGATGAGCTCGCAGCGCTCTGCCCGCAGAGAGGTATTGGATGGTACAAAGGGGTAGCGGGCGATCTCACGGGTCAGTATGTTTTCCACTACATTGAGATGGAATGGAACCGAGGTGAGGGGAGCGGTCTCAAAGGACGTGTTGTGGCTGCGCTCGAGAATGAGTGCGTCTACATCGATTTCTGTCTTGCAGATATCCGCCGAAAACGGCTTGCGCTCCGCCAGCGTTCTGCCGTCTTCTGCAATAATGGAGTGACCCGCGAATGTCATATCCTGCGTGGACTCTCCGTAGCCGGCGCTGGCGTACAGATAGGCACTGAGCAGGCGGGCGGACTGGTTCCGGACCAGTTCTCTGCGGTACTCGGTCTTGCCGACGGTCTCATCACTGGCACTGCAGTTCACGAGTACGGTGGCGCCGCCCCGCGCCAGGCGGGTCGAGGGCGGGTTCGGGCTCCAGAGGTCCTCACAGATCTCCACGCCGAGGACAAAGCCGGGCATATCCTGGCAGGCGAATGTAAGGGCCGTGCCGAAGGGCACTGGGTAGCCGAGGCCGATGTCAATGTCCCGGACCCCGTCCGGGGCACGTTCAAAGTGGCGCTTCTCATAGAACTCCGCATAGTTCGGAAGATAAGTTTTCGGGACGATGCCCAGGACCTTTCCGCCTGCAAGCGGGGCGGCCACATTGTAGATTTTTCCGCCCACCTGCAGCGGCAATCCGACGACGACAACGCTGTTGATGTCGGTGGTGAACTCCGCCAGCTCCTTGAGACTTTCCCGGGCATTTTCCAGCAGGGTCTGCTGGAAGAACAGGTCTCCGCAGGTGTAGCCGGTGAGGCAGAGCTCCGGGAAGACCAGGAGCTGGGCGTCTGTGTTCTCGGAGACGGCGGCCTCAATGCGCGCGGTATTCTCCCTGCAGTCGGCGAGCCGAACCTCGGGAGAGAGACAGGCCGCCTTGATAAAACCGTATTTCATATTGAAACTCCCCTCTGTATTTGTTAAAATTCTACTGCAAAATCTCTCCAAATGGAATAAGACAGTTCGTTTGCACCATCCTGTCTCGAAAAAAAACCAGGGCTTTTGGTGCACAGGGTCTCCCTGTGCGTTTTCTTTTTTACGGAGCCGGAGCGGGCAGACGGACGGAAAGGATCAGGAATAATGATCACAATATCCGCCGAAGCCTTCTTTGACTCCGCCCATTTTTTGTCCGGCTACCCGGGAAAATGCGCCAACCTGCACGGCCACCGCTGGAAAGTGGTCGCCGAGGTCTCCGCTCCCGACGTGGGTGAGACCGGCATGGTCATGGACTTCAAGGACCTAAAGGGTGCACTCCGGGCCATGGCTGACGATATGGACCACAGTCTCATCATGGAAGAGGGGTCGCTGCGCCCGGCGACACTGCAGGCGCTGCGGGAGGAAAATTTCCGCATCGTTATGGTGCCGTTCCGGCCCACGGCGGAGAATCTGGCCCGTTATTTCTTTGAAAAGCTGGCCCCGGAAATTCCCGGTCTCATCCGGGTCTCGGTCTATGAGACCCCCGAGAACCGTGCCACCTATGAGGTGACGGCATGAGCGAGTACCAAATTGCCGAACAGTTCCTCAGCATTAACGGAGAAGGACCCCGGTCGGGCCAGCTCGCCTATTTTATCCGTTTTCCCGGCTGCAATTTGAACTGCTCGTTCTGTGACACAAAATGGGCAAATCGCCCCGGCGTCCCTACGGAAAAATGGACAGACCGTCAGCTGGCGGAGGCGGTGCGGAAGTCTGGAGCAGGCCTTGTGACGCTGACCGGGGGAGAACCGCTGCTGCAAAAAGATCTTGGACTTCTTCTGGACACCCTGGCGGAGGAGACCGAGACGCTTGCGGAAATTGAGACCAATGGGAGCATAGATATTCGTCCGATGGCGGAGAGGGTGAATCGCCCATATTTCACATTGGACTGCAAACTTCCTGGGAGCGGAATGCAGGGGCACATGCTGCCGGAAAACTATGAACTGCTCTGCCCTGAGGATACCGTAAAATTCGTCTGTGGCAGCCGAGAGGACCTGGACGTGGCCAGAGATGTCATGAACCGATATGACCTCCGGGAGCGCTGCCACGTCTATCTGAGCCCGGTCTTCGGGCGGATTGAACCCGCAGACATCGTGGAATACATGAAAGAGCACCGGATGAACGGCGTGACGCTGCAGCTGCAAATCCACAAGTTCATTTGGGACCCGGACAAGAAGGGAGTCTGACCATGAAAACATTAGTTCTATTGAGCGGCGGGGTGGACAGTTCCACCTGTCTGGCGCGGGCCATCCATGAGGTCGGCGCGGAGAATGTCGTTGCGCTTTCTATTCTGTACGGGCAGAAACACCAAAAGGAAATGGAGTCGGCCAAGGCGGTGGCGGATTACTACCATGTGGACCTCTATAGCTATGATCTCTCGGAAATTTTCCAGTACAGCAAGTGCTCGCTGCTGGAGGGCTCCGAGGAGGAGATCATCCACAAATCCTATGCGGAGCAGCTGAAGGAGACGGACGGCAAGCCGGTCTCCACCTATGTCCCGTTCCGCAATGGACTGTTCCTCTCCACGGCGGCAAGCTTTGCGCTGTCCATGGACTGCGACCGCATCCTCTATGGCGCCCATGCAGACGATGCTGCCGGCAACGCCTATCCCGACTGCAGCTCTGTCTTCAACGACGCCATGAATACGGCGGTCTGGGAGGGGAGCGGCCATCAGGTGCGTATTGAGGCTCCCTTTGTGGGAATCAGTAAGGCCGAGGTCGTGAAGCAGGGGCTGGAACTCGGTGTTCCCTATGAGCTCACATGGAGCTGCTATGAGGGCGGCGACAAGCCCTGCGGCACTTGCGGAACCTGCATTGACCGGAAGGCTGCATTTGAGGCAAATGGTGTTACGGATCCGCTTCTGAAGGAGGATTGAACATGGAGGGAATTACGAAGCTGGGTGCCGGCAAGACCGAGTACCCGAACGACTACGACCCGTCGGTCCTCGAGACGTTCGAGAACCGCCACCCGGACAACGACTACTTTGTGAAGTTCAACTGCCCGGAGTTCACGAGCCTGTGTCCCATCACCGGACAGCCGGACTTTGCCACAATTACTATTTCCTATGTCCCTGGCGAGCGTATGGTGGAGAGCAAGTCCCTGAAGCTCTATCTCTTCAGCTATCGAAACCACGGCGACTTCCATGAAAACTGCGTGAACACTATCATGAAGGATCTCATTAAACTTATGGATCCGAAGTACATTGAGGTCTGGGGCAAGTTCCTGCCCCGGGGCGGCATCTCCATTGACCCGTACTGCAATTATGGCAGACCCGGGACGAAGTGGGAGGAGGTCGCATGGCAGCGGCTGTCCCAGCATGATCTGTACCCGGAAAAAGTGGATAACCGATAATCGTGGATTTCAACGACAAAAATTAGACTATTGTAAAAGTTCCCTTTCCTGTGATATTCTCAGTATGTACGATAACAGACACTTTCTGTACAAACGTATTGAAACTGGGAAACCAGGAAAGGGAACCTCATTATGGCAGAATATTTGAACAACTACCCGAACGTATTCCTCCACGGTTTTACCGGCTGGGGCGAGACTGACGGCATGTACAAGCTCATGCACTACTGGGGGCTTGGCAGCAAAGACCTCATGCAGCGTCTGAAGAATAAAGGTATTGAGTGCTACTCGCCGGCTCAGGGCCCATATGACAGCCTCTGGGACCGGAGCTGCAAGCTCTGGGCATATCTGTTCGGCGGCACGGTGGACTTTGGAAAAGTGCACAGTGAAAAGTATGGCCATGCGCGCTACGGCAAGACCTATGAGCACGGCGTTCTGGAGGATCTGGGAAAGACCGATGCCCATAAAAAAATCAACCTTTATGGCCACTCTTTTGGCGGCCCCACGGTTAAATTCTTTGCCGACCTCTGCGTCCAGGGCTCGGCGGAAGAGCGGGAGGGGACCGACCCCGCAGATCTCTCTCCTCTGTTTGAGGGCGGCCACGGCAACCTGATCCACACTGTCACGACCCTCGCCGGCGTCAACAACGGAACGACACTGGCCACCATGCAGCAGAAGGCATTTCCGGTGCTCGATCCCATCCTTTTTGGTGGCACAGGCCTCCTCGGCAACTCGCACTTCATGAAGTTCCTCGACTTCGGCAACCAGCAGTTTGGCTTTAACGCCTATTCGGAGGACATCAAGGTCGGCAAGCCTGTGAATCCGGTCAAACTCTTCAAGGGCACAAAGGATATTACCGAGCACCCCATGGACAACTCCACCTATGAGATGACCATCGAGTACTGCAAGAAGATCAACGAGCAGCAGGTCACCGACCCGCATATCTACTACTTTGCGCAGCGGACATCCAACTCCATCGCCCTCCCGAACGGGAAGCATCTGGCGTGGCCTTCTCCGAACCTCTTCTGCACTATCCCCGGCATGTTCGTCGGCCAGATTCTCCCGAAGGAGACCCATGGCTACGAAATTGACGAGACCTGGTACCCGAACGATGGCTATGTCAACGTGCCCGGCCAGAGCGCCCCATTCAATGCGCCGCACGAGGACGGCCATTGGGGCGACGACTTCAAGCCCGGCATCTGGTACAACATGCCCGTTGTAAAGCACGACCATGTTTTCTGGAACGGCTACAGCGGCTCCCGCAAGGAGTACTATGAGACCTGGGACCGAATTATTGCGACGAACCGCTCTCTCCCGGACGCAGACTGACAGCATCATATCCACTATTTTTTAAAGACCGCAAGGACAGTTTCCCTATCTGTCCCTGCGGCTTTCTGCTTTTGGCGGAGAGGGTGGCGTTTTTCATGGGCGATTCAGTATTTGGCTTTCCAGCGGGCAAACTCATACCAAGTCCCATGAAAAAGGAGATGTGGTATGAGAAAAAATTGGTTGAGCGCAATCGAACTCATACCTTATCCCATAAAATTCTAAAAATGGTATGAGCTGCCTTGGAGGTGATTCATACCAAGTGTCGGAATTATGTTCTCCCAGTATGAGTACTGGCCAGATTTGATTGGTCAGGCTCATACCACGCGGGCTATATTCTCTCCCAAAGTATGAGTTGCATGAAAAAACCACAAGGTTGTCTCAAACCCACAGTAGAAGAATAAATGATTTGGTATTAGTTGTGTGAAAAGGCGACGGAGTTGTCTCAAACCAGGCAGGGCAGAATTATTGACTTGGTATGAGTTGCTTCGCCAAAGGTACAATTTCTCTATTAGCGTCAATGATTTGACACCATAAAAAAAGGGCTGCATCACCCCACTTGGCGATGCAGCCCTTATTAATTCATGAAATGAATTTTATTCGGTAACTTTCTGCGGTTTGTTTGTTCCACGGAAGTAGCGGTATACGCCGCGCATTTTCTCCATGAATTTCTGCATGAGCTTGATGACGGGGTAACTCATGACCACCATGACGATGAGGAGGAACCAGGAGCCGGAGCCGTGGATGGGGGCGAGCTGGATCCAGTCACGGAAGATGGTGAACGGGATAATGCAGACCGCAATGATGGAGGCGAGGCTGAAGACCACGCAGACCAGCTTGCGGTAGTGGTTCAGGGGCTTAGCATACTCCCAGAGCATGAGGTTTCCGACCAGAAGCATGGTAATGCAGGATATGCTGTAGAGCTGATCCATAGGCAGGTTGGTCGTCTTCATGTACAGCTCAATAAGCACCATGAGCAGCGCGTCCGCCAGTCCGCCGGGCGCCGCCCGGTACAGGACATTCGACAGGAAGTGCCCGTGGAAGCGGTCGTGGTTCGGCTCCAGAGAGAGGAAGAATGCGGGGTAGCCGATGGTGAGAGAGCTGATGAGGGAGAGCTGCAGGGGCTGCAGCGGGTAGGGCCAGCTGAAGAGTCCGGCGAGCACCGCAAAGATGACCGAGAAGATGTTCTTCACGAGGAACAGGGAGGCGGAGCGCTGGATGTTGTTGATGACCTGGCGGCCCTCATTGACGATGGACGGCATGGCACCGAAGTCGTTGTTCAGCAGGACCAGAGAGGAGATCTGCGATGCGGCCTGGGAACCGGACGCCATGGCAATGCCGCAGTTGGCCTCCTTCAGAGCGAGGACGTCGTTGACGCCGTCACCGGTCATGGCGACCGTGTGGCCCTGAGCCTTGAGTGCCTCGACAAATTTCAGCTTCTGCTGCGGGGTGACGCGACCAAAGACCGTGTAGTCCTGAATGGCCTGATAGATTTTTTCGTCCGTGTCCAGTGTCGTTGCGTCTACATATTTTTCCGCATTCTCAATGCAGGCTTGCTTCGCAACGCTGGAGACGGTCTGTGGGTTGTCTCCGGAGATGACCTTGATGGTGACGCCCTGGCTTGCAAAGTACTGGAATGTCTTGTCTGCATTCTCACGGATGCGGTTCGTAATGCATACGATGCCTATGGGCTTGACCTTCGACTTGTCGAGAACGTTGTTGTCCTCGTCATCTACAATGAGCCCGTCCGTGTGGGCCAGAAGCAGCACACGCATGCCCTGATTCGTCCACGGCTCTGTGAGAGGGTAGACGATGGGGGCGCGCTCTCCGAGAATGAATTCCGGCGCGCCGATGAGGTAGCTGCCCTTCCCCTCAAACGTGATGCCGGAGTACTTGTTCTCCGACATGAACGGGACGACCTTGGCGGGCGTCCAGCCCGGTGCGCCGTCCTTGCGGTAGAAGGCTTTCTTCATGGCAATGGCCGTGTCGTTGTCCGCGTCCATTGTGGTATAGAATGCGTTTAACATGTCCTGCAGCTCGTCCGCAGAGACGTTGTTCTCGTCTACGCTGATGAGCTTTTGGACGTCCATGCCCGGCTGCGTAATGGTACCGGTCTTGTCGACACACACGACGTCGACGCGGGCAAGAGTCTCGACACAGTTCATGTCCCGGACCAGGACCTTGCGGCGTGTCAGCCGCATGACCGCCAGCGCCAGGGCGACGGAGGTCAGGAGGTAGAGGCCCTCGGGGATCATGCCGAGGAGGGCGGCGACCGTGGACTGGACCGTGGCCTTCATGGTCATGCCGAGCTGGAAACGCTGGGTATAGAACAGGTAAATGCCCACCGGGATGAGGATGATGCCGATGATTTTGATGAGCTTGTCCAGGGAGGCCATCATCTCCGACTTTCCGACCTCCACGTTGCTCTTGGCCTCGGTGGTGAGGCGGGAGGCATAGGACTCGGAGCCGACCCGGGTGAGCTGGGCGATGCACTTTCCGGTGACGACCGTCGAACCGGATTTCAACTCGTCACCGGGAACCTTCTTGATGGCGTCACTCTCGCCGGTGAGAAGGGACTCGTTGACACTGATTTCTCCGACCCGGACCACGGCGTCGGCAATGACCTGCTGTCCTGTAGAAAATTCCACGATGTCGTCCCGGACGAGCTCGGAAGAGGGGATTTCCTCTGTTTTTCCTTCCCGGCGGGTGCGGATTTTTTCCTCAGCCAGGATGGAGAGCTTGTCGACCGCTTTCTTGGAACGCAGTTGCTGGACAATGCCGATGAGGCAGTTGCAGATGACGATGACCATGAAGAACAGGTTCGTGTAGGAGCCCACGGAGAGCAGGAGCACGGCCATAATGACAAAAATCAAATTGAAGTACGTGAACACGTTCTCCTTGACGATTTGCTTCGTGGTCTTACTAGCGCTGTTCACATTGGCGTTCACAATGCCGGCACGCATGCGGGCGGAGACCTGTTCCGAGGTCAGGCCGCGGCTCAGCGGCGCGTTCTCGGCAGGTATCTTATTGTAGGAGTCAAACTGCTCGGATATGTCGCCGGGCTTGCTGCCCTGCTTTTTCTTCGATGCCATTCGGAAGACCTCCCGGGTTCATCTTGGATGGACTACATTATATCATCACAATCTGCTAAAATGTTAATAGATTTGAGGTGGGAATATGAAATTACTGAGAATAGACCAGGGCTGGACTTTCTGGAGAGAGGGCGGGGAAAAGACCTCCGTCACACTGCCCCATGACGCCATGATCCATGAGGAACGCACGGCTGACTCCCCCGCAGGGGCTGCCGGTGCCTGGTTCCCACCTGGTACTTATTATTATACTAGAGAACTGGACATTGCGGAAGATTGGTCCGGCAAGCACATCGTGCTCCGCTTTGACGGGGTCTATCCCAGCGCGGAAGTCACTGTGAACGGTGCGCCCGCCGGTTCCCATACCGGCGGTTATACGCCCTTCACCCTCGACGTGTCGGAATTGGTCCGGCCGGGGGAGAAGAACACACTGGAAGTTCGCGTGGACAACTCGGATCTTCCGAACTCCCGGTGGTATTCCGGCGCGGGAATTTACCGCCCGGTCTATGTCGGTGTTGGGCCGAAGGGCTGCTCCATTACGGAGGAAAATGTGGCGGTGGTGACGGAGAGTGCATCGCCCCAGTCCGCCGAAATCCGTGTCCGCACCGAAGGCTGTCCTAAGGGTGCCGACGTCCGCGTCGAGGTTTTCTACAAGAAGAATCGCATCGTGGAGGGGAATGGCGCCGACTGTCTCCTCACCATCCCGGAACCGCTCCTCTGGTCCGACACCGGAGCCGACCTCTACACCATGCGTGTCTCCTATGTGGCGGACGGCAAGACGCTGGACGCGGTCAAGTTCTATTTTGGTATCCGCTTGCTGGAGTGGGGCAAAAGCGGTTTGTTTCTCAACGGAAACCGCACGGTTCTTCGGGGCGGGTGCGTTCACCACGACAATGGTCTCCTTGGCGCTGCCACTTGCAAAGAGGCCGAAAACCGCCGCATTCTCCGCATGAAGGAGGCAGGCTTCAACGCTGTTCGGACGGCCCATAATCCGCCGTCGGAGGAGTTCCTCACAGCATGTGACCGCTACGGCATGTATGTGTTGTTGGATCTGTTTGACAATTGGTACATGCCCCGCTATAAGGGCGACGCCTCCGAGTCTTTTGCAGACACCTGGAAGGCGACGATTCGTGCGGCGGTCCTCATGGCGAGGAATCACCCCAGCGTCATCCTTTATTCCATAGGAAACGACCTCATAGAGCCCAATGACCAGGATGGCCTGCAAATGGCGCGTCTCATCATGGACGAGGTACGTCGTTATGATGTGTCACGTCCGCTCACTGCAGGGGTCAACCTCGCACTCCTCAGCGGAACCTCTGCCGTGAACCGCCTGTTTCGGCGCTTTGGAAAAAAGGCACCGGCCTTCCCGTTGACGATCCCGGAGGCCGCCCGGCCGCTGAATTCGGGAGCTGCGCTGGCTGCCCCGGTCGTAGGCCTCTTGGGTGAACTGCCCCAGGTGGGTAAAATAACGGCTCCGTTCTGTGACCTGCTGGATATTGCGGGCTACAACTACTCGGTATCCCGCTGGGGCGGAGACCGGAAGAAACACCCCGGCCGTCTTATCCTCGGCACTGAAATTCTCCCCTCTGATCTCCCGCAGGCCGCCGCCTCGGCGGAGTCCGACCCCGGTATCCTCGGCGGTTTTCTCTGGAGCGGGTGGGACTACCTCGGGGAAGCGGGCGCCGACACCTGGAATACGGACGGAGCCGGCTGGTTTGGCGCACCTTATCCGTGGCTCATAAACGGCTCCGGCGCCTTTGATATCCTCGGAAACCCCACCTCACTGGCACACTACGCCTCTTCGGTGTGGCGCTTCTCCGACAAGCCCTGGATCGGCGTCCACCCCATGAACGAACCCGGCAAACTTCTCACAAAGTCTCCGTGGCGCACCAGCAATGCCGTGGACTCCTGGTCCTGGCGCGGCTGCACCCACTATCGGACTACGGTTGAGGTCTATACGACCGGAAGTTTCGTAAAACTCCTCCTGAATGACGAGACGGTGGGAATTTCCCGCGTACACAAAAACAAGGCGGTCTTCCACATTCTCTATGAGCCGGGAATCCTCACGGCGGTTGTGTGTAATTCCCGTCTGCAGGAGGTCGGTGCCTCGGCCAGTCTGCGTTCTGCTACCGGAAAGCTCCGCATCAGTGCGGCGGCAGAACAGAAAGCCGCATTCCCCGGGGACATCGTCTATGTCCCCGTGACGCTGCGTGGGGAGAACGGTATTCGGGAGTGCAACTGTGATGAGACATTGTTCTGTACGGTGGAAAATGGGGAACTGCTTGGCTTTGGCAGTGCAGACCCCTGTACGAAGGAGCGCTTTGACACGGATTCTGCCACCACATATTTTGGAAATGCCCTTGCCATTGTCCGAGTTGGATCTGAGAGAACCACTACGGTGGTGCGCTTTTCCTCCGCTGCGGCGGATCAGCCGGACGAGACTGTGGAAATCAGCGTCTTATAGTAAATGTCCTTGCAAGGTGGACATTTCTGTAGTATCTTTGAAACGTAATTTTTCATCCATTTTTGCTTAGAGTTTAGGAGCTGTTTCATGAAAGTACTCATCCTGTCCAACGGCACCGGAGGCGGCCACAACGCGGCAGCCTTTGCCCTGAAAGAGGAGTTCCGCAAGCTCGGCCATGAGGCCGTTATGATGGACCCCTTCGAGCTCAAGGGCCGTACCTCGGGAAAAATCACGAGCACCATCGTCAACAAGACCTATACGAAGGCCGTACAGAAAGTGCCCCATATTTTCGGCTTCTTCTATAATCTCGGTGAAATCTTCAATAAGCATGCCACGGACGGCCCGGTTATGACCCCGGTCTATTACTGGAACTACAACATGGCGGAACGGCTTTACCGCTTCATCACCAAAAGCGGTTTTGACGCTGTCATCACCTGCCATCCGTACCCCGGTGAAATGCTCCACGCCATCCGCCAGCGGGGCCATTTTCTGCCGCCTACATTCTGGGTGTCCACGGACTATCACTGCATTCCTCTGACAAGAGAGGGAAACCAGGACAACTATGTCATTGCATCCCCGGACCTCATCGATGAGTATGTGAGCCTCGGCGTTCCCGAGCACCATCTGTATCCCATCGGTATTCCGGTCAAAAAGGAGTTCCGCACCAAACTGACCCAGGAACAGGCGAGGACTGCACTCGGTCTGGAACAGGACAAAAAATATATCATGATCTCCGGCGGCGCCGTCGGCTCCGGAAAAATCCTCGAGGGCGTCACGCTCCTTGCAGGCCGTTACCTCATTGACAGCAATGTCCGCATTATTGCAATCTGCGGAGACAATGGCTTCCTCTACCGGGAAATCAAGCGGCTTTTCCCCGGCAAGGTCATCCTCATGGAGCACACGGACCGCATGGCTGAGTACATGATTGCCTCCGACATCATCATCACGAAGCCCGGTGGACTCTCCTCCACGGAGGCATCGTCCCTCGGCAAGCCCCTCATCTTCATCAGCCCCATCCCGGGCGGGCTGGAGGCCTCCAACGTCAAGTTCTTCCAGGAGCACGGCATGGCCCTGTATGCCAAGTCTATAAACCGTGACCTTTTGAAGTGCGTGGATCAGCTGAAAGACCCCACGGTGGCCGAGCAGATCATTGAGAACCAGCGCAAATATATCAACAAGAATGCTGCCACAGACATTGTCCGGCTCGTGGAGAAGAAAGTGGAGTGCGGCTCCTATCTTCGGAAAGACATGACCCGGAGCAAAAAGGCCATGGATCGCCGTCTGGAAATGCAGCGCAAAGAGGCGGAAAAAGAGGCACGCCGCAGAATGGATGCCGAAAAGGCCCGCATGAAAGAGGAAAAGGCCGCCGTGAAGGCAGCGGAAAAGGAACGCAAGACAGCCGAGAAAGAGAAAAAGAATGCGGCAAAGAAGGCGGCCGCCGCAGCAAAGAAGGCTGCTGCCGCTGCAAAGAAGGCTGCATCGCGCAAAAAGAACGACGAAAAAGAATAAAATACAATATTTTTTCAGAAAAAGGCATATCGGAACCACCGATATGCCTTTCATTTTACTTAAGTTTAACAATTCCGGTGTCTATGGTAATGTAAAATAGATAGGAAAAATCAACAGGAGGAAAAAGGAATGATCTATCTCGTCGAAGACGATGCGAACATTCGGGAACTTGTTGTCTATACCCTGAACAGCACCGGCTATGAGTCCCGGGGCTTCGGGACTCCCTCGGAGTTCTGGAAGGCCATGGATGAGCAGCTTCCCCAGCTAGTCCTGCTGGATATCATGCTTCCGGAGGAGAGCGGTCTCTCCATTCTGGAAAAAATTCGCAAAGACCGGAAGACCAAAAAGCTCCCGGTCATCATGCTGACCGCCAAGGGCTCTGAAATTGACAAGGTTCGCGGCTTTGAGCTTGGCGCCGATGACTATATTCCCAAGCCCTTCGGCATGATGGAACTTGTTGCACGCGTCAAGGCCCTGCTCCGCCGCACCGGTGAAAATGAGGACGAGGTCCTCACGGAGTACGAAATTGGTGACCTCTACGTCTCCCCGAAAAAACACAAGGTCAAGGTGGCCGGGGAACGGGTCAGCCTGACACGCAAAGAGTTTGAAATGCTCTGCTGCCTTTTGGAGAACAAAAATATCGTTCTGACAAGGGACCAGCTGCTAAATAAGATCTGGGGCTACTCCTTTGATGGAGAGAGCCGTACTGTGGACGTACATATCCGGACGCTGCGCCGGAAGCTCGGCGACGCCGGGAAAATCATAAAGACCGTCCGCGGCATTGGCTACATGATCTCCGATGAGCCGGACTGACCCCGCGGAGGGAAAGAGGCGCCCGAAGATCCGCCTCATGAGCCGCACGCTCTTCTACTATATCCTGCTGGTCGCTCTGATCGTTCTGTTCTTCACCTCAGCACTGAATATCTGGGTCATGTACAGCCAATATTCCAGACAGCAGGAAGACAATATGAACAGTGAGCTCAGCATGCTGGTGGACTACTGTAACACCCATGGAGGGTATCGCGCTGCGGAGTCTTTGAACACAGATCGGAGAATCACCATTATCGCATCGGACGGCCATGTCCTCTATGATAACCAGATGGAGGCCGACAAGCTGTCCAGCCATAAAGACCGGCCGGAGTTCCGGGAGGCCATGGAAAACGGAAAGGGCTTTTCGGAGAGGAGAAGTTCGACGCTATCCCGGCAGAGCATGTATGCGGCTGCCAAGCTGAAGGATGGGAATGTACTCCGGCTTTCCGGAACCCGCTACAATATGCGGGCTGTTCTGCGGCATTCCATTGCCCCCGTCCTCTCTATTGTGGCTGGCACCGCCATTCTGGCATTGCTCCTTGCACGCAACATTTCCAGGACGGTCACGGAACCCATTAATAAGATCAATCTGGAAAATCCGGTGGAGACCGAGGTCTACAAAGAACTGCAGCCTCTGACTGAGCGGTTGGAGGAACAGAACAAGCAAATCGCCCAAAATATTGAGGAAATGCAGCGCCAGCACGACGAACAGGATAAAATGCGGCAGCAGTTTACCGCCAACGTGTCCCATGAGCTGAAGACTCCGCTGACCTCCATCTCCGGCTATGCCGAACTCATGGAGATGGGCATTGCGAAGGAGGAAGACATTCCTCGATTCGCCGGTGTCATCCACAAGGAGTCCCAGCGCCTCATCACTCTGGTTGGCGACATCATTAAGCTCTCTCAAATGGATGAGAACGAGGTTGCCGTCGTCAAGGAGAACATTGACCTGTGGGACACCTGTGAGTCGGTTCTGGATCATCTCCACCATGCGGCGCAGAAGAAGAATGTCCGGCTGCATCTGGTAGGGGAGCATGCCACCATCTATGGCGTGGCCCAAATTGTGGAGGAAATGATCTTCAACCTCTGTGATAACGCCATCAAGTATAATCGTGACGGCGGAAGTGTCCGCGTCATGGTCATGCAGTATGTGGACGGCGTAGAGGTCTCGGTGAAGGATACCGGCATAGGAATTCCCGAGGAGGACCTGCCCCATATCTTTGAGCGGTTCTACCGGGTGGATAAGAGCCACTCCAAGGCCATTGGCGGCACAGGCCTTGGCCTCTCCATTGTGAAACACGGTGCCCAGTATATGGGTGCCACCCTCAGCGTGGACAGCGTAGAGGGGGAGGGAACAACTTTTCGCATCCTTTTTTGATACGGTTGTTGTTGTATTGCAAAATTTGCTCCTTTATAATGGAAATGCTACGCAAGCACGTGGCAGCTTCCTGTAATACTGATTGAGAACGGGAGATATGTATGAATATTTACCACTGGATATCCCTGCTGGGCGGACTCGCCTTCTTCCTCTACGGAATGAATGTCATGTCCTCCAGCATGGAAAAGCTCGCGGGCGGCAAAATGGAAAAGACGCTCCGCAAGCTGACTTCCAATAAGATAAAGGGTGTTGCCCTCGGTGCCGGCGTAACGGCAGTCATTCAGTCCTCCGGCGCCATGACGGTTATGCTGGTCGGACTCGTAAACTCCGGCATTATGACGCTGGAGCAGACCGTACCGACTTTGCTTGGCTCCAATATCGGCACGACGATTACGGCGTGGATCCTCTCCCTCGCCGGAATCAGCAGCACAAACGTGTTTGTCTCTATGCTGAAACCGGAGAATTTTGCACCTATCATAGCCTTTATCTGCGTCGTTATCCTTATGGCGTCCAAGAACCAGAAACGGCGGGACGTCTCCACCATTCTTCTTGGCTTTGCCATCCTCATGTCCGGAATGACCACCATGTCCGCGGCCATGCAGCCCATTGGTCAGGTTCCGGCTTTTCGGCAAATGCTCATCGGACTGCACAACCCCATTCTGGCGGTTCTGTTTGGTCTGGTATTCACTGCACTGCTGCAGTCCTCTTCTGCAGTGTCCGGCATTCTGCAGGCACTTTCTCTGACGGGACTTCTCACTTTTGGAACGACGATTCCGGTCATCATGGGACTGAATATCGGTTCCTGCGTTGCCTCGGTCATTGCGGCTATCGGCACCAGCAAGAATGCAAAACGTGTAGCAGCAGTCCACGTCTCCTTCAACACCATCTGTACGGTCCTGTTCCTTACCCTCTGGCTTGTTCTCAATTCCATCTTCCATTTTTCATTTGCCAACGAGGCGGTGAATCCGGTATGGATTGCCATTATCCACACCACATTCAATATCCTCGGCACACTTCTTCTTCTCCCGTTCACCAACCAGCTCTGTAAGCTGGCATCCCTTATTGTGCGGGACCACAAGAACAGAAAACACAACAAGACGGTCCTTCTGGACGAGAACCTGCTGACAATCCCGGCTTTCGCCGTCAACAAGTCGTTTGAGGTCACCAAACGTATGGGTGACATTGCAAAGCAGGCTGTGGTACAGGGTGTCGACATCGTTCACAACTTCGACGAGAAAAAAATTGAAGATGTTCTGAAGCTGGAGGACCAGACCGACAAGCTGGAGGACGAACTGGAGAACTTTATTGTAAAAATCTCCAAGGAGGAGCTCTCTGACAAGGAACTCAAGAAAGTCTATAAAATGCTCCACACCATACCGGACTTTGAACGTCTGGCGGATCATGCGGAGAATCTGACGGAAATTGCAAAGGAAATCAATAATAAGAGCATCAAGTTCTCCCATGGCACAAGCCAGGAACTCGAAGTGCTCTATGAGGCCATTGATGACATTGTCGGTCGTACGCTGAATGCTTTCTGCGACAATGATCTCACGCTTGCCCGCAGCATTGAACCGCTGGAGGAGGTCATTGACGGTATGATCAATGAGATCAAGAGCCGTCAGGTCCGCCGTCTCCAGAACGGCAACGCTACTGTGGAAATCGGCTTTGTCCTCACCGACTTGCTCACCAATCTGGAGCGGGTCAGTGACCACTGTTCGAATATTGCGGTCGCCATGATTGAGTCAGAGGCGGAGACCTATGACCACCATGAGTACCTGAACAACCTCAAGAGAGAGGATGCCAGCTTCATGCAGCAGTATGGCGACTTCCGCAAGGAATATACCATTGACAACGGTGTGGAGAATGTCCCCGTTGAGAGCACTCCAGTGGAGAGTTGAGAAAATTTTTCACCGTGCTCGAGCAAACGAAAAATGATTTACAAATCCGCAATATTCGGTTGTTGCATTTGCTCTGACACCGCGTTAAGATTGTAAAGGTGGTTGAGAATACCCAGGCAATATTCTCATATCACTCTCTTTTCTATTTTCTCCTTTGCACCGCTGCAACTAACGCAGCGTGGCAAACAAGTATTACCCCTCATTTTTTGCAACAGAAAGGCCCCGCACCGGCGGGGCCTTTCGCATGCCCGAAAATTGGCGGGTGGCTCGGCCGGAATTGGGAGGCGGGCTAATGTAGGGCCGCTCGGCTCGAATGAAATAGGGGGCCAGGGAAATGACCAAGAACCTTGATAGTTTGTTAACAGGTACATCACAACTTTGGGTTACCATGGAATTGCGTCAGAAAAGGAATCCTTGCCAGTACATGGAAGGAGGTAATTTCTTCTATGGCAAAAAACATGAATGTACCGGCAGTCAAGCCGCAGAGTCTCTCTGCCTATGATCCGCATCAGAATGCGGCACTGTATAACCGAATGGGTCAGTACTACTACCTTACCGGAGAGGTCGATCGGGCCAAAGCATGCTTCTTCCTCTCAAAACTGTATGACGGGACGTTCCAAATTGACCCGTCGCTGTACCGGAAGGCGGGGCAGCAGCTGAACTGACCGGAAAAATCAAATCTATTATTGAGGGCTGTACCACTTGGGTGGTGCAGTCTTTTTTTGCTGGGTGGGGAGGCGATTTAACTGCTTTCCATCCATTTACTCCATTTTGCAGTTAATAAATTGCGGCGGCAGGCGGAGAGTTAACTGCATTTGTTCTCTGAACGGCCTTTTGCAGTTAAAATTCCTGCTGCCGCCATGACGGATTAACTGCAAATGATTTATGTGATGTGGTTTGCAGT
>OMYO01000018.1 GCA_900315285.1 uncultured Eubacteriales bacterium | reverse complement strand
AGCTAAGAAAGATTGCTCATGAGCAGCAAAAATTGATGGCTGCTTGAGAATAAAAAACTTGAAGGAAATTAATTTACACACAAATATGGACTTGACTCCACGGAGCGGCGGCTGTTAGACCAAAATTAAAATTCGGAGGCGTTTGGTCTAACTTTCGATTAAAATCTTGCGAAATTATTAGACCTTTTAAGAAAAAAAGAGAGGTTTGGTCTAACTTTTCTTCGAAAATAAACCGAATTCGGTCGGAATCGTTAGACCATTTCCATGATTTTGGGGAAAAGGTCTAACGCCCGCCGAAACGGCGGGCATCAACACAGATGCCGCCAAAAAGGTAAAAGAAAAAAGGGGCGACACAGCGCCAAAACAGCACTGAATCGCCCCAGAAATGCGGGAAATTATTAGCCGATCTTATAACTTTCCGTGAACACGCCCGAGTGCTCTGCCGTCCAGCTGGACAGCACACCGTCGGCACCATAGGAAGGTTTGTTCGCAAGATAGGGGCTTGCGTAGTCGGCCGGGAACGTGACGTGGTTCACCGTAAACGTGGTCAGGCGGCCGGCCGCGTCATAGGTGTAGCGCGACGAGTTGCCGTCAGAGCAGTCAATGGCAGTGAGGCGCCCAGCAGCGTCGTATGTATAGTGGATGCTCGAAGTGCTGCGCTGAATGCCCGTGCCATAGATGCCCGTAGCCTCCAACTTGCTGCAGGTCACATCCGTGAGCTGGTGCTTGGCGTTCACGCTAAAGGTGTACTTGTACTGGTCAGCTGTCTGCTGGTATCCCTTGTTCTCCACAACAATGAGGGTGCGCATGCGGCCCGACGTAATGAGCGGGCAACCTGCGTAGATGAGCGGGGCGTTATCCTTCAGGCCATCATAGGCGAGCCGGGCGGCGAGGGGAGAGCCAGCGGGGACAGTCTCGGTGCGGAGCATGGCGAAGAGCCAGGGCTCGGCGCCCGGGAAGTAGGGCTGGTCGTAGACGGAGAGGGTGCTCTTGGCGGCATCCCACGCGATGGTGGCCGTGGTGGTGCCGGCGCCGTAGCCCGTGCGGGTGTAGACGACGGTCTCCGGGTAGGAGTCGGCCGCGGCGGCGACGGGTTCCTCGTCCCAATTCATAAACGGCGGGGCGGCCTTGGCGGCCAGAGCCGGGACCGCGAGGGCAAGGCAGAGAACGGCTGCCAGAAGTAAGGACAGCGCGCGATTGAGTTTCATTTGAATCACCTTATACCTTATTTGATGACAACTATTGTAGCATAAACTGTGATAGAATGAAATTGAGGTGAAATTGTGAAAAGGAGATGAAAAAATGAAAAATTTAAAAAGAATGTTATGCATATTTCTGACGACCGCGTTGCTGGCGGGCATGTGTATAGGCGCAGTATCTGCCTTTGCTGCAAAAGAAAAGCCCAAGACTGTGACCATCTGCAGCCGCACGGAGCCGAAGTATGACAACAGCTGGTACAAGGACCTTACGGTGTATCAGATCTGGTGCCGGTCGTTCAAGGACAGCGACGGTGACGGTATTGGTGACCTGGAGGGTGTGTACCAGGAACTGGACTATTTGAAGGATTTGGGAGTGGACTGTATTTGGTTTTCACCCATCTATCCATCGCCCCAGAAAGATTACGGGTATGATATTGCGGACTACTATGGAATCAACCCGGAATATGGCACCATGGAGACCTTTGAGAAGGTCATGAAGGGTGCCCATGACAGGGGAATGAAAGTGGTCATGGACCTGGTAATCAACCACACGTCGGATCAGCACCAGTGGTTCCAGGAGAGCCGGAAGTCCAAAGACAACCCGTACCACGACTGGTACTTCTGGCGGGACCCGAAGAACGGCAGCTACCCCAACAACTGGGACTCCCTCTTCGAGGGCAAGGCCTGGAAGTATGACGAAAATCTGGGCCAATACTATCTGCATGTCTTCGCCGAGGGACAGCCGGACCTGAACATGGACAACCCAGAAGTCCGGAATGAGGTCAAAAAGATCATGCGGTACTGGCTGGACAAGGGCGTCGACGGGTTCCGGGAGGATGTCATCAGCTACATCTCAAAGGATCCGGGGCTACCGGACGGTATTCCGCTTCCGGCGGCAACAGGTATTGAGCACTATGACAAGGGTCCGAATCTGGACAGTTACCTGAAGGAATTCAAGCAGGACGTCTACAACAACTACAACATGTTCACTGTAGGCGAAATGCCCCAGTCCAAGCCCGCTGATGCTCTTACCTACGGGTGCGGCAAGCGGCTCGACATGCTGATCTCCTTTGACCAGATGACGGCCGACGGCATCGTTACGGACTACGTCCATGTGCCCTTCTCCCTCGTGCGGTATAAACGGGCATGGCGGGACTGGCAGACACAGCTCTACGGAAAGGGCTGGAACTGCCTGTACATTGAGAACCACGACCACGCACGCGTCATCAGCCGGTACGGCAGCGAGCATTACTGGAAGGAGAGCGGTAAGACACTGGCCACCTCGTATCTCATGCTGACCGGTACTCCCTTTATCTATCAGGGCCAGGAAATTGGCATGCTGAATACCCATTTCAACTCCCTTGACGAGTGCAAGGATGTCGTGACATTCAACAACGAGAAGACATTTGCCAAGGTCGGCGTGACCGGACAGCGTTACCTTGACCTGGTCAACAAGACGAGCCGTGAACACGCCCGAACTCCGGTCCAGTGGGATGACTCCAAGAACGCGGGCTTCACAACCGGAACTCCGTGGTTCGGCGTCAACCCCAACTATAAGACCATCAACGTGGCGGCAGAACAGAAGGATCCGGACTCCATTCTGAACTACTACAAGAAGGCGCTGAAGGTCCGCAAGGCGTACCCGGCACTGTCCAAGGGCAGTTATAAGGAGTACTATCCGGCGAGCGAGAAAATTTACTGCTATGAGAAGGATTACGGAGACCAGAAGGCCCTGGTCATCTGCTCGTTCAGCAAACAGGATATTCCATTTGTTGCCCCAACCGGATTCGACCTGAGCAAGGGCACCCTGGTGCTCCAGAATTATCCGGACGCTCCGGCGGGAAGCCGCAGCTGCACGCTTCGGCCGTATGAGTGCCGCGTGTATATTTATAATGGATAACGTAGGATCGCCCTGACGCCTGGGCGATGCACGGAAAGTTTACATATTCTCACCCCTCCCTTATGGTACAATCGTAGCCAGAGGGAGGGGTGTTTTTGAAAGTCCTGAATTTTGGGTCCATGAACATGGACTATGTCTACCGCGTGGAGCACATCACCGAACCCGGGGAGACCCAGAAGTCCTCGGACCTCACGGTCTATAACGGCGGCAAGGGCCTGAACCAGTCGGTGGCCCTGGGGCGCGCCGGCGTCTTCGTCTACCACGCCGGCAATGTGGGACCCCATGCCGAGTCCCTTCTGCAGGAACTGGCGGAGGCCAACGTGGACACGACGCTTGTGCGGCGACTGCCGGACGAGCCCACCGGACACACCGTCATCCTGCTGGACGACGCCGGAGAGAATGCCATTACCGTCTGCGGCGGGGCCAACCAGCTCATTACCAGTGAACAAATTGCAAATACATTTCAATATTTCGGCGAGGGCGATGTACTTCTTCTCCAGAACGAGACCAATGCCCTCAAGGACCTCATGGCCGCGGCCGTGAACCATGGCATGCGGGTCGTATTCAACCCTTCGCCCATTGACGACGACCTCCTGTCACTGCCTCTGGACACCGTGGATACCTTTGTTGTCAACGAAGTGGAGGCCGCGGCGCTGTCCGGCGGGTCGCCGGACGAGCCGGAGGACATGCTCAACTCCCTGCGGGAGATGTTCCCCACGGCCCGGGTCGTCATGACGACGGGGGTGGCCGGCTCCTGGTACGACGACGGGAACGAGCGCTTCCACCAGGAAGCGCTGCCTGTGGACGTCGTCGACACCACCGGAGCCGGGGACACGTTCCTCGGATACTACCTGGCGGGCCGGCTCGAGGGCATGGCCCCCCGCGGGGCCATGGCACTCGCCGGGCGTGCCGCCGCCCTGGCCGTGGGCCGGCCCGGCGCGGCCCCGTCCATTCCGACCCGGGCCCAGGTGGACGCCACCTGACGGCGGCGCCCGTCGCGCCGCAGCGCAGCACCGCGCTCGGTACGCACCAATGGCGCCTCGTCGGCGCCAAAACGAAAAAATGGGCATGGGCTCTGTATGAAACCATACAGAGCCCATGCCGCAATTGATGAAGAAGTCTGGAAGAAAATAGAGAGAGAAAATTCTTCCGAAGGGTAAATAAAGGGGATTTACTGCTTCTCTACTTCTAATACTATCATCATTTCTGAACTTTTGCTTAAACTTTTTCTACAACTGTAAAAGTTTGTTGAAAATGCTGAAAACGGATGGGGGATATTTGGTTGAACTATCTGACAGTTGGGGCCGGAGGGACCGGTGGAACGTTGAGCTGGCATCTGGCAAGGAGCGGACAGGATGTCACAGTTATAGCCCGCGGGGCGCATGGGCAGGCCATTCGGGAGAACGACCTGATACGGCACGCCCTCTGGGACAACTCCCGTATTTCCGTTCCGGTGGCCGTGGAGACCACGGATACCTATGACCCCGTGAACTCTCCGGACGTAATTCTTGTCTGTGTTAAGAACTACTCTCTGGAGGCTCTGGTGCCTTTCCTACGGAGGGTGGCCGGCCAGGACACCGTCGTCCTCCCCATACTGAATGTATACGGTACCGGGGAAAAGCTACAGGAAAAACTACCAAAGACCACTGTGTTGGACGGGTGCATTTATGTGTCAGCAGACATTGAATCGCCCGGAGTTATTCGGCAGCATGCGCCAATTCTGCGGGTCGTCGCCGGTCAGCGGGACCACAATGTCTCTCCACGTCTTCTGGAAATTCAGCGCGCCATGGCAGGGCCGGACCTCGAAATGGTACTCTCCCGCAGCATCCAGCGGGACGCCCTCATGAAATTCTCCTATGTCTCCCCGGTGGGGGCGGCGGGAGTCGCATTGGGCGCCACAGCTGGCGACATGCAGCAGGTTGGTCCTGCCCGGGATCTCGCCATCGCGCTGATGCGTGAGGTCACAGCATTGGCATCTGCCATGGGTTTCCCTTTTGAGGAGGACATGGTTAAACGCAACCTAGAGATTATGGCTACGCTGCCGCCGGAGACCACCACATCTATGCAGCGTGACATCTTGGCGAGCCGTCCGTCGGAGGCCGACGGACTCATCCTGGAGCCCATCCGGCTCGGAGAAAAATATGGCGTCGCCACGCCGGCCTACCGCCAGGCCGCCGCGGCCCTGAAAACAATGGAGGAAAAATCATGAGAAAGAAGAACCGTGAGGTCACCGACTTTTCCGAGAAAGTGGAGATCATGCGCCACTGCGACGTCTGCCGCCTTGCCCTCAACGACGAGAGCGGCTACCCCTATATCCTTCCGCTGAACTTCGGACTGCGGGTGGACGGGGAGACCGTCACGCTGATTTTCCACAGCGCCACTGAGGGCACAAAACTTGACCTCATTGCCAAGGACCCCCGCGCCTCCTTTGAGATGGACTGCAAGCACCGTCTGGAATACAATGAAGAGAAAGGTTACTGCACCATGAACTACGAGAGTGTCATAGGTCATGGCACCATCCATATGCTGAGCGAGGAGGAAAAACTCGCAGCCCTGGAGGATATCATGCGGCAGTATCACCCCGAAAATATCTCTTTTAATCATGCCGCCATTCCGAGAACGGCGGTCTATGTGCTCACGGTGGAGGACATGACCGGAAAGCGCAAGGAGTCGAAAATCAAAGAATGAATGTAAGAGGCGAGTAATAACCATGAAACCTATTATCCGTGCAACGACAAACCCGGATATGACCGAGCGGGAGAAGAAAAACTATGCGCTGGCGCGCCGGGCGGCGGCCGAGGGCATGGTCCTGCTGGAGAACCGCGGAGCGCTGCCGCTCAAGGCCGACACCGTGGCCCTCTACGGCCTCGGCGCCCGGCACCCGAGCTTCGGGGGCACCGGCAGCGGGGAGAACGCGCCCCGCTATCAGGTGACGCCGGAACAGGGCTTGAAGAACGCCGGCATCAAGATTACCACTGGCTCCTGGCTGGACGACTTAGACGAGACCTGGAACATGCTCCACGATATCTGGAAGGAGTCCATCGCCGAGGAACTCCGGCACATTCCGGTGCCAGAGCGCTTTGAATACTCCTGCAAATACCCGTTCCGCCCGCCGGTGGGGCGCCCGGTTCTGCTGGGTGACATCCGGGACTCCAAGACGGACACGGCCATCTACATCCTGACCCGGGTCGGCGGAGAGGGCGTGGACCGGAAGACCGAGACTGGCGACTGGTTCCTGACCGCCACGGAAATTTCCCACCTGCGCGCCCTCACGGAACACTATGACAATGTCATCCTCATCATCAACAGCGGCGGCGTTATAGACTTGAGTCCCGTCGACGACATGGAACTCGGTGCCATCCTGTACGCCTCCGAGGGCGGTATGGAAATGGGAAATGCCCTTGCCGACGTGCTGACGGGAGTGGTGACACCCAGCGGAAAACTCACCGACACCTGGGGTGCCCGCTATGAGGACTACCCCGGCGCAGAGCACTTTGCGGACCGGGACGGTGACCCGCTCAATGAGTACTACCATGAGGGCATCTATGTGGGCTACCGCTGGTTCGATGTCCAGGACATCAAACCCCGCTACCCCTTCGGTTACGGTCTGTCCTATACGACATTTGAACAGGAGTCCCAGGGCATTCAGGTGAACAACTCCTACGTGGATGTCCGGGTTAAGGTGAAAAATACCGGTCTTTATCAAGGAGCGCAAATCGCCCAGCTCTACATGGCGGCCCCGAACGGAAGCCTGCCCAAGGAGAAGAAGTCCCTGGTGGCCTTCGGGCGTACCTCCGTGCTGAAACCAGGCGGGTCCCAGTATATCCACCTGACATTCGACATGCGGGACTTCGCCTCCTATGACGCTGAGAACGGCCGTTTCGTGCTGGAGGGAGGCAACTATGTCCTCCTGCTCGGCGACTCCGCTGGAAGTGTGAAACCCATAGGGACCCTCTTCCTGGATGGCGATGCACCCACGGAACTCTGTGACCGCGTCTGCCCGCCCAAGGAGTACATTGCCTGGGAGAACATCCCGTCCTTTGTCCCCTGCGGGCCGGTGGAACCCATCATCCCCATAAAGAGCAGCAGCATCTACTGCGAGCGCCACTCCTATAAGAAGCTTCCCTTCACGCCGCACCCGAAGGCGGACTTCATCATGGAGAAGCTGACGCCCCAGGACATGCTGAAAATCACCATAGGGACCAGCTATGTCGGATCTATCCATAACATGGTGTTTGGCCCCGCCGGCTACACCACATCGGAGTATGTGGACATTGGCCTTGAGAACATGCCCATGGCGGACGGCCCCCAGGGTCTGAACCTGACGCCGGAGGCAGTACAGCCTCTGACAAACCGCATCTCGTCACCGGTGCTGCCGGAGGCCATGCAGTTCGGCGCGAACAATGTCTGGAAGTCCATGAGCCTTCCCCGAAAGAAGGAGCGCCGTACCGTCTACTACCAGTACTGCACCGCATGGCCCTGTGAGACGCAGATGGCCCAGACCTGGGACGTCGACCTTCTCGAGCAGGTGGGCGATGCAGTGGGCACCGAAATGAAGGAACTCGGTATCGTCTTCTGGCTTGCCCCTGGCATGAACCTTCACCGCAATCCGCTGGGTGGCCGCAACTTTGAGTATTACTCCGAGGACCCATATCTCACCGGCGCCATGGCCTCTGCCGTCACAAAAGGTGTCCAGAGCCACCCGGGATGCTTCGTAACATTAAAACATTTTGCCTGTAATAATCAGGAGACCGAGCGGAAGAACTTAAACATTCATCTTGATGAACGCACTTTACGTGAAACATATTTACGAGCGTTCCGCATGGCGGTCAAGGCAGGTGCCCGGGGCGTCATGAGCAGCTACAACATGATCAACGGCGTCTACTCGCCCAATAATAAAGACCTGCTCACCAAGGTCCTGCGCATGGAATGGGGCTTTGACGGCCTCGTAATGACCGACTGGTACGCCTCAGGGCACGGTGATTGCAAGGATGAGCTCTGTATTCCCGCCGGAAATGACCTCATCATGCCCGGTTCCCCAAGAGTCTACAAGGAGGTCGCCAAGAAGATCCGGGAGGGCTGTATGACCTCGGACGATCTTATGCATGCCGCCTATAATGTCGTATGCGCCTCGGTGGACAGCTGCGTCTCTTCGGAGCTCTTCAAGAAGTGACTTGAACCATCCCATTTTTGGGACAATTCGGGGGTGAATCGCCCGGGAAAATTGTTCCGAAAAATACAATTTTTGACCTTTACCCACCTGTTAACATCTTGTGTGTTCAACGGCGACGGCGTCTTAGGAAATGCATTTCCCTGAGACGTCGTTTATTTATAACTTCAGATCGATTAGAGGAGGCAGACTGATGGAATCCAGAATTCAGGAACATCCTATCCTGGGAACCTATGAAAAAGGCCGTCCCGTCAAGTTCACCTATGACGGAAAAGAAGTCGAGGGCTACGAAGGCGAGCCCATCGCCGAGGCGCTGAAGGCCAATGGTGTCATGATCCACCGCTATACCGCAAAAAAGCACACGCCCCGCGGCATGTTCTGTGCCATAGGACGCTGCACCGACTGTGTCATGGTCGTCGACGGAGAGCCGAACGTACGCACATGTATGACCCCGCTCAAAGAGGGCATGGTCGTCCAGACCCAGTACGGCAACTCCGCGAAACCCTTTGAAGAGCAGGAGGTACAGAAATAATGAAACGGATTGGACTTATCGTAGTCGGAGCGGGCCCCGCCGGCCTGTCTGCCGCCATTGAGGCAGCCAAGCGCGGCGTCGACGTCGTTGTGTTCGACGAGAACGCCCGTCCCGGCGGACAGCTTTTCAAACAGATCCATAAATTCTTCGGCTCCAAGGAGCACCGGGCCAAGGTCCGCGGTTTCCGCATCGGCAAACAGCTCCTCGAAGAGGCCGACGCCGCCGGCGTACAGGTCGTTCTGGACGCAACCGTTATCGGCGTATATCTCGATAAAGAAGTCGTCGTCCGCATCGGCGACGGCATTGAGCACTACAAGGCGGACGCCATCATCATTGCCACCGGCGCCGCTGAGAACATGGTCCCGTTCCCGGGCTGGACGCTCCCCGGCGTCATCGGTGCCGGCGCGGCCCAGACCATGATGAACCTCCACGGTGTCCGTCCTGGACAGAAGGTCCTCATGCTCGGTTCCGGCAACGTCGGACTTGTCGTCAGCTTCCAGCTGAAGCAGGCCGGCTGTGACGTCGTCGCCCTGGCCGACGCAGCTCCGCGCATCGGCGGTTACGGTGTCCACGCCTCCAAGCTGGCCCGTACCGGAATCCCGTTCTATCTTCCCTACACCATTAAGGAGGCCGAGGGTACCGACCACGTCACCGGTGTCACCATTGCCAAACTCGACGAGCGTTTCCAGTTCATTCCGGGCACGGAGATCCACTTCGACGTCGACACCATCTGCATCGCCGTCGGTCTCTCTCCCATGAGCCAGCTCCTCAAGATGGTGGGCTGTGAGATGAAGGACAACGTCCCGGTCTGTGATGCCCATGGCCAGACCTCCATCCCCGGCATCTACGCCGCAGGCGACGTCTCCGGCATTGAGGAGGCCTCCTCCGCCATGATCGAGGGCCGCCAGGCCGGCGTCTACGCCGCCGAATATCTCGGCTACATTGAGAAGGATGAGATGGACACCGAAGAGGCCAGCCTCGACACCGCTCTCGACGGTCTCCGCCAGGGCATGTTCGCCCCGGGCAACAAGGGCAAGAAGATCGACCTCACCGAGGAGGGAATCCCGGTCTCCGAGAACCTTCTCTCCCGTGGCTTCGTCGCCGAGGACGAAATTGAGCGCTTCCCCGGCGTTGTCCACAAGGCGGGCATCCATCCTGTCATTGAGTGCACACAGAATATCCCATGTAACCCCTGCCAGGATGCCTGCAACAAGGGCTGCATCAAAGTGGGTGACCATATTACGACCCTCCCTGCAGTGGAGGATGACTCCACCTGCATCAACTGCGGCATGTGCGTCGCCAACTGCCCCGGCCAGGCCATCTTCCTGGTGGACGAGGACGCGGGCGATGGAATGGCGGAAATCACCATGCCCTATGAGTTCCTCCCGGTACCGGAGGTCGGCGCCAAGGGTGTCGGACTCTCCCGCAGCGGCGAACCCATCTGTGACGCGGAGGTAACCCGTGTCAGAAGCAGCAAGGCCTTCGACAAGACAAACCTTCTCACCGTCAAGGTTCCGAAGGAATACGCCATGAAGGCAAGATTCTTTGAGGAGGTTTCCAAATGAGCAAAGTGACTGATCGCTCCAGAGATATCGGACCCTTCGTCCCGGGTCCGGATGACGATATGATTATCTGCCGCTGTGAGGAGATCACCAAGGGTGAGATCCGCCAGGCAGTACACGACGGCATGTGGAATATGGCGGAAATCCGCCGCTATCTCCGCTGCACCATGGGCCTCTGCCAGGGCCAGACATGCGGAAAGCTCGTGAAGGGCATCGTCGCCAGCGAGCTGGGCATCCGCCCGAATGAGCTGGAATTCCAGACTTCCCGCGCTCCCATGCGCCCCACCGAAATGCATGTCTTTGCCAATGAAGAGGAGGCGAAAATCAAATGAATCCGGATGTAATCATTGTCGGCGCCGGCATCATCGGAAACTCCTGCGCCTACTATCTTACGAAAAAGGGCTACAAGGTCCTTGTCCTTGAAAAATCCGATATCATCGGCGACGGCGGATCCTCCCGCAACGGCGGCGGCGTCCGTCAGTCCGGCCGTGATCCCCGCGAGCTCCCCCTCGCCATGTACGGCATTGAGAACCTCTGGCCGACCCTCTCCGAGGAGCTGGACTCCGATGTCGAGTACCACAAGGAGGGCAACCTCCGTCTCGGCAAGACCGAGGAGCACCTGAAGATCCTCGAGGGCCTCGCCAACCGCGCCCAGGCCTGCGGCCTTGACGTCCATATGATCGACGGCGACGAGGTCCGCCAGATCAACCCGTACCTCTCCGACGAGGTCATCGGCGCCAGCTGGTGCCCCACCGACGGCCACGCCAACCCGCTCCGCGCCACTCTGGCCTACTACCGTGCTGCCCGCCGCCTTGGCGCCCAGTACATCACCGGCGTCTCTGTACTCGGCCTGAAGAAGGTCAAGGGCAAGGTCCGCCAGGTCATCACCGACAACGGCATCTATGAGGCAGACCACATCGTTCTCTGCAACGGCCTCGGCGCCCGTCCGGTCGCCGGCACCGTCGGCATCGATCTCCCGATGATGTCCGTCATGCTCTACGCCCTCGTCACCGAGGCCGAGCCGCCCATGTTCAACCAGATGCTCGGAACCGCCGAGGCCGACTTCTACGGCCACCAGACCAACCACGGCTCCTTCGTCTTCGGCGGCAGCACGAACTTTGAGCCCGTCGCCAAGGACAACGGCACCCCGGTCATCATGGCCAACGCCGCACCCTGCATCTGCCGCGGCATCCTCAAGTACTTCCCCATGCTGGCCGACGCCAAGATCGTCCGCACCTGGGCCGGCTGGATGGATCAGATGATGGACGGAGTCCCCGTCATCGACAACATCTCCGAGGTCCCCGGCCTCACCATCGCCGCCGGATTCACCGGCCACGGCTTCGGCATTGCCCCCGCCGTCGGCACCGTCGTCTCCGAGCTCGTGAACGGCGACCCGACCTCCGCCGACATCTCCGGCCTGAAATATGACCGCTTCAAGACCAAAATCTAACATTGCTAATATACGGCGCGCCGCCGCTCAGACCTGTGAGGGTTTGGGCGGCGTCGTTTTTTGGTGTTTAATTGGGGAGCTGTGGCCAGGGTGGCTTTTCTCTCTGTATTGTGGGGGCGATGGAGTGGAGACTAGCGCTCTTATCTTTGTAATTAGGGGCGATGGAGTGGAGACTAGGACCGGAACTGGCGAATTGACTTGGGTGGTCCTAGTCCTTTGAGGGTGACTTGAGGCAAACTAGGACCACATTGGGGGATTGAGGCAGTATGGTCCTAGTTGGGAAGAGGGGGACTAGGACCACATTGGAGGATTCAGGCTAAGTGGTCCTAGTTTGCCGAAACCACCTGAGCTGCGACTAGGACCATAACAGGAATTTTGGCCTAAGTGGTCCTAGTTCCTTGAAAGTTCTCAAGTGCTAACTAGGACCACATCGGGGAATAAGGGCAATGTGGTCCTAGTCGAGAAGAGGGGGACTAGGACCACATTGGGGGATTTAGGTAATGTGGTCCTAGTTTGCCGAACTCACCTGAGCTACGACTAGGACCACAACAGGAATTTTGGCCTAAGTGGTCCTAGTTGAGAAGAGGGGGACTAGGACCACATCGGGGAATAGGGGCAGTGTGGTCCTAGTTGAGAAGAGGGAGACTAGGACCACATTGGGGAATTGAGGAAGTGTGGTCCTAGTCGGAAAGAGGGGGACTAGGACCACATTGGGGAATTGAGGCAGTGTGGTCCTAGTTGGGAAGAGGTAGACTAGGACCACATTGGGGAATTGAGGCAGTGTGGTCCTAGTTGAGAAGAGGGGGACTAGGACCACATTGGGGGATTCAGGTTATGTGGTCCTAGTTTCCCCCAGAACCCCTCTATCATATGAACTTCGCTTTCGCCTGTTAGACCACCCGCCCTTATTTTCTTGATTTGGTCTGACGATTTGGCCTGTTTTTCGGGCTGGGAGCGGGCTCCGTCAGACCAAATCGAAAATTCGAGGCCTTTTGGTCTAACTTTTCAACCTTTTTTAGTTTATTTTTTAGACTGAATGAGAATTCACGGGGCGTTTGGTCTAACTTTTTTCGAAAAATAAACCGAATTCGGTTGGAATCATCAGACTAAATCGCCCAAAAAATGCAAAAAGGTCTAACTGGTCGCGAGAATGAGCCCACCTTGTAATCAATCCAAGTCCTGGCTCGCCGCCACTAGCTGCCACCCACCGCCGAAGCGGGCTTGGGCGGTCTATTCCAAGCTGCATCGCCCAAAAAATGCAAAAAGGTCTAACTCACTGCCGAAGCAGTTACCCGGCCTCAATTTATGCCGTCACCACGACAAAAGAAAACCACCCCACCAGACCACAGCAGGTCCGGCGGGGTGGCTTTTCCTATCCTTGATGCGCAGTAAAATTATTTTCCCATTTTCCCTATTTACCTGTTAATCCCATATACCCAGAGGGCGAATTTCTTAGTCCATCGGGCCGTCGGTGCCTGCTACAGCGGCAATAATGTCACTGACGACAGGAACGGAGGTTGCGGCATCTTCCTCGGGCTGCGTCTCAGCAGCGGGAGTCTCCTCAACGGTAGTCTCGGCGGCGGGAACGGTTACGGTCTCATCGCCAGAGAGAAAGCCTTTGATGTTGTTGATAAGGTCAAAGGTGCTATTGGCGAGATCAAGTCCGGTCTGTGCTGCGGAAGCGGCCTTAGCAGGAACATTCAGCGTGTCTGCTGCACTGTTCGCAAGGTCAAGAGAGCCGCTGGCAAGCTCAACGGTACCGTTTGCAAGATCAAGCCCGGTCTGAGCGGCGGAAGCAGCCTTACCCGGGACGTTGAGGGAATCCTCGACGTTGTTCTTCAGGTCAAAGGAGCTATTGGCGAGGTCGAGGCCAGTCTGAGCAGCGGAAGCAGCCTTACCCGGAACATTGAGGGAGTCCTCAACGTTGTTCTTCAGATCAAAGGAGCTGTTTGCGAGGTCAAGGCCGGTCTGTGCGGCGGAAGCAGCCTTACCCGGAACGTCAAGAGCGTCGTCGACGTTGTTCTTAAGATCGAAAGCACTATTGGCGAGGTCAAGGCCGGTCTGTGCGGCGGAAGCGGCCTTACCCGGAACGTCAAGAGCGTCGTCTACGTTGTTCTTCAGGTCAAAGGCCCCATTGGCGGCCTCAAGAGCACCGTTCGTGAGGTCAAGGCCAGTCTGAGCGGCGGAAGCAGCTTTACCCGGAACGTCGAGTGCATCGTCGACATTGTTCTTCAGGTCGAAGGCACTGTTGGCGAGATCAAGAGTGGTCTGTGCCGTCTCAGCGGCGCCACTGACCGGGTCAAGGCGCTCGGCGGTGTCGAGGATCGAGTTGAACAGATCAATGTTGGCCTGCAGGTTGTCGCGGTCAGAGCGAAGCTCCTGTTTTGTGGAATCAATGTCCGACTCCACGACATATTTGGCGGTGTTTCCGACTGGATCCGCTGCAAATTCGACCCATTCCACAACGACGGGAACGACGTTTGCGGGGCTGTAATCGGAGACGGCGGCCATGGCCGGTGCGGCGCAGCAGGCGGACATCGTGAGCCCGAGCAGCGCGGCTATGAGTTTGGAAGGTTTATTCATTCCTATCAACTTCTTTCATCCTGCGCATGGAACAAAGAACGATGTTATAGGTATAACATCAAAACCATTTTATTATGCTTTTTCCGCCATATGGATTACAACAATTCCAGCAATGCAACATACTGTACGAATAAATTACATAAGTCTTATAAATGGGCAAAACAAACGGGGGCGCCGCAAAGCGTCCCCGCAGGAATTGTAAGTTTTGGAATTATTCAGCCCCATCCGTATTTGCCAGGCTGGCAATGACGCTGTCCAGAAGAGAGGAGCTCTGTGTCTCTGTCTCATTGGGCGATGCACTGGCAGTTTCCGCCGTAGCACTTGTGTCCGTCGCACTGTCCTCCGGAATAAGTCCCTTCACATTGTTATAAAGTTCAATGGAACTGTTGGCGAGGGAGACCGCACCGTTGGCGGCATCCAGTGTGCTGTTGGTGAGATCAAGGCCGGTCTGCGCAGCAGAGGCTGCCTTTCCGACGATGTTGAGAGAATCCTCAATATTGTTCTTAAGCTCAAAGGTGCCGTTGGCCAGGCTGACTGCACCGTTCGCAAGGTCCATCGCACTGTTGGCGAGGTCCAAGCCCTTCTGCGCCTTGTCGGCAGCATTGCTGACAGGATCAAGGCGATCGGCGGTGTCAAGGGCGGAGTTCGTCAGGTCCAGAACCGACTGGGCCTTGGCGACCGGGTCCACATGGTCTGCTAGATCCATTGCACCGTTGGCTGCGTCGAGAGCTCCATTGGTGAGGTCGAGGCCGGTCTGGGCTGCATCGGCAGCCTTGCCGACGACGTCGACAGAGTCCTCTACGTTGTTTTTGAGTTCGAAGGCGCTGTTGGCGGCATCGAGGCCGTTGCCAATCGTCTCTACTGTACCCGGAATCGGGTCTAGGTTGTTCTTGAGCTCGGCGGCGCCATTAGCGGCATCAAGGCCGCCGTTGACAAGGTCAAGGCCGGACTGGACGCCGGAAACCGGGTCGACGCGGTCAGCGAGATCCGCCGCACCATTGGCGGCGTCCAGAACACCGTTGACGGTGTCAAGTGCGCCAGAGAGCGGGTTCACCCTGTCAGCAAGATCCAAGACGTCGTTGACAAGTTCCACATCCGCTTTGATGCTGTCCCGCACATCCCGTACCGGAGTTAGCGGGTTAATAGCACTCAAATCGATTAGACTCAGTGGATTAAACGCATCTGTTGCGCCAGCGGCCATAGCCGGCACCGCACAGCCCATCGTTAGCATCAGGCTCAGCAGCGCTGCCAGGAATTTATTCTTATGTTTCATTCCATATCATCTTCTTTCTTCCATTATTGGATAGGAATATAACGTCAGTTTTTCTTCCGCTATGATGCCATTATACAATAAACCGAATTCGGATTGTTTCAATATAGACTAGGCAAACACCCTTTGGTGATAGCTTTCTAAGCACTGAGGCAACTCTGCTTATCGAATTCGTGGGTGATTTATGGCCGACAAATAAAGTCGGTTTCTTTCAACCGACGAGGGTATGGAAAAAAGCTACAAAATTACAATCCGTGTGTGTGAAAATATTGTTTAATAAGCATAGACAATTGGTCTCAATCGAAAACGACAAAATAACGATTATTGCTGTGAAATAGGCGGTGAACTCCTCCGAAAAAGACAATTCCCGATATCCTCCCATAAATATACTAATAGACAAGATGACCGAACAACGACATGGGCGCGGCAGACAAAAAAATAACCCCGGCAAAAAGCCGGGGCAGAAAGATTGATTTGATTATACGAGAACAAATTTCTCAGTGTAGTTGCTCTCCAGAATTTCCTGGCGATACTTGCGCGGTGTGGTGTCCATGCAGCGGCGGAAGTCACGGATGAACTGGGGCTGATCATAGTAGCCGCAGTCCGCAGCCAGGTCAGAGAGAGAAATCTTATTGTCGTGGTTCAAGCGGTCGACAGCGTTCTGGAACCGGGTAATGCGGCAGAACGTCTTGGGGGACATGCCGGTGTACTCTTTGAAGACACGGTCGACATAACGGCTGCTGTAGCCGGTGAAGTCGGCGAGATCCTGAATGCGGATACTGCCGGAGGTCTCCATGATTTTGTCCATGACAGCCTTTACGAGGTTGCCCTTCACCATGGTGCGGTTGGAGGCAGTTTCCTCTTCCATATAGGATTTCTGGCAGGCACGCATGAGAAGGCTTGCGCGCTCCCCAAAACTCTGGCAGTTGCCAATGCGCTCTTCCAGATCATGGTATTTGCAGCAATCTGCAAGGTTGATATTCTGGCCGACATAGTCGGAGAAAGATCCGTTTAAGAAGCGGGGGAGAACGCCGGGAAGGAAGCGTACGCCAAAGTACTCATGACCAAGGGTGTTCTCAACGAGGGTGCCATTCATGACAGCGCCAAGAGCACGGGCTTCCAGAGTGCCGTCTCCATAGTCGAACATAAGGTCAATGCAGCCGTCCGGGATCTCAATGGTCTTGTTCTCGTCCGCATAGTCCACAGTGTAGCTGTAGAAATGGGCAATACCATTCTGCTGCAGATTGCGCTTATAATATTTATCGGAGCTAAGTGCGAAATATGGCTGAATTGGTCTCATATCTGACATCCCTTTCTAAAAGATATTCGACAAAATAAAAAAATAAGCGCCAAGAAGTACATCCTTGTACTTCTTCGCACTTGATGCCATTATCGTAAACCGAAAACTTGAAAAAGTCAAGGCATCGTTAACAAAATAGTAAAATATGGACAAAAAACTGCCCCCATATTAAAATATAGTTGGAACAAAGGGGGACAGGTTATGTCAGCAGGAATCTTGACAGCTGGAATCATTTTTGCAGTGCTCGGACTCGCTCTGGCAGTTTACTTTGTCCACGAGAAAAAGTACTCAGTGGCTCTACTAAGCGCACTGAGTATTTTCATTGTTGCCGCCATCCTCTATGTGGTGGCCGTCGTCTTTTAAAGCAACTATTTGAAGATTTAATAATTCTATGATAAACACAAACAAGACATATGATGTCATTATTATTGGCGCCGGCCCGTCCGGTGCCTTTTGCGCCTATACCCTGAAAAATGAGTGCCCGGACATACGGGTCCTTCTTATTGAAAAAGGACATCCCATTGAGCACCGGGTCTGCCCGAAACGGGAGACTGGCGTCTGCGTGGGCTGCCACCCCTGTAGCATTACTACCGGTTTTGCCGGGGCCGGGGCTTTCTCTGACGGCAAGCTCTCACTCTCGCCGGATGTCGGCGGAAATCTCCCGGAAATCCTCGGCTACCAGGAGGCGGAGGAGCTCATTAAGGAGTCGGACCTCATCTACTTGAAATTCGGCGCCGACAGCAGCGTCTATGGTCTGAACAAGGAAAAGCAAATTCAGGACATTCGCCGCAAGTGCATCAAATCCGGCATCAAGCTCGTGGAGTGCCCCATCCGGCATCTCGGTACCGAAGAGGGCTATAAAATCTACGGGAGGCTGCAGAAGTACCTCGAGGAAATTGGCGTAGATATGCTGTTCGACACCATGGTGGAGGACATCCTTGTAGAGGACGGACATGCCATCGGTGTTGCCGTCGAGGACGGCACTCGTTACTATGCTCCTGAGGTGGTCTCCGGCGTGGGCCGGGAGGGCGCCGACTGGTTTGAGCAGATCTGCCGGGACAAGGGCATTGAGACCCAGGTCGGCACTGTGGACTTGGGTGTCCGGGTCGAGGTCCGCAACGAGGTCATGGCCGAGCTGAACCGGGACCTCTACGAGGCGAAGATGATCTACTACACCCCCACCTTTGATGACAAAGTCCGCACGTTCTGCACGAACCCCTCCGGCATTGTCTCCACCGAGCACTATGACGACGGGTTATGTACTGTAAACGGCCATGCCTATAAGGCAAAGGACCACAAGACGGGAAACACCAATTTCGCTCTGCTTGTGAGCAAGAACTTCACCGAGCCGTTCCATGAGCCAATCGCCTATGGAAAATATATAGCTGGCCTCAGCAACATGCTCTGCGGCGGGAGAATCATGGTGCAGCGATACGGGGACTTCCTCCGCGGGCGACGGACCACAGAGGACCGCCTATGCCGTACAAACCTCATGCCCACGCTGAAAGACGCCGTTCCAGGGGACTTATCCCTGGTGCTCCCGTACCGTATCATGACAGACATAAAGGAAATGCTTGTGGCACTTGACCATGTGACACCGGGCATTGCATCGGACGAGACATTGCTCTACGGTGTCGAGGTCAAGTTCTACTCCAACAAGGTAATGGTTGACAACAATTTTGAGACGAATATCAAGGGACTCCGTGCCATGGGCGACGGGGCATCCATAACCAGAGGGCTCCAGCAGGCGTCGGCCAATGGCATCTGCGTGGCCCGCAGAATCCTGAACCGGGAGGAATCCGTATGACACAGAAACTCAATACCCCGTGGAAGAAAATGGCGGCCTTGACCGCTGCACTGCTCCTGCTTTTCCTGACAGCAGGCGTTCTGCCGTCCCATGCCGCTGCGCCTGCCAAGGGAACATCGGCTTCGGCTGTCCCCACATCCACCTACACCCAGCAGAATATTGTCACCTCCGAGGTGGACAATAAGACCGGCGGGAAGAATTTGGGCCATCAGGCCCTCATGATTGTCGGCGTCGCCCTCATCATCGGCGTTCTGGCCGGCATCTATGGACTCATCCACATGTCCGAGTCGAAAATGCGCAAAAATGAGGTGCAAATGCAGATCCGAAAGGGTCGCGGAGAGAACGACGAGAAGGACAAGTAATTTTTTTGGCGATGCAGTAATACTTTAAAACCACGGACCGCCCGTGCCGTTAAAGGTGCGGACGGCCCTTATCCTTTATATAGAGGAGGATCCCTTTGAAGTTTGTCCACCTTTCCGACCTGCACATTGGGAAAGTCGTAAACGGCTTTTCCATGCTGGAGGACCAGAAATATATCCTAAATGAAATTTTGGGGATCATTGATGTCCAGAAGCCCGACGCCATCCTCATTGCCGGGGATATTTTTGACCGCGGTATTCCGCCGGAGAGCGCCATCAATGTAGCAGATGATTTCTTTGGTGAGTTGCTGGAACGGAAACTTCCCATTCTTGCCATCAGCGGAAACCATGACTCGGCGGTGCGGATCAGTTTTAATTCCGGTTTCATGAGAAAAAGCGGCTTCTATATGACCTCAAATTTGGCCGGAGATATTGGGCCCATCACCTTGACCGATGAATACGGGCCGGTCAATTTCTGGCTATTGCCCTACATTCAGCCCTTTATGGTCCGCAAGGCCTTCCCGGATGACGAATTTGATGGATATTCGGGCGCCGTGGAGACAGTGGTGCGCCACATGAATATTGATAAAAAACAGCGCAATGTCATTCTCTCCCACCAGTATGTGGAGTTCTCCGAGACCTCCGGCTCTGAGGAGTCGGCGGTCGGAACGATCAACTGCATTGGCCAGAAAATATATGATGACTTTGACTATGTGGCTCTGGGCCACATCCATAAGCCTGCCACTCTGGCACCGAACCATATGCGTTACTGCGGCACGCAACTGTCGTATAATTTTTCCTCCCATGATTTAAAGGAGAAGACTCTTACGGTCGTGGAAATGGGGCCCAAGGGCTCCGTGGAAATCAAGGAGATTCCGCTGCATCCCCTCCACGCCATGCGCACGGTCTTCGGAACTTTTGATGAGATCATGAATCTTGCCGCCTCGGAGGACTATCTCAAGGTCACGCTGCATGACGAGCAGGAAATTCCCAACGTCATGAATGAACTGCGCAGCCGTTTCCCCAATGTCATGCATCTTGAATACGACAACACCCGTTCCCGGAGAACCGCTGTGGTGGAGGCGCGAAAGAAGGCTCTGGAACTTCATCCGGCCAAGCTCTTTGCGGAATTCTATGAGAATATGTCCAACCACCCCATGACAGAGGAACAGGAAAAAATTGTAGACGCCCTGGTGCGTGAAATCTGGGAGGGGGAGAAAGAATGAGACCCAAGAAGCTGATAATGCAGGCCTTCGGCCCCTATGCGGAGCGGACGGAAATAGACTTTGACGAGCTGACGGCAGGAAGCCCGCTCTACCTGATCACCGGTGACACGGGAGCGGGAAAGACCGTAATATTTGATGCCATGTCTTATGCTCTCTTTGGCGGGAATTCAAACGGATATCGTAATGGTGCACACGATATGCGATGCACTTATGCTTCTGATGACGTGGAAACAGAAGTCACACTGGATTTTGAATCTGACGGAGAGCTTTATAAGGTGCTTCGTTCGCCAGAATATTTTCGGGATAAATATGTAAAAAAAATCGGAAAAAGAGAATTCCAAAGGCACGAAGCTAAAGTAGTACTTACATTGCCGGATAAGACGGAAATCAAAGGTGCCACAGAAGTGAACAAGGCCATCCAAAAAATCGTTGGTCTCGATGCATCACAATTTAATCAGATTGTAATGATTCCTCAGGGAAAATTTCAGGAATTCATGTCAAAGAAATCCACCGAACGCAGAGGTGTATTACAAGGACTGTTTCACACAAAAAACTATGAAAAATTCCAAAATAGACTGAAGGATATGTCCAAAGAAGCAGTAGAAAAATTGGACAGTATTCTCCGGGATATGGGGCGGTGTGCTGATGGACTTATCATGGATCCATCTTTTTCCGAGGAGGACTGGAAAAACCTGGTGAACATCCATTCTCTGGAGGATGAAAAACACTGTATTGATGCGCTTTCTGACATCATAACCCAAGAGGAGAAAGAGCAGAACTCCATCGACTGTAAAGTAGAAGAACTTAACAGAATGGTATCGGAACTGAGCGAGAAACGCGGAAAACTGCAAAACCAAGCGAAAATTCGAGAAAATCTTCAGGTGCAGGAAGAAAAAATCCCTGCACTCTCCGGTGCAGCAAAAAACGCCGAAGATGCCTGGGGAAAAGTGAGTAAAAATGAGACAGTAATTAAAGAAAAAAAAGACGATGTTGCCAAACGGGAAGATCGACTTCGGGACTATCGGGAACTGGAGGAAAAGCGCAGTTCTCTTATGAAACTGGGCTGTCGGAAAAAGACTCTCCAAAAGTCTGTAGAGGAGCTCAATCAGAAAATTGCTGCTCAGAGGAAAGCCTTGAAGGAAAAGGAGAGTGAGCAGGATTCTCTCAAAGAGGTTCCTCTTGCCCTTGAAAGGGTGAACCAGGAGAAAGCTTCCATAAAGAAAAATGAGAAAAGAAAGCGCGATGAAATCCTGGCAAATCAGAGCGCACTGGCTGAGGCAAAACAGGCGTGTGCTTCCTGTGAGAAGGTCTTCAATCAGAAACTGGGTGAGCTGGAAAAACGGAAAGAGGAAGAGGCAAATATAGAACGTCGTTTCTTCCAAAATCAGGCGGGACTCTTGGCGGACGAACTCCAAGACGGCTGTCCCTGTCCTGTCTGCGGTTCCACGGCCCATCCAAGCCCGGCTGAGAAGGAAATTAACGCACCATCACAGAACGATGTCAAAGCGGCCAAAGTACGGGTGGAAAAGCAGACCCAAATCGTGGAAGAAAGCACGAAGGATGTAAACAGTGCTAAGACCAAAGTAAGATTTTTGGAAGATAATCTCAAAACTTTGGAGGCTCAGACCGTACCAGAGGGAATGAGCTTTGATCAGTGGTGGAATGGAGTACGCGAGCGGGCCTTTGATTTGCATAGACAGGCTGAAAATCTCGAGAAAAGGGAGAAAAGACGCAAGGTTCTGGAGGATGAGATTCCTAAACTGCGCCGCAGCATAGAAGACTGTACTTCAGAAAGGGTAAAGCAGACCGGTGAACAGGGAAGTTTGGAGGGGCAGGAAACAGAACTGAATCGCCGGGTTTCCCAATTGGAGAAAAGCCTGGATTTCTCCGGGCTGAAAGAGGCACAGGATGACCTGAAATTTCGCCGCAAGGAAGCTGATGAACTGAAAAAGGAGTTTGACAACGCCAAAGAAGCCTATGTGAAGACGAAGCAAAATCTGGAAAAAGCGGAGGAGATAGTCCGGACGTTGAAAACGGAACTGGGCGAATTCCATCCGGAGCAGCTGAAAGAGGCGTCCATCGCCCTGGAAAAACAGAAAGAGGAGCGGGATGCTCTTGAGAAACAGCGTGGGGAAGCCCGGGAACGTCTGAATGCGAACCGCAAAGGGCTGGAGCAGCTGGAAAAGCTGCGCAAGGAGTATGAGGAAGCCGGGGAGAAGAGCGCAATTCTTGCGGATCTTTCAAAGACCGCATCAGGAGATGCCGGCAAGGAAAAGGTGGAGTTTGAGACCTATGTCCTTGGTGCCTATTTTGACGAAGTCCTCGAACGGGCCAATATCCAGATGGGTATCATGACAAAAGGACGGTATGAGCTGGTACGGCGCACCGGTAAGGCGAGCGGTAAAGCAAAAGGTGGCTTGGATATTGATGTCCACGATGTCTGGTCTGCAAGCAGCCGCCCTGTCTCAACGCTGTCGGGTGGTGAGTCCTTCGAGGCATCGCTCTCTCTAGCAATGGGTCTAGCGGATATTGTCCAGGAGAATATTGGCGGTGTGCAGATAGATACCATGTTTATTGATGAGGGCTTTGGCAGTCTGGACGAAGACGCCTTGCAGAAAGCAATAGATGCACTGCAACAGGTGGCTGGCAGCAGCAAATCCATCGGTATCATTTCCCATGTGAGTGAGCTCACAGAGAAAATTGACAACCAGCTCATCGTGACCTCTCGCGAAAATGAGGGCAGCCATGTTACCATATCCAACGGCATGACCGGGTGACTTGAAAAGCTCTGTAAAATATCGGATAATACCATCAGAATCATATTTTTAGATGGAGTTAGGAATGAATTACAGACATGCCTTGCGCGCCGCACTGGCGGCTGTGCTGTGCCTTGTGCTTCTCCTCTCCCTCGCAGGATGCGGCGGGAAGGAGGACAAGCGGGACACGGCTCCGCTGTCCACCACCCGGGTCTCGGAGGAACTCAATCACCACAGCGAGGAGAACACCTCTGAGGAAATGCTGTTGGACGCCATTTATCGGCAAAATCGACTGGATGCACTCCTGCTGAACCACCGCTCGGTCCAGCGGCGTACGGTCTGCATGGACATCTCTGGAAACGAGGTCTTCTCCGCCACAGTATACGGGGACAGCAGGCAGTATGCTTATAGGGACAGCAAGGGCAACATCTCTGTTGTGGCAAGCGGTTCGGAGGTCGGAAAGGACGCCTCCAAGAACAGGCCTTATATGACCAGCTTCTATAACAACTCTTACCGGAACTATGCTGCCAATATCCGGAATCATATTATCTTTACCGGTTATGATGGGGAGTTTATCATCAGTGCTTCCACGGAGGACAAGGAATTTATCGTAAAGACGAAGGTTCCAATGAGCAGCATTGACCAGTCTGCCAGTGACTTTAACCCCGGCGAGACGTTCTCCGCGAAGGACACCTGTATTATTGAATATCATATGATTCCGTATCTGTATGAAATCACTTCCATGGACGTCTTTATCGTACGGAGCAACGGAACCACCGTGAATCTCATGCAGACGAAGATCACCTATGATGTGCCGTCTTACCACCTTCCGGCCAGTCTCCGGGCGCGGCTCCAGGAGGGAAAAGGTGTCGAACAGAGAACCGTGAAATGACGGATTCCAGCGGGCGTCTGGCGTTTAGACACAATTTTTATTTTGTGAAATGACTTTTGTAAAAAATAAGATTATAGTGAGATAGTGGTATCGAACATTAGAGGGCAAATTTGCAATTTAAGTGTTGCAAATTTGCCTCTGATTTCTTTTTACTGATCATGGGGGATCAGTTATCTGTACCAAATGTATTGGAGGAACCAACTATGGCAGCAAATACCAACAGCCTGTCTCATTCCGTGGAGCGCAAGGCCGCTGGAATGATGATCGACGTTCTTCTTCACCGCCTCTCACGGAAAGACAACGCCGGTAAGCGACTCAGCTATAAGCACATCGTCGACTTCGTCGCAAAATTCTGGAAGGAGGACAAGTACAAAGAGCGCTTTGACTCCGTCCGCCGTCAAATCGACGACCCAAACAGCCGCTGGATCAACTATATCAACCGCGTCATCGACGAGTCTGACAAGCATGTGCTCAAGACCACCGTGCTGAATGTCGGCTACGAAATGCTTCTCCGCGGCTCCAAGCAGGTCCATGCGAACCGGGAGAAATACAACTGCAATGTGCCCATGCTCATCCTGTTTGACCCGACCTCTGCCTGCAATATGCACTGCGAGGGCTGCTGGTCCGGCACCTATGGTCACAAGGACAACCTGACCTATGAGGAAATGGACCGCATCATGACACAGGGCGAGGAGCTCGGTGTCCATCTCTATCTTCTGACCGGCGGTGAGCCGCTTGTCCGCAAGAAAGACATCATCCGTCTTGCTGACGCGCATCCGTACAGTGAAATCGGCATCTTCACCAACTCCACCCTCATTGATGAGGACTTCTGCAAAGAGGTCGTCCGGGTCGGAAATATCACATTCTTCCTGTCCGTCGAGGGCTCTGAGGAGACGAACGACGCCCGCCGCGGCGACGGCCACTATCAGGCTGTCATCCGCGCCATGGACATGCTGAAGAAGTACGGTATCATCTTCGGCACCTCAGTCTGCTACACCAAATACAACCTCGACGCCGTCACCAGCGACGAGTTCTTCCGCTTCCTGTCGGAGAAGGGCGCCCGCCTCGGCTTCTTCTTCCACTATATGCCTGTCGGCAACAACGCGGTTACCGACCTGCTTCCGACTCCGGAGCAGCGTGTGGAAATCATCAAGCGCATCCGTCATATCCGTGACCCGAAGTGCGACATTGAGTTCTTCCCCATGGATTTCCAGAATGACGGTGAGTATGTGAACGGCTGCATCGCCGGCGGCCGTCAGTACTTCCACATCAACTCTGCCGGAGACGCAGAGCCCTGCGTATTCATCCATTACAGCGACTCCAACATCAAGGAGAAGAGCCTGCTCGAAATCCTGCAGAGCCCGCTGTTCCAGACCTATCGTGCATCGCAGCCCTATAACCGGAACCATTTCCGCCCATGCCCTATGCTGGAGAACCCGTATTATCTCCAGGACATTGTGGCCCGCACCGGTGCCAAGAGCACGAACCAGGAATCCTATGAGAGCGCCGAGCATCTCTGCGGCAAGTGCTACGACTATGCCAGAGAGTGGGCTCCCGTTGCGGAGGAGACCTGGAAGAGCATGAAGCACTACAAACCGGTTTATGCAAACTATGATAAGGCCCACACCGAGGATCCGGAGCTCGCCGGTTTCCCGGAGGAGCAGAATAGAAAGGTCGCAAAGGCCGGAGACTAATTGACTCTGAAAGTTAATAATCAAAAACTCGCCGACAGTCTTCTGCCGGCGAGTTTCCCTTTATTGTACAAAAAATTGTCCAATTATTTTACACTCAGATAATTTTGCTATATTATTTATAAACCATAAAGGGAGCGATGAGAGAATGATAGTCTACCGTATCAATGTCCTCGAGGAGTTGAAGAAGGCCGGGTACAACAGCACGGTTATCTGGCATGACAACATCCTGAGCCAGTCGGTCATGCAGCGCCTTCGCACGGGTGAGATGATTGGCATGAAGAGTCTCAACCGGATCTGTGAGCTGCTGAATCGCCAACCGGGAGAAATCGTGGAATATGTTCCCGACCCCCGGGAGTCCGAGGAATAAAAAGACGCAAAAAAATTACACTGCAGGTTGTAAGGTTCCTGCAGTGTATTTTTTATGCCTTAGTTTGCGTGGACGAGCTCCGGTTCGGACTCGGACAGGGTATCTTCGCTCTGCTCCTGCTCCAGGTTCTTCTGGGCCGTGTTCAGCATGAGCTTGATGCGGTTCAGCTGGTTGACCTCCGAGGCACTGGGGTCGTAGTCCACCGCGATGATGTTGGCGTCCGGGTGCGATGCGCGCAGCTCCTTGATGACGCCCTTTCCGACGACGTGGTTTGGCAGACAGCCGAAGGGCTGGCAGCAGACGATGTTGGGGACGCCCTCGTCGAGGAGCTCCATCATTTCGCCGGTCAGGAACCACCCCTCGCCGGTCTCGTTGCCGATGCCGACATGGGGAGCGGCCATTTCCGCCAGATGCTCAATGTGCGCCGGCGGCGTGAAGTGTTTGGACTTCTCGAGCTCGGTGCGGGCTGTGTTCCGGAATTTCTCGAGGGCCTTGATGCCGATGCCGGCCCAGAACTTGTAGTCCTGACGGCCGCCGAGATGCTCATATTTATATTTCTGGTTGTACATGCAGTAGAACAGGAAGTCCAGCAGGTCCGGCATGACGGCTTCGGCGCCCTCGGCCTCCAGCAGCTCCACGATGTGGTTGTTGGCGAGAGGGGAGAACTTGACGAGGATTTCGCCGACGATGCCGACTCTCGGCTTCACGACACCCTCCTTGCGCGGAAGGTTGTCGAAGTCCCGGATGATTCCCTTGACGTTCTTCACATATTCGGCAAAGCCCGCCGTTTTCTTTGTGACGGACTTCTTGCAGATTTCTTCCCACTTGGCATGAAGTTCATCGGCCGAGCCCTCAACGAGCTCGTAGGGCCTTGTGGCGTACAATACGCGCATAAAGATGTCACCGTAGGCGAGGGCCTCCATGGCGTTGATGAGCAGCGGGATGCTGACCTTGAAACCCGGGTTTGTCTCCATGCCGTTGGCGTTCAGGGAGATGACCGGGATGTTCTCCATGCCGGCCCGCTCGAGGGCACGGCGGAAGAAGCCGACGTAGTTGGAGGCGCGGCAGCCACCGCCGGTCTGGGTCATGAGGACGGCGGTGTGGTCCAGGTCGTACTTGCCGGACTGCAGGGCACTCATGACCTGTCCCACGACAATGATGGACGGGTAGCAGGCGTCATTGTTGACGTATTTGAGGCCGGAGTCGACGGCACTGCGGTTGTCGTTCTGGAGGATGACCAGGTCGTAGCCGTTGGCGCGGAATACCGGCTCGAGGATGTCAAAATGGATGGGGGACATCTGCGGCGCCAGGATGGTGTAGCGGTCCTTGCGCATCTGCTTCGTGAACTCGGAACGGTGGTAGGCGGCGTCGTGGACCTCCCGGGAGTAGCCGGTCTGGGCGCGGACCCGGATGGCGGCCAAAAGGGAGCGGACGCGGATGCGGGCGGCGCCGAGGTTGTTGACCTCGTCGATCTTCAGGAGGGTGTAGATCTTATCGGAGCCGGTCAGGATGTCCCGGACCTGGTCGGCGGTGACGGCGTCGAGGCCGCAGCCGAAGGAGTTCAGCTGGATGAGGTCCAGGTCGTCCCGGGTCTTCACATAGGATGCCGCGCGATACAGTCTCGTATGGTACATCCACTGGTCGGTGGCAATAGTCGGGCGGTCCACCTCGGCCAGGTGGGCCACCGAGTCCTCGGTGAGGATCGCAAAGTGATAGGAGTTGATGAGCTCCGGAATGCCGTGGTTGACCTCGGGGTCGCAGTGGTAGGGGCGGCCGGCGAGGACGATGCCCCGGTGACCGGTCTCCTGCATCCACTGCAGGGTCTCCTCGCCCTTCTCTTCAATGTCGGTCTTGGACTGCATAAGTTCAAGCCAGGCCTTGTGGGCGGCTGCTGCCACCTCTTCCTTCGTGAAGTTCATCTCATGGAAGCGGTCGAGGATTTTCTCCTCAGTCAGGTCGCCGACGGGGCGGATGGCGTCGAGAATCATATGGTCCTCGGTGAACGTGCGCACAAGGATGTCCGTCAGGACCTTCTCATTGGTGAAGGCCATGAACGGGTGCATGAACATGATGCTGTTCTCGGGGATGGACTCGACGTTGTTCTTGATGTTCTCCGCGTAGGATGTGACGATGGGGCAGTTGAAGTGGTTCGTGGCGTCCGGCGTCTCCTCGCGCTCATACGGGATGCTCGGCATGAAGATAAATTTCTGGCCGTGGGCGATGAGCCACTCGATATGCCCGTGGGTCAGCTTGGCCGGATAGCACTCGGACTCCGAGGGGATGGACTCGATGCCCATCTCGTAGATCTTCCGGGTGGAGAGGGGAGAGAGTACCGTGCGGAACTTCAGCTCCTTGAAGAACGTGGCCCAGAACGGGTAGTTCTCATACATGTTGAGGACACGCGGGATGCCCACCTCGCCACGGGTGGCCTCCTCCTTCTTGAGGGGCCGATAGCCGAACATGCGGCGCAGCTTATACTGGAACAGGTTCGGCATCTCGTTTTTGACGCGCTCTTTGCCGAGGCCCCGCTCACAGCGGTTTCCGGAGATGAACTTCCGGTCGTCGCCGAAGTCGTTGATGGTGAGAATGCAGTGGTTGTTGCAGCCCTGGCAGCGGTCCATGGACGTGGTGTACTCCAGGGAGATGATGTCGTCGAGGGACATCATGGACGAGACGACATGGCCGTCCACGACCTTCGTGGAGCGGAATTCCCGCGGGCGCGACTTGCGGGAGTCGTGCTCGGTGATCTTCCCCTCCATGGCGAATTCCTCCGCCACATGGTAGCGCTCGCGGGCGATGAGGGCGGCGCCGAAGGCGCCCATGACGCCGGCAATGTCCGGACGGACGACATCGGCGTCCAGAAGTTTCTCGAAGGCGCGCAGAACCGCGTCGTTATAGAATGTACCGCCCTGGACGACGATGTGCTGTCCGAGATCCTTGGCGCTGGTGACCTTGATGACCTTATATAGGGCGTTCTTAATGACAGAGTAGGCAAGGCCGGCGGAGATGTCGGCGACAGAGGCGCCCTCCTTCTGGGCCTGCTTGACGTTGGAGTTCATGAAGACCGTGCAGCGGGTACCGAGGTCTGTGGGGCTCTCGGCGAACAGCGCCTCTTTGGCGAAGTCCTTGACGCCGTAGCCAAGAGATTTTGCGAAGTTCTCAATGAACGAGCCGCAGCCGGAGGAACATGCCTCGTTGAGCTGTACGGAGTCGACAGTGCCGTCCTTGATGTGGATGCACTTCATGTCCTGACCGCCGATGTCGAGGATGCAGTCCACGTCCTTGTCGAAGAACGCAGCCGCATAGTAGTGGGAGATGGTCTCCACTTCGCCCTCGTCCAGCTGGAATGCGGACTTGAGGAGCGCCTCGCCGTAGCCGGTGGAGCAGGACCACGCAATTTCTGCGTCCTCCGGAAGCTGTTCCTTCAGTTCCAGGATGGCCTTCTGGGCCGCAATGATAGGCGAACCGTTATTGTTGTCGTAGAAAGTGTAGAGCAGCTTGCCGCTCTCCGAGATGACCGCCACCTTTGTCGTGGTGGAGCCGGCGTCAATGCCGAGATAGCATTTGCCGTGGTAGCTGCTGATGTCACCGCGCTTGACCTTCGCCTTGGCGTGGCGCTCTGAGAAGGCCTCATACTCGGCTTTGTCGTGGAACAGGGGGTCCATGCGCTTGATCTCCGCGTCCATCTGCACCCCGGAATGGAGGCGGGCGATGTACTCGTCGATGGAGACGACAGCATCCTCCTGCTTCGCATTCATAGCCGAACCGATGGCGGCGAACAGATGGGAGTTCTCCGGCGCAATGATCTCGTCATCCGTAAGCTTCAGCGTGCGGATGAACGCTTTACGGAGCTCCGGCAGGAAATGGAGCGGACCGCCTAAGAAAGCTACGTTTCCGCGGATGGGCTTGCCGCAGGCCAGACCGGAGATGGTCTGGTTGACGACGGCCTGGAAGATGGAGGCCGAGAGGTCCTCTTTCGTGGCGCCCTCGTTGATGAGGGGCTGGATGTCGGTCTTGGCGAATACGCCGCAGCGGGCCGCTATGGGATAGATCATCTGATAGTTTTCCGCATACTTGTTGAGACCGGACGCGTCGGTCTGCAGCAGGTCGGCCATTTGGTCTATGAAGGAACCGGTGCCGCCGGCGCAGATTCCGTTCATGCGCTGGTCGATGCCGCCGGTGAAATATATGATTTTCGCGTCCTCGCCGCCCAGCTCAATGGCAACGTCGCACTGCGGCGCATACGCCTTGAGGGATGTGGCCACCGCCACGACCTCCTGGGTGAACGGGACGTCGAGATGCTTTGCCAGCGTGAGTCCGCCGGAACCTGTGATGACGGCGCGGAGCGGAATGGAGCCCAGCTCCTCTCTGGCCTCGACAAGAAGGTCGGCAAGTGTTTCCTGGATGTTGGCAAAATGCCGCTTGTAGTCGGAGAAACAGATATTGTCCTCCTCATCCAGAATGGCAATTTTTACAGTGGTGGAACCGATGTCGATTCCCAGTCTGTACTGACGATCCATATAAAACCTCACTTTGACTTCCCGAAATACGGGAAATCAGACGTACTCAATGTTTTCCAAGACATGTATTGTAACACGAAACATTCTTGGTTTCTATGAACACTTTCGGCAATGTTGTTTTATCAATCCGGAAGACTACATTGTAGCACGGCGGGGCAGAAAATCCACCCCGAAAATGACCACTTTTGTGTCCGATTTTTGTCGCTTTTTGGCGTTGACACGAACAAATGTTCTGGTATAGAATGAGGCCAGTGGGCATCATGGGCAATCTGAAAAGGAGGGGGAGACGACCTACGTCCCGCACATATCTCTGTATTGACCTGAAGTCCTTCTATGCCTCCGTGGAGTGCGTGGAGCGGGGACTGGACCCCATGACGACGCTGCTCGCCGTGGCGGACTCCGAGCGCACGGAGAAGACCATCTGTCTGGCCATAACGCCAGCCATGAAGGCGCTGGGTATAAAGAACCGCTGCCGCGTCTTTGAAATACCGGACTCGGTGGACTATATCATGGCCACGCCGCGCATGCACCTGTACCTGCAGTACTCTGCGCGCATTTATGGCATTTATCTCAAGTACATCGCCAAGGAGGATATCCATGTCTACTCGGTGGACGAGGCCTTCCTGGACGTCACGAACTATCTGTCCCTGTACGGCCTCACCGCGCGGGAGCTCGGGGTGCGCATCATGCAGGACATCTACGACACCACCGGCATTACGGCCACCTGCGGCATAGGCACCAACCTGTTTCTCACCAAGGTTGCCCTGGACATAACGGCCAAGCATGTGCCGGACCACATCGGCTACCTGAACGAGGAGCGCTACCGCCGTACACTCTGGCAGCACCTGCCGCTCACCGACTTCTGGATGGTGGGCCACGCCACCGAGCGCCGTCTTCTGCGCTACGGCATCCATACCATGCGGGACATCACGCGGGCCGACGAGAATCTTCTCTACCGGGAGTTCGGCGTCAACGCCGAGCTCTTAATTGACCATGCCTGGGGTGTCGAACCGGTGACCATTGCTGACATCCACCGCTACCGGCCCCAGTCCCGCTCGGTCACGGCGGGCCAGGTCCTCCCGCGGGACTACTCCTACGACGAGGGTCTTCTCCTCATGAAGGAAATGACGGACCAGCTCTGCCTCCGCCTCTGTGACGGCGGCCTCATCTCGGACTCCCTGACTATGTATGTCGGTTACTCCCGCACCTTCGCGGAGCGCACCGGCCGGGGGCGTTCCGACGGTACCATCTCCATGGACCGCGGCACCTGCCTCACCACAGACGTCCTCCCAAAGACCGAGGAACTCTACCGCCGCATTGCCCTCCCCGAGGCACCCATCCGCCGTGTGGGCCTCTGCTTCAACCGCGTGGAGCCCGAGGGCTTTCTCCAGTACACCCTCTTTGACGACCCGGTCCGCCTGGAAAAACAACACGCCCTCCAGCGCACGGTCTCCTCGCTCCAGAAGCGCTACGGCCGCAGCACCGTCATCCGCGCCATGGACCTCTCGGACGCCGGTCGCACCCTGGAGCGCAATGAGCAGATCGGCGGGCACCGGGCATGAAAAAGGACAATGGAAAAGAGCCGTCCCGCCGAGCGGAGGCGCCCGTTGGCCAGGGCAAAGAGGAGTGCAGTGACGCCCGAGAAAAGGGACTATCTGGCACCTCCGGCCGCCGCCGTGCGCCCCATCTGACCCGCGCCCAGCGCACCAGCCAATTTCTTCCATTTGACGCCCTGGAAGGTCTCGGCGCAGAAATCCGCAGCATGGAAAAGGAGACGGCCAAACCGGTCACGCTCTCCGAGGAGAGCGCCGAGTCGCTGGACGCCCGGCTGCGGGCCCTGCGCCCCGGTGACATTGTCACCGTGACATACCTTCTCGGCGGCCAGCTCCATGAACTCACCGGCGCCGTGGCCCGGGTGGACACGGTGAACCGTGTTCTGCAGGTGGTGGAGACGAAAATACCGTTTTCCGCCCTGTATGGGCTGCGGGGGAGCGAGCGGTGAGGCGTGTTTGCTGGCAGAAAGAATGAAATCCACTGGCTGCTGCAGCCAGTGGGTTCTCTCCTCTTTACCGCATTCGGGAAAAATGTCCAATGCGGTAAATCTAAAATTTAACAATTACCGCATTTTAAAAAAAGCTCCAATGCGGTGAAGAATTTTGGGCGATTCACCCCTCAGATTTCACTGCATCCACCTTTTTTCGGCATTGGAGTAAAAAATCTGAGTGGTAAGGAGACGCGTTGTAGCATAGTTTTTTACCGCATTAAGCAAAAACTGGAAATGCAGTAAGATGGAAAAAATAATTTTACTGCATCGCCAAAAAATTGAAGATGCGGTAAAGACGAAGGGCTAGGGCCACGAAGACTTTCGTCCTGGCCGCAGATAAAATTCATACACAGTTTCAAATATCTCAAATGTGTCCTACCGTGGCCCTTCAATGGGTTGTATCTGGCTCGAAATAGAATAAAAAACCGCCGGCAACGCCGACGGTCACATCATTTCAAAATTAATCCTTTTCCCCGAGAAATCCGGCCAGTTTTGCGCCGCCCCAGGTCTCATCCTCCGCATCCACAAGCTCCACTTTCTCCAGCAGGGAGCGGTCTTTCAGAAGGTCCGCAGTGGGGAGGTCGGCGGCCAGGGTGTGGTCCGGAGAGAACAGCAGCGCGCGGCTGGAAATGCGGCGGGCCAGAACCAGGTCGTGGGTGGAGGTTATGACGGTCTTGCCATTCTGGTTGAGGTTGATCAGGAAGTCGGTGAGCCAGTGTTCGGTACGGGGGTCCAGGCCGTTCATGGGCTCGTCGAGCACCAGGACCTCCGGGTTCAGAGCAAGCGTGGCGGCAATGGCCACTTTCTTCTTCTCGCCGCCACTCAAATGGTAGGGCTGGCGGTGCTTGAAGTCCTGCATTTCGAGCATGGCTAGGACATCGTCGACGCGTTTTTCCGTCTCCTCCTCTTTGAGACCCATCTGGCGGGGTCCGAAGGCTATCTCATCGTAGACGGTGGAGCAGAACAGCTGGGCCTCCGAGTCCTGGAAGACAAAGCCCATGCGCTGGTGGAACTTCTTGGCGGTTTTGCTGTTTTTCATACGCTTTTTGGTAATGGCGTCGCCGTCAAAAGAATAGATGCCCTCAGTGGGGAAAATCAGGCCATTCAGGAGCTTCAGCAAAGTGGACTTGCCACAGCCGTTGGGGCCGAGAAGACATAGAGACTCGCCGGGCTCCACGGAGAAACTGATATGGTCCAGGGCTGTGACCCCTTCATAGGCAAAACATACGTTGTCAAACTGAATCATGGGAACTCCAAACTCCTATCGCACGTTATGCGGCGTGCTGGAAATAATAGAAAAGGTAGACAAAGACACCGTTCAATAGGATGTAGGCGGCGTCCCAAACCGTAAAACGGAACTTATCTGTTATCTTATACTCTCCGTCAAACCCGCGGCACTCCATGGCCTGGTACATAGTCTGAGACATGGCGCGGGACTTCACGAACAAGGATCCGCCGACCCCGGCAATGGAGCCGTACTTCTCCTTGTTTTTGCCCACAGAGCGAAGCTTCAGGGCGTAGAGCATCTGAAGGGCATATTCGCCGAGCAGCACAATGTACTTTATCATGATATCAAAGATGAAAATGACGAGGCTCGGGAAGAAGAGGCGCCGCAAAGAGGCAATAATGTGGTCCCAGCGCGTGGAGAAGGAGAGAATGTTCACGGCCAGGACGCTCTCCAGCACTTTGACGGGAATCATCGTAATGCTGTAATGGTTTCCGGTCAGCGCCGAGGGTATCAATATGAGATAGGTAAATAGCGCGGCCACGAGTGCTCCCTTTAGGCTGGACTTAATGGCAGCCGGTGGCAGCACCGCCAGGAGAATGATTACGTAGGCCAGCATAATATAGAGGAAGGCAAAGTTCTGGGTCGAAGAGACAAGAACAATAAAGAGCACCGTGAAAATGAGTTTGAAGAAAGGGGAGACGAGGAGAAGATCTTTGTCATGCCGACTCTGCTGCTTTATTTTTGACAAGGTGTTCAGAAAGGAGAGAATGCTCTTGTCAATGAAACGATCCCGGTCGGAGGGAGGACTGTAGTTCTCCGGCTGTTTCATCCAGTCGGGAAGTTCACGCTGCATGGTGTCATCTCCTTAGATAAAATGCAAATAAACGGCCGCCTTGCAGCGGCCGTTACAAATCAAATGTAAAAGCGGTTACGCAGTGGGCGCTCCCGTGCCGGAGGAACTCTGCTGTTTTGGTTTCCCGGAGGCGGCGGCGCCAATCAGGCGGAAGACAATGACCAGTATTCCTGCACCTATTATAGCAGAGAGAATGTAGCCCAGCCACTCTGGCATTCCACTGCCAAAGGAGTAGTCCGGAATCAGAGCATGGAAGTCCATGCCATGGGTCATACCTTGGGGCGTATAGCCGAGGGCCTGACCACTCTTGTCGGTGAGACCGGAAATTTCATCCGAGCCCCATTCACCCCAGGCGGTGCCTGTGGCAAGGAGTCCGAGAGGGGTCAGTGCAATGAGTCCGAGGACAAGGCCCCAAATACCCTTTGTCTTCTTTTCCGGATGATCCTGAACCATATCCGGATCCACATTGCGGATAAACGCGTAGATAAGTACGGTGAACAGTGCCTCAACGACACCGGCAACGGCAAGGTGCGGAATGGTCATGGCCGGAATGGAGACGGACAGCGGATACGGGCAATAGAGTGCCTGACCGGCGGCATTCTTGAAGATGAGAGGCTGAATGCCAAATTCCACTGCCGCACAGAGAGCCGCAACGTTAATGCCAATATAAGAGCCAATGGCTGCAGCGGCATATTTTCCGCCTTTGGACTTGACCCGCTCGCTGATGAATTTATAAATATAGTATCCGACAAACGGGAGAACGAAGGCCATGTTGAAACAGTTGGCCCCGAAGGCTAAAATTCCTCCATCGCCAAAGAGAAGAGCCTGCACCAGCAACGTTATGGAAATACATATCGTCGCTGCCCATGGCCCCAATACAATGGCCACGAGCGTGCCTCCAACGGCATGTCCGGTCGTTCCGCCGGGGAGCGGGACGTTGAACATCATCATAAGGAAGGAGAGAGCGGCAAAAATACCGATCTCCGGCAGCTTCTCCTTTGGAAGCTCCTTACGGACTTTGTGAATGGCCACGGCCCAAACAGGCACCATGGCAGCCGCCATGACCGCACAGGTCGACGGACTTAGGTAGTTATCTGGTATATGCATTTTCATTTCTCCTTTATAGGGAATTCTCTCTGACTCAGATTTTAAGGGAATCAAGAATAGAACAACAAGCCCCCGGGGGGGATATGAATCCCGAATAACCGACACTTTTCCGAGATTATCGCACAACCCGTTCTGTGCCTCTTCTTTTCGGGCGATTTACCTGCCGATGTCGCCCTTTTGGCTTCTCTAAAAAATACTATCTATATTTTCTTCAAAATATTTAAAAAATTGCAATAATTTGGCGGAATAATCCGATTGACCCGCAATTTTATTGCTGTTATTATGATACCGGATTATACAAGAGAAGAGGAGGCTGTGTTACTATGGCACATAGAAAATTTCCAGTGGAGACTCTGGAGCGGTTTCTCAAGGATGCTTTCGTAAAATTCGGTTTTTCTGGGGAAGATGCGGCGACGATAACCGACGTGCTCATCACCGCGGACAAATACGGCATTGAGTCCCACGGAATGCAGCGGGTCTCCCGGTACAACAATGGCTTGCAGAGTGGCCTTATCAAGCTGGACGCAGAGCCGGAGGTCGTATTTGAGACCCCGCTGTCTGCAGTCATTGACGGACATCAGGGAATGGGCCAGCTCGTGGCGGTGAAAGCCATGAATATGGCCATTGAAAAGGCTAAGACAAGCGGAGTTGGCATTGTAACGGTCCGGGAGTCGAACCATTACGGCATTGCCGGGTACTATGCCAAAATGGCGGCGGATCAGGGGCTCATCGGCTTTTCCTGCACAAACTCGGAGGCCATCATGGTGCCGACGTTTGGAAGACAGGCTATGCTGGGAAGCAACCCCATTGCTATTGCCGCACCGGCGGAGCCGTATCCGTTCCTGTTTGACGCGTCCACCACGGTTGTCACCCGGGGAAAGCTCGAAATGTACCGGAAGGCGGAAAAGCCGGTTCCAGACGGCTGGGCGTTGGACGCCAAGGGCCACCCGACGGACAATGCCGAGGAGGTCCTCGTGAACATAGTGAACAAGGCGGGCGGCGGCATTGTCCCGCTCGGCGGGGCAGACGAACTCCATGGCTCCCACAAGGGCTATGGCTGGGCCATGGTGTGTGAACTGTTCTCCTCCATCCTCTCCCAGGGCTTTACCTCGAATCATACCCACAAGAATGGCCATGGAGGCACCTGCCACGGTTTTGCCGCCATCGACCCGAAAATGTTTGGTGACCCAGAGGATATTCAGAAGCATTTTTCTACACTCCTTGAAGAACTACGGGAGTCCCCGAAGGCAGAGGGCGCCTCGGAAATCTATACCCATGGCGAAAAAGAAGCCCGGGCTGTGGCGCGGGTAGAGCAGGAGGGTGTTCCTGTGGATATGAAGACGGTCGTAGAACTTAAGCAGATGTCTGACTACCTCGGCATGGACTTTTCTTCTTACTTTGGAGATATTGACGTGGACACGAACTCGTTCCACTCCATCTACAACAACTGAGAACTTTGCATGGTGCGCTCCAAAAAGGGCGCAACAGCCCTGATGGAAGGCAAGAGAATGGCTAAGACATTGAGAGACATGGCATACCAGTATGAGCGGGGGCAGTACAGCTTTTCCCACTTTTTGGGTCTTGCCGAGCGCAGTGACATGTATCGGGAACTTCAGGAATGGGAAACGCTTCCCTGGGAGTTCTTCGGTGGCATGGAAGACTGCGAGCGTGTGGTATTGCGCATCGGCAGCGAGGACTCACTGGGCTATGACATGCCTTATCCCATTGCCCTCGTGATAATTGCCCCAAAGAACGCGAAATTTGCAGACGAACTGGGACACCGTGACTTTCTGGGCTCCATTCTGTCGCTGGGGCTGGAGCGGGACTCCATAGGGGATATCTTTGTGGAGGACAATATTGGATATGTCTTCTGTCTTGACACTGTAGCAGCTTACCTTGTTGAAAATCTGGAAAGAGTTCGCCATACCGCCGTGAACTGCAAGATTCTGGATGAAGTTCCCGCCCTTAAGAGTACGGAACCGGAGGAAAAGACTGTGCAGGCGGCATCTTACCGCATTGACCTTGTCCTTGCGAAAGTCTATAATCTGTCCCGCGGAAACGCATCCGAGCTGTTTCCCGAGAAGAAGATCTTTGTGGACGGCCGTCTCTGCGAGGACCCGGGCAGAGAGCTGAAACCCGGCGAGCTCGTCTCTGTCCGTGGCTTCGGGCGGTTCCGCATCCGGGAGGAACTGGGTCTCTCCCGGAAGGGAAAGCACAATTTGGCGGTGGAAGTCACGCCACGCTGAGGAGGAATCCTTATGAACGACGAAAACTATTACTACGATGTGGAGCATCCGGAGCATCCGGAGCAGCCGGGCAGCGGCAACCGGGCGGCACAGCCGGACGGGTATATGAACCTGGGACTTTTCACGTTCCTTATGATCATTACCGCCGGAATCTACAGTATTTATCTCTACTATAAGTTCACAAAGCTCACCAACGAGGACCAAATGCTGCCGCAGCGAACCCCGTGGGCGCAGCTGCTTCTGTGTCTCTTTGTCCCATTCTACCGTTGGTATTGGTTCTACATGACTTCGCTGCGCATGGACAATCTGGTACGCAATAAACAGGGCATTGTCGGCCAGACCTTCTTGACAAATTTGCTGCTCTCCATCTTCGGCCTGGATATGATTGCCTTCATCGTCCTTCAGAACAGCTACAACAAGTCCGTGGGCGGTGCCACCGGAAAGAGCCCGAACTCCACCGGATACGGCCACTGCAAGAACTGCGGCCATGAGTTTCCGGATGACTATGTCTCCTGCCCGTACTGCAACACCCCTTACAAGAAACCGTTTTACCGGAAACCGGGGTTCTGCATTGCCATGGTCATCATCGTCATGATTCTGGTCTTCAGCTTGCTTTTTGCCTACATTCCTGGCGGCAGTTCACAGGAATCGGTGGACTCGAGTCAATATGAATACAGTTACAGCGTTACAGAGCCCTATAGCGGCACAGAGGGCCCGCAGCAAGGGGAGCCCGGCGAGAGTTCCGCCACTACAGAGACGGTTCCATTCGTGAACGCATAAAAATTTGAAAAAGAAAAAGGGTACCCAGTGAGGACGAGGTGTGAATCGCCCAAGCCGGGTACTGGAGCTCTATAATTTAAGCGCAGTCGATAAATCCACCAGGCAATGATAAAATATCATTACGGAGGAATCGAAATGCGTTACGACAAAGAATTCAAA
>OMYO01000013.1 GCA_900315285.1 uncultured Eubacteriales bacterium | reverse complement strand
ATAAGTACTGTACGGCATCTGGTCCGTAATATTCGCCGGTCATAAAATTGAATTTAATATTATTGACGATTTTTTCCGCAGCGTTATATTTTTTTGTTTGTGGCACAATATCTGCCTCGGGCAGTTGCTGACGGGAGCGACAAAGAAGCCCGTGAGATGATGGCCTATGCCAATACATTTGCTGGTTACTATATGATGTGCACCTCTGCTCATACGATGGAGCATACAATGGGATCTTTCCATGAAAACCTGGTTCACGGTGCAGGACTCATCATGATTGCTCATTCCTATTATGATTTCTTTGCCGAAAAGAAGGCTTCCGAAGAAAACATGATTAAAATGGCTAAGGCTATGGGCGTGGAGAATGCCACTTCTGGAAAGGATTTCATCAAGGCACTGGATCAGCTGATTGAAGATGTTGGCTGCGCCGATCTCAAAATGAGCGATGCAGGTATCACAAAAGAAGAACTGAAATCTTATCCGACCAAAGTACATGAAGTACTTGGCGGTGATATTACCGCCGATCCGCTGACACTTTCCGATGAGGATTATTTGACAATATTCGAAAATGCCTGGAGATAAATAGGAGAATAAATGCTATGAAAAAAGAAACAGATAAGAATTTCCTGACTCTGCAGCCCGTACCTAAAACCATTGTTTCTGTAAGAGATAAGAATGGCAGGAATAATGCCCTTGTTGTTGGATTTGCTGCGAATGTAAGCCTTGATCCGGCAATGGTGATGGTGGGGATTGTCCCCAGCAGATTTTCCCATCATATGGTCAAGGAAAATCCCTGCTTCGTAGTCAACCTTCCTGCAAAAAATTTCAATAAAGAGTATGCCTATCTCGGATCAAAATCCGGAGTGGATGGCGATAAGTTCGCCGCACTTGATCTGAAGTGGGAAGATGGAAAATATGTTAATGCTCCCGTCCTGACGGATTGCCCAGTCAGCATTGAATGCAGCGTAGTAGAATCCATAATGCCTGGAACACATGAATTGTTTATTGGAAAGATAGAGACCGTTCATGTGGAAGAGGAATATCTGGACGCTAACGGAAATATACTCTGGGATAAAATAGATTTACTGTAAGATACATGTTTTACCAGGAGGTCACCACATGACGGAATATGAAAAAATGCTCGCAGGGGAGCCTTTTTCTGTAAGGGATCCTGAGGTATATGCAAGTAAACTTCATGCCGTAGAGGGATGTCAAAAGCTCAATTCCATTCCGATCACAGATGAAAAGAGAAAAGAAATGGCTATCAGAGAGTTATTCGGGTCCTGTGGAAAGGAACCGCAAGTGCTCCCAACCTTCACCTGTGATAATGGAAAGAATATTCATGTGGGAGATTATTTCCTCGCGAACTACAATGTGACAATTCTAGACGGCGCAGCATTTACTGCAGGAGACAATGTCTGGATTGGTCCCAACACTTTGATTTCTTGTTTTAATCATCCGCTTACCCCAAAAGGCCGAAGACAGTATCTCGCCATCGTAAAGCCAATCACTATTGGCAATGATGTCTGGATAGGGGGAAACTGTACTATTTTACCAGGCGTAACCATTGGCAATAATGTTGTGGTGGCAGCCGGTGCAGTAGTCACAAAAGATGTTCCCGACAACACTTTAGTTGGTGGTGTTCCTGCAAAGAAAATCAGGGATTTGGAAAATGATTTGGAGGAACGAGATGAATGATTATTTTACGCTGAACAATGGCGTGAAAATACCTTCCATTGGCTTTGGTACCTGGCAGACTCCGGATGGAGAAACGGCAGAAAATGTCGTATCCTTTGCCTTGAAAAACGGATATTCCCATGTAGATGGAGCCGCTGTATATGAAAATGAAAATGGTGTCGGCAGAGGAATAAAAGCATCCGGCGTTCCGAGAAATCAGCTATTTATAACCAGTAAGGTTTGGAATACGGAAAGAGGGTATGAGAGTACCAAAAAAGCTTTCAAAAAATCACTTGCTGATTTAGGGCTTGAATATCTGGACCTTTACCTAATTCATTGGCCAGCCAATCTGAAACAGTTTCCCATTGCGGATGAAATAAATCTTGAAACATGGAGAGCCATGACGGAACTCTATAAAGAGGGGAAAATCAAGGCAATCGGCGTATCCAATTTCCAGCCGCATCATCTGAAGCCGCTTATGAAGACAGAGATCAAGCCGATGGTCAATCAAATCGAATATCATCCAGGATGCTTGCAGGAAGAAACTGTCAGATATTGTAAAGAAAATGACATCGTTGTAGAGGCCTGGAGTCCCCTTGGTAGTGGACGGGTTCTTTCTGATGAGAAACTGATTGGCATTGCAGAACATTACAGCAAGAGTGTGGCACAGCTTTGTGTGCGTTTTGCCCTTCAAAATGGAATTGTGCCACTGCCAAAATCGGTTACTGAGGAGAGAATCTTGGAAAATCGTGATGTCATGGATTTTGAAATTACCAAGGAGGATATGGCTGAAATTATAAAAATGGGTGAATTTGGTGGTTCTGGACTTCAACCAGACGAAATCGATTTTTAGAGTTATAATCTTCTCAAAGAGGGTGGAGGTTTGCTTTCCTTTCGAGATGATATCTACCAATACGTCAATGAAAAATATCAGAGCGACATTGAGTTTCCCTGGTTCCAATACCCGTCCTATGCCGTAGCGCGCCATGAGGACAACCGGAAATGGTATATCCTGATTATGGAGATACCCCGCAGTAAATTGGGACTTGAGGGGGAGGAGAGAGTCGAAATCCTAAATGTAAAACTTCTGAACCCTCTGGAACGAGACTCGCTTATTGAAAACAATGGCTTTTTCCCTGGCTATCATATCAGCAGCCGAAATTGGATGACAATCTTGTTGGATGGAACAGTACCATTTTCAGATATCTGCACATTTATTGATGAGAGCTACATCGCCACTGCCTCAAAGGAGACAAAAGAGAGGCTTCGGCCGCCAAAGGACTGGCTGATTCCCGCAAACCCTGCCTACTATGACGTAGAACAGGCTTTTCGAGAGAACAAGGTCATTTCCTGGAAGCAGGGTAGAGGCATTAAAACTGGTGACACGGTGTATATGTATGTTGGAGCGCCAGTCTCTGCCATTCTTTATCAATGCCTCGTGAAAAAAACCGAAATTCCTTATCTTGGACATAATGAGAATGTGAATTTCCATTACCTCATGGAAATTGAGCGAAAGAAGCAATACCCGCATAATAAATTCACATTTGAAGTTCTGAAAAATGAATATGGAATTCGGGCTGTGAGAGGTCCGAGGGGAATCCCGGAAAAACTGAAAATGGAATTAGAAAAATAAAAACGTGCTGTAAATCTTCATGGTTTACAGCACGCTTTTTGCGTTTTCAAGCTATTAGTTTGTGGCACCCAGACGGGTGGTAAAGAAACTTACGACCTGATCCGGCGTGAAGGACATACGGTGCGCAGCCCACCAGCGGACAGTCTCAACGATTTCGGAGGTCACCATGTGGAGCTGGTAGTCCATGGGAACCGAGTCAGGGAGTACACCCAATAAGGCGGGTTCCTGTTCCAGAATTCGCCGAACGCCGTCCGAAAAATATCCTAGAAACAGATCTGCACTATCGGTCTCAAGAATCCCCATGATTTCCTCCTTCTCGTCGGAGAGGTGGTAGAGGATATGTTCAAGCATTTTTGGAAGCGTGCGTTTTTCTTCTGAGAAGTCATGGGTATCTTCCGTTTCCAGATGCTCCGAGAGAACATGATCAAAAATGGAAGAACACATGGCTTTCAGAAGATCATCCTTTGTCTCAAAGTGAGAATAGAATGTGGTGCGGCCGATGTCGGCCTCATCGATAATTTCCTGGACGGTTATCTTGCTGAAGGATTTTTTCTTAAGAAGCCGGGCAAGCGCCTGGTATATGGCTTCCCGGGTCTTTCTCTGGCGGCGGTCCATCGTTGGGTCATAATACATGGTCAAATCCTCCTTTTTGTTCCGTAGAGAACTTTTGGGGAGTTCTGGTTCTTGTGACAGGATTTTTTGCCCCATAAAATGATAATAAAGAACAAAGTATTCTGAAACTAATAATATGTTCCTAAACTATTATAGAATCTTTTCGGGAGGAAATCCATGCTGCAATTATTCCACAATTGGCTATCCAATGAGTTCCGTATAACACTTTCCTGCGTTATATTGGCCGGAATTGCACTAATCTTGAACTTGGCCAAAGTGTTTCGTAATATGCCCTTTGACATTGCTTGGATCGCCATTATTCTGTGTGGGGTTCCTATTGTTATAGGTGCTATTGTTGGACTTATCCGAGACCACGATATTACCGCCGATGTTCTGGTCTCCATGGCGCTGATCGCCTCTGTCGTTATGAAAGAATGGTTTGCGGCAGGCGAAGTGGCGCTGATCATGCAAATAGGGAGCTTGTTGGAGGATTTCACAGCAAATCGCGCAAGAAAAGGAATCGATGGGCTTCTCAAGCAGATGCCGCAAACTGCCCGGGTCAACCGAAATGGAAAATCTATGATGATTCCCGTTGAAGATGTTGCTGTGGGAGATACCTTGAGCGTTATTGCTGGCGAGACTATTCCAGTGGACGGCGTCATATTGCAGGGAGAAACCTCTGTGGATCAGTCTGTCATGACAGGCGAATCAATTCCGGTGGACAAGGGAGTTGGCGATAAAGTAATCAGCGGAACAATAAATCGGTTTGGCACCTTTTCAATGCGAGCGGAGAAGGAAAACAAGGATTCTTCCCTGCAGCGCATGGTCAAACTGGCGGAAGAGGCGGATGCTAAGAAAGCGCCCATTGTCTCCCTGGCTGACAAATGGGCAAAATGGATGGTGCTCATTGCTTTGCTTTCCTCCGTTCTTGCCTATGTTGTTACGAAAGATATCCGACGTGCGGTGACGGTACTTGTGGTCTTCTGTCCCTGTGCCTTCGTGCTTGCGACACCCACCGCTGTGGCAGCTGCCATTGGGAATTTAACAAAGTACGGTGTCCTCGTCCGTACGGGCGATGCACTGGAACGCTTATCCCAAGTAGACACCGTCGCCTTTGACAAGACGGGTACGCTAACTCAGGGAAAACCGAAAGTCACCCACGTAATATCTCTGAATAAAGACTTTTCTGAGGAGGATATCCTAAGATTTGCTGCAGCCTCCGAGGAAAAATCTGAACATCCCATTGGGAAAGCTATAGTTGAATATTTCCAAAAGAGTGGAGAAGAAATTCCCGCCGTCGACTCTACAGAAGTTCTTGCGGGTTTTGGAATTCATTCCCAAATGGGAAGCATGGATTGCATGGTGGGAAAACCAGACCTTTTCAAGAATAAGAATATTGACATCTCTTCCGGAGAAAAGATTGCTGAAAAATGGAAAGGGGAAGGCGCTACAATCGTATATATCTCGGTAAATGGAAAAGTTGCAGGAATGATAGCCCTTGCAGATACCATTCGGGAGAGCTCCAGGAAAGCTGTCGACACCCTGAATAATCTGGGAATTACCTCAATTCTTCTTACGGGTGATAATACAGAAGCGGCGAAAACTATAGCTGAGAAAGTGGGCGTTACAGAAGTACGTGCCAACCTTCTTCCAGAAGACAAACAAAGAGCTATTCAGGGAGAGTTAAATGACGGAAAAACGGTTTGCATGGTTGGGGATGGAGTAAACGATGCGCTGGCACTCTCCAGTGCTTATGCAGGAATCGCAATGGGAGGCATCGGTTCTGACATTGCTGTGGAGTCCTCTGATGTCGTGCTTGTCAGTAAAGATATGGATCGTATTCCTTATCTTTTGAAACTTTCCAAAAAGATGATGAGAAAGATTCGACAGAATATTACAATATCCATGATATTGAATTTCGGAGCTATCATTCTTTCTTTCTTTGGACTTCTCACACCGATAACCGGGGCGCTCTGGCATAATGTCGGATCTGTGTTTGTTGTTGTCAATGCAGCATTACTGCTTATCAGCAGAGATTCCAAACGAAAACATCACAATAAACGCGAAAAGAAAAAGGCCGGTCGTGCGAACAGCACTTCCGGTCCTTCTACTTTTTTCATTAATTTTTCGTACGATAGATAGCACGGAACAGGTCATCATAATACGCAAAGACTTCGGAAGCCTTCTCTGTTCCCAGACCACCAACGGTTCCAAGATGATCTCCCGTATAGACAGGCATTACATACCAGCGTCCCGGGCGGAGTCTTGTGGAGTCCGAATAGGTCTCTGATGGATCATAAACAAGCTTGCTTCCGGAATGGCGGAATGGGACCTGCTCGGCAATGACATTGACAAAGCCGTCATTGGGCAGCCATTTTTCATCGATTACTGTAGGTGTTACGGTAGCCGTGGTCTGATGTTCCCCATAGCCAACGGGGAATGAGCCCTTCGTGGTGGCAAGGTAGCTTCCCATTCGGGAAATAAATGGCTTCAGTACAACGAAAGCTTTATTAATGGGGCCATATGTTCCATCGGGTTTCTTTTGCGATGCATTTCCGGCGCAGCAGAAGTAAAACGTGTTCGGCTGTACCTGCAGCTCTTCGTTGAGCTTCATGGCGCGGTCAACTTCAAAATCGTAGATACCGGCATCGTTATGGGACAGGAAATCCGTGTTATTCAAAATCTGCAGCCAAGACATACGGTCGTTGGCAGAAATTCCGAACTGATCCAGCTGGAAGTCGTGGATGCCTTCACTGGCACCGATGGCACTGAGCATGTAACACCAGGCCTGATAAACATGGACCGAGCCGGGAGTGAGAATTGGATAGGCATAACAGTAGCTGGTTCCGTTATTCGTACCGGAAATGGTGGTAATGGAATAAACATAGTCCCGTTTCCCTCCGGTGAAAAGAGGGGAGGGCGATGTACCTGCTTTTTTGGCAGCCTGTACCTCTTCCGGCCGTCCGTCTGCCAGCATATCATGCATAAGACGGATTGTGGTGGCGCCGAAACTGTGTCCGACCAAATTTACTTTATTGTTGGCATTCCATTTATAACCCGGAATAAGCGGATTTTTGGAATAGTCTCTTCCGTAACGGGCATGACCATACTTCTCAGAATGCGCAGCACCGTAGTCTACTCTGGTTCCCGTCAGCTGAGCATAGAGTTCACAGGCACGGTCCCAACCGCTGGAGAGCGGTCCGACAGAGGCCTCATAGAGGTCATGATAACCCTCGCCTTTAAGATGCTTGCGGATACTGCCACTTGTCATGCCATAATAGTCGACGGTCTTGTTGAACGACTCGTAGTCGCCCCAGCCCATCATTCCATGGACCATAACGGTGGGAAACTGACTTCCCCGGAAATTGTTCTGACTGGCAGCAGAAATAGAGGTTGTCGCAAGGGTCACCGTGAAGACCAGTGCCAGCAGAATAGATAGTATGCGATTTTTCTCCATATTATTTCTCCTTACTGTTCTAAACCACTTTTTCAATATAACATTTCAGAAAAATGCTTTCAAGAAACAAACCCTTATCCATTCGACGGAATTGTACGAATAAGGTATAATGTGGTGCAATAAGGAGGGATAGCGCATATGTCTACGAAGATAGAAGTCATTCGTGCAACTGAGGAGTGGCAGCGGGCTGGCGCATACTCGGTGCGGATTCAGGGGATGAATCGCCAATATCATATCCCTCTTCAGGATGAATTTGATGAGCATGACGGGGAGGGGACACGGTATATTGTCCTGACTGATGACGGATACCCTTGTGCTACCTGCCGGTTTTATGAGAATGACGTGGGCACCGTAATTCTGGGAAGAGTCGTGGTGCTTCCGGAATATCGAAAACTCGGCTTAGGAGCACGAACTATTAAAGAAGCAGAGGCTTGGGCCCAGGAACTTGGCTATCAAAAAATACAGATAGAGAGTCGCGTAGAGGCCGTCGGGTTTTATGAAAAGCTGGGTTACCTGCAGATCAGCGAAGAAATTGTGAAGAGCTGGGATTTTGACTGTATCCCAATGGTCAAACAACTCCGGTAAGATGGACCGTTCTATAGCTGTGGTTCACGGCCGGTAGAAATACATCAGTTATATCTTTGGTCAGAATTTTTAGGCTTGAGGTGTTGACACATGGGTGGCATCCAAGATATTCCCCCTGAAGCACATCCTCATCAATCAGTAGCTGAACATGATTGTCCTGATCATTCATAAGGCCCATGACACTTACGGCACCTGGATGGATGTCAAGGAATTCCACCATCTTATCTTCCGGTGCGAAGGAGAGCCTCGCGGAACCAATTTGGTGGGAGAGTTCCTTTGTCAGAAACTTCTTTTCACCCGGCATCATGAGAAGGTAGAAATTTGTCTTTTGACGGTTGCAGAGAAATAGGTTTTTGCAGATGGTGGCATTTAATATGGAGTCTACCTCGAGACAATCCTCCATTGTGTTGGCCGCCTGCTTATGATCTGTCTGCCAATAATGGATACCAAGCCGGTCCAAGGTGTCATAGGTGCGAATTTCCGGGGCAGTGCGGCCCTCTATGCTATCTGGTCTTCCTTCATGAAGTTCCATGGTAATTTATCCTTTCGCAATAACAAATCCTATATTCCGATGAGAGAATGCCAGCTGCTGGATTTCCGGCAGCTGGCACTTTGTCATTTTCAATGGTTACTGGTTGTCATTCTTATTGTTAATCTGAAACATTTTATCGTAGAGTTCATCCTCTTCGTTGTACTTCTCTTCCACGTGTTTCGGATAGACAAGATGGATTGGCTTCCGCTGTTTCCTCTTATCTTTCGGAAGAATTACCGTGAACAGGAGAATGAGAAGAAGAGCAACAGCGGTAATAAGCAGGCCTTCCTTCATGCCCTTAGCATGGTAGGTGAAACGGACGGTGTGAGTACCCGGAGTCATGCGAACACCAATCAGGGCATTTCCGACCTTGACAATATCGTCTTCGGGAACTTTCTCACCATCTACGTAAACATTCCAGCCGGTATCATAGTTGATGGAGGTGTACAGGAACTCATTGGCACCGACAGTTACAGTACCTTCCAGCTTGGTATCCTTCATTTCCGTGAACTTCATGGCACCGCTGTCGTTCAGTTTATCATAGCCTTCCTTGAATTTTGCTCCATTCAGAGAGGCGAGATAAACTTCAACGGTCCCATCGTCTTCGGTTACCGGGCAGTGGATATTGACCGGGACGCCAGCCTTTAGAATACCAAGGTCTAGGATGCACTCCTCGTCATCGGCACAGCTCTGATTTTTCTTGAGAGATCCATCCGCTGTGCTGACTGTGATCTTATCAATCTGATGACTATGAACATACAGGTAATAATTCTTTGAAGTCTGCGGCGTAAACGTCATGGTAAATGCGCCGTCCAGATTCGGATCTTCCTTCTGGAATGTGTAGCTGTTTGACTCAATATCCTGTGGGAACGGAGTAATGTTCTCGAAGGTCACCTCATCAATGGTATCATTCTCAAAGGCACCCTTGACTCCTGTAGCACGCTCCCAGAAATCTTCCTGGTTGACGATTGGGTCATTGTTGTAATAATCCCAGTCCTTTACCTTATTATTGACCGCAAATGCCATGGGCAGCCAATAGCGGTTTCGGTATACTCCAAACTGGGGGGAGTGACCTATCTTCTCATAGAAATTCGGATTCAGAGTCAGGGACTCCTCATCGTTATTCACGAGATATTTTAGAGAGAACATGGCGTTATAGACAGGAGTCTGCTCAGAATAAACGTAGCTATTGATATAGTTTCCGGCAAGACCCATATCATACTGGAGATTCGCGGATTTCTCATAGGCCATGGAGGAGAACTCACTCATTCCATTGTATCCATACCAGCTCGGGTTCATGATACGGAAGTTATCGGCAAGTTCCATGCGGTACATGTCGGAGTCATCATATTCGTCAATGAAACGCTCAACGCCCTTCATTTCCTTGTAGTCGCCATTGAATTCATCCACCGGAAGTGTGGCGACAAAGTTGCCCACGTCAGCAATAATGACTTCAGCAAACATGCAACAGAAAATGACGGATGCAATCGTCTTAGTGCGGAATTCTTTGTTGGTGAGAAGAGCAAAGGAGAGAATGTAGAGCGCCATGAATATCATGGTGATAGTCAGTGTGCTTGTATTCGTATTCTTCTGTCCGACTTTTCCAATTACAGCAATGAAGAGAGCCGTAATTACTCCCACAGAAAGTACATCCCTTGCCTGGAGCTCCCGGATACGGGAGAGCGTCTTAAATGCCATCAAAAGCAGGAAGAAGACATAGACGAAGGACTGACGATACGGTAGGTCGTTCGGGAAATGGAATCCGTGCCAGATATAGTTGAGCTTGTTGACATTGAACGAGAAGTAGAGCATGACGAGCATGCCGGCGTCAGCAAGTTTTTCGCGGAGAGGAATAGACTTGATAAAGAAGAAAAGGATTGCCAGAATAACCGTGCCAATACCACAGAAGACGTTGGGAAGAACTGGCTCCTCTGAGGAACGGATCGTGGGATCCAGGGCATCTGTATGGTTGGCGAGGAAGTCAAAGAAATTGAAATAGGTCTGGGTCTCGCCGGGGAAAGTTCCGGAAGTGGCAGAGCAATTCTTAAGTGCAAAATAGGTGGGAAGCAATGCGAAAGCAGCAAGTGCTCCTGCCACAACTGCCCAGCCAATACAGCGACCAAGAGCTCTCACAAAATGAGAGTACTTCAAGGACTCCGAGAAAGGAACTTTTCCTTTTTCATTGAGCTTCGGCTGTTTTACCATAACTCCGCCCGGATATTTACCAATGTAATATACCAGGAAGTAGAGAACCATAAAAATGGCAGTCATGTAAGCCATGTAGTAAGAGGCAACAAGAAGAACAGCAAAAGCTGCTGTGTAGAGCCAAGGCCTGCCATCATCTACTAGACGCTCCAGCCCTAAAATGATAAGGGGAAGGAGCATCATGCCATCCAGCCACATAAAATTCCAGTAATAGGCAACAAAGTAGCCGCTAAAGGCATAGAGCAGTCCAAAACCGGCTGTCAGCAGATTGTGCTGGCCGAACTGGGAAGACTTTTTCAGATAGTAAGTGAAGTTTCCTGCTGAAAATGCACCTTTCAGCATGATAAGAAATGCTATGGCCTGGGGAATATGCTTATGCCCAAACAGCAAAATCAAAAAAGAGAGCGGGCTGGAGCAGTAGTTGAACAGGTTGCCCAGGAAGTTCCCGCCGCCACCGGATTGCCAAGAATAAACAAGGCTTCCGCCGCCGGTAAGACGGTCAAAATATTCACTGAGTAGTGGACCGTACTGGTGGTACATGTCCATACGCATAACGGACATGGAGCCTATGGGATTTATGCCATAGACGACCCAGAACACGAGTGAGACAACAATAGCTGTAAAGAAAGCAATGAGCACAAAACGGTTTCTCCGACAGAGCCGGGTAAAGCCGTTGTCCCTCCGCTTTTTGGCAGCAGGTCGTTTCATTGGTTTCACAGATTCCATGGAACCTACCTCTCTATACATAAGTAATGCGAAATAAAATACGCTAGAAGTATAACAAAACCGGGTTTCGGATTCAATGTTCCCAGAAGGGGAACAGGGCAGAATATTGAGAATATTGGTGGGTTATGCTAAAATAAGCAAAAGTAAATTCCTAGGATCAAAGGAGGACCGGAAAGCATGCAAACGGGAAAAGGTGAGAAATTTACCTCTGGTCTCGTCATCTCAGAAGAGGTTATTGCCACAATAGCGGCAAACGCCGCCAGAGACGTGGACGGTGTGGAAGACCTCGGAAACCGGCCGGCAGACCTGTATACCACATTTAAAATTGGTGCAGAAGACCTGAAAAAGGTCGCTGTAACTATTACAGATCATGATATTAAGACCCATGTTTACATTGTTGTAAGCAGCAGCGCAAAAATCCAGGAAGTTTCCGCTGACGTTCAGGAGGCGGTCAAATCCGCCATCCAGAATATGACCGGACGCATTGTGACCCGAGTGGATGTCACTGTGACCGGCGTAAAGACCGACTCCGGCGAGGTGTCCCCCAGGGACCTCACACCGGTCGAACCTTGAATTTTGAAGATTGCACAGGGGCTCTCCGGAATCTATCTTCAGGAGGGCCTTTTCTGTTAGGAGGACATCTATGAATCGCAGTCAGGAGAGAGAACAGGCATTTATCATTCTGTTTGAGAAAGTGTTCCACCCGGAAATTCCCGAGGAGGAACTCATGACTCTTGCAGAGGAGACCGAGTTCATTACTGCAACGCCTTTCACCCGGGAACTTGTCGCAAAGACTCTGGAGAACCTGAATACGGTAGACGAGGAAATATCTCGCTTTGCCGTGGGCTGGAGCCTTGGACGCATGAATAAGGTCTCGCTTGCCATTTTGCGCCTTGCCGTTGCAGAAATCCTCTATTTTGATGATATTCCAGCCAGTGTCTCCATCAACGAGGCTGTGGAACTGGCCAAGAAATATGCCTCCCAGAAAGACGGCTCCTTTATAAACGGCATTCTAGGGAGCATTGCACGGGAACAGGAGAACAGCTGACCATGGACCTGTTTTTCGCCGCGGATACCAGTAACTATACGACCTCAGCGGCGGTCTATCATCTCGAATCCAACACCGTGTTTCACAGCAAGCGGCTGCTTCCTGTTCGGGAAGGGGAGAAGGGCATTCGCCAGAGTGACGCCGTCTTCCATCACACCCAACAGCTTCCAGAAATGGTCCATTCCGTCATGGAAAAAGCTGCCGCCCAGTTTGAAAACCCTAAATTTGCTGCAGCTGGCGCCTCGGTACAGCCACGCAGACAAAAAGACAGTTATATGCCATGTTTTTTGGTAGGCACTGCAAATGCCGGTAATTATTCCAATTTGAATGGCATTCCGTTCTATGCATTCTCTCACCAGGAGGGCCATGTTGCCGCTGCTCTTTACTCGGCAGACAAGCTTTCCCTAGTTGGTCAGGATTTTCTCGCTTTTCACGTTTCCGGGGGCACAACAGAGTCGCTTTTCGTGCACGCAGGAAAGCATTCTCCTCTGGAAACAGATATCGTGGGAACTTCTACAGACCTAAAGGCAGGCATGGCAATTGACCGCGTCGGATTAATGCTTGGACTGAAATTTCCTGCGGGACCGGAACTCGAAAAGCTGGCACTTCAGTCGGAAAAGGAATTTCAGATTCACCCTTCTGTACGTGGTATGGACTGCAGTTTGTCCGGTGTGGAAAACCAATGCCATGCTCTAATGGACAAAGGAACTCCGCGAGAAGATATTGCGAAATATTGTCTTCGATATATTGAGGCGTCTCTCCGTTCCATGGCAAAGAACCTTATGTCCCAGTATCCTGGACTTCCCATTGTGTTTTCCGGTGGAGTCATGTCCAACAGCCTCATCCGAACAGACTTCACGGAAGAATTTGATGCAGCTTTCGCGAAACCGGAATTTTCCGCAGACAATGCAGCCGGAGTTGCTGTTTTGACTGCGCTAGCATACGACGGCGGATTCTCGCCGGCAGACCCGGTCAAAATCTGCGCCGCCAGGAAGTGATAAAGACCATGATATCTGCAAATCCTCCCATCCTAACCGTTACAGGCATCACGCAATATTTGAAATCCACTATGGATTCCGACCCGCGTCTCCAAAATATCTATGTGACGGGAGAAATATCCAATTTAACTGTCGCCCGTTCCGGGCATATGTATTTCAGCCTGAAAGATTCCGGGGCCACTCTCAATGCGGCCATGTTTCGAAGCTACGCCTCCAGACTGAAGTTCCAGCCTGAGGCGGGAATGAAGGTCATTGTTCGGGGAAGTATCTCTATTTATCCCCAGACCGGAAAATATCAAATCATTGTGACTGATATGCAGCCGGACGGCGTGGGTGCACGGGCAATAGCCCTCGAACAGCTAAAACAGCGGCTCGACAAAGAAGGCTTATTTGACCCGACCCACCGGAAACCACTACCGGAATATCCCCAGAAAATAGGGGTTGTGACCTCTCCGACTGGTGCTGCATTTCAGGATATCAAAAAAGTTCTGCGCCGCCGCTGGCCAGTTGCGGAAATCACATTGAGTCCCACTCTTGTTCAAGGGGAAGATGCCCCATTACAAATCGTCAGTGCTTTACAGAAAATCGACTCCGCTGGAATGGATGTCATCATTCTGGCCAGGGGAGGAGGTTCCATGGAGGATCTCTGGTGCTTCAACGACGAGCGCGTCGCCCGCGCGGTATATTCTTGCCAGACTCCTATTGTAACCGGAGTAGGACATGAAACGGATACCACTCTTGTCGACTTCGTTGCCGATAGGCGGGAACCAACCCCTTCTGCCGCTGCGGAGAGAGTGTCACCTAATATGGATGACGAATATGACCACATTCTCCATAATAGAAACCGAATGCGTTCTCTCATGCAGATGAGAATCAACGAGGGGCGCAAACAGGTGGAATATCTTAAGAACACCAATGTGCTGCAGAGTTTTCCCTCTCTTTTGGCAAATCACCGTCAGCGTCTCGACACCATGGTGGCTGGAATGGACCAAGCGGTCTCCAGCCGAGTAGAGGATGGGAGAAATTCCCTCTCGGTATATGCTGGAAAACTCGTCGCATTCAATCCGCTGAAGGTACTTGCCCGCGGCTACAGTATTGCCACATTGGACAGCGGCTCTATTGTCAAGTCCGTGAAAGATGTAAAGACTGGTGATGGTCTTACGGTAAAGGTCAGTGACGGCACGATCGGATGCCGAATCGCGGATGTGAGAAAAGAGGAAGAATAACATGGAAAAGACCTATGAGAGCGCCATGAAACGGCTCGCCGAAATTGTGGGCAAGCTCGAAAATGAGACCTTAGATCTTCAAGAGTCCCTGAAACTCTATGAGGAGGGGACAAAACTCGCGGAATACTGCAACAAGATTCTCGACGACGCGGAGCAGAAAATCACCAATATCGGTTCGGAGAAAGAAGAACAGGAATGAAATCTTACCGGGATCGCGTCGATAAGGCGCTGGAACAATACTTTGCGCCGGAAAATCCACAGGTCACACGGACCTTGGATGCCATGCGCTACAGCACCATGATAGGCGGAAAACGAATCCGTCCCATTCTGGTTCTGGAGTTCTGCCGCATGTGCGGGGGAGACACAGAGGAGGCCATGCCTTTTGCCTGTGCGCTTGAAATGGTCCATACCTCCTCGCTCATCCATGACGACCTTCCCTGTATGGATAACGACGACTATCGGCGAGGCAAACCGTCGTGTCATAAAAAATACGGCTACAACTATGCCCTCCTTGCGGGCGATGCACTCGAGGCCTATGCCTTTGAGACCGCCGCCTCCGCAAAGACTGACCCAGCCATTACTGTAAAATGTCTTCAGCTTCTCACCCATGCCACTGGCGTAAATGGCATGCTGGGCGGACAGACATTAGACGAGGAGAATGAGACTCTCGAGGGCATGACTTTGGAACGGTTGCGGGACACCGACGCACTAAAAACAGGAGCTCTCATCCGGGTAGCCTGTGAAATGGGATGCGTTGTCGGTCGTGCCACGGAAGAGCAATATAAAGCTGCCGTGGAATATGGTGAGGCCCTGGGCGTTGCATTCCAAATCCAGGACGATATCCTCGACGTCATTGGTGACGAGAAAAAGCTTGGTAAAGCGACGGGCCATGACGCCGAGAGCAATAAAGCGACCTATGTCGGGTTCCTCGGGCTTGAAAAAGCACAGGAAGAGGCAGCCGCATATACTGATAAAGCACTCAAAGCGCTGGATGCCTTTTCTGACAACCAGTATCTGAAGGAACTTACCGAGTCCCTCTTGCATCGAGATCACTGAAGGTTAGTACGAATGGAGAAAAAACTTCTCAATGAAATTCATTCCCCGGACGATGTGAAGAAGCTCTCCCGCCCGGAACTGGACCAGCTCGCCGCGGAAATCCGCGACACGCTGGTGGAGACCACCGCCACAAACGGTGGTCATCTGGCGTCCAATCTTGGCGTTGTAGAGCTCACTATTGCGCTGGAACGGGTCTTTGACTCGCCAAAGGATTCCATTGTATGGGACGTTGGACACCAGTGCTATACGCATAAACTGTTGACGGGCCGGTATGACCAGTTTTCCACACTGCGTCAGGACAGGGGACTTTCCGGGTTTCCGAACCCGAAAGAGAGTGACCATGACGTATTCTCCGCCGGACATAGCGGAACGTCAATCGCCGCCTCTTATGGGTTGTCTGTTGCCAAGACGCTAAAACAGGATCCCAGTTTTACGATTGCTGTCATTGGGGACGGTTCCTTCACCGGAGGGCTGGTCTATGAGGCGCTGAACAATGCTGGCCATTCCAACACCCGGCTCATTGTCATACTCAACGAGAATGACATGTCCATTTCCAAAAATGTCGGAGCAGTGGCCAGATATCTGACAGCATTCCGGACCAATCCGACCTATTACCGTCTCAAGGGCGAAATCAAGGATGTCCTCCATCAGGTGCCAGTCATTGGAGATACCACGGTCAAGGCCATCATCAATGCCAAGAAGAAAGCGAAAAATACGCTCTATTCGAGTAATTTCTTTGAAGATCTGGGATTCACCTATATGGGTCCCATTGACGGACATGACCTGGATGCCCTCTGCAACGCACTGGAAAGTGCTAAAGACGTGGAGGACATCAAAGAGCCGGTTCTTATCCATATCCACACCACAAAAGGGAAAGGATATCTTCCGGCCGAGATGGATCCATCCCGTTTTCATGGAATCTCCAAGTTTGACCCTGCAACCGGTAAATCGCCCAAGGGGCCGGATACCAATTTCTCCAAGGAATTCGGAAAATATCTCTGTACATTTGCAGAGCAGGATAAACGAATCTGCGCCATTACCGCCGCCATGGCCCTCGGTACTGGATTAGACCAGTTCGCCAAGCGCTTTCCAAACCGATTTTTCGACGTGGGAATTGCCGAGGAGTTTGGCGCCACATTTGCCGGAGGGCTCTCCAAGGGCGGAATGATCCCGGTCTTTGCGGTCTATTCCACCTTCCTTCAGCGCTCCTATGATGAGATTGTCCACGATGTCTCCATGCAGGACCTGAAAGTCATTTTCGCCGTGGACCGCGCCGGTTTTGTCGGCGACGACGGCAGAAGCCATCAGGGAATCTTTGACATGGCGTTCCTCCGGACGATTCCGAACAGCGTTATCTACTCTCCATCCACTTATAAAGGACTTTCCCTCTATCTTTACCGCGCCCTCTACGATGAGGGAAAGGTCATTGCTGTCCGCTACCCGAGAGGACAGGAAGGTTACGTCCCCGAAGGGTTTAAGGAACTCTACGATGATTATCAAGTTGTTGGGAACGATAACGCCGATGTCGCCATTGTCACCTTTGGCGGACTGTTTTCTGAGGCCGCCCGGGCGATGGAGCAGCTGGAGAACCAAGGTATCTCTGTCCGCATCATCAAGTTAAATAAGGTTTTCCCCATCAATCCGGATGCCGTCCGGGAGGCGGAAAAAAGCAGCCACATCTTCTTCTTTGAGGAGGGGGTCAAGAGCGGCGGAATCGGGGAGCTCTTTGGTTATGAGCTCCTGCAGGACCACTTTTCCGGAAGTTTCCGCTATATTGCGGTGGATAATACTTTTGTTGACCACGCTCCCATCCCGGTGCTGCGGAAGCGGTATCATCTTGACTGTGGCAGCATGGTAGAAGAAGTACTCAGGAGTGTACAGAACGTTGAAGAATAAAAAGAGACTGGATCTTGCGGTCTATGAGATGGGCCTCACGGAGAGCCGGGAAAAGGCAAAGGCGCTTATTATGGAGGGCTCCATCTACGTCAATGGCCAGCGCTGCATTAAGGCAGGGGAGCAGGTCAAAGATGATGACAAAATTGAGCTCCGGGGGAAAAAGAACCCCTATGTCAGCCGAGGCGGGTATAAGCTTGAAAAGGCCATGAAGGAATTTCCTCTCACCTTGGAGGGGAAGACCTGCATGGATATTGGCGCATCCACCGGTGGTTTTACGGACTGTATGCTGCAAAATGGTGCGAAGAAGGTCTATTCCATTGATGTCGGCTATGGTCAGCTGGCATGGAAATTGGTCACGGATCCCCGGGTCGTCAATATGGAGCGCACCAATTTTCGGTATGTGACAGAGGAACAGGTCCCGGAGCCCATTGATTTTGCCTCTGTAGATGTCTCTTTTATCTCATTGAAGATCATCCTGCCCGTTCTCAGGGAACGCCTTGCACCGGGCGGCCAGGCCGTGTGCCTTATTAAGCCCCAGTTTGAGGCCGGCCGTGAGAAAGTAGGGAAGAAAGGCGTTGTCCGGGACGTAAAAGTCCACACCGAAGTAGTAGAGGACATAACAACGTTTGCTGTGGAACATGGTTTTTCCCTCCTCGGTCTTACTTATTCACCCATAAAAGGGCCGGAGGGAAATATTGAATATCTCATGTATATTGAAAAATCGGAGGAACCGAAGTCTTTTCTGGACTTCCCGGTCTCGGCTCTCACCGAGGCCTCCCATGAGAATCTGGACAAACAGGGAGAAGCAAAGTGAAAATTGCACTGTTACCCAACTTGACAAGAACACTGGCCGAAGAGACCACCATCAATATCTGCGGCTGGCTGCGACGCTTTAACGCGGAGTTCGCCTGCCTGCCCGAGGACTCCGGCCGCATCGGCGAAATTTTTGGCATGCAGGTCAAAGACTTCGAAGAACTTATGGCCTGGTGTGACACAGTAATCACCGTCGGCGGAGATGGCTCCATGCTGCGTGCCGCCAAACGGGTCGTGGACTATGATAAGCCCATCCTCTGCATTAACTCCGGTCATTTGGCGTTTATGGCAGGCCTGGAGCGCAATGAACTTCCGTTGCTCAAGAATCTGATCAATGGCGAATATGAAATTGATAACCGCATGCTTATTGATGCCAGACTTATCCGCAAGGGAAAGGTTATTGCGAAACGGCACTGCATCAATGATGTTGTACTAAGCCGTGGACGTTCCGTAAAGATCTCAGATATTGATATCTACTGTGACGACCGACTTACCAATACCTATCGATCGGATGGTATTATCGTCGCCACTCCGACCGGTTCCTCTGGATATTCCCTCTCCGCCGGGGGGCCTGTTATTAACCCAAGCATTGAGGCCATTGTGGTAACCCCCATTTGTCCCCAGTCACTTTTTGCCCGTTCCATTGTTTTCAGTCCAGATAACAAATTGGAGATTTCAGCTGACCCAAAAGCGAGAAACCATGACCTGGTAGTCTCCTTTGACGGAGAGTCGGTCATTGACTATGAGCCGGATGATATCATCCGCATTACAAAATCGGAGAAATATGCCAGCTTTATCCGCATCAAGAATGAGAATTTCTTTGAGATCCTCAATAAGAAGCTGGCCGGAACGGAGGCGAGAGTCTGATGAGTGTACGCAAAGACCGTCAGAGCATGATCCGGGAGCTCATCCGAAATGATCAAATCTCCACCCAGGACGAGCTTATCCAAAAGCTCCGGGAAAAGGGCTTTGAAGTCACACAGGCCACCGTGTCCCGGGACATTAAAGATTTAAAGCTCATCAAAAAAGTCGGAGAGAGTGGAAAATCCGTCTACTGTCTTAATAATGACGACAGCGACATGGTGAGTTCCCGCTATAACGCCATTCTTGCAGAAGCCCTTGTCAGTTCAGAAGCCGCGGGCCATATCTGTGCGGTCAAGACCCATAGCGGCATGGCCAATGCTGCTGCTGTAGCCATAGAGGCCATGGAATGGGATGGTCTCGTCGGTACGATTGCCGGCGATGACACCGTGTTTGTGCTCTGCCGCGACGAGGCCGGTGCGGCCAAGTTTGCGGAAACGATGTCCGGAATTCTTTCGTAACGGAGGACAGGGTTCATGCTGAGCTTTCTGAAAATTGAGAATATTGCCATCATTGAGTCTGCGGAAATGGAATTTTCCGACGGACTCAATGTTTTGAGCGGTGAAACCGGCGCCGGAAAATCCATCATCATCGACTCCATCAGTTCCGTTCTCGGTGAGAGAACCTCCCGGGATCTGATCCGGACTGGTGCCAGCAAGGCAAAGGTGACCGCTCTATTCTCCAATATTTCCAAGGAAGTCATCGGAACCATGGAAGAACTGGATATGGAGCCGTCGGAAGACGGAAGTCTGCTTATTACGAGAACCCTGCAAGCGGACGGAAGAAATGCCTGTAAAGTCAATGGCTCACCTGTCACAGCCACAATGTTACGGCAGCTTGGAAAGCAGCTCATCAGTATCCACGGACAGCATGACAGTCAGAATCTGCTGAACAGCGAGTACCATTACCGGTATCTCGATATTTTGGGCGATTTAGATTCTGTTTTTAATACCTACAACAAAAAGTATACGGAGTATCTGGCACTGTATCGCGAATTTCGAAACATCCAGAAAAACGCGGAGGAGGCTGCCTCTCGCATTGATTTTCTTCAGTTTGAGATCAAAGAGATTGAGGATGCCGGCATCCAGGTCGGTGAATTTGAGGAGCTGCAGAGAAAACGAGATCTCTACCGCAACTCGGAAAAAGTCATGAATGGGCTGCGGAAAGCCCTTTCCGACCTGAGTGACTCAGAAGAGAGCCGTGGCGCGGTCTCGCTTCTGTTTGATGCCACCGGTGCCATGGAGCCCTCTGCCAAATATCTTCCGGATATGGACAAGACTTTAGGTCAGATTACGGAGGCTGCCTATACCGTGCAGGAGTCTGTAGAAGTCTTGAAGGATGCGCTCTACAACAGCAATTATGACCCGAAGGAACAGGCTGAAGTCGAAGATCGGCTGGCACTTCTCCAGAAACTCCGTTCCAAATATGGCCCCACAGAAGAGGATATCCTGGAATATCTGAAGAAGGAGAAAAAAGAACTCTATCAACTGGAACATCGCCAGGAAACTGGCGCCGAGCTGGAAAAGCAACTGGAGGAGAAAAAAGGTGCTCTGCTCGACTCTGCAAAGGCACTTCATGACGCCAGAGTCAAAACGGCAGAGGAGTTTGAAAACCAGGTGGGGGAGGAACTGCGGTTCCTGAATATGCCGAACGTGGTTATCAAAACCTCATTTACCCACTGTAAACTGAATGCCACCGGTTCAGACATCATTGAATTTTTGATCTCTACAAACCCGGGCGAGGCCCTGAAGCCACTAGCCAAGATTGCATCCGGTGGTGAACTCTCCCGCATTATGCTGGCCATTCAAAATGTGCTCTCCAGCAAAGGAAATGTCCAGACGATGATCTTTGATGAGATTGATACAGGGGTCTCCGGAAGTGAGGCAGAGCGAATCGCCAAAAAACTGCATAGCGTGGCAGAAAAGAACCAGGTTCTCTGCATTACACACAGTGCACAGGTCGCCTCATATGCAGATGCCCACATGAAAATTTCCAAAGAGGTTCAAAACGGGAAGACCTATACCCGTGTGAAAAAGCTGGACCACAAGGGGAGAGTGGAGGAACTTGCCCGCATCATCGGAGGGGAGAATATCACGGATCTGCAGCGGCAGAGTGCCGAGGAAATGCTCACCCATGCGGGGTCTTGACTTATCAAAGACAAAAAGTTATCTTATTATTTACTTTATTGAAAATTAGGACGAAAGGATCAGATCGATGACAGTTTACGACGAACTTGTAGCACGTGGACTCATTGCCCAGGTCACAGACGAAGAGGAGATCAAGGAGCTTATCAACAACGGTAAGGCCACCTTCTATATTGGCTTTGACCCCACGGCAGACAGCCTCCACGTCGGCCATTTCATGGCCCTGTGCCTCATGAAGAGACTTCAGATGGCCGGCAACCGCCCGGTCGTTCTCATCGGAGGCGGCACAGGCTATATCGGCGACCCTTCCGGACGTTCCGATATGCGCACAATGATGACCCCAGAGCAAATTGAGCACAACTGTGCCTGCTTCAAGAAACAGATGGAGCGCTTTATTGAATTTGGTGACGACAAGGCCATCATGGTCAACAACGCCGACTGGCTCCTCAAGCTCAACTACATTGACTTCCTCCGCGAAATCGGCCCGCATTTCTCGGTAAACAATATGCTCCGCGCCGAATGTTATAAACAGCGCATGGAGAAAGGACTCAGCTTCCTGGAGTTCAACTACATGACCATGCAGGCCTATGACTTCTACTATCTCTTCCAGCACTACGGCTGCAACATGGAGTTTGGCGGAGACGACCAGTGGTCTAACATGCTGGCCGGTACCGAGCTAATCCGTAAGAAACTTGGTAAAGATGCTTATGCTATGACCATTACACTGCTTCTCAACTCAGAGGGCAAAAAAATGGGTAAGACCGCATCTGGTGCAGTTTGGCTTGACCCGAACAAGACCTCTCCGTATGAGTTCTATCAGTATTGGAGAAATGTCGACGACGCAGACGTACTCAAATGCATTCGTATGCTCACGTTCCTTCCTCTGGAGCAGATCGACGAAATGGACAACTGGGAGGGCAGCCAGCTCAATGAGGCCAAGGAAATTCTTGCCTTCGAGCTCACCAAGATGGTCCACGGTGAGGAAGAGGCCAAAAAGGCCCAGAATACGGCACATGCCATCTTCTCTGGTGCAGGTGACAGCGAGAACATGCCGCAGACAGAAATCACCGAAGGGGATCTGACTGATGGTTCCGCTGATGTTCTGACTCTTCTTGTGAAAGCCGGACTTGCCAAATCCAAGGGAGAGGGAAGACGGCTCATCAAGCAGGGCGGCGTCTCTGTGGATGGCGACAAGGTAACAGATGCCAATCAGACATTTGCCGCTGAGGCACTGAAGAATGGTATCGTTATTAAGAAAGGCAAGAAAGTCTTCCATAAGATCCTTCTCAAGTAAAGAAAAAGTACATCGCAAATAGGATAGAAAAGGGCTCTGACAGTGCTGTCAGAGCCTTTGCTATATGATGCAAACTGTTGTATAATATTTTGGTTTACTGGGCTATACCAGTTTGCAAGAAATAATTTTATAAATATTCAGATATTTCTGCATATTTTCTTGAATATGCAATAAAATTGTATTATTATACATCTAATATCATTAAAGGCGGGAGTGTCCCATGAAACCGAAAGTATACATCGACGGAAGTTCCGGCACCACGGGTCTGCAGATCTATGAGCGGCTCGGAGAGCGGTCGGATATTGAGCTTCTCACCATATCCCAGGAACTGCATCGCGACGTGGCAGAGAGAAAACGTCTCATGAACGAGGCGGATCTCGTCTTCCTCTGTCTCCCAGACGCAGCGGCTGTGGAGGCAGTAGGACTCATTGAGAACCCGGACACCCGCGTCATCGATGCTTCAACGGCACACCGGACAAATCCGGACTGGGACTATGGGTTCCCGGAACTCTCCTATGAGCACCGTGAGGCCATTGTCAAATCCAAGCGTGTGGCCAACCCAGGATGCCATGCCTCCGGCTTCATCTCTATTGCCTATCCGCTGGTAAAACTTGGAATCATCTCGGCTGACCTACCTCTTACAGCCTGGTCTCTCACCGGTTACTCCGGAGGCGGCAAGAAGATGATCGCCCAGTATGAGGAAGAGGGGAGAGCGGTAGAGTTTGATGCGCCCCGCCAGTATGGTCTGAACGGGAACCACAAACACCTTCCGGAAATGCAAAAGGTATGTGGGCTTACCTTTAAGCCGGTCTTCAACCCCATCGTGGATGACTATTATAAGGGCATGGAAGTTGGAATCCCGCTTCACAAAACCCAAGTAAACGGTTTCTCCGCTGAGCAAATCAAAGATATGCTCTTCGAATATTATCGCAATACCACTTTTGTGGATGTGAACCCCGAAGTTGTAACGGACGGTCTGCTCGCCGCCAATCAGTTTGCGGGTACCAACCGTCTCCAGATTTCCGTCTGTGGAAATGACGACCGCATTACTCTCGTCTCCCAGTTCGACAACCTGGGCAAGGGCGCATCCGGAGCCGCTGTACAGAATATGAACCTTATGCTGCATTTCAACGAGACTGCAGGATTAGAATAAAGGAGTTGCCTCTATGGAAAAGAAAGCATTTGTCACCAAGGAAAAGGTAGAAGAAATTGCCAAAACCTATCCGACCCCGTTCTATCTCTATGATGAAAAGGGAATCCGCGAGAATGTTGCCGCTGTAAAGAAAGCCTTCTCCTGGAACCCTGGCTACCGCGAGTACTTTGCCGTCAAAGCCACTCCGAACCCCGAAATCATCAAGATCCTGAATGAGTACGACTGTGGCACCGACTGTGCCTCTAAAGTGGAGCTCATGTTCAGTAAGGCACTGGATCTGGACGGAGACCACATCATGTTCTCCTCCAATGACACTCCCGCTGAGGAATATACCTATGCCAAGGAGATTGGCGCCATCATCAACCTGGATGATATTACCCATATCGACTTCTGCGAAAAGGCATGCGGCGGTGAACTGCCGGAGACCATGAGTTGCCGTTTCAATCCCGGCGGAGTCTTCCAGATGTCCAACGGTATCATGGATAACCCCGGAGACGCCAAATACGGAATGTCCGAGGGCCAAATGAAATCCGCTTTCAAGACCCTCATGGAGAAGGGCGTCAAGCACTTTGGCATCCATGCATTCCTTGCCAGCAATACCGTCACCAATGAGTACTATCCGAAACTCGCCAGACAGCTCTTCGAGCTGGCCGTCCGTCTTCATAAGGAGACCGGAGCAGATATCCGCTTCATCAACCTCTCCGGCGGCGTCGGCGTAGCCTATCAGCCGTCCCAGACCCCGAATGACATTGCCGTTATCGGTGAAGGTGTCCATGAGGCTTATGATGACGTCCTGGTTCCCAACGGTATGGGCGATGTAGCAATCTACACCGAAATGGGCCGCTTCATGCTCGCACCCTACGGTGCCCTTGTCACGAAGGCCATTCATGAGAAGCACATCTATAAAGAGTATATCGGCGTAGATGCCTGCGCCGTTAACCTTATGCGTCCTGCTATTTATGGCGCTTATCATCATATTACCGTTCTCGGTAAAGAGGATGCTCCTTGTGACCACACCTATGATGTCACCGGCTCCCTCTGCGAAAACAGCGACAAGTTCGCCGTTGACCGTGCACTTCCGAAAATTGACATGGGTGACTATCTCTTCATCCATGACGCCGGCGCCCATGGTTACTCCATGGGTTACAACTACAACGGCAAGCTCAAATGCGCTGAGCTCCTTCTTAAGGAGGACGGAAGCGTCGACATGATCCGTCGCGCTGAGACCCCGAAAGATTACTTTGCTACATTCCAGGGAACGGACTTCTATAAAAAATTAGACCTGTAAAATAGGGAGAAGATCATTATCATGAAACATATCAGCGGCGGCGTCTGTGCCGCAGAGGGATTCACTGCATTTGGCATGCACGCAGGAATCAAACCGACCTCCATGCCGGACCGGAATGACTTGGCACTCATTTACTCCGATGTGCCCTGTCATTCCGCCGGAGTCTTTACGACAAACCGCGTCAAGGCGGATCCCGTCATGCTGGATATTGAACAGCTGAAAGACGGCCAGGCTCAGGCAATTATTGCAAACAGCTTCATCGCCAATGCCTGTGCCCCGGAAGGACAGGAGACAGCCAAACGCGAGACCGTTGCGCTCGCCAATGCACTGCCGGTCCGTCAGGAAGATGTCATCGTCTCCTCAACGGGCGTCATCGGTATGAGGCTGAATGTAGAGGCTATTGAGAAAGCCATCCCTACGCTGGTAGCCGGTCTCTCCAAAGATGGTTCCGACGCTGCTGCCCGTGCCATTATGACAACGGACACGGTTAAAAAGGAAATCTCCGTGGAGTTCCCGGTGGGAGGAAAAACCGCCCATATCGGTGGAATTACCAAGGGCTCCGGCATGATCCACCCGCACATGGGAACCATGCTCTGCTACTTGACGACAGACGCCGCTGTCAGCACCGAAATGCTGAAGAAAGCACTGAAGGAGACGGTACGAAAGACCTTCAATCGCATAAGCATTGACGGGGACATGTCGACCAATGATTCCTGCGTCATTCTGGCAAACGGCAAAGCCGGAAACGAGGAGATTACAGCTGAAGGGGAAGACTATGACTCTCTTCTGACCGCCATGCTAGAAATCTGCACCTATCTTGCCCGCCTCATGGCTTCGGACGGTGAGGGAGCGTCTCATCTCATCACTTGCCGTGTCCACAACGCAGACAGCGAAGATAAGGCTGAGGTCATTTCCAAGAGCGTCATCAACTCTTCACTGACGAAGGCAGCCATCTTCGGCGCCGATGCCAACTGGGGTCGTGTGCTGTGCGCCGCTGGTTACTCCGGTGCTGACTTTGACCCCTCCAAGACAGACATCACATTCTCCTCAAAATCCGGAGACCTTCCGGTCTGCAAGAACGGAAGAGGTCTGGACTTCGATGAGGATTTTGCCTCGAAAGTCCTGGCGGAAGAGGAGATCATCATTAATATTGATCTAAACGAAGAGGGGAACGAAGAGGCCATCTGCTGGGGCTGTGACCTTACCTATGATTACGTGAAAATCAACGGCGACTACCGAACTTGAGGAGGAACGCGAAAATGGATCTTTCACTGCAGGATCGGGCTTCCACCCTCATTGAGGCCCTTCCGTATATCCAGAAATACTATGGCAAGACCATTGTGGTAAAGTATGGCGGAAATGCCATGGTCTCCGACGAGCTCGTGGAGGCTGTGACCTCGGATATCGTCATGCTGTCGCTGGTCGGTGTCCGCGTCATTGTTGTTCACGGTGGCGGACCTGCCATCAACAAAATGACCGAAGCACTCGGTATCAAGACGAAAAAAATCAATGGTCTTCGCTACACGGATCAGGCCACCATGGATGTGGTACAGGCCGTTCTCTGCGGACAGGTCAATAAGAATATTGTCAATATGATCAACACCCGCGGTGCCCATGCCATTGGGATCTGCGGTATGGATGACCATCTTATTCAGGCAAAAAAGCTGGATAAGGGGGATGGTATTGACTATGGCCTTGTCGGAGAGATTACGGCCATTGACCCCACCATCATCGGAACAACACTTATGTCCGACGTCATTCCGGTTATTTCGACCGTAGCTGAGGGCATTGATGGAAATAAATGCTATAACATTAACGCGGATACTGCTGCGGCAAAAATTGCCGCCTCTGTTCACGCAGAAAAGCTTATTCTCATGACCGATGTCCGTGGAGTACTTAGGAATCCGAAAGATGAGAACACGCTCATCCGCCAAATTCTTCCCAGTGAAATTCCATATCTCCGCCAGGACGGTATCCTCTCTGGCGGAATGATCCCAAAGGTCGAGTGCTGCGCCGATGCTCTGGAGCACGGCGTAAAGAGAACCCATATTCTTGACGGCCGTATTCCGCACGCCATTCTTATTGAGATGCTGACCCATCGCGGCATTGGAACCATGATCTGGAAAGGGGAGAACAATAACAAATGACTTCCGAAGAACTGAAAAACATGGATGACACCTATGTCATGCATACCTATAACCGTTTTCCAATTACCATCGACCACGGCGAGGGCGCCCGAGTCTATGACCTCGAGGGAAACGAGTACATTGACTTCACCAGTGGAATCGGCGTAAATTGCCTGGGATATGGCAATGCCGGCTGGGCAGAGGCCATTTATGAGCAGGCCAAAAAGCTCGGTCATATGTCGAATCTTTATTACACAGAGCCTTGTGCACAGCTTGCTAAGACTCTCTGCGAGCGTACTGGAATGTCAAAGGTCTTCTTCGGCAACTCCGGCGCAGAAGCCAATGAGGGACTCATCAAGCTCGCCAGAAAATACAGCTATGATAAATACGGCGAAGGACGTTCCACGGTCATCACTCTGAAAGACTCCTTCCACGGTCGTACTATTACGACCCTGAACGCCACCGGCCAGGATGTCTTCCACAACTACTTCTTCCCGTTCACCGAGGGCTTCCGTTATGCAGAGGCCGGCAACATGGACGATCTGAAGAATGTCATGGGTGACGACGTATGCGCCGTTATGATAGAGCTTATTCAGGGCGAGGGCGGTGTCCGTCCGCTAGACGAGGAGTATGTCAAGCAGGTTCGCGAATTCTGCACCGAGAATGACGTTCTCATGCTTGTCGATGAGGTCCAGACTGGTGTAGGACGTACCGGTAAGCTCTTCGCATTCCAGAGCTATGGCATCATGCCGGACGCCGCTTCTTTCGCTAAGGGCATTGCCGGTGGTCTTCCCATGGGCGGTGTTATGGCCTCCGAGAAAGTCCAGGATGTCCTCGGATCCGGAACCCATGCCTCCACATTTGGCGGCAACCCCGTCGTAGCATCTGCTGCAAACTACGTTCTCTCCGTCATGGATGACAAGTTCCTGGAAGACGTTGAGGCAAAAGGCAAGTATATCATGAGCCAGATCGTTGGTAACGTATCTCCCTTTGTCAGCGCTGTCCGCGGCAAAGGCCTCATGATTGGAATTGAGCTTGCAGGTCTCAAGAACGGCGACGTGGCCAAGTCCCTCATGGATCGCGGCCTTCTCACTCTGACAGCCGGCGGAAATGTCCTCCGTCTGCTGCCGCCGCTCACCATTCTCCCGCAGGAAATTGATGCGGGTCTCCATGTACTTCTTGGACTCATCGGGGAATAATCAGCCTTTTGTTCTATTGATAACCACCCGTGGATAGGCTATACTTTAGAAAAATATATCCTAGCAACAGGAGGCGGATTCACTATGGAAATCAAAGCAAATGCTCCCGGAAAAATCGAAGACATCCATGTCTCTGTTGGAGATTCCATTACTAAGGATAAACCAATAGTTACTCTTGAATCCATGAAAGTTGAACAGACAATCAATGCTCCAATTAGTGGCGTCATCAAAGAAATCAATGTCTCTGTTGGTGACTTCGTGGAAAAAGATCAGCTCCTCATTGTTATGGAATAAAATTTTTCTAAGCAGAAAAGCTCCTCTGCCATATCTGGCAGGGGAGTTTTTTTAGAAAAATTTATTCTATTTTCCCGGACTCTTCCATATTTGCATTATAAAGTGTCACATGTTTCGGGACGCCATTTGCATAATGAGGGTAGCAGTAGCCGTCAATGAGGGGACGGGCGTACTCCAGAAATTCGTCGGTGACATTGACACCATCCGGCGTAATCCAGGTGAGGGGAAGACGCTTCTCCTCATTGGCGATACCGTGAATGTCCGCTGCTTTATAGTTTGCGATGTACGGCTCTCTCTGCTCCACATTGATGGTGATCATGCGGCCGGTCTCACCATTCTCTGCGGCCCGAACGGCCTCAAAACCAACATTAAAGGCCTCATCAATGTCCGTGCCGGATGCCAGATGGGAGGCACAGCGCTGGAGAATGGAGAACTCAATAGTGCGGTTTTTCAGACCAAGCCCGTTTTTGATCATGTCACCGAGAACCCGTCCAGCACCGGAGAGCTGACTGTGACCAAAGGCATCAAGACCAGCGGAATCCTCGCTGAGTAGAGCACCGCCTTTTCCGTGGATGCCCTCGGAAGCACAGATGACTATGGATTTCTTCTTTCCTGCAAGGGCATCTACCCGTGACAGGAAGTCATCCTTGTCAAAATCAAGCTCTGGGAAATAGATGAGATCCGGCCCAACGCAGTCCTTAGCACGGGAGAGGGCGGAGGCAGCTGTCAGCCATCCTGCATTCCGGCCCATGATTTCCACAATGGAGATCTTTGGGCTTTTGCTTCCGCCAAAGCTCTCTGTATCTCGGATAATCTCCTTTGTCATGGTAGCAATGAACTTAGCAGCAGAACCATAGCCTGGGGTGTGGTCTGTGACAGGTAAATCATTATCTATTGTTTTGGGAATTCCAATAAAACGCTGGGGTTTTCCATGAGACGCAGCATAGTCACTCAAGCTCTGAATGGTGTCCATGGAGTCATTTCCACCGATGTAGAGTAGGGCGGTAATATCTTTTTCCTCCATACGTTGGAAGATGGTCTCATATATTTCCTCATTTCCCTCACAGGGTGGAAGTTTATAGCGACACGTTCCAAGAAAGCTTGCAGGGGTACGGCGAAGAACGGAGAGACCCTCATAGTTCGGAAATGCATCCTTTAGGTCGATGATGTCTCCTTTCATGAAGCCCTCAATACCGTTTCGCATTCCATAGATTTTAGGGACGTTGAAGTAGAGGCCTCCCTTGATGACACCGGTGAGACTGGAGTTGATGGCGGCGGTGGGACCACCGGACTGTCCAACTACGATATTTCCCATAGCGTTTCTCCTTTATAAAAATAAATAATAATTATTTTCAATTATTTTACCCAAACCCCTTGATTTTGCGTAACAGACCGTTATAATAAGAATCATAAATGATAACAGTTCTCAAAATCATTTATGGAATGATTCCCATTCAGGAAGGAGAAGATCACATGGCTCGAAGAAGTATGCAGCGTGAGGCGGTCTACGCCAATCTGTGTTCCCGAACCGATCATCCCACGGCAGAAGAGGTCTATGCATCTTTGAAACCCAAGATGCCCAGTATCAGTCTTGCCACTGTCTACCGGAATCTTCACACACTGACTGAACAGGGAAAAATTCAGACCATTTCCATTGACAAGTCTGACCACTTTGATGCCAAGGTAGAGCAGCATTATCATCTCTATTGTAACACCTGCGGCAGACTTTATGACCTGGATTTCCCGCTTATCCAGGGTATAGACGATGAGGCAAGAGAATATAAAGATGGCAAGATCAATGCATATTCTCTCGTTTTTTACGGAACTTGTCCCCATTGTCTGAAGAAATAACCTATAATAATATTATCATCTATACCATTGGAGGTAATCAACATGAAAAAATTTGTATGTACTGTATGCGGTTATGTCTATGAGGGCGAGTCTCTTCCTGCTGACTTCAAATGTCCGGTATGCGGAGCTCCCGCTTCTAAGTTCAAAGAGCAGGTCGTAGATGACAACTGGGCTTCCGAGCATGTTATCGGAATTGCCAGTGATGTCCCGGAGGACATCAAGGCTGATCTCCGCGCCAACTTCGAGGGTGAGTGCTCTGAGGTAGGCATGTATCTTGCCATGTCCCGCGCCGCTTTCCGTGAGGGCTATGCTGAGGTAGGTCTCTACTATGAGAAGGCAGCTTATGAAGAGGCTAACCACGCTGCACGTTTCGCTGAGCTCCTCGGTGAGGTCGTTTCTCCGTCCACGAAGGAAAACCTCAAAGTCCGCGTAGAAGCTGAGTATGGCGCTACTGAGGGCAAAACTGACCTTGCTAAGCGCGCTAAGGCCGCTAATCTTGACGCCATCCACGACACCGTCCACGAGATGGCTCGTGACGAGGCCCGCCACGGCAAAGCTTTCAAGGGCCTTCTTGAGAGATATTTTGGCGAATAAGCATACAAAATTCAAATTTACCAGAATAGATACGGCACCGGTTTCCGGTGCCGTAATTTTTTCCCTAGTTGTCCTAATTTTACTATCAAGATATCCCAGTTACATTATTATATAAGGGGTGATATGGCATGCTTAGCGAAAAAGAGTGGATGAAAATAAACCGAATACTTCTGGAACTCTACTCAATTAATGACCTGGAGGAACTAGCTTATAAAATGATGCGGGTCTTCCGAATGCTGATTCCCTTTTCTCAAGGTTACTTCTGCCTTCTAGATACAGAACAGCAGGTGGATCGGGAACATTCCTATTTCTGGGGAATGGGAGAGGAGACGAAACAGAGATATTTAGATGAGTTCTATGATAAGGATTATCTGAAATTTCTCTATGAAATCTCCGTGGATACAACTGTGTATCGTGATACAGATATCTTGGAAGAAAACATCAGGAAATCCACGGAATTTTTCAAGAAATTCTTGAAACCAGAGGGCATTCCCTATGGCTGTGGCATTCTGCTGATTCGGAATCAGCGTGTTCTTGGAATCCTAAACTTGTTTCGAAATAACGAAAATGGGGATTTCACCGATAAGGAGATGTTTATCCTCGATGTATTAAAAAATCATCTTGAAAACATGGTACATAATACAGTCTACCACTCTAGGCAGGGGATGGCGGCAAAACAATATCTTGAACAGGCCGCCGAGAACTATGATTTGACCCCTCGGGAACTCGAAATATTGGAACTGATTGGAGAGGGACTCTCGAATCAGGAAATTTGTGACAAACTTGTCATTAGTACATCTACAGTTAAAAAACATATCTATAATCTATTTCAAAAGACAAATGTAAGCAGCCGAACACAGCTGCTAAACCGGATATATAAATTCTGATCCTTCTTCGAATGACCGACTCTGCTTGACCAGAGCCGGTCATTTTTTCGCAAAAAAGAAGGGAGTAATAGAACTTATGGATACCCTTTTCTCAAAAATATCGCCGTTTTGGACAATTGAGGAAGTCTAACCGAAATGGAATAATAGTGACAACAGATTTAGACACGGCAAGGATGTCGATGGGGCAATGAAGTCCCGTCCGTCCTTGCCGTTTTTCTTTCAGAGGAGGAATCTTTATGCAGAAAAAATTTGAAAAGTATTTCCGTCCCGGAGAAAAATGGTCCGGTACCATCGGAAAAGGGAAGTACATCCATTTTAAGGCACTGGGAGACAACGCCAATGTATCCATTCTCATGTACAACATGAGAGATACTTCTGAACGCTATAACATGCCGGATACACTGAAAGGACAGTTCACAGCTCATCTCACCAAAGGAAACGTTCTCTATAGTGATAATGGACGCGTATTTGCCAGCATTGTCCAGGACAGTCTTGGCTGGCATGACAGCATATCCGGATATACCTCAAGAGAACTGACCGACGAGAAGTACGGAAAAACAAATTATCAGCATCAGGGAAATGACTATTACCGCTGCGGCGAGGAGAATTTCAAAGTTGAGCTGGTTCGCAATAACATGGACACACGGGATCTCGTACCCTGTGTCAACCTCTTCTCCAAAGTCTATGTCGAGGAAGATGGCAGTATGCATTACGATACAGAGCACTGTAAAGAGGGAGCTACTGTTACACTTCGTACAGAGATGGACGTAATCATCATTATCTCAAACACACCCAACCCGCTCGACCCTTCGACCGATTACCCGTCCGTACCGGTCACCATGGAAGTCTATGACGCACCACCGGTTGATCTTACCGATTACTGTGTCAATTTCCGCGAAGAAAATTACCGCGCATTTGAAAATACGTGGGATTACAACAATCTGCTTGGTTAATGGAGGATATCAAATATGTACGGACTCATTGAAAAAGAAAGCAAACTCAAAATAGAAGATGCCGTATACAGCGAGGTCCTGGAGGCCGGTTATGGCTGGATGCATCCATTGAAAAAAGGCCAGTCTTTCCGAATCACCGATATGGAAGGCAATCAGGCTGTAGATACTACATTTTATGATGCGGCTAACATTGAAAACCATTATAGTGCCGTTCAGACGATTGTCGCTCAGAAAAACATCTATCTGACCACTGGTTCCATCCTTCGTGCAGAAGACGGAAAAGCGCTTCTTGAAATTACTGCTGATAAGACCGGCCGGCATGACACTCTTGGAGGCTGCTGCTCTTCTCAGAGCAACACCGTCCGTTATGCCAGAGAAAAGCGCTATATGCATAACTGCCGGGACAGCTTCATGCTCCAGATGGCGAATCATACCGATTCTGGTATTCAAAAAAGAGATCTTGCTCCAAATATCAACTTCTTTATGAATGTCCCGGTTACAAAAGAGGGCGGTCTTAAGTTTGATGACGGTGTCTCCGCACCGGGCAATTATGTCGAGATGAAGGCTCTGGAGGATGTCATCATCCTAATCAGCAACTGTCCGCAGCTCAACAACCCTTGCAACGCCTATAATCCAACTCCGGTCCGTCTCTCCATCTGGGACGACTAAAACAATATCCTATTGACTGCAATGGGGCAGCTGATAGATCTTACTTTGGAGGAATCGACAATGTTTACAAAAGTATTGATCGCCAACCGCGGAGCCATTGCAGTCCGCATTGAGCGAACACTGAAAAAGATGGGAATCAAGAGTGTAGCCGTCTATGCTGAGGCGGACCAGGACAGCCTGCATGTTACAAATGCCGATGAAGCTGTCTGCCTAGGAGACGGTCCCGCAAAAGATACCTATCTCGATATCAATAAAGTTGTGGAAGCAGCGGTAGCCACTGGTGCTCAGGCAGTACACCCGGGATACGGTTTCCTAAGTGAGAATACGGATTTCGCCGCTGCCTGTGAGGAAAAAGGCATCCGTTTCATCGGACCAACTTCGGAGCAAATCAAGGTCTTCGGTCTGAAACACTCTGCAAGAGCCCTTGCCGAAAGTGCCGATGTTCCGCTCCTTCCCGGAACCGGACTTCTGGAAAGCCTGAATGAAGCTGTGGAAAAAGCAGCTGAAATTGGATATCCGGTCATGATCAAGAGCACCGCTGGAGGTGGCGGTATTGGCATACGAATCTGCAATAATGAAGAAGAACTGCGTCACGACTATGACGAGGTTCGTCATCTTGCCCAGGCCAACTTCAATGACTCTGAAGTCTTTCTGGAAAAATATGTGCCAAAAGCACGTCATGTAGAGGTCCAAATTTTTGGAAATGAAGAGGGAGAGGTGGCAATTCTCGGAGAACGTGACTGCTCTGTCCAGCGCCGCAATCAGAAAGTTGTCGAAGAATCTCCTGCTCCGAATCTCCCGGAACATGTCCGAAAGGATATGCATGCCGCAGCAAAGCGTCTGGCAAAAGCAGCTTCCTATCGAAATGCAGGAACCGTCGAGTTTCTCTACAACGAAGAGTCGGAGGGGTTCTATTTTCTCGAGGTGAATACCCGGCTTCAAGTTGAGCACGGCATTACGGAAGAGGTCATGGGAGTCGATTTGGTAGAGTGGATGGTCAAAGAGGCCGCTGGAGAACTCCACGGCATTGAGGACCTTCCGCTGAAAGCAAAGGGACATGCCATGGAGGTCCGAGTCTATGCTGAGGACTGCGTCAACAATTTCCGTCCAGGCGGAGGAAAGATTGATGAGGTCAAATTTTCTGATAAGGCAAGAATTGAGACCTGGATCCGGGACAATATCGAGGTCACCGCACTCTATGACCCCATGCTTGCGAAACTCATCGTCTATGGCAAGGACCGCAATGAGGCTCTCCATAAGATGTGGGACGTACTGGATGAATCTGTCCTCTACGGTGTCACAAATAATATGGAATATCTTCAGGCTTTTCTGCATACGGAGGACTATATCCAAGCCAGACTCTATACCAAGATGCTGGACGGGTTCGCCCCAGAGGAAAAGGCACTTGAGGTTCTCGACGGCGGAGTTCAGACCACAGTACAGGATTATCCCGGAATCATCGGATACTGGACCGTTGGTGTCCCGCCGTGCGGTCCTATGGACAACTACAGCTTCCGAATTGGAAACCTGCTCTTAGGCAACGATGAGGGGGCAGCTGGTCTGGAGATGACACTCCGCGGAGGATCCTACCGTTTCCGTACCGCAGTAAGTTTTGTCCTTACGGGAGCCGATATGGAAGCGACTTTGGACAAGAAGCCGGTCCCGCGCTATAAGGTCATCCATGCAGAACCGATGCAGGTATTAAAGCTCAAATCCTGCAAAGAGGGTATGCGTGCCTATCTTCTGGTTGCCGGCGGAATACAGGTCTCTAAGAGGATGGGTTCTTCCTCCACGTTTAAAGACGGTAAATTCGGCGGCCATAATGGTCGAGCACTGCGAACGGGCGATGTACTCCATCTGACAAATAGCTGTTTAATAAAAAGAGAAGCATACTTCCCGAAGGAGTTTCAGCCTGAGATAAAAAACACCTGGACTCTGGGCGTTATTCCCGGACCTCAGCCGACAGAGGAATTCATGACCTCTGAGTTTCTGAAAACCTTGACGACCTCCACCTATTCCGTCAACTTCAATAGTGCCCGTACCGGCGTCCGCCTCAATGGACCAGGTCCAGTATGGACCCGGGAAGATGGCGGGGAAGCAGGTCTCCATCCCTCCAATATCCATGATAATCCCTATGCAATCGGAACAATGGACATGACCGGTGATCAGCCGATTCTTTTAGGCCCGGACGGCCCCAGCCTTGGCGGTTTCGTTTGCCCAGTTACCCTGGCTAAAGAAGAACTCTGGAAACTCGGTCAGCTCCACCCGGGCGATGAAGTGAATTTCCAGCTTCTGACTCTCGAGCAGGCCAAAGAACTGCGCAAGAAACAGAGACAAAATCTTAACTTCGATTTCTGCAGTCTTGCCCTTCCTGAGCCGGTCAATCTGACGCCGGAGTATGCAGTCGTAGCCAGAGGAACAGCGGACGGAACAGACTATTTAATCCGACTCGATGGAGAGGAGAATATTCTGATTGAGTTCGGAGCCATGGAGCTCAACATCGAACTCCGCTTCCGGGCACAGATTCTCATGAACGCACTGAAAAAAACTGATCTCCCGATCATCGATATGACCCCGGGTATCCGATCACTCCAAGTTCACTTCCGTGTGGAGGAGATGGAGCCAATGGAGATGGTCAAACAGGTCGAAGAGGTGAATCGAGGACTCGGTGCTCTGGATGATATCACGATTCCTTCAAGAATCATCAAGCTTCCGCTTTCCTGGGATGATCCACAGACCCAACTCGCGGCAAAAAGGTATCAACAGACCGTATGGCATGAAGCGCCTTGGTGCCCAAGCAATCCAGAATTTATTCGTCGAATCAATGGTCTGGACAGCATCGAGGATGTCAAGCGAATCGTATTTGACGCCAAATATCTTGTCCTCGGACTTGGCGACGTCTATCTTGGTGCCCCGGTGGCAACTCCTATGGATCCGCGTCACCGTATGGTCACAACAAAATATAATCCGGCCCGACCCTGGACACCGGAAAATGCCGTCGGAATCGGAGGTGCCTATCTCTGTGTCTACGGCATGGAGGGACCTGGCGGCTATCAGTTCGTCGGTCGTACCATCCAGATGTGGAACTCTCTTCGTACAACAGAGTATTTCCAGAAGGGTAAGCCATGGCTCCTGAATTTCTTTGATCAGCTCCAGTTCTATCCCTGTTCTCCGGAGGAAATTCTGGAATACCGCAAAAAATTCCTGCGGGGTGAATTTCCAATCGAGATTGAGGAGACCACTTTCCATTTGAAGGAATACAAAGAGTATCTGAACAGTATTGCGGACAGCAGTGCAAAGTTCAAAGCACATCAGGAAGCAGCATTTGAGGCGGAACGTCAGAGATGGCATGAGCAGGGACTAGACCATTTCGAGTCCGATGCCGAGCCGGAAATCCCTGCGGAAGATCAGACTATTCCAGATGGCTGCGAAGGGGTCAATGCCCAAGTTCCCGGAAGTGTTTGGAAAATGCTTGTAAAAGAGGGAGATCATGTCGAAGAGGACCAGGAAATTGCCGTTCTTGAGAGTATGAAAATGGAATTCCCGATCAAGTCAGAAGTTTCTGGCAAAGTGGAAAAAGTATATGTCAATGAGGGAGAGCAGGTCCAGGCCGGACAGCTGCTCGCTGCCATCCGGGAATGAGGTGCTGAAAATGGATATCCCCAAGACTCTCACTATTAAAAATGTAAAAAAAGCCTACAAGGAAGGGCTCACACCGGAGGAGCTGATTCAGGAAATCATTCATCGGACAGAGATATACGGCGACAATCCCATCTTTATCTGGAAACCTTCTATGGATTGGATCCGCACTTATATCGATTCACTTCCCGAGGATGACGGCGCTCTTCCGCTCTGGGGCATACCGTTTGCAATAAAAGATAATATCGACTTAGCCGGTGTTCCAACACCGGCGGCTTGTCCAGCATACCGCTATATCCCAAAGAAAAGCGCTGCGGTCGTGGAAAAGCTCATCCGGGCTGGCGCAATTCCCATTGGAAAGACGAATCTGGATCAGTTTGCAACCGGTCTTGTCGGTACTCGTTCTCCATACGGTGAAGTCCATAATGCCTGGCAGCCGGAAATGATCAGCGGTGGTTCCAGTTCCGGTTCTGCTGTATCTGTGGCACTGGGATTATCGGCTTTTGCTCTGGGCACAGATACCGCAGGTTCAGGCCGTGTTCCGGCTATGCTGAATTCTCTGGTGGGATGGAAACCTGCCGTCGGAGCATGGTCCAGTTCCGGCGTCGTACCAGCCTGTGAAAGCCTGGACTGCGTAACTGTATTTGCCCACAGTCTGGACGAAGCGGAACAAGTTGACTCCATCGCGCGGGGATATGACCCCGAGTGCAAATGGTCCCGTGAAATCGGCTGGGGGGAGAAGTCGCTGCCGAAAAAGATTCTCATCCCGTCCTCTGAGCCACGCTTCTACGGTGACCATGAAGAACTTTACCGTCAAAAGTGGAACAATTGTATTGCACGGATAAAGAAACTTCCGATCTCTGTGGAGACTGTCGATACAGAACTTTTTGAAAAAGCGGCGCTCATCCTCTATGAAGGTGCATATGTGGCAGAGCGATGGGAGGCACTAGGAGATTTTGTCGAGTCCCATCCCGGCAAAACATTCCCCGTCACAGAGACGATTCTCCGTTCCGGCGACAAACTGGAAAACACTGCAGCCCAGCTATTCCGTGATCTCCATTCACTGCAGGAGTATCGGCATGAGGCCTCCTATATCCTGCACGATGCAGTTCTCGTCCTTCCTACCGCTGGCGGTTCGTTCACACGGGAGGAAGTCCGTAAAGATCCAATCCAAACGAACAGTCTCATGGGACTTTACACGAACCATTGTAATCTTCTCGATCTGTCGGCCATCGCTTTACCGGAGAACAGCAGGGATCATTTGTATCCATTCGGAATCACAATGTTTAGTCTCTCTGATTCCACCGGACGCCTCAGCCAGACCGCACATGCCTTTCTTTCTCAGGAGTAATCAGAATGAATTTTTCAAAAGTAGAAATCATTACTGGAACTGCAAAACTTCAGGGACTCATAGAGCGGCTTAGTAAGCCTGGTGTCATTGCCCAGCTCAACAAGATTGGAGTGAGTGGTCTTACGGTCTACAATGTTCTTGGCTGCGGTATAGAAAAGGGCGCTATGGAGTATCAGATTCATGAAAATGAGCTCATTCAGCTGCGTCCAAAGAGCGAAATCATGATGGTCGTGGAAACCCAAATGGTGAATGCCCTTCTGGATATCGTAAAAGATGAACTGTATACGGGCCATATTGGAGATGGAAAGATTTTTGTCTCTCCTGTGGACAATATTGTTCGGATCCGGACTGGAGAAGAGGGTGGCGAGGCACTTCAGCCCTCTGCTCTGGATTAAAAGGGAGTAGATTATGCAGAAAAAACTCTCCCTGTTCAGTGCGGTCTCCACCGGCGTCGGGATGATTATTGCCACCAGTTGCTTTATCTCTCTGGCGAGTGGTGCCAGTGCCGTGGGAGTCCCCTTTATTTTCGCAATCATATTAACCTGTCTCATCAACATGACAGCAGCTGGTTCCATTGCGGAGCTCAATGCCATCATGCCGAACCTGACCGGTGGACTTGCCCAATATCTTCTGGCAGGGGTCGGCCCTCTGGTCACCATTGTTACGATGGTGGGTGGATATATTATCAGTAATATTTTTGCTGCTCCGGCAGAGGGCGCTATGTTTGCCAACGTCATGTGTGAATTTATTCCACTGCATATTCCTCCCGAAGTATATAGTGTCTTACTTACCATCATCTTGGTCATCATCAATATTCGCGGAGTAAACATGTCCACTGCGCTGCAGGAAATCGTAGCGACATTCTGTATGGTCTCTTTGTTTGTTCTCGGCATAATCGGTGCCGTAAAGGGGGGAACTGGGGCAGTTGTTCATCAACCGCATGTGCTCTCTGCAAAGTGGTCCGATGTGCTTCCTCTCACAGCGACCGCTTTCTGGCTGTTCATAGGTTCCGAATTCATTGTTCCGCTGGGAAAAGACATGGGAAAGCCCAAAAAGAATGTGCCCCTGAGTATGTTTCTGAGCCTTGCCATAATGTGTGTTATCCAGGTTCTCATGGTCATTGGTTTTGCCAACTATACACCATGGAACACGCTGGCTGCTTCAAACTCCCCGCACACGCTGTATGCTTCAAATATGCTTGGTACAGTGGGACATTACTGGATGATTCCTGTAGCCATCTTTGCTGCCGTAAGTACACAGAATGCCATTATCGGATGTGTTTCGGAAGTTTGCTGTGGCATGGCAAAAATAGGGCTGCTTCCGGCAATTTTCCAGAAGAAAAACAAACACGGTGCCCCTTATGTTGTCATCCTGATGATGGGAGGATTCACTATCCTAATTGAAGCCACAGGAATCTCCTCCAACAACGCTGTCCAGTTTCTTATCCTGACATCCTCGCTGTTTTGGATGCTAACATATGTCGTCGATCATATCGATGTCATGATAATGCGCCATAAGATGAAGAATGTCCCACGATCATTTCGCAATCCTCTTTATCCGCTCTTCCAAATTTTTGGAATCGTCGGTACGATATACATGATGATCCACATTTCCACCGATCCGCAGGAAAAATTCCGTATCTATATGCTGTTCCTGGCAAGTACAGTTCTTCTGATTATCTATGCATTCTTCTGGACAAGATCCCGTCTGAAGATTCCGCTTCTGAAGGGAGTCGGTGTCCGAAAAGTCATGGCAATGGAGAACCCTATGTACTATTATGTCCGCAAGAGAGAAAAGAAGGAGATGCAAAAAAAATGAAGGATAAAAATACGCGGCGTATTGCAATGACCGGTATCATGGCCGCATTGATATGCATCATTGCGCCACTTTCTATACCGCTTTCAGGCGGCGTTCCAATATCCCTCGGCACCTTTATCATCATGCTTTCTGCGGTTGTCCTCGGACCGTGGATGGGAACGGAAGCAACGGTCGTCTATATCCTGGTGGGTATGGTTGGCCTTCCGGTATTTTCCGGTTATCAGGCCGGTCTTTCTGTTCTTGCCGGTCCTACGGGAGGTTTTATCGTTGGATATATCCCTCTAGCTCTATTTACCGGTGTTTTTTACCGTTTCCTCTCAAAACCCAGAAAAGCTTTTCTAAAGTATTTATTTCTGACCCTTGGAATGGTTCTTGGCACAGCCTGCTGCTACGCACTTGGAACCATCTGGTTCGTTTTCGCCATGAAATCGACACTGACAGCAGCACTCACCGCCTGTGTCTATCCATTCCTTCCTTTGGATGCACTGAAGATCGTCATCGTTGATATTCTTGGTCCGCAGCTCGAGAAACAGGTCTCAAAACTGCTCGTAAAAGATCTGCGAAAGAAAAAGGGGATCACCGATGCCAAATGATTTTAGCCGAGAGGGAATCCTCGCTCGTCCGGAAGTGCCAGAGCGTTCCTTGGTCTTTTTTGATGAGATCGATTCCACAAACAACTACGCAAAACGATTCGTAAAACTCGGATATACCGATGGAACTGCTATTGTGGCGGACCATCAGACTGCAGGAAGAGGCCGTCTCGGCCGTTCTTTCTATTCTCCTGCAGGAACTGGCATCTATTTCACTCTAATCCGTTCCATGAATACAATTGGAGCAAATAATCTGCTAAGACAGACACCGGCCGCTGCCGTTGCTGCCATTGAGGCCATAGATGCTGTGACCGGCGTTGATTCACAGATCAAATGGGTCAACGATATATACGTGGATGGGAAAAAAGCTGCCGGTATACTGACAGAGTCCATCGCGAGCCGGGAAGGGGGGCCCTTTGATACGGTTCTTATCGGAGTCGGGTTCAACTGTACGACCCGGGAATTCCCGGAGGATATCAAAGATACTGCAGGAGCCATCAGCAGACTGGATGTAGATCGAAACCAGATGACAGCTGTCTTCTGGAAGCGGCTTCTCTACTGGAGCGACCATGCGGACAGTCCAGAAATGATTCAAAAATATCGGGAAAAATCTCTGGTTCTCGGCCGTCCTGTCTCCTTTGAATTGGGTGGCATGCTGTTTCATGGCACAGCCGAGGATATTGATGCATATGGCCACTTAAATGTCCGGCTGGAAGACGGCTCCATCCGTTCACTGGACTCCGGAGAAATCTCCCTCGAATCTTGGAAATAACTTGATGAAAAAATGCCAGGCCCTGAAATGATTCAGGACCTGGCATTTTTGATTCGAAAATATTTATTTCAGCGGGAGAGTCTGCAGATAGGTGAGACCTTCCGGGTCTATTTCTCTCACCTTGTACATTCCAACCCTTTTCTGACTCTTTTTGATGGAGTCCTCATCCAGGGAGTAGAGCGCACCGCAATTTTCACACAGGGCGAAGTAATTATGGTTATAGTTGGCGATGGAGATTCCCATCATTCCAAGACCATTGTTGGCCCGCATGAGCTGCAGAGATGCTTCTTTTCCGCACTTCGGGCAGGTGACCCGGCCACTGGTTCCGTATTTCTCAAAAGAGTCGTTCGAAATTTTCATGGTGCTCTCCTTCGGATGAAATATTAGTCGTTGGCACTATATTCAGAAATAATACCATTACGGTAAGCATACAGCAGATTTTCCAGATGGTCAATTTCCTTCTGCAGCTTTTTGCCCCGATCCACCTCGCTGATTTTCAGGCGGTGGTCAAGCTCCTCCGATACGATAGTGGCGTTCAAGATGTCCTTATTGTTCTTGATGGCATTCTTGGTACCGCTGAATGGCTCGTGGGCGGCCAGTCTCATATAATGAGAGTTGTAAATGAGGGTATAGCCGGCAATACCTGTGGTAGGTTGGTAGGCACGGGAGAAGCCGCCGTCGATGATGAAGAGGCGTCCATCGCCCTTGACGGGACTCTCACCGTTCTTGCTCTTGACCGGCACATGGCCGTTGATGATATGGCAGTTTGGACCTTCCAGACCAAATTCTTTGAGGATCTTGACGCAGCCTTCCTCCGTCTTGGTGATCTCATAATAGGGATCCTTATCCTCTTTCCATGTAGACTTGTCATCAATAAGTCGACGCTCGAATGTCGTGATCTTGGAACGGGCGAAGAGAGGAGACCACTTGCCGCACCAGAGGTACCACATGAAGTCCTGACCCTTCTGGCGGCCCGGGGTTCCCTCGGCGCAGAAGTAACCTTTGCGGGCCTGCTGTTCGCAGTATTCCATGAGGGCTTTGCCCTTATATCTCTTCCCGTCAAACGTGAATTCCTTGAAGGTGCCATCTGCATTCATGGGGACACCGCCATGGGTCAGGAAATTCCCGTTGTAGACTTTGTAGATATTGCCTTTGCGGAACAGGAACTTGATATGGTTCTGCAGTTTCTCACTCTGGCGGAACGAGCTGACTAGCTCATTCATGACGTCTTCTTCCTCGGGGCTCAGTTTATACGGATTCGCAATGTCAATGGTCGGGAAGTCCGAATCACGCAGAAGATAGGTCTTTCCGTCAATGGTAACCGTTCCGCGATCATAGTCTATCTTGTCCAGGAGAAGGCGATCCTCCATGCCAAAATCCGGATTACGCATGACGACCTGTCCGGTAAGCTTGAACAGGATGACGGTAATGGCCTTGGACATGCGCGCAGTACGTACCAGATCCTTGGGCTTAATGCTGATTTTTTCCTCTGGATCAATAATTCGTGTGGCGAAACTGGACAGGTCCGTCAAAGCATAGTAGTCATTGGCGAACACAGACAGGGGACGCAGACTGATTCCGTACCCATTCTCTAGAACATGCAGGTTGTTATACAGAATAGAGTTTGCAAGTACGTTTGCTACGCAGATGGGCGATCCAGCTGCGGCTCCCATCCAGAGCATATCATGGTTGCCCCACTGGATATCCACCTTGTGGTGTTTCATGAGTGCTTCCATTACGATATCCGCTCTGGGACCACGATCAAAGATGTCTCCAACAATGTGGAGTCGGTCGACGATGAGGCGTTTAATGACATCACAGACAGCGACGATAAAGTCCTGCGCTTTGCCAATCTCGATGATAGTGGTAATAATATTGTCGTAATATTCCCGTTTATTGTGGAGCGTAAAGTCAGTGTTCAGCAGCTCGTCGATGACATAGGCGTATTCCGGCGGCAACGCTTTACGAACTTTGGAACGGGTGTATTTGGAAGATACGACATGGCAGATCTCAATAAGATAATTCAGCGTCCGCTTATAAAATGCCGTCTCATCCTCAATGTTTGGAAGCAGTTCTTCCAGTTTCTCTTCCGGGTAGTAGATGAGGGTAGCCAGTGTAGCACGTTCCTCCTCAGAGAGTTCATCCGAGAAAAGCATGTCAATTTTCTCCCGGATGGCACCCGAGGCGCTTCGCATAATATGGGTGAAGGCCTCATACTCACCATGGATATCCGACATGAAATGTTCTGTCGCCTTGGGCAGGTTCATAATGGCATTCAAGTTGATGATTTCCGTAGCCACCGACTGCTCCGTTGGATACTCCTCCCCGAGCAGGCGGAGATAATCCAGCTCCGCCTCAGAAAACTGCTGATTTACGTTTTCAGCCATTTTCAGGTTTCCTCCTATTTCGTTATAGTGCCGATTCTGTAATTACAGTTCCCCAATCGGCATAAATACAATACAATTATACAACAACCGGGGTGGGGGAACAATTACACATGTCCTCTGGGCGATGCAGAAAAAGTTAAAAATCGGGGGTTGCATTGTCCCGGATAATCTGTTAATATGTAAAGCGTCGCAAGTGACACGGGGGCGTAGCTCAGTTGGGAGAGTGCTTGAATGGCATTCAAGAGGTCGTCGGTTCGATCCCGATCGTCTCCACCAGGAAAGAAACCGCGTAGGTACGTACTTACGCGGTTTTCTTACACCAAAGATTTGTTATCGTTCGTTCGGAAAAACGACGCTTATTGCGCGAAACAGGCTCTTATTGCGCGAAAAGTTGTTAAAAGTTGTTAAAAACGGCCGAAAATTTGTCCGAGAAAACCGAGCCTTTCAAAAAGTTGTTAAAAGTTGTTACGGATGATCTTGCCTAATTTACAGATTAGCAAAATTCGTCCGATATTTTTGTCAAGTTTAGTACGAATATTCGACAGACAAAATGCTGAAAAAAGCCCCTCTCTTTGGGCATTTTACACAAAGATAGAAGCAGGGCGGTTTTTTATGGATTCTTAGTTTTAATTTCCGACAACCGAAAACGGACGGTCAAGAGTCCATTGGCGGATTCTTTACCATTAGAAACACCTAAGAATAAAAATAAATTTGAAAAAATCCCTCGACTTCCGAATGATTGGAGGTCGGGGGCATTTTTTCTGTTCCATAGTTCATGATTAATAGCAGATCAAAATAATGTCTGGTATTGATAAGAGAATTCTGTATTATAGGATCCATTCGTGTTTATATTGATTCTGGATACATTATCTCCTTCAATAAATAATGTTATAGTTGCCGTTGTTTGATCGCCTTCGCCACCATCCTCTTCGATAACAATGCTTGTTGGTAGAGTATTGTTTCCAGAATACTTATAAGTAGTAGTGATTCCAACAGCACCAGCTCTGTTGTCGACAAATGACTTGATTCTCCCTAGTTCATCATAATTGATATAGCAATGGGGATCATAGAAAATCATCTTACTAATGGCAGCTGTAATGGAAAATATCACAGCAAGAATGAGCGCCAGAGCAAGAACAATAATCAGGATTTCTTTCCAATTACTCTTTTTCTCACTTGCCACGACGACATATTTCGGTACTGGCGGTTCTTCTGAGATCACAGAAGTTTCTCTAATTTTTTTGCCGCATTTCGGGCAGTAGGACAGATTCTCATCAATCTCGGTGCCACAACCAGGACAATACATGGAATCCCTCCTTTAATTTATACTTTTCCCACAGTTGGGACAGAAGTGGGATTCCGCTTTTAAGGGAGCTCCACACTCTGGACAAAAACGAGGTCCCGGAATCTTCGGCGATTCAGCTGGTACCGCTTCCTCTTCACTTGGTTTTGCAATAACAATATCCTGTGCAGGAGCTGGCTTTGGCTTTCTCACTGGATTTTTCAGATAATCCTTTACAAAATCCCAGCGGAAGACAATGATCAATTCAAGAATCAGACTAAGACCGGCAATGATGCAGAGAGTAATAGGAAGACCAATGCTAATAATACTGATATCTCCATTAAGGGAGTCTGTAAGTCGAAAACCCAAAATAGAGAGGTCCTGACAACTAATTTTTCCACGCAGAGAATATTTCATGGCCTGCCCAAGAGCCGAAATGTATTTGATATTCAGAGAAAGGAAAAGCACATTTACCAAGGTTGAAATGAAATAAGGAAATGCCCCGTTGAAATTTTTTCTCTGAATGAGAGAATCACCCTGCAAATATTCGCAGAAGGCGAGAAGGACAAAGGATGCTACCAGAAGAAGTAGCATTACAATAAATACTGTAACCATACCGCCAATGCGACCTGTTCCCTCATAAATTTTCCGAAGCACCCGTGCATTGCCACCATAAAAAATTGCCAGCAATAATCCGGTCACAAAGGTAACGACAGATGCAGCAATGTTCCAATAGGACAATTTGGTGCTGTCTATGTTTTTCATATAGAATCCTCCTAAATGATTTTCTACTAGATATGACCAACGAAAAACGCATTCAGTTTAATCTCCATCTTCCAAAAACTTTATTCCTGCAAAGCTTTTCTCTATAATGGACTTAAATATTTTTTGGACTGAAGAGGGGAGGAGCCATGGCACAGGAAAACTGGGAAAGCCTGATAAATAAGGCAAAGAAAGGCGACCAAAATGCGTATAATGAGCTCATCCACCGCATAGAGCCCGACATCAAAAAGATATGCCACTCCTACTTCAGCAGCAATGAGGACGCTGAGGATGCGGAGCAGGAGTCCTACTTCATCATCTATCGGAGTCTGGCGGGCCTCGGGAGGGCCCCTATTCGGGATCCGGGGAAGTTTCGGGCATGGGCCAAGAAAATCACTCGGAATGAGTGCCTGAATATTTTGGGTAAATTGCAAGTTCAACTTGAACACTGATACGAATTAAGTTTCATCTTTGGGTCGGATTGATATATTTGGTTTAAAAATTCCTCGAATAGTTCCT
>OMYO01000019.1 GCA_900315285.1 uncultured Eubacteriales bacterium | reverse complement strand
GACCGCATTCAAAGTGTAGCAGGAGGATTTTTTCTGTTCAAATGTAAAACATATCCGGAACCACTCGCCTAGCGAGTGGTTTTACCTAAATACAAAAAGGAGGCAGATACTTTCGTATCTGCCTCCCGAATTATCTAGAACATTGGAGTTTTTCCTCGTATTCTCTGACTGATTATAACTTTACGTTCTAATCTTCTATTCAGTTTTTCGAGTCAAAATTTCAGTTGTACTTGGGACTCACCCTTTGCAACAAATTTTTATTCTAAATAATCTTGAATTCGGTTTCCGTTCCGTTCAAGTTTCCTGTTGTCTAAGACGATTGATTGTTCCGGTACCTCCCAGAGCTCTTTTCCTGAAAAACACCTTCACAAAATCCATTTTTTGACCTATTACGTCGGTCTCAACTTGAATGGGTTGTTTCGGGTCAACTCTGTGGAGCCGTACTGGAGAAGTTCGTCTGCAGGAACTCTCGAATTAAATTCCTCACGGTAGTTCCTAAACCTTTCTGCTATTTTGACCGCTTTCCTTTGGAAAGTCATGTCAGAAACTTCTGGTTTCCTTTCGGACTCACCGCTTTCAAATTCGTCTGCTAACTAATCCAATGAATTTGGAACTTAACTTTTCCGAATTATTTCTTTTTTCAGATTTTATTTCAAATTCTCAGTTTCGAACCTGATAGCTCTAACGAACGAATGGAACATGCTTGGACTGTCAGTCATATTATTTTGCTGGGCTTGTACACTAATACTTGCTCTCTTATGTCTGACGAAAAACCCGAGCTGTCAAGTCCTACTTAACAGACACCTCACTGTCGCCCATTGGACTCATTCCTTTCTTTCGCTACCGCGTTATTTTCTTCTCTAAGATGTTGTTCCTTTGTTCAACTTTAATATAGCATCCACTTCAAGAATTGTCAACGGATTTTTCGGTAATTTTTATAATAGTTTTCCATAATGTGGAAAACAGCTGTGCAACATCACGATGCTTTATTCAATATAAGCACGAACCCGATAGTTGACTCCTAGTTCCTCACAGATTTTGCGGCATGCCTCCACTTTCTCCGGCCCAATGACCTCCACGACCGTCATGATCACTTTGGGAACATACTCTTTACAGTCCACGGCAAACTTTTTCATGGCCTCATAGGCCTCTGGGCCAAATTTCGGGTGACAGATTCTGGTGTACTCCTCCTCCGTCGGATAATTGAGACTTATGGATACCTCATCAATGATTCCCTCAAGGAGCTCTGCTGTTGGTCTGCCCCAGATAAGATCTGACAGTCCATTCGTATTAATGCGAATGGGAAGATCACATTTCGATTTCATATATTTAGCGGATTCCAAAAGAACATCAAGTCTCTCGGTGGGCTCTCCAAAGCCGCAAAATACAATGCTGCCGTATTTACTGAGATCCAGCTTGTCGAAGGCCTCCTCTATCTCCTCTAGAGATGGCTCATGGGAAAGCCAGAGGGAGTTCTCGCCGTCCATTTCATCCGTCTCCTTGCGAATACACCACTCACAGGAGTCCGGACAGCGGTTTGTTATATTCACATAGATATTGTTTCCCACCTCATAGAAGATGGTCATGGACTTGTTCATTGGGATTTCCTCATTTCCTAATTAATATAAATACAAAAATAATATTGAGATAAAAACAGGCGAACTGCGCCAGCAGTTCGCCCCAATAGCCTGTTTTCTCAGATGGAAATTTCATGTGCCATCCGGTAGAGGTCAATGTCGATGGATTTCTCCATGCTAAGAGCCTCGTGGATGTCATAGTCGACAATTTCCTCATGCTGAATGCCGACAACACGGCTCTCACAGTTGTCCCGAAGAAGCCGGGCGGCATAGTTGCCCATACGGGAAGCAAGAACACGGTCCCGTACGGTGGGGGAACCACCGCGCTGTACATGGCCGAGGATGGTGGCACGGGACTCTACGCCCGTGGCCTCCTGGATGCGTTTCGCCATATCTGTGGCATCTCCGCAGCCCTCTGCAACGATGATGATGAAGTGCTGTTTACCAGTACTGATGGTATATTTCATACGTTCCACGACATCAAGGTCGAAGTCGTACTCAAACTCGGGGAGAAGAATTGTTGTGGCACCAACGGCAATTCCTGCCTCCAGTGCAATGTAACCTGCTTTCCGGCCCATAACCTCGACAACAGAGCAACGGGAATGAGACTCCGTGGTGTCACGGACCTGATCGACCATGTGCATTACCGTATTTACAGCGGTGTCAAAGCCGATGGTGAACTCGGTACTGGCAATATCGTTGTCAATGGTGCCGGGAAGGCCGACACATTTGATACCGTCCTTAGAGAGATCCTGCATGCCGCGGAATGAACCGTCACCGCCGACTACGACGAGACCCTCAATGCCGTAGCGCTCACAGGTGGCAATGGCCTTCTGACGACCGCGCTCGGTTTTAAACTCCGGGCTGCGTGCTGTGCGAAGAACAGTACCGCCGCGCTGGATGATGTTTGAGACAGAACGGAGATTCAGCTCGGCGATGTCGCCGGACATGAGTCCCTCATAGCCGTTATAAACGCCCAAAACTCGCATGTCGTTCTCTACGCCGGTACGAACGACAGCTCGGACGGCCGCATTCATTCCCGGGGCGTCTCCTCCGGATGTCAAAACACCAATTGTCTTCATAGGTCTGATCCTCCCTTAGGATTTCTTACTTGAAACAAGATTATGGCATGTTGCAGTCGAAATGTCAATTTATTGCAGGACCACATTCTCCGGTCCCAGGATACGTTTCAATTCCCGGAGGAGTCCGTCACTCACCTGAATGCCTCCCCCTTGGGTACGTCTCATGTAGGAACCATTATCCTTGAAGTAATAGTATACCATATTGGGACCGCCCTCAAAGATATCAATTAACAAATCCGCTTTATCCACAGTGGGGGATTTTTTGCTCTCAAAACGGAGGAACAGCCCATGCCGGCGGTGCTTCTTCTTATCCGAAGCCCTCTGCTCTCCTCCCTCTGCATTTAGTTCTTCCAAACTTGGACAGGGCGAGAGCGAGGAGACCAGTACACCTGGTTTTTCATCTTCACGCACCTGAAGCCTGCCGCGGATGAGCAGGACGGAGCCCTCTTTGAGCAAGCTACCCGACTGCTGATAGGTCTTCGGAAATACCGTAAGGCCAATACCTCCTGTGAGATCTTCCGCCAGGGCAGCGGCCATGGTCGCATTGTTTCTCGTCAGTCGGACACGAATTCCTGTAACCATGGCAAGCAGAGTCACATTCTGACCGTCATGGTAATGGGTTGTCCCGTCTGGAAGGGCAGCAGCCAGTTCAAATATCTTGTCCGGCTTCAGCTGCTCCACTATTTTTTCATAGCTCTGCATAGGGTTCCCGGAAATATACAGGCCTGTGGTCTCCTTTTCAAAGGCCAGCCGATCCTGAAAAGCAAATTCCTCAATATCCGGGATATCGACCCCCTGTTCCTCAGAAGACGTGCCGCCTGCGAGTTCCAAAAGGCTCAGCTGCCCCTCCACATTCCGTTTCCGGGTGCTGTCGAGCTGTTCCATAATTTCGGGCAGTACGACCATCATCTGTCGGCGATTCAGATCCAGAGAATCCAGCGACCCGCTCTTAATAAGACTCTCGGCAGCTTTTCGGTTGAAATTCCTACCCTGGTTTCGTTTCAAAAAGCCATAGAAGCTCTCGTAGCGGCCGTTCTCCTCCCGTTCCCTGACGATCTGGTCAATGAGTCCCCGGCCGATTCCCTTGATGGCGAGGAGCCCAAATCGGATTTTTCCGTTCTCCACTGTAAAGTCCGAGAAACTACGGTTCACATCCGGCGGGAGCACATCGATATGGATTCTCCTGCACTCTGCAATATATTCCACGACCTTGTCGGTAGAATAGAGAAAACTGGTCATGAGGCTGGCGAGGAACTCGGCCGGATAATGGCATTTCAGATATGCTGTTCGGAATGCAACAGTAGCGTAGCACACAGCATGGGATTTATTGAAAGCATAAGAGGCAAAGCTCGTCATGTCATTAAAGATAGACTCCGCTGCGTCACGGGATATTCCGTTGCCGACACAGCCCTCCACAAACGTGGCCCTCTCCTTTTCCATGACATCGTGTTTCTTCTTCGCCATGGCACGGCGGACAATATCCGCGTGGCCGAAGGAGTACCCGGCCAGCTTCCGGCAAATCTGCATGACCTGTTCCTGATAGACGATGCAGCCGTAGGTCACATCCAGGATAGAGGCAAGTTCCGGGGTCACATAGGAGATTCGATCCGGATTTTTCCGGTTTGCTATATAAGTAGGTATGGAGTCCATTGGGCCTGGGCGATACAGTGATGTCAGCGCGGTCAAGTCCTCAATGCACGTTGGACGAAACTGTGTCAGGACATTCTTCAGGCCAGACGACTCGAATTGGAACACTCCTTCTGTCTCCCCGCGGGAGAACATGGCATAGGTCTCAGGGTCGTGCTCGTCGACCTGATCCACACGGAAGTCCGGATTTGTCCTGCGAATAAGTTTTTCGCACTTGTCGATGACAGTCAGTGTCCTAAGGCCCAGGAAGTCCATTTTCAGGAGGCCAAGCTCTTCGAGCTGAGTCATGGTATATTGGGTGACAATGACTCCATCGCGCCCCGAAAGAGGGACATAGGTATCCACCGGGTCGGCGGTTATTACGACGCCGGCAGCGTGGGTCGACGTGTGGCGGGGCATGCCCTCTATCTTCCTGGCATTCTCTATCAGATCACGCACATCCGGGTCGGAGGAAATCAGTTTCTGCAGCTCCGGCGAGGCCTGGATGGCCGCATTCAGGTCATGGGAAAGCCGCCATGGGATGTTGCGGGTCACAGAGTCTACCTTGCTAAAGGGGATGTCAAGAACACGACCTACGTCGCGAATGGCCTGTCGGGCCGCAAGGGTGCCAAATGTCACGATCTGTGCCACATGATCGGCGCCATATTTTCGGATGACATAGTCAATGACCTCGCCACGGCGCTCGTAGCAGAAATCGATATCGAAATCCGGCATGGAGACCCGCTCCGGGTTCAGGAACCGCTCAAACAGCAGGTCATATTTCATGGGGTCAATGTCGGTGATCCCAATACAATAGGCAATGATACTTCCGGCTCCAGAGCCTCTGCCCGGTCCAACCGGTATACCGTGGGACTTTGCAAAATGCACGAAGTCATAGACGATGAGATAGTAGTCGGTATACCCCATGCTGTCCACGATATCCAGCTCATACTCAAGACGTTTACGGTAGGCCGGGTCAGGGGCACTGCCATACTTTTCCGTAAAGCCCTTCTCGGCAAGAGAAGTAAGATACTCTCTATGGGTCACTCTCTCCGGCACCGTAAAGTGGGGCAGCTTCGTCTTGCCAAATTCCATGGAGAAGTTGCACCGCTCGGCAATTTTAGCGGTGTTGTCCACCGCCTCGGGATTAAACTTGAAGAGTTGTCGCATCTCCCCCTCAGACTTCAGATAGAACTCCTCCGTCTGAAATCCCAGACCGGTGTCCTCCTTTAAGGTCTTACCGGTTTGAATGCAGACAAGGATATTCTGGGTCCGGGCGTCCTCTTTTTGCAGATAGTGCACATCGTTGGTGGCCACCAGAGGAATTCCGGTCTCCTTGGAGAGGCGGATGATCTGCGGCTGGATTTGCAGTTCCTCTGGCAGTCCATGATTCTGGAGTTCGAGGAAAAAATTGTCCAGGCCAAAGATATCCCGGTACTCCTCCGCCGCCTGGCGGGCCTTCTCATAGTCCCCGGCCAGGAGATTCTGGTTCACCTCTCCGGCAAGGCAGGCGCTGAGGGCAATGAGCCCGCCGGAATACTGCCGCAGCAGATCTTTATCCACCCGGGGCTTGCGGTAAAAGCCCTCCGTGAAGGACAGCGAGACCATTTTGATAAGATTCTGATACCCCTCCTGGTTCTCGCAGAGCAGGATCAGATGGTAACGGGTGTTGGCAAGGGAGGATTCCCGATCGTAATGACTTCCGGCAGCGACATAGACCTCACAGCCTATGATGGGCTTTATACCCGCTGCCGTCGCTTTCTTATAGAAGTCACATGCGCCGTACATGACTCCGTGATCCGTTATTGCCACCGACTTCATGCCGAGCTCCTTAGCCCGATCCACTAGGTCACCGACACGGCACGCGCCGTCCAGCAGACTGTATTCACTATGTACATGCAGATGCGTAAATGCCATGCGGTCTCCCCCCTGTCAGTCTTTCTTTTTCATATCCTCGTACATTTCGAGGATTTTTTTCATTCTGTGGTTCACGCCGGACTTGGAGATGGGCTCCGACAAATTTTCTGCCAGCTCCTTCAGCGTGTAGTCCGGATTTTCCAGCCGGAGCCGTGCCAGTTCCCGCAGCTCCACCGGAAAATATTCAAAGCCTTTCCGCTCGGTAATGTAGCGGATGGCCTCCATTTGGCGGTAGGCGGCATCAAATGCCCGGGAGGAGTTGGCGTTCTCAAAATTCATGCGGCGATTCACTTTGTTCCGCATATCCTTATAGACCTTCGTCTGCATAATTTCCAGGGAGCTCTCCGTTGCCCCCATCAAGGTGAGCAGATCTTCAATGCTCTCGCTGTCCTTAAAGTAGACAATGTGAGAGCCGTTGCGCCCAATGTATTTGGGGAACAGATCCAGTTCCGAGAGAAGGGTCTGGAGGTCGTCACTCAAAACTTTGTGGGCAATGACGAACTCCACATGGTAGTCCTTCTCCGGGTTGGTGATAGTGCCGCAGGAGAGGAATGCCCCACGGAGGAATGCGCCGTAGTCACAGTCAAATTCCAGGTTTGCGCGATTCAGCCTCCGGTTGATCTCCTCCCCACTGTAGCCAAAGACATCCAGTATTTTGAGCCGGTCGGCTTTGTCCTCTACCCGGACACGGAAATTTCCGGCGGCGGACTCCTCTATTTTGGGGCGGTGTCCGGTGAGCTCCTCGACGTCATCCGCATACCGTTCCGCCAGAGCACGATGCTCGGTCTTCAGTGCGACCTCTCGCGGACTAAAACTCCGGTTGAAGAGAAAGAGGCCATACTGCTCCGCGTGGTGGCAGCAGGGAGATTCCGTTTCCCCCGTCTCCCGGTTCACGGCCGCCCGCTCCAGGAGCTCCATTTTTACATTTTTGGAAAACGACATGGATCAAACCCCTCTGGACTTCACTTCACTGCTGTTGCGCTCGGCGTCCCGGTGCATAACAGTGGTTCGGATACCCTTCTGTTTCAGTCGGCGATACACAGCCTCCGCAAATGTCACCGAGCGGTGCTGACCGCCGGTGCAGCCGAAAGCAATGACGATGTCGCTTTTTCCCTCCTTCACGTAGAGAGGCAAAGAGTAGTCGATAAAGGCGTCAATTCGCTTCAGGACCTCCTGGGAGGACTCAAAGCTCATGACATAGTCGAAGACAGCGGAATCCAAGCCAGTCTTCACCTTCAGTTCCGGAACGTAGAACGGGTTCGGAAGGCAGCGCATGTCAAATACCAGATTGGCATCCGCAGGAATGCCGTATTTGTAGCCAAAGGAAATGCACTGTACCTGAAGCGTATTGTCAATGCTGCCGGCAAACAGTCCGGCAATGCGCTCCTTTAACTGGCGGGACTTCATTTGACTCGTGTCAATGACATAGTCCGCCTGGGACTTCAGCGGGTCCAGCAGTTTCCGTTCCGCCTCAATGGCATCTTTTACTGAGTTGTTATACTTTCTCGCCAGAGGATGACGCCTTCTGGTCTCATTGTAGCGTTTCAGAAGGACATCATCTTCACAGTCGATGAAGAGGAGCCGATAAACAACACCCATATTTTTCAGTTCCTGCAGTGAGTTGGAGAGAGTGGTATAGGAGGCGCCGGAACGGGCGTCTATGACGACCGCTGTCTTGGCATTGGACTCGCTGCGCGCCATGATCTGGCCGAGGGACGGCAGGAGCTTCGGCGGCAGATTGTCTATGCAGACGTAGTCAATATCCTCCAGCATTTCCATGGCCTTGGATTTACCGGAGCCGGAAAGCCCCGTGACAATCAGAAAATCCATAATACTCTCCCCTTTTCCCGATAATATGTCATTTTATTATAGCAAAACAGGAGCCCGCTCCTCAACGGATTCGGGCTCCTGCCTGTTATTTTTTCTTACGTTGCCAACGGGTCAAAGGATGCGCACCTCTGGCTCCATGTCGACGCCGAATTTCTCCTTGACTGTCTTCTGCACAAATGCGATGAGGTCTTTCACGTCCTTGGCGGTGGCACCGCCCTTGTTCACGACAAAGCCTGCGTGCTTTGTGCTGACCTGAGCTCCGCCGATCTGCTTACCCATGAGTTCACTGTCCTGGATAAGTTTTCCGGCAAAGTAACCCTCCGGGCGCTTGAATGTGCTGCCGGCACTGGGATACTCCAGCGGCTGCTTTTCCCGCCTACGGGCCATTAGGGCATCCATTTTCTGTTTGATGACCTCCGGGTCCCGCTTCTGGAGCTTGAAGATGACGGAAGTGATGATTTTGCCACCGTCCATGAAATTACTGTGGCGGTAGGAGAGACCGAGTTCGTCTCCCGCCCAGGATCCACGGTTGCCCTCATAGTCCAGATAGTCGACGACCAGAACGACATCTTTCATGCAGCCGCCGTAGGCACCGGCGTTCATATAGATACCGCCGCCCACTGAGCCGGGGATGCCATAGGCAAATTCCAGACCGCCGAGCTTATACTCGAGAGCGAATTTGCAGAGACGGATGACTGGCGCACCGGCCTGGGCCTTGATCATTTCGCTTCCACAGTACTCTATCTTTGAGAAATGCTCCCCCATGACGATGACAACATTGTCAATGCCCTCGTCCGGTGCCAGGACATTGCTGCCCCGACCGAGTACCAGGGGCGTCACCCCTTCCGCACTGCAGGCGCGGAGGACCTTCGAGAGGGAGTCCACACTGGCCGGTTCAATGAGGAGGGATGCAGGACCTCCGATTTTAAAGGTGGTGTATCCACTCAGAGGGGCGTTCCGGGTGCACAGACAGCCGGCTTCCTCTGCGATCCTCTGGATATTTTCGTACATGGCCACTTCTCCTCAGCTTTTTTGAGATTCATTATAGTACCTGCCCGTTAAATGGGCAAGCATGTTTAGTTCTCGTCGGAGAGAAGGGCAGCACCGATGATTCCGGCATCATTGCCGAGGGTGGCAGCGCAGATCTTCGTCTGCTTTTTCGTCCCCTTGGTAAAACGCTCCTCATCAATAACCTTCTTGAGGGGGTTGATAAGGGAGTCTCCCTGTTTGCTGATACCGCCGCCGATGCAGAGCACATCCGGCTGGAAGATATTGATGAGGTTGGCACAGCCGATTCCGAGATAATGGATATACTGGTCAACGACGCCCTTTGCAATTTTGTCTCCCTCTTCGGCAGCGTCAAACGGAACTTTTCCGTTAACGTTCTCCAGGGAGCCGTCGATGATTTTCCAGATTAGAGACTCCTTTTTCCGGTCACGGATGAGGGCGTCCTTTGTCTCACGGATGAGAGCCGTAGCAGAGGCATAGGCTTCAAAGCAGCCAGCACGGCCGCAGGTGCAGGCCTCACCGCCCATGTCGATGACGACATGGCCAATTTCTCCGGCAGCACCGTTTATGCCGGTGAGAAGGCGGTTATTGACGATAATGCCGCCGCCAACACCAGTGCCGAGGGTCACGGCAATAAAGTTCTCCACGCCGTCACCGCAGCCGGCGACCTGCTCGCCGAGAGCGGCGCAGTTGGCGTCATTTCCCACATAGGTCTTTTTTTCGACGCGCTCGGAGACCAGTTCACCGAGAGGCGTATTGACAAAGCCGAGATTTCCGGCAAATTCTACGACACCGCCCTTTGTGACAGCGCCAGGGGTTCCGATACCGATAGAGACGATATCATCCATGAGGACACTGCCCTCGACAAGTGCCATGAGCACGACCTGTTTGATGGAGTCGGCAATTTCCTCTGCAGGGCGCGGGATATCTGTTGGAACAGAGGCCTTGCCCACGATTTTATAGGTGTCGAAATCCACTACGCCGGCGGCAATATTGGTACCTCCGAGATCAATACCTACACTATACATTTTATTTCCTCCCTTAAATTGCGTTGTCACTGCGTATGCCAGATGTCGTCTGCACCGTTGCTGTCATCCAGCTGTTCGGCATCGTCGTACATGCCGAGACGTTTCAGCAGTTCCTTCGCAGAATTATGTCCCATTTTCTTAAGGCGGTTGTTGAGTGCCGCTGTCTCTATGATGATGGCAAGATTTCGGCCAGGGCTGACCGGAACCGTGTAGAGCGGCACCTGGATGCCAAGAATGTCCATGGTCTCGTCATTGATACCCATGCGCTCATAGGCCTTTGTCTCGTCCCAGGCCTCAAGGGAGATGACCAGATCAATTTTCGAGGTCATTTTTACAGCGCCCATACCGAAGATGCGCCGCGCATCTATGATACCGATGCCGCGCAGCTCAATGAAATGCCGGATATTGTCCGGAGCAGAGCCGACCAGTGTCTTTTTGGAGACTTTGCGGATTTCCACCGCGTCGTCGGCAACCAAGCGGTTACCGCGCTTGATGAGCTCCACAACGCACTCGCTCTTTCCGACACCGCTCTCACCGACAATGAGAACACCCTCGCCGGAAACCTCACAGAGTACACCGTGGCGTGTCTCCCTGTCGGCCAGTTCAACGTTCAGGTAAGAGACCAGCGAAGCTGTTGCAAACGAGGTCTCATCCATAGATTTCATGACCGGTATGCTGTAATACTTGGCGGGCTCCACAAAATTGTTCTGAATAAAGATGTCATCCACCTGTACCGAGAAGACCACAGCCGCCGGATGAGAACTCATGAGACGTTCAATGGACTTTTCTCTCTCCTTGTCATCCAGACCGGCAAGGTAGAGATACTCGGAGTTCCCCACGAACTCAATGCGCTCCGGGGCAAAATTTGTGTCATATTTTGCCAATATGAGACCCGGGCGATTTACTTCCATGGAATTGATGAGAATTTCCTCCGGAGGCTTCGGCATATAGACCGGAGTATAATTCTCGGATTTTATGATTTTTTCCAGAGAGACCGAATACTGTTTTTTCGTCTCGACCACTCCCCTGTTTATGAGTTTATAACAAAAATATTTTATCAGACCCAACCATTCTTTACAACCGTTACAAAAGGGGATTCCATTGCGACCACATCGGTATTATTGTAAAATTGACAGGAAGAGAATCCTATAAAGGAAGGAACACTGCCATGCAGATAAATGAAATTCTTTCCCACGTGGACCACACGCTCCTGCGGCCCACTGCCACCACAGAGGAAATCCATACGCTCTGTGATGATGCCATAAAATATGGAACCGCCTCCGTCTGCATTCCGCCATATTATGTGACAGATGCCCGCCAGTATGTCGAAGACCGAATGCGTATCTGCACCGTCATCGGTTTTCCCAACGGCTATAACACGGCTGCCATCAAGGCTGCAGAGGCCGCAGACGCCGTCAAGAACGGAGCAGACGAGATCGACATGGTCATCAACCGCGGTCTGGTAAAGGACCGGAAATGGGACGAAATCAGCAACGAGATCCGTTCGGTGAAAGAAGCCTGTGGCGGCCGCATCCTGAAAGTCATCGTCGAGACCTGTGAACTGACTCCGGAGGAGCGTATCAAGATCACGCAGATCGTCGACGCCTCCCCTGCTGACTATATCAAGACCTCCACCGGGTTTTCCGCCGCCGGCGCCACGTTTGAGGACGTGGAGGTCTTTGCAGAGAATATCAAAGGAAATACAAAGATAAAGGCGGCGGGCGGCATCCACTCCATCGCAGACGCCGAAAAATTTCTCGCTCTCGGAGCCGACCGGCTCGGAACCAGCCGCATCGTCGGCATTGCAAAGGAGGAACATCAGTTATGAGCAACACCCCCACTCCCCACAACTCCGCAAAGCCAGGGGACTTTGCCAAGACGGTCCTCATGCCCGGCGACCCGCTGCGTTCCCGCTTCATTGCTGAAAACTTTCTGGAAGACGCCGAACTCGTAAACAACGTTCGGGGCATTCAGGGCTATACGGGAACCTATCACGGAACCCGGGTTTCTGTCATGGCGAGCGGCATGGGTATCCCCTCCATCGGAATCTACAGCTACGAACTATTTCAGTTCTATGATGTGGAAAACATTATAAGAATTGGCTCCGCCGGGGCTATCTCGGACGAGTTGGAACTGCGGGACATTGTGGCCGGCATTGCCGCCAGTACCAATTCCAACTTTGCAGACCAGTACGATTTGCCAGGCACCTACGCCCCTGCCTGCAGCTACTCCCTTTTGAAACTGGCAGACAGGACGGCGGAACGGCTCGGCATTCCACTGAAAGTGGGAGAGTTCCTCTCCGAAGACACCTTTTACAGTGACTCCCACAGCCTCGCCGAGTGGCAGAAAATGCACAACGTGCTCGCCGCAGAAATGGAATCCGCTGCGTTATACATGAATGCAGCAAGGGCCGGCAAGAATGCCCTCGCTCTCTGCACCATCTCCGACTGCCCGCTCCGCGGGCTCAGCCTCCCCTCGGAGGACCGGGAGAAGACGTTTACACAGATGATGGAAATTGCTCTGGAGACGGCGGTGGCTTTGGAATGACGGATCGAGAGCTTTTGGAACTGGCTTCTCAGGCCAGAGAACACGCCTATGCCCCCTACTCCCATTTCCGTGTAGGCGCCGCGCTGCTCTGTAAAGATGGCACAGTATACCAGGGGTGCAATATTGAGAACGCCTCGTTCGGTGCCACGAACTGTGCAGAACGAACAGCCATTTTTCGCGCGGTGTATGACGGCCAGAGAGAGTTTTCCGCTCTCGCCATTGTCGGCGCGAGGGAGGGAGAACCGGAAATGTTCTGTTACCCGTGCGGCATCTGTCGCCAGGTGTTGTCGGAGTTCTGTCCGGAGGACATGAGACTGGTCTTTCGTGACAGTTCCGGCAGTATTGAGCACCATACCCTGGGAGAACTGTTCCCCAAGGGCTTTGGAGGAGAAAACCTATGAGAATGTATGACATTATTGAGAAAAAACGGGTCGGCAATGAGCTCACCGCCGAGGAAATCCGCTTTTTCATCAACGAATACTGCAGCGGGAAAATACCGGATGCCCAGGCATCTGCCCTGCTCATGGCCATCTGTTGCAACGGCATGACTATGGAGGAGACTACGGAACTGACACTCACCATGGAACGTTCCGGGGACATCCTTGATTTGTCACCTATTGACGGACCGACTGCAGACAAACATAGCACTGGCGGTGTCGGCGACAAGACTTCCCTGGTCGTTGCTCCCACCGCGGCAGCCATGGGCTGTAAAGTGGCCAAAATGTCCGGCCGCGGACTGGGTCACACCGGCGGCACACTGGACAAGCTGGAGAGCATCCCCGGCATGATCTGTGAAATGTCCGAGGACATGTTCATGCAGCAGGTCAATAAAATTGGACTTGCCATTGTCGGCCAAACCGGTCACTTGACCCCTGCGGACGGAAAGCTGTACGCTCTGCGGGACGAGACCGCCACGGTCATGAGCAAGCCGCTCATTGCCTCCTCCATTATGAGTAAGAAGCTGGCGGCCGGGTGCAAGAACATTGTACTGGATGTCAAATATGGCAGCGGCGCTTTTATGAAGACAAAAGAAGACGCTGTGGAACTGGCGGAAATCATGATTGGTATCGGCCAAAAGGCCGGCCGCCGCATGACCGCTGTTATCAGCAGCATGGAGGAACCCCTCGGCCACAATGTGGGTAATAGTCTGGAGGTCATCGAGGCCATCCAGACCCTGAGTGGTGATGGTCCGAGGGACCTATTGGAACTTAGTACCACCCTTGCCGGGCTCATGTACTCCTCCTGCTTTGATACTCCGTTTGAGAAAGCAAAAGAACTCGCTTTGGAGACCATCCGAAGCGGCGCCGCCAAAGACCGTCTCCGCCTAATGGTCAAGGCCCAACGCGGCGATTCCAATCTGGTGGATCACCCGGAGTGCTTCGAGACGAGTCGCTTCACCCAGGTCATCCGCGCCACGCAGAGCGGTTATGTTACCAACATGGACACGGAGGGAATCGGCCTTGCCAGCTGCATACTCGGAGCAGGACGTGAGACCATGGACGATGCCGTAGACTACTCCGCCGGAATCCAAATTTTAAAGAAGACCGGTGAGCCCGTCCAGGTGGGCGACACGCTGGCCATCCTACGCACGAAGCGGGAGCGCTCTCTACGGGATGCGGAAGACCGGTACCTGTCGTCGCTGACCATTTCAGAGGAGGAGCCGGAGAAGGAGCCGCTTATCTATAAGATATTAGAGGGATAAATAATATTAGAAGGGGCTGTATCAGGTGATACAGCCCCTTTTTCTTATTGTTTTCTACAGTCTTATAACAGCATTCTGATTGTCAATTTTTTTATTAAGGTCCCGGGCAATGGACGAAGTAAACGGACCCAGCTGCCCGCCTGCAGATTTCAAAATATTCAGTTCCTGTTCCCTTCCAGACAGATCCATTGGATCCCCCTGAAAATATGCCGTATTCATTTCTGCAAACAGAGAGGATGCTCTGTCTTTTTCCTCTCCGTTCAAGGAGCTGTCCTGTTCCAGAACAGCCCGTGCCATTTTATAAGAGGAGCTGGGGAAAATCTGCTCTGCTTCCCGGTGCAAGTCTTCATGCCCGGAAACCGGCTGCTTCTGATAAGTCAGAACAGAGCCGTCCCAATTCAAAACGGCATAGGAAAGATGCCCGACGGAAAGAGCTCCAGTCGCCGCTTCCGTAATTCCGTCTTCTGTCTGAATATGCTGCAGATGGATATGGCCGCTCAGATTGCAGTGCACCCCGTATTTCAAATACAGTTTTCTCAGTGCATCCGCGTTCTCCAACCGGAAGTTCCTGGAGATCAGGTCACTGTGGGCAAACAGATTTTCATGGGTCACGCCAAGGACCTTTCTTCCCACTTTTGATGCCTTTTTCAGCTGTTCTTCCGCCCAGGCAAGTGTCTCATCGGACAGCGTGTTAAAGTGGACTGAATTGGCGTCCAACATAAGGATGACAAGATTTTCTCCAGCCGAGAATGCATAACTGAAACTGTCCGGTGCACGGGATTCCGCCTGGTCATATCCGAATGAACGATACAGTTCAAAGAACTCTTCTTTGGTCGGGGTCGCTGCCGGAAGGACTTTTTCTTCCTGATAAGTTTTTGCTCTGGGACTTTCCATATCATGGTTGCCGGGAATGACAAGAACCTTGGTCCCGGCAGTCTCCATACGGTGCAGTTTCCGGATCAGATCTTTATGGCTTTCGGTTTCCCCGTTGTAACTCAGGTCTCCGCTGTAAATTAAGAATTCCGGTTTCATGCGGCATATGTCCTCCGTGAAACCTTCGGCCAATTCTTCAATACGAAGGGCAATCTTGCCGTCCCCATGCAGAACTGCACGCTCAAACGCCGGGCCGTTGTCCGTAAGACGCTGTGACAGATAATGAAGATCCGTTGCCTGGACTAGAGTCATGTGCATCGCCCCCCAGAATGAAAATACCCTGCCACGCCGGTGGCAGAGCCTAAAAATATTATAGCTTACTTTTTCCGCTTGCGGGCTTCCTTTTCCGCGTTACGCTTGTCGTTGATGATTTTTACTTCTTTGTCTGTGATCAGCGTGACGTTGTTCTCCTTGGCCCACTCCACACAGCCCATAAGGACAGTCTTCAAGAATGGACGCGGGACCTTGACGAAGTTCTGCAGGGCGTCATCCGTGAATTTAACGGTGTCGTCACAGCGGTCGGCAGCAAAGCGAATGGACTTGAGGTCCACTTCCTTCGGTGCTGGAACGGGCTCTGCATGCGGCTTCTTAAAGCGTGGGAACGGCGTGTACCAGAAGTTCTTGGAGTCACGGTAACCGTAGTCGACCGGAACTGGAGGGAAATCCTTCTCGGTGATGCCGTCCACAATGGCATCATAGTACTGCGGTTTGATGAGAACTTTGTCAATTTTCAGGATGAAGTGGGCGCCGAACTTCGAAGTAATACCGTTGAAGTCGTTATATGGGGGCTCGTAGCCGTCCATTTCACCGGGTTTGTATTTACCACCATTCTCCAGAGAAGAGTCCCAGGTACACTCGAAGACCTGGAAAGCCTGCGCGTTGACCTGTGGCCGGTTCGGGTCCGCCGGATCTGCCAGTCCATCTTCAAATTCGAACTTGCAGTCCTTCATTTTTTCAGCGGACGGTCCCGGATACCCCAGACGGACCATTTCTTTGAAAGTCTTCTTGTCATCCGGCATGAAGTTGATGGCACATCTCCCGGTCCGCAGGATGTTCTGGCAGGTGTTGGAATTGTTCCGGCACTCCAGAAGCATTGCGTAATACTCTTTTCCGGCAATATAGTACGGGAAGCAGAGGCTGTACGAACCCAGGTTCATGCTGCCGTCCTCGTTCCGCGTTCCTATGCTGAGCGTGGGCATTGGGAAAAAGGATGACGTCTGGTAGAAGTTATCCACGACTCTTAAGTCTTTAAAGGAACTCATTTTTCATATCTCCTTTGATCCGGCGTCCAATATTTATCTTTTCATTCCACCAGCAGCGCAGCCAGCACCGCCGAGTACACTTTCGCGGGGTCGTCCACAAAGTTGTTCCGGAGGATTTCTGCCTGGTCCCGGTCCGCCACATACATGGTGAGCTCCATCATGGGCGATTCACGGTCCATCAATTTAAAAGTCACATTGTACCCGCCGTCGGGCAGCCGGGTAATTTCCACCTCATTTTCCCGGGCGTTTCTCTCCCGGGTCAAAAAATGGACCAGGGACTTCACGGCAGTTTCCCGAACCGTCTTCGGAATGTCGTCCTGGACCACATCTACGGCATTGCTGCCGCGCTCGGTCAGCGAGAGGATTTCCTCGCCGTCCTCGGTGGTCTCCGAGAGGTTGCCAATTTCCAGCAGTTCGCTGATGGCATTCATGGCCTCGAAGTAGTTGGCAATTTCCTCCTCCTGGACCACCTCACCGATCATAGCCTTGGAGACCGGCTGACCGACTGCCTTCAGCATGTAGCAGATAAGCATTTTGATGTCGCCGCGGTTGGTGAGTCCGCCGGGCGCTACGCCCTCGTTCAGGGCGTCAAAGACCGGTTCGCCATAGCGGCGGTCCAGAGAGTCATTCCCGCTGCTGGCGCCCCCGTCGGGCTCATGGAGTTCCGGGACCGTGAACTGGATTTTCACTGGGCCTCCTCCTCTTTCTCATCCTCGTTAAGATAGTTGATTTCGTCGTGCGCCATAAAGAGATATCCGTTGGACTCGTACTCATCCATGTCACTGAGGACACTGCCAATACCGTTGGCAACACAGTTGACCGGGTCTTCGGCCACACGGGTCTTTATTCCTGTGGAATTCTCCACTGCCTCTTTCAAGCCGTACATAAAGGCTGTTCCGCCGGTGAGGATAATTCCAGTGTCAAGAATATCTGATGAGAGCTCTGGCGGAGTGCGCTCCAAAACGTCGTGGATGGCACGGAGAATGGTGCGGATATCCTCACGGATGGCATAGTAGACCTCGTCGGAGTCGATTTCAAACTCCACAGGCATGCCGGAAATGTAGTCCTTGCCCTTGGCGGACATGGCAATGAGGCCCTCCCGACGGATGGCCCCTCCAATTTGGATCTTGATATTTTCGGCAGTCTGTTCGCCGATGACAATTCCCCGCTCCCGCTTGCAGTACTTATAGATGGAATTATTGATGGCGTTTCCTGCACAGCGTACAGAAGTGGCAAGTGCCATGGAACCCATGGTGACAACGGCAACATCTGTAGTGCCTCCACCCAAGTCAACGATCATGACGCCGGAGGGTTCCAGGATGTCAACCCCAGCACCGATGGCCGCGGCAAGTGGCTCTTCCATAAGGCAGGCCCTGCCGGCACCGCTGGCAAGGATGACATCCATGATGGTACGGCGTTCCAGACTGGTTACGGTTCCCGGCATACTCACAATGATGTTCGGACGGAAGATTTCACTGCCGCAGATCTGCATGATAACGTGGCGCAGAAGCTGTTCTGTCACATGAAAATTCGAGACGACACCGTCCCGCATGGGGCGGATGACGATGACGGAGCGGCTCTCTTTCCCGAGCATTTCATAGGCCTTGCGGCCGACAGCAATGATCTTGCCAGTGGTTTTTCGGTATGCGACAACAGAGGGTTCCGACATGATAATGCCTTTCCCCTCTTGATATGCAATAACTGTAGTTGTACCGAGGTCGATACCGATATTGATGCCTGGCAAGAGTTTTCACCTTCCCGAAAACCGATAATTACGTTAGAATAATAAATCTTTTCGACCGTTCTGTAAAGCTTTCGTCCGGGTCACGGCGGCACAGGCCACCTCCACCTGGCGGGCGCCGTTCAGGCGCAGAATTTCCGTGCACTCCTCCGCCGTTGCCCCGGTGGTGACGATGTCGTCCACGAGGAGTATGGTCTTTCCTTCGACGCTGCGGCCTGGTCGGAGGGAAAAGGCGTTTCGTATATTGGCGCGGCGCCCGGATGCCCCGAGAAAGTGCTGCATTTTCCCGGTGGGATGCTTCTTTAGGACGTAGTAGTCCCGCTCCACTTTCTCAAGCAGGCCGGTCTGCGGGTCCGGTGCCAGCAGCTCCGCCAGGGACTGGGCCTGGTTGTATCCCCTGCTGTCAATTCGGTCCGCCGTGGTGGGCACACAGGTCAGGAGGTCAAACCGGATGCCGAAGAAGCGCTCCCGGATGACCTTTGTCATTTCTCCGGCGAGATAGCGGGCAATATCCTCTTTCCCGCCATATTTCAGCTGCAGGAGAAGTTCGCGGACAGGGCCCTCATAGTAAAATGGCGCCACTACCTCCCCGTAAGCATGAGCCTGTTTGCGACAAGTGCAGTCGTCCAATGACGTTCCGCAGCAGAGACAGTATGGTGGGGATATGCGATTCAGCTTTCGTTCACACTCATCACAGATGTCCAGCCCCACCTCTACCCGCTTCCCGCAGTAGAGGCAGCGTGGAGGAAACAGGATAGATAGGATGTTTTCCGAGATATTGTTTTTCATTCTTCCATGAGAAGGAAGTCCCGCAGAGCCGAGTAGCGCCGGAACTTGCGGTCATTCTCCACCATTTGGGCAATTTGGGCTTTTCTGCCAATGGTGATCATCTTGGAGCGGGCACGCGTTATGGCCGTATAGAACAGGTTACGGTAGCAGAGCTGAGGCGGGACGTCGATAATTGGCATGATGACCGCCTGGAACTCACTGCCCTGGCTCTTGTGCACTGTGACCGCATAGGCCAGTTCAATATCCCCGAGATTATCCGAGGGGATGGTGACGATGCGCCCCTCAAAATTGATTTTGATTTGTCCGGAGGCACGGTCGATGGCGCGGATGATTCCCACGTCCCCGTTGAAGATACCGCTGCCCTCTTCCCCTTCCCGGGTCCACTCAATGTTGTAGTTGTTTTTGACCTGCATGACCTTGTCGCCCTCGCGGAACGTGCGCGTCTGGAGCCGGATTTCCGACTTGCCGCGCATGGGCGGATTCACCGCCTCCTGCAGGATGCGATTCAGGTTCACCGTGCCGCACTCCCCTTTCCGGGACGGGCACAGAATTTCAATGTCCTCCACTGGGTTGTAGCCATAGGCGGCCGGCAGTCGGGTCGTGTAGAGGCCAACGATATCCTCCGCTGTCTTTCTGGCACTGTTGCGCTCCATGTGGAAAAAGTCCCGGTCTGTCCGGTCCAGTTCCGGCATTTCCCCGGCCACGACCCGATGAGCGTTGGTGACGATGAGGCTCATCTGCGCCTGACGGAACACCTCGGTGAGCTCCACTACGGGGAGAAGTCCGGAGGCGATCATATCAGACAGGACATTGCCCGCTCCCACCGGTGGCAGCTGATCCGAGTCTCCCACCATAACAAGTCGGCAGGTCAAAGGCAATGCATCCATAAGGGCGGCAAACACAACGGTGTCCACCATGGAGAGCTCGTCCACGATGACGGCGTCCGCCTCAATGGGGTTTCGCACGTTCCGTGCAAACGTCATGCGCTCCCGTCCGGTGCGCTCGGCCTCCAGCAGGCGGTGGATAGTCTTGGCCTCCCGTCCGCTGATTTCCGACATTCTCTGGGCGGCCCGGCCCGTGGGAGCCGTGAGCACCACGTTGAGTCCCCGCTCCTCAAAGAGTTCCAGGATGCCGTTCACCGTGGTGGTTTTTCCGGTGCCCGGTCCGCCAGTGAGAATGAGGATGCCCCGCTCCAGCGCCGTGACAATGGCCTCGCGCTGCTTCTTCTCATAGTGCAGACCATTTTCCCTCTCCACCTTCAGAATGTCCTCGTCGGAGACCGGGGAACCGGCAGGCGGAAAGTTCACCATGACCTTGATGCGCCGTGCCGTCTGCAGCTCTGCGTCATAGATATACGGAAGGAATACGAATTCTCGTCCCTGCAGCTTTGCGGTGCAGAGCTGAAACGTCTCCGTCATTTCGTCAATGGCAATGTCTATGGTGTCGTCATTGGTGCCGAGCAGAGAGGCGCAGGGGTGAAGCAGCTTGTCCCGTGGAAGACAGGTATGGCCATTTCCCAGGTTATGGGTCACAACATGCAAAATGCCCGCATGGATGCGGTACGTCTCATTCGGCGGATTCTCCAGTGAGGCGGCGATGGAGTCGGCGGACTCAAACGGCAGACCGATTTCTGGCGTGCACAGCAGGTAGGGGTTCTCCTGCACTCTCTTGACCGAGTCGTCACCGAGCACCTGATAGGTGCGGATGGCATAAGTGGAGGACAGACCCAGATTCTCCAGGGACATCATGATTTCCCGGACCGCAAACTGCTCCTTGAACTCCTGACAGATGGCCTGGGCCTTTTTCATGGAGATGCCCCGTACCCCGGCCAGACGCTCCGGGGAATTGGCAAGGACATCAAAGGTGCTCTCGCCAAAGGCCTCGACAATGCGCGCGGCCGTGGCAGGACCAATGCCCTTCACAGAGCCGCTGGAGAGGTATTTCAGGACCTGCGCCTCAGTGTTCGGCATGCTCCGTTCACAGAGTTCTGCCCGGAACTGGCGGCCAAACTTGTTGTGGTTGTCCCAGCGGCCGGTGAGCTGCAGTTCCTCTCCGGGCGAGATATCCGGGAGAACACCGACCACGGTCACAAGCTCACCGTCCTCTGTGGAGAGGTCCATGACGGTAAAGCCGGTCTCCTCTTTGCGGTAGACGATTTCCTCGGTAATGCCGCACAGGTTCTCGTACTCCTGTTCCAAGGTGCCGCCTCCTCTCATTGTTGTGCCATAAGTGAATCGCATATATATATTATATAGTCTTATACCTATTTTATTAGACGAAACCAAAAAAAATCAGGGAACACCTTCCGGTGCTCCCTGTACGGTGTCAAAAAATGTGACCGGGGTAATAAGCCGAGTTCTGTCGTTTAAGGCAACTATCTATCTAGACGGACCATTGCTGGGCCGTTCAAGCCACCCTTCTGAAGTATAGGCCGAGCAGACCACTTCAAGTCGGTGTTGCTCCGGATAGGGTTTACATAGCCGTGATGTCTCCACCACGCTGGTGAGCTCTTACCTCGCCTTTCCATCCTTGCCACCTGCCCGGGAAGCCGGGAGGTTTGGCGGTATCTCTCTGTTGCACTTTCCCTGAGGTCACCCTCGGCGGCCGTTAGCCGTTATCCTGCTCTATGGGGCTCGGACTTTCCTCTCGCACATTGCTGTGCCAGCAGCTGCCCTGCCCGGTCACGGAGTAAAATTTTACACTGGCGTTTCGGAAAAGTCAATCCGGCCCATAAAGCGCTTGTAAAATTTTATGTGCTAGCGTAAAATTACGGTATTATATTCGCCATGATACGATGGGAAAGGAACTTTCCGCATGCCAGACGTATATTTCAACCGAAATCGGAAGAATCCCCCGGAGGAGGAACGTCCTCGTTACCGAAACCGCGGGGAGCGGCCGGAGCAGAGAACCCAGTATCGGCAGCCACAGCACAGAGAACCGCAGCGTTCTGCGCCGAGACCCCAGTACCGCCAGTCCGGAGGCTACCGGAATCAGCCGCCCCGGGGGCGCGGTCCGCAGCAGCCCGTTGCTGTCCGCCGGAAAAAGCAGCGCCATCCCATCCGCAATATTTTCATCATCCTGCTGGTACTCTTCCTCATCTACGCCATCATAGCCCATGCCATTTTCGGCGCCATAGACTACAACGGGAAAGTGCACAGGGGAAACCAATATATCTCCTCTATTTCACTGCGCAAGAGCCCCGGCGTGAAAAACATTCTCCTGCTGGGCGTCGACGCACGGCCCGGCGAGACCATCTCCCGTGCCGATACCATGATGTTGGTCACAATTGACAAACACCATAAGGAAATCAAACTCACCTCTTTCCTCCGTGACAGCTACGTGGAAATCCCCGGTCATGGAATGAACAAGCTTAACGCCTCCTGCTCGGAGGGTGGTATCCAGCTGGTCATCGACACCATTGAATACAACTACAGAATCAAAATAAACAACTACGCCGCGGTAAACTTTGAGGCGTTTGAGGAACTCATTGACGCCCTCGGCGGTGTGGATGTACCGGTGACTTACCGGGAGGCCAGCTACCTGAACCGAACCTGGTACAAATGGTCCCTCACCGGAAACCAGCTCCATTTCGACTACGGTGACAAAGTCCATCTGAACGGGGAAAAGGCCCTCATGTTCTGCCGAATCCGTAAGCTGGACTCGGATATTGAGCGGACCCGCCGTCAGCGTCTCGTAGTCTCCGCAGTGAAGGATAAAATGTCCGGTCTCTCCACTATGGAGCGGCTGAATGCCATCCGCAAATGCCTTCCCTACGTACAGACGGATCTGCACAGCATCAATCTTATGAACCTGGCCATCGGCGCCGGACTCCGCTACAAGAATTATGAAATTCTGCAGAAGTCCGTCCCCGAGTCCGGTCTCTACCGTGACGAGTACACCAATGCCGGCTCCTCGCTGGTCTTTGATATCGACGTGGCATCCGACCGCCTCAAGGACTTTGTCTTTGGAGACGGCACCGAACAGACCGGCAGCACTGAATATTCCATTTTCTAACTCGAGGTGATTCCATGGCCCGCTGGCTCAAACCAGTATCCTGCATATTCTGCCTGGCAGCGGATATTCTTCTGCTGTTTTCCGCAGTTCTGCACCTGGACTGGGTCTATGTCTCCGGGTCGTTCTATCGGTTCATCACCTCCGGCTATCAGGTCGTGGAGGCCGCATCGGTCATTGTCCTTGTACTGTTCACGGTACTGCTCTATATTACCGGGTTCCGGGTTCAGTACCCATCCAAGATCACATGTAATACCATGATAGGCCATGACGTCATCATGCTCGTCACGTTCCTAATCATATATTTCAATGACGCCTCCGGCGTCTACTTTCCGTATCAGGTTCTGATCATCATCCCATTTCTCTCGAGCATCCTCTCACTCGTCTTTCTGTTCTATGACAGCATTCGGATAAAGACTCCGAAGGAGGCCCCCGCTGCTATCGTGGACGCAGTCCACACGTTTTCCGCCACTACTCGGGAAGACATTGCAGCGTATGTGGAGACGGAGGATTCCTCTGCTGAGAAAAAGAATGGATCGCCCAAGGGGAAAGGGAACCACAGAATTTCCTCCAAGGATGCGGAAAATGCCCTGCACCGCAGGGGCTAAGCAGCACACAAAGGAAAAGGAGAAACGATAGAATGAATTGGGAGCTAGCCGCCTTTATACTGTATTTCATCGTAGTGCTCGGCATTGGGCTCTACTACTTTTTCAAGACCCGAAGCAGCGGGAACAGCGAGTCCGAGTACTTCCTCGGCGGACGCCAAATGGGCCCCTGGGTCACCGCCATGAGCGCCCAGGCCTCCGACATGTCAGCCTGGCTTCTTATGGGTCTCCCCGGCTCGGTCCTTGCCCTCGGTCTGGGGCAGATCTGGCTCGGCATCGGTCTTTTGCTCGGCACCAGCGCCAACTGGATCTTCGTGGCAAAACGCCTGCGGAAGTTCTCCAAGGCTGCGGATGACTCCATAACACTTCCTCAGTATCTGCAAAATCGGTTCCATGCAAAGAACCACGTTCTCTCTGTCCTCTGTGCTGCAGTCATTCTCGTGGCTTTCACCCTCTATGTCGCCTCCGGCTTTGTCGCCGGCACCAAGGTGTTCACCACCCTTATCCCCGGCATGAATCCCCATGTGGCCATGATCATATTCGCAGCCATCATCCTCCTCTACACATTCCTCGGCGGTTATAAGGCTGTCTGTCTCACCGACTTTTTCCAGGGCATGCTCATGCTCATAGCGGTCATTGCCGTTCCCATTATCACTGTTGCTACGACAAAGCTTGACCCGACGGCGCTGAATGCAGTCTATACCAATGCTGCAGACAATACGGTCTACGCTTTCACGAGCAACCCGTTTAAAACCACCTGGCAGGAAGCCGTCTCCGGACTGGCATGGGGCCTTGGCTACTGTGGAATGCCGCACATCCTCGTGCGTTTCATGAGCATTGAAAAGCCTTCCATGATCAAGAAGTCTGCCACCGTGGCAATTGTCTGGTGCACTATTGCACTCACAGGTGTTATCCTCATTGCCTATCTCGGCAGGATGGTCATGGGCGAGCAGCTCCTCACAAACGGCAAGCAGGAACTCGTCTTCATCTATATGATCCGACGCTACTTCCCGGCATTCGTGTCCGGCCTCCTGCTTTCGGCCATCATTGCGGCGTCCATGTCTACGGCGGACTCCCAGCTTCTTGTCGCTTCCTCCTCTTTCACAGAGGACATCTATAAGCCGCTCATCCATAAGAATGCCTCTGAAAAGGAACTGCTCTGGATGGGCCGTCTCACCGTTCTCGTTGTCTCTGTTATCGCCTATTTCATTGCCAGCGCCCGGGGTTCCGGTGCCGCCGCAGTAATGGATATCGTCGAGAACGCCTGGGGTCTGTTCGGTGCTGCATTTGGCCCTGTCATCCTCCTCTCCCTCTACTGGAAGCGGTTCAATGAGGTCGGGGCCATCAGCGGCATCCTCGGCGGTGCACTCTGTGATGTGATCTGGTACAACTTCCTGACGAAGCCCACCGGAGTCTATGAGCTCCTGCCCGCCTTCTTCTTTGGCATGCTGTGTGCAGTCATCGGCACCCTGCTCTCCAAGGAGCCGGATGAGCATGTTGTGGAAATCTTCGAGAAGGCCACCGCCAAGGACAACGACGACTAATTATCGGTCGAATACAAATACCGACTGCCGAATGCTGGCAGCCGGTATTTTTTCTGCTACAATGGAGCCGGAGGGATTACAATGTCTGATCATTCGAATATTTCCAAGTTAGATGCCACGCCGGGCATGGCGCTGCTCGACTGCGTCCCCGTCCTATTCTTCTGGGCAATGATCTCCCTTATTGGGTCTCTGTGGTCGTTTCCTCTCTACTGGGTCGGCGCTGTACTCATGGGCCTCGCTGGAACCGCCAAGGCGCTTTGGAAGGTCGTGAAAGCATTCTCCGGAAAAGATATCCCGGTACTGAGCAAATATTTCGGTCCCGTCATGGGCACTGGTTTTTTGCTCGTACTGCTCGCCGTCCTTCTGGACCATCGCTCTGGGGCGATTCACCTCTTATGGGAAGCTCTGAAGTCCCCTCCTGCCCCGCTGTTCTTCCTGCTGGGAGCACTTGGCCTTGTTGTCATGACGGTTCTGCGCATGCGGCTCGACTTTTCGACGCGCCGGGCGAACTATATTGCAGAGGTGACAAACAGTATTGCTCAGGGGCTGTTTTTAGCCGGAATGATCTGTGCCAAGACAGCGGTCTCCTAAAATAGAAGACATCAAAACACCGGCTGTGAGTCCCCTCACAGCCGGTGCCTATATTCTGCTTATTCTGTTATTCCTGAACGAGCTGAATCTCAATTTCAGCGTCGGACAGTGGATAAGTTACGCAGGGATGGATATGGTTGAAGCGCAGGTCGCCGATTCTTCTGTATTCAGCGTCCGGACGATAGAAGACGTCGCCCTTGACGAGAAGAGAGTTACAGAAACCGCACTCACCGCCGCGGCAGCGTGCCGGAATGGCAATGCCGTTACGCTCAAGAGCCGTCATCATGGACTCGTCTGCCTTTGCCTCAATGTCAACATGGGCATTGCCACAGGTGACAGTCAGCTTGTAGACCTTGCCGATCTGATCCTTCGGGAATTCCTCGTACTTAGTGATGTCAACAGAGCCAACCGCTTCCTGACGAACGCGGAACTTCGGAACACCAAGTTTTTCGAACTCACCGGCAAGGAAGTCATACATAGCCTTGGGGCCGCAGAGGAAATAGGTCTTCTTGGCAGGATCACCGGCCTTACTGATGATATCAGCATTGATAAAACCGGTCTCACCAGACCAATCCTTGGAGCCCTCATCGGAAAGGACATAGGTGACCTTGACTTTGCCACCAGACTCCTTGTCGTACTTGTCGAACTCATCCTTGAATGCGAGGTCAGCCTGGGTGCGGGCACCGTAGAGGACTGTACAGTTATAAGGAAGATCGTTCTGGATGATGTCTCTAGCAAGAGTTCTGGCTACCGATACACCAGAACCGCCAACGATAGCAACGATTTCATTGGTGTCGCGGATATAGTCATGATACAGGAACCCGAAGGGGCTGGAGGATTTGACCTCAGTGCCGACTTTCCAGTTTTCCCAGAGCCAGGGAGTGAAGAAACCGTTATTATCTTTCTTAATGGTCACTTCCCAATAGTGCTGCTGAAGGGCATCAATGGGAGAGGAAGAAAGGGTGTACGGTCTGGTGATAGTGCTGCCGTCAATCTCTGCAAAAATGGAGATAGCCTGACCGGCACGGAATGTCGGAACATCCTTTGTGCCCTTGGAGAAATCCGGAACAAGGCGATAGGTGCGAATGTCGGGGGTCTCCTCAACGATAGAGGCAATCTTCGTGAAGACATAGACCGGATGAAGCTTATTGGCGAGATCCTTCGTCGGGTTGAAATAGTTCAGTGCGGAGGACTGATCCTCGATTTCCTTTGCGCGGACCTTTTTCAGATCCAGCATGGTTTTCGACTTATTGTGAAAACGCTCTCTGATTTCTTTTCCCATCTTATTTGTCCTCCTCCATCTCTTCTTCAATTTTTTCAATGACCTGGGCACCGGACTTCAGGGATCCGCCGTAGCCGTGGCCGATGTTGGACGGGCCGCCGACATAGAAGAGACCATGGATCTCTTTCTTCTGCTCTTCCTTGGCGGCGAGGTTTCTGGTGAGGAGAGAGTTCCACGGGCTCATCTCGTAGCCGAATACCTGGCCCTGATAAGCGGATGCATAACGGCTCCAGGTCTCCGGGGTGACCATTTCAACTTCCTCAATATAAGGAGTCAGGTCAATGCCGGTTCCATAGGTCCACATGTCAAGGAGCTCCTTCGCCATGCGGTCTTTGATCTTAAAATAGTTCTCCGGGGTGACTTTCTTCCACTCCTCGCCCATGAGAAGGCCTGTGATGGAGAGCTGGCATTTGCCCTTGCCGGTGGCACCCGGTACAGCGTTGTCAAGGCAGATGGCGGAGACAAACTCTGTGGGATTCAGGGTGTACCAGTCATCATGGATTTTTGCAGTATCCATGGTGGTGCCAATGAAGTAGTCATACCGGTCAATTCCAATTTCCTTGGCCTCTTTGTTAAGACCAACATAGAGGGTGATGGCGGAACAGGAGTTGACCATGGCGTTGGTCTTCTTGATGCTGAACTCCGGGACCTCACTCTTCGGCTCAATAAGGTTGTGGTAGACGTTCTCAGCGGCCGTGTTGCTCATGATGTAATGCGTCTTGATAAATGTGCCGTCATAGAGGGATACGCCTTGGATTCGACCGTTCTTGACATGGATTTTGTCGACGCGGCAGTTCATTTCGACCTGACCGCCAGCCTTGCGGATGGCATCCACGAGGGAGAGAACGAAGTCATAGGAGCGATGTGCCGGTACATATGCTCCGGTGTCAATGTAGCCATAAAGTGCATATGCCCACTGAACCATGGTCTCCTCATCGAGGGCCGGTCCAAGGTAGCACCAGTAAGCGTAGAGAATATCTTTGCAGCGGTCGGTGAACTTGAAGTCCTTGTCGACTTCAGCAACCGTCTTGTTGGCATACCGAAGAAGATACGGATATTTGGTAACCATGGTTTTGATGCTAGGTTTGGTACCATTGTTTACCGTGTCATTGAAGTAGTTGATGCCCTCATAGAACTGCTGGCATACTTTGAAGTAACGGGTCAGCTCTTTCTTGTTGCCCGGTGCAGCAGCCTCGATAGTGTCGATGGCTCCCTGGATGGAAGTCGGGACCATACAGTCAATTCCCTCTTCCGGAAGGATGATACTGTAGTTCTCTGGGACACGGAGCATTTCCCAGTCAACACCCAGCTCGTCCAGCATGATGCGGGTCGGGCCCGGGCGATTCGGATAGTCGATGCAGAAGATCTCGTGTACAGTTGCCTCCCACTCGTACTCGCCACGGACAAAGCTCGTTGCGAATCCTCCGGGAAGATTGTGCTGTTCGAGAAGAAGAACCGACTTTCCTGCTTTCGCAGCATGCAGGGCACCGGACAGTCCGCCGACACCGCCGCCGACAACAATGACGTCGTAGGCGTCTTTGAAGCGGTTTTTCTTCAAATACTCGGTATTAGTTGCCATTTGTGCAAGCCTCCATTTTCTGATCGCACATTATTTTTTGAACGTGCGTTCAAATAATTTTCAATGACAATATTATCACAAAAAATATTGCTGTCAAGGGCGAACCAAAATTTTCTTGTGTAAAATTATCAGAAAAATTGCACAAAAAAAATATGACACCCATGAAAAATCCATAGGTGTCATGCCAGACATATTATATTGATTTGTTAATTATTTGCCAAGTTTGACCTTAGCCTTAAGAGCCGCACGGGCCGGTGCCGGAATCTTTTTCCAGGCGTCGTCGCAGGACTTGTCGAGCTTCTCAATGACCTCCTGGGCAGTCGCCTTGTCCATGAGAAGATTCGGCTTGAACTGCAGGACGGACTTGTCGAAGTCGGCGAAGACGCACCATACGCCATTCTTGATCATGGAGACCATGAGGAGAGCTGCTCCATAGGGGAAGCTCGTCTCGAGGCCCATGATAACGCCGCACTGGCGGAATCCGGTGAAGAAATAAGGATGTTTCTCCATGACCTTCGGAAGTTCGGTGGCAAAGAAGTCAGTCAGCATGTCGACGTTCTCCTTGGTCTCCGGACGCTGCAGGATTTCGAGAACTTTAAGAGCGGTAATACAGCCGACCTCGCAGCCATTGAACGAAGTGGTATGGGCAAAGCCGTCCTTTTTCATCCAGGCGGCAGCCTTCTCATCCATGATGACGGCGGCCATGGGATAATATCCGCCGGAGAGACCCTTTGCGGTGACGATGATATCCGGCTTGGCGCCAAACTTCTGGACTGCCCACATTTCGCCGCTGCGCATGAGTCCGCACTGGACCTCATCGGCAATATAGAGGGCGCCATACTGGTGGCAGAGCTCCTCGACACCTTTGTGATAACCCTCATCCGGGATGGGGAATCCGGCGGTGGCGGGCAGCGTCTCCAGGATGACCGCTGCGGTGTCTTTCTTCTTCAGGATCTTCTTGAGGGCCTTCAGGTCGTTATACGGAATATGGGTGTAATACTGCTCATCCGGCTCCATGTTGAAGAACTTGCCGAGCTTCGGGTTGCCGGCCTGCATGGAGGCACCGGTGGCACCGTGGAAAGCCTTCTCCACGCTGACGATACGTTTGCGCTTTGTGGCATAACGGGCAAATTTGATGGCCGCGTCAACGGACTCCGAACCGGTGTTGAGCGGAACGACATATTTCATGTTGTCGGGGGATACTTTGAGCATTTCCTCGACAAAGGCATTTTTGTACTGGGACGGGAAATAGTGGTTTCCGGCATCTACAATATCCACGGCATCCTTCAGGGCCTGGGCCACTTCCGGGTTCTTATGGCCGAGGTTGAAGACACCGCCGTTGCTGTGCATGTTGATATAGGTGTTTCCGTCAAGGTCCTGGAACCGGCTGCCGCTGCGGTCGCCCATGGCGATGCGCACGCCGAACTTGTCAAAGAGCTCGATGCGGTTCGGGTTCCATATTTCATGTGCTTTTTCAAAGACTTCATCTGTAGTCTGCCAATTCATGATATTACCCTCATTTCAAACAGAAATAACAAAAGCCTCCCCTGCCGGGCAGAGTCCGGCTGGGGAAGCACCATTGCATCAATAGTATTTTCTCACAGTATGGTCCAATGCGCAAGGAAGGCGTTCGGAAAATTACAGGGATTTCCTACAGTCGTCCGATAAGTTCAGACAGCAGATAGTTGGAGAGGAGGAAGCCCCGGGGCGTAAAGCTCAGGCTTCTCCCGTCATATCGAAAAAACTGTTCCATTCCCGGCTGGGCGATGTACTCCTGTATGGCAGGAGTGAGAAACCCAGAATAGCCCTCAGTGAGCCGCATGGCAAGCATAAACTGCTCCTCTTTCGAACCGCCATCCCCATCGGACACAGGTTTCTCCCCTGCCACAAAGCCATCCAGATTCCGTGGCCAGAAAAACCGCTTCCCGGAAAGATAGGAATGGGCCCCAGGCCCAACACCGAGATACTCCTGGCAATGCCAATACTTGAGATTGTGTCTTCCTTCGTACCCAGGCCGGGCAAAATTTGAGATTTCGTACTGAAGAAGCCCCGCCTCTCGCAGCGTCTCCACCGTGAAAAGATACATGTCAGAGACCATATCGTCCGGCGGAAGATTCAGCTTCTCCCGGTTCTTAAAGAAGAACGTCTCCTTTTCCAGTTTCAGCATATAGGCGCTGATATGCGGAACCCCAGTATCAATGCAGAACTGCAGTGTCTGCTGCAGGCTTTCCATGGTCTGCCCGGGAACCCCCAGCATAATGTCGAGGGAAATATTCTCCACTCCCTCCTGCCTTGCCAGGGCGATGCACTGGCTTACCCGTTCGGTGTCTGCCCTTCTCCCCAGTTTCTTCCGCTCGGAGGTAACCGCAGACTGCATGCCGAGAGAGATTCGGTTCACGCCAGCAGAGACCGCCGCTGGAAGGAATTCCTCGAGGTCCGACGAGGGGTTGCACTCGACGGTGATTTCGGAGTGCGCTGGAATGGAAAAGAGGTGAATCGCCCGCCGGGAGAGACGGGAGAAGAGTTCTGGCGGGAGAACCGAAGGGGTGCCTCCCCCAAAGTATAGGGAATCTGCTGTAAGACCCGCCTCTGCATACTGCTCCATGACCTGTTCGGCTGCTGCAGCGTAGGCTTCCATGAAAGCGGAGTCGTGGGTCCGTAACGAATAGAAGTCACAGTAAGGACATTTGGAGGCACAGAACGGCACATGGACATAGAGTCCGACCGGGGCACCCATTATTCGTCATCCAGCTTCAGGACGGCCATGAAGGCCTCCTGGGGCACCTCGACCGCACCGAACTGGCGCATGCGCTTCTTACCCTCTTTCTGCTTCTCGAGCAGCTTCTTCTTCCGGGAGATGTCACCGCCGTAGCACTTGGCAAGGACGTCCTTGCGCAGGGCCTTGACGGTCTCGCGGGCAATGACCTTGCCGCCCACAGCAATCTGGATGGGAATTTCAAACAGCTGGCGGGGGATGTTCTCCTTGAGCTTCTGGGCAATTTTGCGGCCGCGGGCATAGGCCTCATCGCGGAAAATGATGAACGAGAGGGCATCCACCCGGTCGCCGTTGAGCAGGACGTCAATTTTCACGAGGTCGGAGTCCTTGTAGCCCTTGAGCTCATAGTCCAGAGAGGCGTAACCGCGGGTGCGGGACTTCAGGACGTCAAAGAAGTCATAGATGATCTCGTTCAGCGGGAGTTCGTAGTGGATGTCCACGCGGTCCGTCCCCATGTACTCCATGTCCTTGAAGACGCCACGGCGCTCCTGGCAGAGCTCCATGATGGCACCCACATAGTCCGGCGGCGCAAAGATATGGGCCTCCGCGATGGGCTCCTCCGTGCGCTCAATGATTCCCGGATCCGGGAAGTTGCTGGGGTTAGAGATTTCCTGCATGGTGCCGTCTGTCAGGTAGACCTTGTAGATAACACTCGGCACAGTCGTGATGAGGTCGAGATTGTACTCCCGCTCCAACCGCTCCTGGATGACCTCCATATGGAGAAGGCCCAGGAAACCGCAGCGGAAACCGAATCCGAGAGCGGCCGAGGTCTCCGGCTCAAAGGAGAGCGATGCGTCGTTGAGCTCCAGCTTTTCCAGCGCCTCTTTCAGGTTTTCATAGTCCGCACCGTCTGCGGGGTACACGCCACAGAACACCATAGGGTTGACCTTGCGGTAGCCCGGAAGGGCCTCTGCAGCGGGGTTCGAGGCAAGTGTGACCGTGTCGCCGACACGGGCCTGAGAGACGGTTTTGATGGAGGCCATGACATAGCCGACCTCGCCGGCCCGCAGACTGTCCCGCTTTTCGAGCGAGGTAGCCCGCATGTATCCAAGTTCCACGACCTGAAATTCGGCGCCGGATGCCATCATGCGAATGGTATCCCCACTGCGCAGGCAGCCGTCTACGACGCGGATATAGACGATGACGCCCCGGTAGCTGTCGTAGATGGAGTCAAAGATAAGGGCGCGAAGCGGCGCATTCTCGTCTCCCTTGGGCGATGGAATGTTGTAAACAATCTGCTCCAGTACCTGTTCCACATTCTCACCGGTCTTGGCGGAGACCCTCGGTGCATCCTCACAGTCGAGGCCGATTACGTCCTCCACCTCTTTGGCCACCCGGTCCGGGTCGGCCGCAGGGAGATCGATCTTATTGATGACCGGGACGATTTCCAGGTCATGGTCCAGGGCGAGATAGGTATTGGCAAGCGTCTGCGCCTCAATTCCCTGAGTGGCGTCAACGACGAGAACAGCCCCGTCACAGGCAGCGAGGGAACGCGAGACCTCATAGTTGAAGTCCACATGGCCGGGGGTGTCTATGAGATTCAGTTCATAGACCTCTCCGTCATCTGCATGGTAGTCCAATTTGACGGCGCGGGACTTGATGGTGATGCCGCGCTCGCGCTCAATGTCCATGTTGTCGAGGATCTGCTCCTCCATGTCATGCTGGGAGACCGAGTCCGTGAGCTCCAAAAGCCGGTCGGCCAGGGTCGATTTTCCGTGGTCAATGTGGGCAATGATGGAGAAATTCCGGATGTGCTCCTTGTAGTCTGCCATGCCTTCTCTTCCGTCCTTTACGCATAAGTTTTCCGTTTATTTTATCATACTTCCGTAAGTTGTGCCACCAGCCTCCCGTATGGTATAATCAGGAGGATTTGGAGGTGTTCTGATGAGCCATCATCACGTATTTTCCCTGACGGCACTCCTTCTTGCAGTCGTGCTCCTGGCCGGCGTGCTCAGTGCCTGCGGCGCCGGGAAAGTCGAGAGCTCGGAGCAAAGTTACGACGCATCGAAGTATATGTTGTGCACAGACATTCCGGGCACGGAATTCCTTGCCCCCCGCGCCTTCGAGAACGACCTGGAGGACTCCGGCAACTTCTCCCTCTACAGTGCCAACGACCTGAAGAAGCACAAGTTTGAGTGGTACCCGGATGAGCACTGCTTCGGCCTGTTCCAGCCCGGCAACTACGGTTGCTACGCCTTTGAAATAGGCAATATTGATCACGCCGAGGGCGAGCGAAACGTGGAAATGCTCCCCGCCATGCTGGGAATTTCCAGCTATCTGTCCTTCACCATGCGGGACGACGAGGCCTTCTCTACGAAGGCGGACCCGGAGACCGGCTACATCCGCAATGTATTCCCGGTCGCCATCCATGACAAGCTTCACAACCTGAACTGGTATGGATATCTGACGCTGCTGAAGAATCCCGACACCGGTGCGAACTTTGCCATGGCCAACGGCTACGCCAATGCGGCCAAGGCCAACCAGGCCAGGTTCTTCTCGGATAGTTTTCAGATGGTAAGTGAATAAATAAGATTTTGGGGACGGCATCCGTGGGATGCCGTCCTCCGTTTTATGCTATGATCCGAGAATGGTGGGAACTAGGACCGCAGGGAGTGGAAATCGCCGATGTGGTCCTAGTTTCTTCTTGCTCTGGGCTCGGGGCGCAGTGGGAACTAGGACCGGAATGCCAGTTGAACATGTATTCGGTCCTAGTTTTCCTTTGATTTCAGCACGATAAGAGCCGAAAACTAGGACCGCAAGTGGAGTTTTGAGCAGTTGTGGTCCTAGTTTGCCCAGCACAACTGCTTTTCTTTGAGAAAAAACTAGGACCATGAGCAGGGTTTCAGGCAGTTGCGATCCTAGTTTGCCCAGCACAATTGCTTTTCCAAGAAAAAGAACTAGGACCACATCCAAGAATTTGATCTCGATGGTCCTAGTTCCAGTTCCAGACGAAAGCCACTTAGACCTTTCTCAATTTTTTGGGCGATTTAGTCTGACAATTCCGACCACTTTCGGTTGGTTTTCGAGGGTTTGTTAGACCAAACAGCCTGTGAGTCCTCATTCAGTCTAAAATATTAAACCGATTTGGGTTGAAAAGTTAGACCAATTAAGAGAAAAAGGGGCAGATGGTCTAACGAGGGGCTAAATCGCCCCAGAGAAAGGGCCAAATCGTCAGACCAAACTGGGATTTTCCATCAATTTGGTCTAACATCAAAATTAAGGAGCTGCACCACCTTCCCAGTGATACAGCTCCTCTATTTTCAGCTATTTACGAGGCGGCAAACGCCTTGTACTTCTCCATGATCCACTCCTCCGCCTGGTCCACGCCCTCATCCGAATACGGGAACTGTGCCTCCTCGACACGTCCCTCCTCTTTCTCGAGCTCATAGCAGCGGTCGCGGTAGACGGCGGCAACGATGATGTTGTCCTCATCCTTTTTGTCCGGATACATCTTATAGCGGAACGCCCCAAAGCTGCCGGAGTAATCATTGTGCTGCACGACGTAGTCGAAACGGGGCAGCTTTATCGTAAAATCTCCGCTGGTCAGCAAAGTAGTTTCTCCTTACTTCTTATTGTTCTCCTCGGCAAAGCGCTTGATCTTCGCCGTGGTGGTCTTGACGAATTCCGAGCTCCGCAGGTAAAAATCCTGGATGCTCTTGTACGCCGGGAGCTTCTTGTTGATATCCTTGACGACCTTGTCAATGGTTTTGCGAATTTCTTCCTGGGTGGGCTCATGGTCATCCTTCATGGATTCGCGGATGGCCTTGACGTCCGGGAAAATACGGGCGCCGACAACCGTGCCCTCATCTCCATTTTCGTCTCCGACGACCATGGACTCGGCGATGAACGGGTTGCGGTTCAGATAGTACTCAATTTCCTCCGGATAGACATTCTTTCCGTTGGAGGTGACAATGACATTTTTGGCGCGTCCGGTGATCCGGATATTGCCGTCCTTGTCAAACTTGCCCAGATCTCCGGTGTGGAGCCAGCCATCCGGCTCCAGGACCTTGCTGGTCTCCTCCTCATTCTGGTAGTAGCCCAGCATGACGTTGGGACCCTTGACCATGATTTCTCCAATTCCGCTGCTGTTGGGGTCCAGGATTTTCACCTCGACGCCGGGGATTGGCTTTCCGACGGTGTCTGTAGTAAACAGGGCGTCATTATTGCCGGAGACAAGCGGGGCACACTCGGTGAGACCGTAGCCCACATAGGACGTAATACCAAACGTCTTGAAGTCCTTGATAACGTCTGGGCGGACGGCAGCGGCGCCAACAATAACCAGGCGGAGCTTGCCGCCGAACGAGCGGGTTATCTGCTGGAACACCTTGTCACTGACGCTGAGGCCGATGGCATCCGATGCACGGGCAAAGGCCTTGCCCAGAGAGAGGGAGAGTTTTCCTCCCTTGCTCTTCTCGGCGGTCTTTACGATTTTGTCATGGCTCTTCTCCAGCATAAGGGGAACTGCGAAGAACACCGTCGGCTGAACAGCCTGGATGTCCCTGGCCATACGCATAACGCTGTCCGAAAATGCATTACATGCGCCACAGTAAATAGGCGCAATGAAACCCAGAGTACACTCAAAAGTATGATGCATGGGAAGAACGGAGAACAGCTGGTCATCCGGCGTCATGCTGACAACACTGCAGACAGACATGATGTCAAAGCAGATGTTCTCCTGTGAAAGCATGACTCCCTTTGCCATACCCGATGTGCCGGACGTAAAGATGATGACCGCCATGGCCTTTGGGTCAATGGGATTCTCCCAGTACTCGGTGAAAACAGGATCGTCGGCTTCCACGAGCGCTCTTCCCTCTTCCATGGTCTTCTGCATGGAGAGGAGCGAAGCGTCCTCACTGATTTCGTCGGTCATCTTCATGACCTTCAGGCCAGCCGGGAGTCTGTCCCTGCTCGGTTTCAACTTGGCAAGCCCTTTCTTATCTGTGATAAGGAGCTCAGCCCCTGATACGTTGAGAATGTTGTTGACGTCGTCAAACGGAAGATCCTTGTCTATTGGGACAATGACACCAAGGCCGCTCATAGTCGCAAGATACGCAAGACCCCACTCATAGGAGTTCACACCCATGACGGCAATTTTTCCGCCGTGGAAGCCCTGTTTCCAGAGCCCGGTGCCGAGGGCGCGGACATCCGCAATAAAGTCCCGGTAGGAGCGGGGCTCATATTTTCCCTCTGCATTGCGGAGCTTAAAAGCGGGCCGGTCGGGATAGAGCGACAGGCTCTGATTCAGCATGTCACGGATATCAGTGAATTTTCTCACCTCATAGAGCGGTGCGTTATCTTCCATGTATTGAACTCCTTTTAACCTGCGTTCTGGGTCTGAATGGTCTGGGCGATCCACGCCCCGGCCTGTTTCGTCGTAGCTGTCGTCTCACTTGTAGTGGTGACTTGTGTTGCGCGCATGGTCTCCGTATTGGATGCCCATGGGACATCACTCTGCTGCCGTGCAACAGAGATACTTCCTGCTACTGCCGCCACAAATGCAATAAAGAGGATGATGACCAGTCCTATGAGCTGCCGTTTCAGCTTCTCGTCCAGATGGCCGCGGGGTTTCTCCTCTTCGGTGTATTCCTTGTACTTCTTCATAATTACTGTTCCTTGTAGAGTTTCACCATCTGCTTGGCGGCCTTGTAGATGTCACCGCAGCCAAGGGTGATGATGAGGTCCCCGCTCTCCGCGTGGGACATGACATATTCCACGACCTCGTCAAAGGTGTTGAACCAGACGCTGCCGGGGATTTTCTCTGCCAGCTGGGATGTGTGGACGTCCCACTCGTTGCGCTCCCGGGAGCCCATGATTTTTGTCATGACACAGTGATCCGGAATTTTCAGGGCCTCTGCGAAGTCGTCCATGAGCATGTAGGTCCTGGAGTATGTAAAGGGCTGGAATACGGCCCAGACCGCGTGATAGCCCATTTTCATGCAGGTGCTGAGCGTTGCAGTAAGCTCAGTGGGGTGATGGGCGTAGTCGTCGGCAATGGTGATGCCATTGTATTCGCCCAGAACCTCAAACCGTCTTCCGGCGCCGCGGAAGTTCTCAATATAGTTCTCAATGTCCTCGGTGCGGATGCCGTTTTCCACCGCAGCCGCAATGACGCCGAGGGCGTTAAAGACATTGTGTTTACCGGGGATTCCCAGTTTTACATGGGTCAGGAACTTGCCATCCTGAAGGACATCAAACTCGGCAAATGCGCCGCGATTGAATGTGATATTGTCCGCAGAGTAATTATTTTCCGGTTTCAGACCAAAAGTAATGAACTTTTTTCCCTCCGGCCTGTCTGCATTAGTGACAGCCTTGCAGGTGTTCTCGTCGTCCCCGTTGTAGATGACAATATTGGTTGTCATATTGATGAACTTCGTATAGGAGGCAATCATGTTGTCCATGGTCTTGAAATACTCCATATGGTCGTCATCAACATTCAGGACAACGGTCGTGTCCGGGGAGAGCGTCAGGAAATGGTCCTTGAACTCACAGGCCTCGGCCACCATGGTCTCGGACTTTCCGGCACGGCCGTGGCTGTCAATGAGGGGAAGACGGCCGCCGATGACGAGGGTGGGGTCGGTTCCCGCCTCCACCATGATCTGGGACATCATGGCTGTGGTCGTGGTCTTGCCGTGGGTGCCGCAAATGCAGATGCAGTTGTCATACATGCGGGAGATGGCACCGAACAGGACCGCCCGCTCCGCACAGGGAATTCCGCTCTCTTTAGCCGCCACAAGTTCCGGGTTATCCGGCAGTATTGCCGCCGTGTAGACAATGAGTTCCGGCTTCAGCTCCACAATGTTCTCGGCCTTTTGGCCCATGACAATTTCCGCGCCCAGGGAGCGGAGCTTATCAATATTGTCCCCGGGGTTGTTGTCGGAACCGGTCAGCGTGTAGCCGTTGCTGATGAGGATCTCCGCCAGAGGAGTCATGCCGGAGCCGCCAATTCCAATAAAGTGGACCCGCTTGATTTTCTTCAGTACCTCGTCAATATTCAAAGGAAACCCTCCGTAAACATAATTTCAATCAATTATATTCTATTGGTAGATTGTAGAATCAACTTGAACAACTAAATAAAAAGAAGATCCATAGATCATCCTTTTGGTAGAATTAAGTTACCACAACCAAAAACGCCAGG
>OMYO01000050.1 GCA_900315285.1 uncultured Eubacteriales bacterium | reverse complement strand
AGAAGAAAACAAATTGGATGTCCCCTGTAAAATACAGGGAGACATCCACCGGTAATGGTTAACGAAGAAAATGTGTCCAGAATTCTGGGTACATATCAAATTTGAGGGCTTAGACTGAAGTTCAGTGCGCCGGCGCGGAAAATTCAGTCGTGGTCTGAAGTTTGTGGTAAGATCAGACGGAAGCGGCGGGCGGAGGCGCCGGCGGGAACTGGAAAATTAGGACCGGAGGATGCTAGAACGGTCGGTTTGAATGAAAGGTAGCAAGCCTGTTATGACCACATTATTAAATATTGAAAATGTAGTCATAATAAAATATTTTGCATGACCACATTATAAAATATTCTATTTGTAGTCATAAGCAACTATGCCGAATTGATAAAAAAGTGCCTCTTATTGGTGGGATTTCATGCCCTCATTCGGGGATCTGGGCCCCTGCAGCCAGTAAATCGCCCAAAAATTATGACTACATTTGAAAATATGAGAAATTCGGATCAAGAGATTTTTCCATTATGACCACATTTTCAAATAATCAAATTGTGGTCATATAAAACCGTGTGTCCTACCGCAACCCAAAAAACTCCAACACCTCATACGCCGACACCGGCCGGAGCCCGTTCGCATCCACCCCGACATCGTACCGCAGCAGTCCGTCTGCCCGATTCTCCTCGTTGTACTCCCCTGTCGAGTGGATGTGCCCATGCAGCATCAGGCTGCCGGCGGCCATCCGATCCCAGCTCAGGAACGGGTAGTGGGACAGGATGAACGTCTTGCCATACGCGAAAAGCTTTTTGTAGTCGCAGATTTCCTCGAACAGTGCCGGGTCGTATTCCTTGTCGTGGTTGCCCCGGACGAGGACCTTCCGGCCGTTAATGCGTGCCAGCAGCTGGTTCGTCTGCTCGGGGAGGATGTGGTGGGAGACATCGCCCAAGATGTAGAGCCAGTCGTTTTTCGTGACCCGGAAATTGATATTTCTTATGAGTTCGCGATTCATCTCTTCCATAGAATCATAGGGCCGACCCGTGAACTTCAGGATGTTGTTGTGCCCGAGGTGGAGGTCGGAGGTGAAGTAGATCATGTGTGTAACCTCCTATTTCCGTTATTTCACAAATAATGACAATGAAATAGCGATAATTGTTTACTCCAAAAATAAAAACAGAGAACCGCATTTACTTGGAGAAGAGTGCCACGCCCATGAGCCGGTAGCCCTGCTCAATGGAAGGGCAATCGAACGGAGTTCGCCTTCTTTATCAGCGAGATAACAAAGGCAAGAATTCCTGTTAAACCAGACAATTGAACATGGACATGCGTTCGCGAATGAACAATAGTCCGAGCCCATTCGTTTTTTATAATGAGAATGAACCGCAAAGGAGCGTCGCAGGGAACTGCGGCGCTCCAATCATTTTTTACAAGGGGGAGAAAGTTGAATTATGGATCTCAAATCAATCATCGATAAAAAGGATGAAATTGCAAAATGGATTGCCAACGACATTACGCATGTGTGCAAGACATTTGAAAAGCGGAGCCCCGGTACCCGCGGCGAGGAGCAGGCATGTGAATACTATGCCCAGATGGCCAAGGAGCTCGGATGTGACTCTGCGGTGGTGGAAGCCTTCGAGGAGAACCCAGGTTCGTTCTACGGATGGATCTACTATTCTGTCAGCTTGACGCTGGCCAGTATCCCTGCTTATTTTGTCGCACCGGCTTTGACGGTTGGTCTGAATGCTGCATCGCTCGGTATTGCACTGGCTCAGTTCGGTGCCTATATTAAGCTGATGGATCCGCTGTTCCCCAAGAAGACAGGCCACAACATGACCGCCATCAAAAAGCCGAAGGGCGAAGTCAAGCGCCGCATCATCTTCAACGGACATCCGGATGCCGCGTGGGAGTGGCCGGTCAACTACAAACTCGGCGGTGTCGGCTTTGAAGGCCACGCCATTCTCGGCTTCTCCGCCATCTTCTATTACACTATTCTCGGTCTTCTGCGCTGGAAAAAAGAGGGCGCCTTCGCCAAAGTTGCCGATGCCGGACTGAAGAAAGCCGGTCTCCATGGCCTGCCGTTCGTCCCCTTCCTCATTGGCCTGTATTGGCTTTGGAATGAGAACCGTATCGTAGACGGCGCCAACGACAACCTCACCGGCTGCGAAATGGGCATGGCCGTCCTGAAGAGCCTGAAAGACGAGGGCATTGAGCTTGAGAACACTGAAATCGGTGTCATTCTCTCCGGCTCCGAGGAGGCAGGTCTCCGCGGCGCGAAGGCCTGGTGTGAAGCCCACAAGGGCGAGTTTGATGATGTCCCGACTTTCATCTATTCCTACGACACCATCCACGACCCGAAATATCTCATGGTCAACTACCGTGACCTTAACGGTACCGTCAAGGCCGACAAAGATGTCTCCGACCTGTTCTATGAATCCGCAAAAGAGCTTGGTATCCCGTGCAAGAAAGGCTGGGTCCCGCCCCTCGGCGGCGCAACCGATTCCGCAGCTTTCGCACAGGGTGGTTTCCGTGTCACCGGCATTACCGGCCTGAACCACAAGCTGGAGAGCTATTATCACACCCGCAAGGACTCCTATGATAACCTTAACGAAGAGGGCATTGCCAACTGCTTCGCCGTTACTATGAAGGTTCTGGAGAAGTTCGATAAGGGCGAAAAACAGTAAATTTGTAGAATTAGGAGAGTAACAAATTCGACCTGTCCAGGACATTATCCTGGGCAGGTCTTTTATTTAGCGATTGAATTGCATGTTATTCCAAGGCGATAATGTCATCATACATCACCCAAATGTTTTCCGATAACCCCTTATCAACATGATGGTGTCCACAATACCACTTCTGATATTCTACACCTTTCCTAACGCTGTTAAGGAAATCAGTCAGCTCATACGCATCCTGATATGGTGCTAGCTCTTTGAGCTGCTTTGTTGGCAGCTCATGGGTTAGGATCACATCCACTTGGCAGTTGTGCTCTTCCAGATTTCGGAATGCTTCCTGGTACTCGTTTTGAGAGGGTTCTTCTTCCGGCCACCAAGAGATTCCCTTCCGCCGCTGGTTGATATCAGACGACCTTGCCCCTCCCATTACGAAAAAGGAAAGCCCTTCAATATCATAAATCTGGCCCCGCATTAGATGAATTACTGAGGAACGAATCCGTTGGACTGTTCCACCGTGCCACTGCTCAATGGGAAAGGTTGTCAATCGCCCAAAATTCTCATGGTTCCCATCCAGGAACAAAGTAGTCCAGGGGCATTCTTCCAACCAATTCAGCCAAGTTCTCTCGTTTTCACTCTCAACGGGATCCCATATAAAGCCAAAGTCACCCAGGATAATCACATAGTCAGATTTTTGAAGATGATCTCCCGCTGGAAAGTGCTCTGGTTTTAATTTCCCGATATCGATATCCCCGTGGGTATCTCCTGTCAAGAAGATCATGGTGCGCTCCCTTTCAATAGTTGTTGTTACTAATACTTAGATTATCCCATAAACCTAGCAAAATGGAAATCATTCTGAATTAGTATCGTATGGTTCGTGTCAAAATAAATCAATAATATGAACAGTCCCTGGACTCCAATCGCATGGAGCTTGGGGACTTTTTTGAAAAGATTTTCCTTTTTCGAACTTTTTCTATTTCTCTGAATCATATATTATGAGTCGGTCAAAGCTAGAGTATACGCTATAGTTAGGAAAGGGAAGGGGAAGGGAAATGGAAGAACATCAAAAAGATTGGGGTGCGCTTGTCACCGCCGCACAAAGCGGTGACGAGAGAGCCTTTGAGACACTAATAAAGGAAATCGAGCCGGTATTATATCCTGTTATTCACTCTTTTTTCAAAAACAAAGAAGATATTGAGGATGCATTACAGGAGACCTATCTAATCATCTATCGGAGCTTTGCAGGGCTTGGACGAGCTTCCATCAAGGATCCGGAGAAATTCCAAGCATGGTCAAAACAAGTCGCACGGAATGTATGTCGCAACACTTTAGACCGTCAGAAACGAAAGCAGTCTCTGGATGACTTGCGTCCCGAGACAACAGATGAAGAGTTTGCCGGTTTAGATCTTTTGGCAAATGATGAGTTCCAGATTATCTACCATCCGGAACAATTTGCGGAGGAGAAGGAACTCCAGGAACGGGTGCAGGAAAAAGTAAATCAGCTCAATGGCAAACGAAAGGACATATTCCTTTTATATCTCCAGCAATATAGCTATGATGAAATCAGCGAAATGTTGGTTGTCCCAAAAGGAACGGTCAAAAGCAATATCCACTACACCAAGAAGATATTCACCCGAGATCTCCGTCAGGAAGAACGAGCACAAAATGTCAAGGTAAACGGTTTCTATATTGGTCCAGTGGGACAGAATCTTGTGATTCGGATCTTTACAAAAACCCCATACCATATCATTAAAATAGGAGAGGGAAATTGGGTTCAGGCTGACCAAATCAGCAAGTCAGACGCAACCTCTAAAAAGCATTCGAGACTCAAATGGTCTCTTGGAAAGAAGATTGGCATTTCTGCTCTTTCTCTTGTTGGTGCGGCATTGATCACATTTGGAAGCATCCAAATCGCACAGCAACCAAGAGCAAATCTCGAGCAACGTAGTCACCCTCAAAACACGGTGTTAACCAGTGGAGGTAACAGTCAGAATATTGTCATAAGAGATATAGGAGAAACCAGTAAAATTCCAACGAAGGACTTAAATCAATTGGCCATCAGTTCTGCCGAGAATACGAAAGCTTGGCGAGACGCCGCGCTCATGGATCATGCAAAAATCGTTGACACCTACTGGAAAAAGAATTGTTATATCGTCGTTTTGAAAATAATACTTAATAAAGAAGAAATCGAGTCTTATGACATTATCGGTGATTATCTTAAGCACTATTTTACATATTGTGTGATTCCTGTAAGTGAATATTCAGAAGATACAAATACTATTTCTTATGAAAGAATAATTTCGCCAACCCATAGAATAAATATGTTTTCTTCAACTGGCACTGATCACATGGCTTTTGGATTCCATACTCAAGAAGGAGCCAAGGTTGCAGCAGAAAAAGTCGCACAGTGATTTGACTTCAATAACATAGTCCGAGTTTTTTGAGTTGCTCTAATACCTTAGAGTAATATGGCTAAAAAGCTCGGACTACTTTTTTGTCTATTAGAAATTTGCCATCGAACTTTTTCCAAACCAGCCTGTCTGTGTTATTAGTAGAATTCAAATTTGATGGATCAACGAGGTGAGTGCTATGAGAACCACACAAGAAATGGAAGACATTAAATTTCGAGATACTATAGGCGATGCAGATATTGACAGTACCATTGTCCCTATAGCAGAAAAACAACAAGCGGAAGAACTCAAAGAGAGAAAAGAAAAAGTCAAAGAGAATACCACCACGGTATTGGAGGCATTAGGAATTTGTCTTCTCTATGCACTGAAATATGGGGCAATTCTTGCGGCGATTGGTCTTGCTGTTTGGGGTATCATCAAGCTGGTCGAGTGGATCCTTGCAATTAGCATCACCATTGGCATTATTGTTTTCTGTTTCTGGATGCTATTGGGAATTGGCTTTGTCTCTCTATTTTGATGTGTAATAACGAAAAAAATCACCGCATTGCTTATCAGCGCCCGGAGGGACTCGACTCGCGGCGCGACCCACGCGCCTTGGTCGGCTGCGGCTCTTGCCCTACGGGCAATTCACTCCCGCAGCACAGAAACATTGTCGCGCGGCTTGCTTGGAGCGCTGCACCGCGCTCTGTGTTTCTTTCGAAAACGCCCTCCCTTCCCCCGCCACCGGCGGCGGTCGGCCGTTTTCCTTCTCGTCCCTCCGGTTTACAAACAAAAAGAAAAAGAGAGCCCCGAGGGACTCTCTTTTTCTTTTGGCGCGCCCGGAGGGACTCGAACCCGCGACCTTCTGGTTCGTAGCCAGACACTCTATCCAGCTGAGCTACGAGCGCACACTATTGGGTGCGTATTGACGGCTCTTGTCGTCAACAGCAAGAGAAATAATACCATGCAGGGAGCAGAAATGCAAGGGAATTTTCGAAAAAGTTTACGTGAGTGGAGGGTTTTTCGCAAGATCGGCCCGGAGGGCGTCGATGTCGGCGGCATCGACCTCGAGGGCCTTGGCGCGGAGGGCCAGGAAGTCGTCGAAGGCGGCAGGCTTGTTGGCCGGGTTGCGCAGGAGGGCGGACGGATGGTAGGTGCCCATGAGGTAGACGCCCTTGCGCAGAATGAACTCGCCATGCTGCCGGGTGACGCGGAAATTCGGGTCGATGAGGCGCTGCGCCGCCACGCGGCCAAGACAGACGATGATCTTCGGGCGGATAAGGCGGACCTGCTCGCGGAGCCAGCGGATGCAGACGTCCTCCTCATCGGGACGCGGGTCCCGGTTCTGGGGCGGCCGGCATTTCACCATGTTGGCTATATAGATATTGACATTCCGATCCAGATCAATTGCCGCCAGCATCTTATCCAGCAGCTTGCCGGACGGGCCCACAAACGGCTTCCCCTGCAGGTCCTCCTGCTGGCCGGGGCCCTCGCCCACGAACATGATATCTGCGTGGGGGTTGCCGGTTCCAAATACCAAGTTTGTGCGGTCCGCCGCCAGACGGCACTGCTGACAGCCCATGCAGGCCTGTTCGAGAGCTTCCATGTTTTCAAACATTAAATCGCCCACCTCCGTGATTATTGTCATTATAACATGTTATACTGGCATTCGAGGTGATTCCATTGTCAGAGAAGAAGAAGACGGGAAACGTCGCCCGGGCCGTGGAGAAGGAAGAGGAGAAAATCTACGGCAAGATCTCAAAGGATTTGGAAAAAGTTGGCGTGGAGCAGAGCGGGTTCGCCACGCGGGCCAGCACAGAATCCGGGTTCACTGCGGCGGCCACACTGCCGGAGCACGACAAGGGCAAGCTGCGGCGGAAAGTGCACTACAGTGTGAAATCCATCCTGAAGCAGGCCGTCAGCCTGAAGGCCAGCACGGCGGACAGCGCGGTCATTCGGCAGCGGTTCAACGACGGCGGGCGCATTACCGGCATGAACCTGATCATTCTGTTCATGGCCATCATTATTGCATCGGTGGGACTCAATATGAACAGCACGGCGGTCATCATTGGCGCCATGTTGATCTCGCCCATCATGGGGACCATCCAGCTCATGGGCTTCTCCATTGCCACAGTGGACTCGGAGAAGTTCAAGAAGGCCATCATCGGCTTTACGTTCCAGGTCGTCGTGGCGCTCATCGGCTCCACCATCTACTTCCTGCTGACGCCCATCAAGGCGCCCACGGCGGAGCTGCTGGCCCGGACAAAGCCCGCCATCTGGGATGTCCTCATTGCCACCGCAGGCGGTTTTGCCGGCGCTGTGGCCACGACACGCAAGGACACCACCAGTAATGTTATTCCCGGCGTTGCCATTGCTACTGCACTCATGCCGCCGCTGTGTACGTGCGGATACTCAATCGCCAACGGGAAATGGAACATGCTGTTGGGCGCGGGATTCCTGTTCCTCATCAACATGTTCTTCATCATGGTGTCCACGGTCCTCGTCCTCCTCATCATCGAGATCCCCGAGGTCACCGACGCCAAGCCCGAAATGCGCAAGCGGATGCGGGGCGCCCTCATCCGGAACACCATCCTGATCCTCATTCCAAGCATCATCATGGCGGTCTACATTACGAAAGAATCCAACCTGGAGACAGCCAGCCGCACCACAGCCACCCGCACGGCCTCCACCGCCCAGGTCACCGACCAGCTGAAGATTCTCTTCCCCGAAATTGACAGTGTCCAGGTGGGCCGCGTCGAGGAGGAGGGCGAGGACGGCAAGGTCCAGGAGAAGGACGTCGCCATCATCTCGCTGAAGGAGGAGCTGTCCGACAAGGACAAGGCCCGCCTGGAGCGATACATAGCCACCATCTACGAAAACCAGTGCGAGGTCGAATATCGCCTTGAAGAGCCCGCTGCTGCTGATGTAAAATTGTAGGCATAATCGTTTCCGAGGGGGATTCACAATGGAGACAGAGAGAATATACGACAAAGACCCGAAAATGACCGAGTTCGAGGCCCGGGTCCTGTCCTGTGAGCCTACGAAAAGCGGCTACGTCGTTGTCCTGAACCGCACAGCCTTCTTCCCGGAGGGCGGCGGACAGTTCGGGGACCGTGGCCTTTTGGGCGATGCACATGTCCTAGACACCCAAACCCGCGACGGCGTCATCCTGCACTACACCGACGGCTTTATTGCACCCTACGAAACGGTAGAGGGCAAGGTCGACTGGGACACCCGGTTCTCCCGCATGCAGTCCCACACTGGCGAGCATATTGTCTCCGGCCTCGTCCACAGCACATTCGGTTTTGACAATATCGGTTTCCATCTTGGCGACGACGACGTCACCTGCGACTACAACGGCGACCTCACCGACGAAAACATTCTCGACATTGAGCGCCGCGCCAACGAGGCCGTCTTCGCCGACCTCCCTGTGACCTGCGAGTACCCGGACCCGGAGGAGCTCCCGGACATGGAGTACCGCTCCAAGCTGGATCTGACCGAGAACGTCCGCATCGTCACCATCCCCGGCATCGACGTGTGCGCCTGCTGCGCTCCCCACGTCTCTTCTACCGGCGAAATTGGCCTCATCAAGATTGTCTCCTCCGAGCGCGCCCACGGCGGCACCCGTCTGCACCTCCGCATTGGCCGCGCCGCCCTCGCCGACTACGAGGAGAAGCAGGAGCAGATGCAGCGCATCATCAATCTCACGAGCGCCCGCCAGTTCGAGACCGCCGACGCCGTGGAAAAGCTCTACGAGCAGATAGCCGGTCTTGAGCACGACCTCTCTGTGGCCCGCAGTCGCCAGGGCGAAATAGCCCTGAGCACCCTGCCGGCACACAAGCGCGGCAACATCGTCCTCTGCCTTCCGGGCGCCGACACCGATGCCCTCCGCGCCCTCGCCAACGGCGGCAAAGACCACTGCACCGGCATTTTCGTCGCCCTAACCGAGTCGGACGGCGGCTACCGCTACATGATGACCTCCGACCATGTCCCGCTCCGGGCCGAGGCCGCCAAGATCAACGCGGCGCTGAACGGCCGCGGCGGCGGCTCCGATGACATGCTGCAGGGCGCATTCGCCGCAGACCTGTCTGCTATTGAGGAGTTTTTTGAGGGGCAGAAGTTCTGAATTACAGTATTATTTGAGCCGTCGGCGGGTGCCGGCGGCTTTTCTTATTTATATAGGGGCCGGCGGGACTGAGGCGAGCGCCGGGCCAGAGGGGGCGGCGGACTCCAATCTTTACCGCATTTGGGATTTTTGGCGAATGCGGTAAAATCAAGAAAAAATTTTCACCGCATTTGGGAAAAATCGAGAATGCGGTGAAAAGTTATACTACATAGCGTCATAGAGTAGCCTTGGGCCCTTCCAAATTTTTACCGCAATTGAAAGAATTGGCAAATGCGGTAAAAAATAGAGAACTGTCCCGGCTATCTTCTTTACCGCATTCAGACTTTTTGGCAGATGCGGTAATTGTTAAATAATAGATTTACCGCATTTCGATTTTTTTGAAAATGGGTAAATTGCAAGTTCAACTTGAACACTGATACGAATTAAGTTTCATCTTTGGGTCGGATTGATATATTTGGTTTAAAAATTCCTCGAATAGTTC
>OMYO01000052.1 GCA_900315285.1 uncultured Eubacteriales bacterium | reverse complement strand
AGATTGCTCATGAGCAGCAAAAATTGATGGCTGCTTGAGAATAAAAAACTTGAAGGAAATTAATTTACACACAAATATGGACTTGACTGAATAAGGTTGAATTTTCAGACCAAGCGGAAGAAAAAAGGAGAAATGGTCTAAGCAAAGGCTGAATCGCCCCAGAAATAGGGGCAAATCGTTAGACCAAATGAGAATTTTTGAAGCGGATGGTCTAACGCCCTCCTTGAGTGCGCCCCCTCTAAGTGCGTCCCCCCTAAGCGCCCCCTAAGTGTGCCCCTCTGAGTGCGCCACCCTAAGCGCCACCTAAGCGCCCCTCTGAGTGCGCCCCTCTGAGTGCCCCCTCTACGCCCAAAGACAAGGAAAGACCGGAGCGGCATCACACCGTTCCGGTCCTTACTATTACTCGTCGATCTGCCTCGGCGGCTCCGGGGCCTTGTCCTCGAAGATGCCGCGGATTTCGCGGGCACGCAGCTCGTCGCGCTTCTGGCGATCCAGCTCGTCATCGGACTCGCTGTTCAGCGTGGCCGGCTGCTGCGAGAAGATGAGCTCGTTGGCGCGGGTCATGGGGAGGTCGATTTCGCCGTTGGCAATGCCGATGCGGACGACGGACAGAGCCTCCATAAACTCGGAATAGCTCATGACACGGGCGTTTTTCAGCGTGCCGTACGAGCGCCAGAGCATGTCCTGGAAGCGGAGGTTGCTCATGAGCTCCTCACGGGCATCCCGCTCCTGCTGGATGATAGAGAGGGAGAAGGATTTGAGGTTGGCCAGCGCCGCCTCCTCGGAGATTCCCAGGGTCATCTGGTTGGACAGCGTATAGAGGCTTCCGACCGGGCGCGATCCGACGCCAAAGGAACCCGTGAGCCGAAGCCCCAGTTTCGACACCGTGCGGGCCAGGTTCGAGATAGTGCCCCGAATATGGAGCGCCGGCAGCTGCAGCATGACACTTGCCCGCATGGCGGTGCCAATGTTGGTGGGGCACTGGGTCAGATAGCCCAGTTTTTTATCAAAGGAAAAGCCCAACGACTCGTCCAGAACGGTGTCAAGCTGGTCGGCCAGGGCATAGGATTTGTCGAGTTCCAGTCCGGGCAGCATGGCCTGGATCTTCAGGTGATCCTCTTCGCAGACCATGACGGTCAGGCTCTCATCCCGGCTTGTAATGAATGTCCGGCCCTCGGTGCTGCTGATGAACTCCGGGCTCACCGTGCCCCGCTCCGCCAGGGAGATGGCCGCGTCCCGTGGGAAGTCCTTCATACGGGTGGCCTCAAACTTGCCGGGGAGCTGCTGCTCCAGGGCGTTCTCCACCTCTTCCGCGATTTGGTCCTTCTCCTGGGTGGAGAGGCGAATCGTAAAATTATGACCGGCAATGTTCCGGGCCAGGGCCACCTTGGTGCAGATGGCCGTGTCGTTTTCACTGCCGGAGAGCTGATACCACTTGCTCACGATGAAAGTTCTCCTTTCAGGGACTTGATCTCATCCCGGATTTCGGCGGCCCGCTCGAAGTTCTCGGTGGCCACCGCCTCCTTCATCTGCTCACTCAGTTCCCGGATGCGCTCCTTGCGCGCGGAGACGGCGTCATAGGACGAAGAGGTCTTTCCGACGTGGCTGGCACGGCCGTGGATCCGATACAGGGAAGGCTTGAGTTTCTCATAGAACGTGTCGTAGCAGTCGGCACAGCCCATCATTCCGGTGCGGACAATATCCTCAAACGTCGAGCCACAGGTGGGGCATTTCTCCTCTTCCCTGGGCGATGCACCGGCCGCAATGCCGGCCACCTCCGGGAAAAAGTTACGGAGCAGTGACCCCAGGTTGAAGCCGATGCCTGAAAAGACATCCGCATACCCGAGATGCTCGGCACAGGCCGTGCAGAGATGTAATTCGCTCGGTTCCCCGTTGACGATCCGCTTGATATGGGTCGTCGCCTCATTTTTACCGCAATTCTGGCAAAGCATGGTATCCCTCCTCCTGCGATCTGCTCCTATTATCCCCCAAATTAGCACTTACGTCAATAGACTGCCAGAGCCCGTGAAAATTGCGCATGTTCACCAAATCAGTTTGTCAGACTGCCCTCACTATTGATAAAAAATAGACAGTAAATCGCCCCTCTGTGTACTCCTAAAATCATTGAAAATGCGTTACAATTTTAATATAATATGACGGCATGGGAAATAAAGTATATACGTACTAGGAAGGAACCCGCCATTGGAGAAGAAAAAATTCTTCCGGCTGGCCGACCTTATCCTGATCCTTGTCCTGGCAGCCATCGCTCTGGCTGTCTTCCTGCCTCGTGAGCTGAAGAAGCCCGACGGCAACGTCACCGCCGTCATCACGCAGGACGGAGAAGTGGTCCGGAAAATCGACCTCAGCAGCGTGAAAAAGCCTTATACCATTGCACTGGACTGCAGCCCGAAAGCATGGGTCACCGTGGAACCCGGCTGCATCTTCTACTCAAAAGCGAATTGCAAAGACCAAATCTGTGTGAACACCGGAAAGCTTGACAAGCCCGGTGACAGTGCCGCATGTCTCCCCTCCCGGACGACCATCCGTCTGGAGAGCAATGGAGGCGGCGCCGTGCACGGAAACGGCCCTGACATTATTTCGTACTGAGAGGAGAACTCCATGAGCAAGCAGCAAAAGAACCGGGTCAGCCCCCGCACCCAGAAGCTGGCGCTCCTGGGCATCATGGCCGCACAGGCCCTGGCCCTGGCCTTTCTGGAAAACCTTATTCCCGTCATACCCGGCCTGCCGCCCGGCGCCAAACCCGGACTGGCAAATATCGTCACCATGTTCACGGCCTCAGTCATGGGCTTTTGGAGCGCCATGGCCATCACGGTCATCAAATCCCTGTTCGCCCTCATCACGCGTGGGTTCACCGCGTTCTGCATGAGTTTTGCCGGCGGTGTCCTCAGTACGATCGTCATGGTCCTTTTATTAAAATGGAAAAAGAACCCGTTCGGCATCATCGGCATCTCCATCCTGTCCGCCATCATGTTCAACGCCGGACAGCTCGGTGTGGCATGCATCATGCTCACCGGTACCAAGGGACTTGCCGCCACCTACGGGCCTATGCTCCTGCTCTTCGGCATCATTGCCGGAGCACTCACCGGCACCATCCTGAAGGTCATTATGCCGGCCCTGCAGCGGGAGAGCCGCCATTTTGGAGTCGGCGTTTTGGACATCCCGGAGGACGTGAATCGCCCGGGCAAAGAAAAATCGGATGATAAGCGCACAAATGAAGAGCGCTAATCATAAATTATTAAATATTGGACCCCTCTGCGCCGCACTGTGCAGCCGGGCCCGTTAAGGAGTTGAATGAATGGCAAGCGCAAAAATTGAAGGCACTCTGAAGCCGGTCGCAAACGGCCACGGCGGCGTCCATGTGGCTCACCACAAGAACCTCGCCAAGACCCCGGTCGAAGTCATTGCGACACCTGCTTCCGTCGTCCTTCCCATGTCCATGCATATCGGTGCTCCGTGCGACCCGGTCGTAAAGCGTGGTGACACCGTCAAGGTCGGGCAGCTCGTAGGCGACTCGGACAAGTTCGTCTCCGCACCCATCTATGCAAGTGTCTCGGGTAAGGTCACGAAGGTCGGCCCCGTCAGAGTTGCCCAGGGCAGAACTGTGAATGCCGTCACCATCGAGTCCGACGGACTCATGGAAGAGGCGGACTACACAGCACCCGAAGTCAATTCCAAAGAGGACTTCCTTAAGGCGGTCCGCGCCTCCGGCCTCGTCGGTCTCGGCGGCGCAGGTTTCCCGACCCACGTCAAGCTGAACTTAAAGCCCGACGCCAAGGTCGACACTCTCATCGTAAACATTGCGGAGTGTGAGCCCTACATCACGGTGAACCACAGAGAGTGCCTCGAGCACACCGACGACATCTTCGACGGTCTCGAGAATATCAAGAAGTGGATCCCATTTGAGCACATCTACATCGCCATCGAGGACAACAAGGCCGACGCGGCCAAGGTTCTCCTGAAGTCCATGGACAAGAAGCCCGAGTGGAAGGATCTGGCGCAGATCGTTATCCTGAAATCCTCCTACCCCCAGGGCGCTGAGAAGGTCATGATCGAGGCCGTCACCGGCCGTCAGGTCCCTCCCGGAAAGCTCCCCGCAGATGTGGGCTGTGTTGTCATGAACGTGGAGTCCGTTACGACCCTCGCCCGTTTCCTCCGCACTGGCCGTCCGTTGGTCAGCCGGAACCTCACCTGTGACGGCTCTGCTGTCGCAGACCCGAAGAACCTCTGCGTCCCCATCGGAACCAGTGTCCAGTACGTCATCGACTACTGCGGCGGTTTCAAGAAGGACCCGTACAAGGTCTTCATGGGCGGCCCCATGATGGGTATTGCCCTCGACAGCCTTGACGTGCCCATCGTAAAGAACAACAACGCCATCATCGCTTTTGCAGATGGCGCCATGAAAGTAAAGAAGACCCGTGCCTGCATCCGCTGCGGCCGCTGTGTCTCGGTATGCCCCATGAGCCTTGAGCCCACGAAGATCGAGCGCATGGCCCACCTCGGCAAGGCCGACGAGCTGCAGAAAGCGGGCGCCATGGTATGCATGGAGTGCGGAAGCTGTGCCTATGCATGTCCGTCCGGCAGACCGCTTGTCCAGTACATGCGGCTCGCCAAGACCATAGTAAGGGAGGCAAGTGCGAAATAATGGCTGAAGATAACAGAGTAAAGAAGCTCACGGTCAGCAGTTCGCCGCACGTGCGCTCCTCCGAAACCACCACCGGCGTCATGCTCGACGTCATCATCGCCCTTGCCCCGGCCGGCATCGCCGCCATCATCGTCTTCGGACTGCGTGCTCTGGCTGTCATGCTTGTCTCCGTGGCATCGTGCGTACTCGCAGAGTATCTCTCCCGGAAGGCCATGAAGAAGGAGAACACTATCGGCGACCTCTCGGCCGTCGTCACCGGTCTCCTCCTCGCCTATAACCTTCCGTCCAACATCCCGTTCTGGATCGTCATTCTCGGTGCCGTCATCGCCATCGTCGTCGTCAAGCAGATGTTCGGCGGCATCGGTCAGAACTTCCTGAACCCGGCCCTGGCAGCCCGTGTCATCCTCATGACCTCGTTCCCGGGCAGAATGGCAGCCGGCGCTTTTGTCGGTCTCAACCAGCACGGCTGGAACGTGGACGGCCTCACCAGCGCCACCCCGCTCGGTCTTGTCAAAGTTGCCCACGCATCCGCTGACATCCAGGCCACCGCTCCGACGCTGCATCAGCTGTTCCTCGGCACCACCTCCGGGTGCCTCGGCGAGGTATCGGCTCTTGCCCTTCTCATCGGCGGTCTCTACCTTATCATCCGCAAGGTCATCTCCCCCATCATCCCGTGCGTCTACATCGGCACTGTTGCCATCTTCATGATGTTCGCCACCGGTTTTGACTGGTACGCAGTGGCCTATGAGCTCCTCTCCGGCGGACTGTTCCTCGGCGCCATCTTCATGGCCACCGACTACACCACCTCCCCCATCACCAAGTGGGGCAAGGTCATCTTCGCCCTGGGCTGCGGAATCATCACCTGCATCATTCGTATCTGGGGCTCCCTCCCGGAGGGCGTCTCCTTCTCCATCATCATCATGAACGTCTTCGTACCGTATATTGAGAGCCAGACCAAACCGACTCCCTTCGGTACCAAGAAAGAGAAAAAGGGAAAGGAGGCCGCTGAGAAATGAGTGAAGAAGCAAAGAAAAGCAAAACTTCCATTTCCAAGGAAATCCTCATCCCGACGCTGGTCCTTTTCCTGATTGCCCTCATCTCCACACTTCTGCTCGGCCTCGTGAACAACGTCACGAAGGACCGCATTGCTGCGGAGCAGGCAGCCACAGAGGCTGCGGCACGGAAATCAGTGTTCACGCAGGCCGCTGACTTCCAGAAGGCGTCCATTGACGGAACAGAATACTACATCGCCAAAGCGAAAGACGGTTCCGTTCTCGGTTACGTCTTCAACACCTCGAACAAGGGTTATGGCGGTCAGGTCACTGCCACTGTCGGCATCGACATGACCGGTAAGATCACCGGCGTTGTCCCGGGCGACCTCTCCAATGAGACCCCCGGCCTTGGTCAGAACGGCTCCAAGCCGTCATTCCTCGAGCAGTTCGTCGGCAAGAGCGGCACCATTGCCGTTGTCAAGAACGGCCCCACCGAAAATGAGATCCAGGCCCTCACCAGCGCAACCATCACCTCCACGGCCATCACCAACGACGTCAACGACGCTCAGGCCCTCTTCGCTAAAATTGCGAAGACCGGAACGGTGGTCACCAGTGCAAGTCAAGTCGGAGGTGTAAAATAATGGCTGAAAAGAAAACATCCCTCGGCGGTGAGTTCACAAAGGGCCTTATCCGGGAGAACCCGGTACTGGTCATCATGCTCGGCACCTGCCCCACCCTGGCCATCTCCACAAACCTGGAGAACTCCATCGGCATGGGTATTGCCGCCACCATCGTACTGTTCTTCTCGAACATCGTAATATCCATGCTCCGGAAAGTCATTCCGGACAAAGTCCGTATTCCCTGCTTCATCGTCGTCATTGCGGCATTCGTATCCATTATCCAAATGTTCGTCAAGGCCTTTGCGCCTTCTCTGGACGCGGCTCTTGGAATCTACTTGCCGCTCATTGTCGTTAACTGTATCATCCTCGGCCGTGCCGAGGCATTCGCCAGCAAGAACAACGTTCTCCGCTCCGCCATCGACGGACTCGGCATGGGCGTCGGCTTTACACTGGCTCTGGCCCTCATGGCCATCATCCGCGAGTTCTTCGGTTCCGGCAACCTGACCCTCAAGGTCCTCGGTCACGGCACCACTCTTGTGGACATCTGCCATCTCGGCGACGGCAACCTTCTCTCCGCCATCCACGCGGAGCCCATCCTGTTCTTCGTCCTGGCACCCGGCGGATTCTTCGTCTATGGTCTGCTCATTGCCATCTCGAACAGCATTGCCCGCAAGAAGGGTAAGGGCGTCGCTGACATCAACGCCTGCTACGTCTGCGAGAACGCAGAGGGCTGCATGGTCGTAGCCGACGGCGAAAACGCCGGCACCATCGTCATCCCGAAGCCGGTCGTTGACACAGAGCCCCAAGTTCAGAAGGTTGAGAAAGCTGCACCCGCAGCGCCCGCTGCACCGGCTGCAGAAGGAAAGGAGGAGAAATAAGATATGACCTATATTGCCATTATCTTCACTGCCATCTTCACGCAGAACTTCGTCCTCCAGAAATTCCTCGGTATCTGCCCGTTCCTCGGCGTCTCCAAGAAGAAGGATACGGCCGTCGGTATGTCCGCCGCTGTCATCTTCGTCATGGTCCTCGCTGCGGCAGTCTGCTACCCCATCAACAAATATCTCCTGGTCGCCAACGGTTTTGAGTATCTGCAGACTCTGGTATTCATCCTTGTCATTGCAGCCCTCGTACAGTTCGTTGAAATTGCCATGAAGAAGTATATGAAACCCCTGTACAATGCACTGGGCATCTATCTTCCCCTCATCACCACGAACTGCGCCGTCCTCGGTGTTGTTACACTGAACGTCCAGAACAACTACAACTTTGCCATGTCCGTTGTCAACGCTCTTGGTTCCGGACTTGGCTACATGCTCGCCATGATCATGTTCGCCGGCATCCGTGAGCGGATGGAGGGCAACGACATTCCTAAGTTCTGGAATGGTCTGCCCATCGTACTGGTTGCAGCTTCGCTGCTGACCTGCACCTTCCTCGGCTTCACCGGTGTCATTGACAACATGTTCCCGGGCGCAATGAGTTAATGGAGGTGGAATGAAATGCATGCTGTAATTATTGCTGTCGTCATCGTCGCCATCACCGGACTCATTCTGGGAATTGTCCTGTCTGTGGCCTCTGTGGTCATGAAAGTCCCGGTCGACGAGACTGCTGTAGAAATTGAGGAGAACCTCGCCGGCGCCAACTGCGGTGCCTGCGGCTACTCCGGCTGCTCCGGTTACGCATCTGCCCTCTCCAAGGGCGACTGCACGGACACCACGCTCTGCGCCCCCGGCGGTGCAGACACGGCGAAGGCCATTGCCTCCATCCTCGGTGTCTCCGGCGGAGAGCTCCGTCCTATGACCGCCTTTGTTGCCTGCCACGGTGGCAAAGAGGAGTGCGACACCACCATGAACTATCATGGTGACATGAGCTGCAAGACCGCAGCTCAGCTCTACTCCGGCGGCAAGGCCTGCTCCTTCGGATGTCTCGGCCTTGGAGACTGCGAAAATGCCTGCCCGTACGACTCCATCCATGTCAATGAGAACGGAGTCGCCGAGGTCAACGCAGAGACCTGCAGAGCCTGCAAAATCTGCGTTAACACCTGCCCGCAGGGCATCATCGAAATGGTTCCGCTGTACCATCAGGAAGCGGTCGTCTACTGCAGCAACCATGATAAGGGTGCTGCTACTCGCAAAGAGTGCAAAGTCGGCTGCATTGGCTGCATGAAGTGCCAGAAGACCTGCACCCATGACGCCATCAAGGTCACGAACTTCTGCGCCCATGTGGATCAGGACAAGTGCGTTGGCTGCGGAGACTGCATTGCGGGCTGCCCGACCAAGTGCCTGCAGCTTGATACCTTTGGTAAGATCATCGTCAAAGATGGTGCTGCTGAGGCTAAGGTACAGGCTGCTTCGTAAGGGAAAAGCAAATCGTTTAATAATTGAGAAGGCGACTGGCTGAGGCTGGTCGTCTTCTTTTTTGTGCGTGGAGCTGTGGGTGGATTTGGGACTGGGAGGGAACTAGGACCGCGGTGGGGCTTTTGGGCATGTACGGTCCTAGTTTGAGGTCGTTTCAGGAGGCTGGGAACGAGAAAACTAGGACCGCGTTGGGCTAAAGGGCTTGTGCGGTCCTAGTTTGAGACCGTTTCTGGAGGCTGGGAACGAGAAAACTAGGACCGCAGTGGGGCTAAAGGGCTTGTGCGGTCCTAGTTTGAGGTCGTTCCCGACTGCTAAGAGCGAGAAAACTAGGACCGCGGTTGGGCTTTTGGGCATGTGCGGTCCTAGTTTGAGGTCGTTTTTGAAGACTGGGAGCGAGAAAACTAGGACCGCGGTGGGGCTTTTGGGCATGTGCGGTCCT
>OMYO01000054.1 GCA_900315285.1 uncultured Eubacteriales bacterium | reverse complement strand
AGGAACTATTCGAGGAATTTTTAAACCAAATATATCAATCCGACCCAAAGATGAAACTTAATTCGTATCAGTGTTCAAGTTGAACTTGCAATTTACCGAAAATTTATGGAATTTTTCTTGGATTTTTACAGAGATTCCAGAAAACGGAAATACCGGACCACCAGGTTGCGGAGGCTCTTGTCATCTACTTTCTCCGGATGCTGGAGCCCATAGGTAAATGCCGTGACCGTGCTGGACGCAGACAGCTGAAGGGCGAGCTCCCGGTTGTGGATGGCCGTGTTGGAGTTCTTGAGCCGCCGATCCAGATGTTCTATTGTGCTCCGCTCCCACTTTTGAATAAACCGATAGTTGGGCCGCGTAACCAGAAAGATACGGAAGATATCCTCATTCTGGCGGATAAAATCCAGATAACCCTGGAGCAGCGATATGGATTCCTCCGTGGCAAACTCCTCGTGGGTGACAGGGGCCGCATTGCGCCGCATGTCGCTTAAGAGGCGGTCTTCCAGTTCCTCCATGAGCTGCGTCGTATTATCGTAATAGTTGTAAAACGACGTCCGGGCCACACAGGCACGGCTGCAGAGTTCTCTCACGTTGATTTTTTCCAGACCCTCTTTGGCATAGAGCTCCAGAATGGCCGTCTTCAGCTTCTGCTGGGTACGGGTCAGGGGCTTCCACTTTTTCTGGTCCAGTTCAATCAGATAGTTGTCCACTGTAATACTCCGTTTCGAAAAGCTTCTTATTCCTTCTCTACCTGCTTTTCAATATTGGCAAAGGCCTCGTTGACCTCGGGGACATCAATGGCCTCAATGTCGCCCTCGTCGACGCCCATGGCAATCTTCGGGTTGATGGGAAGCTGGGCAATGACCGGGACACCGAGTTCTTTGGCGACCTCTTCGGCTTTGGAAGAGCCGAAAACGCTGATCTTCTTGCCACAGTCCGGACACTCCAGATAACTCATGTTCTCAATGACGCCGAGGATGGGGACATTCATCATCTGGGCCATGTTGAGGGCCTTCTTGACAATGAGCTTGACGAGATCCTGCGGAGTGGTGACGACGACAATGCCGTCTACCGGAAGGGACTGATATACCGTAAGCGGCACGTCACCGGTTCCGGGAGGCATGTCGACAAACATGTAGTCGACGTTGCCCCAGTCGACGTCCTGCCAGAACTGCTGCAGAACACCGGCTACGACTGGGCCTCTCCATACGACCGGCGCCTCCTCGTCCTCGAGGAGCAGGTTCATGGAGACGACCTTAATGCCGAGCTTTGTCTCGGCCGGCTCAATGCCGACGCCCTCAATGGCCTGGAGCTGATTGTGCAGGCCGAAGGACTTCGGAATAGACGGGCCGGTGACGTCGGCATCCATGATGGCGACGTTCTTGCCCTCCTTGGCTGCAGAACATGCGAGCATGGAGGTAACAAGGGACTTTCCGACACCGCCCTTGCCGCTGGCTACGGCAATGACCTTGTCGACTTTACTGAACTGGTTAGCGTTCCAGAGGAAATCCTCCGGGTTCATGGGCTGATTTTCTGGCATAATATATCCTCCTAATTTTTGGGTTCGCGCTCCTCGTTTTTTGCGTTTGCGCGATTCAGTTTCCAATTTTTTCCGTTACCGCCCTTCTCACGCAGCTCCCGGAAAAAGTCTTTCAGTGCCGCAGAGCACTCGTCAGCCAGGATGCCGCGCACAAGTTGCGGTCTGTGGTTGTACGGCAAGTCGAATAGATTGACGACGCTGCCGCAGGAGCCGGCCTTGTCGTCGTCGGCGCCGTAGTACACGGTGCGGATGCGGGAGTTGATGATGGCGCCGGCGCACATGGGGCAGGGCTCGAGCGTGACATACAGGTCACACTCCCACAGCCTCCAGCCGCCCAGCCTGCGGCATGCGTCGTCAATGGCCAGCAGCTCGGCGTGGGCCAGCGCGTTGCGGCTCCCCTCTCGGCGGTTGTGGCCGCGGCCGACGATTTCGTCGCCCTTCACCACCACCGCGCCGATGGGCACCTCGCCCGCTTCGGCGGCCTTCGCAGCCTCCTTGAGCGCCTCGCGCATGTAGCGCTCGGCGACCTCCTGCACCTTCTGTTCCTCTTCCATGCCATCAGCCTCCCTTATGGTATACGGTCGTGACAAGCACGTAGAACAGGTATGCAAGCGACACCAGCATAGGCGGCGACACCACGGTGAGCCCTTCTGCCCACCAGCGGTTATGCCGTTTTTCCACCTTCGTGGTCCCCGGGTTACGCAACGGTTCCCGCTCCTTCCAATGGTAGACCTCCCGCAGTACAAAGATGGAGATAATGCCCATAACCAACGCAACTGTGGCGGCAATAACGGTAGTGGCCGCAACCGTGACCGTCGTGGTATGGTTCTGCATGATCTGCATGAGGACCGCAAAGAAGTTGTTCAGGAAGTGGATGGCAATTCCGGTCCAGAGACTGTCCGTGGCAATGACGAGGCGGCCAATGACAAGGCCAAGCAGGAATGCAAACGGAGCCTGTGTCATGTTGCCATGCATGAGTGCAAACAGCAGAGCGCTGAAGCCAATGGCCATGCTGTCCCCATACTTTCGGAGACTCCCCATAACGACACCCCGCAGGGCATATTCCTCACAGAGTGCGGGCACAAAGGCGTCTGCCATGATTGCCCAGAAGTAGCCACTGGCGGATTTGGGAATGGGCACATCCGCCCCATCAAAGACAAAGCCGTGGTCCTTCATGGTCACCACAAACAGCGATGTCAGCGTGTTGCTGATCATAATGGCCATAAAGCCAATTCCCAGCGCACACAGGAACAGGATATAGTTCTTCGGCGGCCCCAGCGGCAGCAGGTCAGTTCGCGGTCTCCCCTGCATTTTCCGAATGACGAATGTGGCAATGAAAAACGGGAGCAGGATGGCGAGGATGGAGTAGAGGATTTGGAGATAACAGCTGACATTGAACGTCTTGGTCAGGATGGCATTGTCGAAGAAGTAGCGCACCAAAGCCGTGAGACCGTTCCCCAGCAGCACAAAGACGAGGAGGGCGCAGCCGAGGACGGCGCTGACCTTCAGGACTTCCTTTTTTGTGTCTTTCTCCAAATTTTTTTCACCTCCGCCGCTCCAATTTTCCGTCCGACGCTTTCAATTATATAGAAAAGAATGGGATAACTCAACCGAATCCGGGCTCCCCTTGACAAAAACCCGCAAAAATAGTAGGATATAGCCAATTTAAATTACATACTATTCATACCAGTTTACTAGGAGATATGATCATGACAACCAGAAAAATCCGCTGGCGCCGTACCGCCACAAGCATACTCGCGGCCATCTTCGCCGCCGTTATCCCGCTGTCCACCGCCACCGCTGTTCCCGCGGCCAGCCTTTCCAGCGCAGACCTTTCAGCGTTGACGGAACAGGTGCGCCCGCACGGCTCCAAAGGCCCCATCCGCCACGCGCCGGTGGATTCCATCATTCCAAAATATTTTGGTTCCCCTGCCACGGCCAACCCTGTTGACCCAATTGTTGTTCCGGACCATCCGTACCTTGCAGAGCAAGGCCGCAACAGCATGCACGGCAACTCTTACAGCACGGGCAGTTACAACTATGATGCACCGCTTGGCATCAATCCGGTCGTCACCAGCCAAGCCTATAACAGCATTGGCGGCGAGGTCGCCAACGTACAGTTTGACAGCAAGGGCCGCATTATTGCCGTCAGCGGTGGCTTTGCCGGCTTCCGCCTTCTGCTCCTCGACCCGGATTCTCTCGAGATCCTAGCCGAGACGAACCTGCCCCAGCGCGAGTCCACGCGGGAGTTCCTGAAGACCCTGGACTTCAGCAAGATCTCCAGCGACACGTCCGGCGGCGCCTATTTCAGTCTTCTCGAGGGCGATCGACCCCTTATTGGAAACTCAGAGAACCATATCCAGGTGTACCATGTGGATGACACCGGTGAATCGCCCAAGTGGATAAAGGACCAGGATTTTGACATCAGCAAGAAGCTCCCGGAGCACTCCTTCATTACCACTGTCCTCCCGGACTATGAAGGCAACTACTGGTTCGTGACCCGCTTCGGCCAGGTGGGATACCTGGACCCGAAATCCGGCGACACCCACATCATCACCCTGAAAGACGAGGAAATTCAGAACGCCTTCTCCCTGGATGAGAACGGCATCTACATTGTTTCCGACCACGCCCAGTACAGCTTCCATATTGGAAAGTACGGAAATCCGGAAGTCCAGTGGCGCACCGCCTATGACCGCGGCACCTTCGCTAAGCCAGGAGAAATTGACCAAGGCAGCGGCACCACCCCGACTCTGCTGGATGTCAAGGACACGAAGGGCAAAGTCCATCACCTCCTTGGCATTACCGACAATGCAGACGGGCGCGTGAACTTGCTCATCATTGACCGAGACAACGGCAAAGTCATCAGCAAGACTCCTCTGTTCAAGGACGGTGAGAGCTGCACGGAGAACAGCCTCATTGCCGATGGACGCTCGTTCATCGCCGAAAACAATTATTCCCCCAATGGCGCAGGATTCCTTGCCGACGACCCGGAGAGCTCCCCCGGCGTGACCCGCGTCGACGTCGATCCGGACGTAAAGGGTGCCCATGTGGTCTGGGAGAGTCAGGAGGCCTCCAACACCACCGTGCCGAAACTCTCTACAAAGACCGGCCTCGTTTACCTGTATACGCGCATCAAGGACGAAAAGATTCCGGACAACGCGGTGGCCTGGTACCTGACGGCGATTGACTTCCGGACCGGCAAAACGGTCTACCGTGTCTTCACCGGCACCGGCAAGAGCTGGAACAACAGCTACGCCCCCATCTTCCTCTCGCCGAACGGAGCCCTCTATGTTGGAGTGTTTAATGGCCTTGTCTCTGTCCGGGACTCCATCGCCCACTGATCTGGTTGTTTGTAAATACGCGACCAACCCACTTGCGGCGCCCCCGGCAGCTTGCTATAGTGAGAGTAGAAAAGATGACAGCTTATATAGAAGGGAATGAATCCAATGGGTCACGCATCCGAAGAAGAAATAACACAGCTCCTTTCTCGCAACAAACCCGATGTGCGTCATCTTTGAAAGAAGTGTTACCAATGGGCTGAAAATGCTGCAACCTGAGAATCTTTGATAGGCAGGACAGTCCAATGTATTAATTCAGTTGAACTCATAATAAATATAAGGAATTGTGTCGCCGTTGTGGTGGCACAATTCCTTTTTCTTGTGTTTGGGGGCGATCCAGGGTGGATTAATATACAGTTCCCCTTGATTTCTCGAGCTTTGTATGAGATTTTTTGCCTTGTTTCGAGAATTCCTAATACACTGCCCCTCATTTAGCCAGATTATGTATACGATTTTGCGAAACATTTCGCAGCCGGCATATACATAAATTTGAGAGGCACCTTGTATTGTATGATGTTACTCATACACAACTGCCTCTTTCAAAAGGCACTGTATGAGGTTTTCATTATTGAAGGCGATTTTTCTCATACAAAATTTTTAATTCACAGAATTTTGTATAAGAGAGCCGCAAATTCACAGGCGGCCAGCCAATCGCCCCCAAAAAGCAGCATCAGACCGAGCCCCCGCTGCAGGGCACCCAGAGGCGCCCGGGCTTTCGGACAGCGGGCAACCAATGATACAAAAAGATGTCATAACAATAAACCATGACCTTAATGCAATAACAAAAGGAACAACGGATAACAAAGAACCTTGAACCCAAATTATTTGCGGCCGCCCCCTGCCCCGGAAAAACTCCGGTCAGAGTGTAATGTCTATTTCCATGGTCTGTGTCTGATTCACCTTGTCCAGCCCCAACTGCGCCTTGGCCAGCAGGCTGCTCACCCGGTCATACTCGGTGCGGGCATCCGCCGGGTCGAAGTTCGCGTAACGGTAGTCAATGATGGGCGAGTTCATGGTGTCCTGCCGCTCTTTCGGCATGGACTGCGCCTTTGCGCGTAGGTACCTCTTCTGCTCACTGAGCTGCGGAATGTAGACCAGCACCTGGTCAATGGTCATGCTTAAGCCTTCCACCTCATGGGTCATATTGAAGACGTTGATAGCGTGTTTCACAGCCCGGATCTTCGCCTCCAGATCACGCAGCTTTTCGTGGTACTCCGCCATGTCATATTCCGGGCGATTCGCCTCCGGATCCTCCGTCGACGCACACAAGAACCACGCCAGCTGGTCCTCCCGCTCCAGCAGCGCATTCCGCTCATCGTTAAGTTTCTGAAGAATTTTTGCGGCCTCCGCCGATGTCACTGTAATCATAATCAGCCACCCTTTCTGATATCAGAATAGCCGAATATTCCGGGCGATTCAATGTCTTTGTACAAACCGGACCCTCTTGCTTGCTTTAGCGTGGTAATGTGCTATAGTAGAGATAGAAAAAGATGACAGCCTAAATGAAAGGGGTGAGTCCGATGGGTCAGGAAGAAGAATCGCAGTTTTTTGTCCGCCATCCGCTCGATATGCGTCATCTTTGAAAGAAGGGTTTCCAATGGGCTAGGCAATGCCTCTTCGCACTTTTACCATAAGGCAGGATAGTCCAATGTACTAATTTAGATTTCATATAAATCACTCTTGTTCAATATATAAGGCAAGCTCCCCCGTGCTAGTGCGCGGGGGAGCTGATTTTTTGTCAAATCAATTGATATTGGTAGTGGGAGGTCTGGCCAGCCCCTGGAATAAAGGATATCAGTTCAGCGTTAGTAATATTACCATTACTATCATAGGCGCACTTCCAAGTATCTGTTTTGACGCGTTCAGATGATGGTCCTATCATGAACTCATCGACCTCTTTTAGTCTTCCATTCGAAGAATTATATATAAAACAACATTCCGCATTACTTTCGCCTTCGGATAGTTTTACCTTTTTCCAATCTTTGCTTGCAAGATAAAGGTTCACTTTTGAAACTTGACCAGCAGAACTATACTCCACCGTTTCCGTCTTCCATGTTGTCGTAGGAGGATATCCATAGTCATCCTGATGAGTATTGGATGCATCTACACGATTCAGAGTATCGTTCGAATTATAATAGAAATTATATATTAAATGTTCTCCTGCTTCGTCCATCTGGTTAATATTTTCAAGGCGATTTTGATCATCGTAATGAAATGAAATATAAGTATTTATATTAGTCGCACAACCTATCAAACGTCCTTTATCATATTGGAATGTATATATTATTTGCGCGGGTTGTTTGCTTTCGCCACCCAGATAATTTTCAATTATTTTTGTCACCCTTCCTGTGCGCACGGGGTCACTAAGTGCCATAAACAGGACACCATTATAGTTCCAACTAGCAAACATTATTAACTGTAGATTTGCCACCCTTTTGTCCTTTGAAAGGAATGGAAAAACTACTGTCGAAGTGAAACTCACAACATTATTTAATTCTGGGTCACTATTCGTTAATGGGTAAATTGCAAGTTCAACTTGAACACTGATACGAATTAAGTTTCATCTTTGGGTCGGATTGATATATTTGGTTTAAAAATTCCTCGAATAGTTC
>OMYO01000056.1 GCA_900315285.1 uncultured Eubacteriales bacterium | reverse complement strand
AGAAGAAAACAAATTGGATGTCCCCTGTAAAATACAGGGAGACATCCACCGGTAATGGTTAACGAAGAAAATGTGTCCAGAATTCTGGGTACATATCAAGATTTCAGACCAAGACTGAACTTTCTACGCTGGAATACCGAACTTCAGACCAATCCCTCAAATCCCCCCCTTATTTGACTGAAAAAATTTAAGACCAAAGCAGGAAAATAAGGTTGGTTTGTCTGAAATTCAGACCGGAAGGGTTGGGAACTTCAGACTTAGATGAAATTTTTGAGAAAATAGACTGAATCGCCCGCCCGAGCGAGGCCGGAGAGAGCTTGATTTCAGTCTACAAAGGCTCATCTGGTCCAGCCACACTGAATCGCCCAAAAAAAGGAACGAGGAGACACCTTCCGGCATCTCCCCGTCCCCAAGCCCAGGAACTATTCCTTATTCGGGATATCATAGGGTACTTTTGTAATGTCCCTGCGGTCCTTGATATTGTCGTAATGCTTCTGGATCCACGGCTCATAGACGTTATAGAGCAGCTTGCCGTCCAGATCGAAGTAGAACACAAGGAACAGGAGTCCGTAGACGCTCCCTCCGACGGCGAGGGTCTTTTTCAATATTTTCAGGAATTTATCCATGATGTCTTCTCCTTTCCGCTTACCAGGACATGCCGTCATCGAAGTCGAGGAGACTCGGGTCGAGGGGCTCCTCGTGCATGACGTTCATCATGTAGTCGTTGATGGTGTTGCGGATTTCGCGGCGCGATGTAGTTCTCCGGTCATCCAGCGCATGGGTGAACCAGATGGCGTGGATGTCGCGGTCACGGAACTCGTCCTCGAACATGCCGTGGATGCCCTGCATGCCCTTGCACTGGACCTGATCGTACATCATGACCATGTCACAGTTGAATTGCTTCATGTAGTCCCACAGTTCGAAGATGTGCTTGTATCCGCCGACTGCCATGGTGCGCATGGGGGCCATCATGTTGTACTCAGCAAGATCTTTGACGGCATGATCATACGTGTCGGTGCGGATAGTCTTGTTGAACATGAGCGAGTCCATATTCATGATAACGTTGATGCCCCAGCAGTTATACAGCCAGGTGCTCCAATAGGAGTAGTACATGGGAGCACAGGACCAGGCCATCATGCGGTGGCGGGTCTTCGGGAAGGGCTTGATGTCCTTGTCGACGCACTTGTCCAGAATCTTCTTGACTTTCTTGTCGGTCTCATGCCAGATTGGCCGGTCGCCGTCCTGGGAATAGTAGATGCGGTACAGGGACTGGGCGACGCCGTTGATGGGATAGTTGTCGGTGTTGGCGGCCACATCCCACTTCTCGTGCTCAAAGGCGAGGCTCTCGTTCTGGCCTTTGACGTGCTCGATAAAGGTATCCCAGTCCATCTTCTCGCCGGTCTGCTCCTCAATGAACTTCCAGGCACCCTCGATCTCCTTGGCGCAGTTGTCAAGGACCAGCGGGTCGTCGTAGCGCATGGGCTGCGGCATTGCATAGAGCGGACGGTTCAGGAACCAGTCCTGGATGATGGAGGTGGAGACAGATCCGTCACACGCCTCGTTGGACGTGATCATCAGCGGGCTGTAGTCCGGGTAGTCATCCATGACGCCGATGCCGGACTCAGCCTGACACATGGGACACGGGTCCGACGGAAGACCGATGACCTGAATGGCATCGATGTAGTTGAGGACGGTGTCCGCATTGACGTGTACCGTGACGAAATAGGGGATCATCTCAAGGGGTACATCGTCCATGCGGTCCCGCCATCCATAGAAGATACTGCCGCTGACCGTCTCATTGTGGGCCAGGGTGTTCTTCCAGAGGTCGTTTTCCTTGTCGTCGTGGAGACGGGTGTCGCAGGCTGCCATGCGCATGAACTGCCGGATGGTCTCGGAGACCATGGCCCGGTAATGCCACGCTGAAGCTTTCAATGCCTCTCCCCGCAGGCCCTCCAGACCACGGTCGAACCAGTGCAGAACCGGAATGTAGGTCTGCCCCAGCCAGCGATACCGCCACAGAGCCTTGAAGAACGAGATCGGCTCGTCGGACTTCAGAATGTCCGCCACCATCTCAATGTAGTTGTAGAGCCAAATGCGGTTGAAATAGTAGAACGTGTCTTTCACGCCGCGCCACTCACGGTGTTTGTACAGGCCATAAGGCTGAATGTACAGGTCGCCAAGCCGGCGCTCGCCGTGCTCTTTTCCGTACCAGAAATCGTGGAGCGTCTTTTTCGGGTTTTTCAGTCCCGTCTTCACATTTTCTTTGATCTTCGGGAAGTCGGGCTTCTCGATTCCCCATTTGCGGAGCTCTTCTTTTCTCTGCTCCTTCGTGAGTTTTTTCATGCTCCGACACCTCCCTTGCTGTCCTGGAGTTTCTTGAACTCAATATTCTCAATGAATGCCTGGAACCGGGTGCGGAGCTGTCCGGTGGCGTTGTTCACATATTCCTTCTCAATGGAGCAGACCGGGTAGCCGAAGTCGCGCTGCAAAATGACAGTGTCAATGAGGCGCTCATAACTCCAGTACTCGCAGAACTTCATCTGCTCAATGATAATGCCGTCTGCCTTGTATTCCTTTGCGGCGTCGGCGATGTACTGTTTGCGCTCCCGCATGGAATCCTGCTCCATAAAGCGGGCGCACTGGGAGGACTGCAGATAGAAATTGGCAATGGCGTGCAGCGGAGTCTCCCCATCTTTCACGACGATTTCTCCTCTTCCCGGCAGAGACCCATAGCAGTACCGGTCGGCAACGACCAGTGCGCCGCAGTCCTCGACGAGCTTGACGAAATACGGATCGTCATTCTCGGAGCCGGCCATCATGACCTTTACGCGGTAGTTGGGTTTCTTGTCGGGTTTGCGGGTCTTCAGATCCTCCAGTGTCTCCTTCAGCATGGGAAGGATGAGGTATTTCGGGCAGGTCAGGCTGACAAGCTCGCAGAGTGCGAACTCAAAGCCGGTGATGGTCGGCTGGTCCAGTTTCCGGTAACTGCCAATCTCGTCCATGACACGGCCCACCTCATTGTGCAGCTCGATGGCCTTCATCAGAGCCTCATCGGAGGTATCTATGCCAAAGTGTTCCGTCAGCTTGTCGAGCACGTGTGCACGCAGCTGTTTCTCATAGTGGTCAACGGAGTTCTCGTTCTTCTTGAACGGCACATCGATAAACTCGCAGAAGAAATCCGGGTTGTCGATGACATCCATCATCTGGAGATGTTCCTCAAAACGACATGTGGCCGTGCAGGTCTCCGTCGCCATCTGGGCATCCAGGAAATTGTATCCCCCTTCGAGCGCCCGCTCGAGAAGACATCTGCTGTACATGCAGGTACGGTTGGACATATAGTACGTGGCTATATCCGGGGATGTGGACTGCGGGGCGCGAAGTCGCACCGCAAAACATCCGTCGATGTCCAGCAGGGTTTCCGGCATGTAGTAGCAGGTGTAACCGAGAGCGCGTTTTCCGTCAGCTTTTCCCTGACGCACCAAATCGTTGTTGGCCTCCTGGAGAAGATTCTCATATTCAATGATGTTCTTCAGGTCTCTCATAGTGTTTCACCCTTTTCGAATAGACTTAATGATATCCCATTAGACCCGCCGTTTCCGGAACACGGCAAGTCTTAAATGACAAACTTTTGACAAAATTTATTCTGATTTCATCATATTTTTTGAACAGTCTCACTACAAGAACACGTGTCCGGTCCCGGGCACAAAGTTTGCCTTGGACTTTTGATGCGGAATTCGTGCAAAATGCCAACAGTGCAGGTGTAAAATATAAGAAATTTTCGGATATCTATGCGACTTTTGTCGGCTATCCGAACATTTTTAATCAAAACTGAGCGATTGTTCAGCGCATCAAAATTGTTGCGGTGGTGTTGTATAAATTGACGAATATTCACGCAGATGAAACGGAGGGGGACACCAGCTGGTGTCCCCCTCCGCTTCGTTTGGAGTGAGATATTATTCTTTATCAGGCAGGTTTTACTGTGGAGTAGTCGATCTTAAGCCGGGCGTCCACATAGCTGTTGCCCATGGCGGCAACATGCGGATTCAGTTTAACAGGAACATATTTCTTGGTGTTGGGCAATGTGAACTGGAATGCGGTGGGGCTTCCAGTGCTGTCTCTCGCCACTACCTTGACCGGAGTATAGCCGCCCTTGCCATTGGAGACCTTCATATCAATTTTATATGCGCCCTGCAGCGTCTGGCGAATTGCCTTGCTGTTTGCGTAGAGCGTCATGGTAAGTTTTCCATCTTTGACCCGCAGCTTGGCGGTTTTCTTGAAAAAGGCATTGGACATGGAGGGCTCATTCTTCTCGGCGTTCCACATCTGGACACCGACAGTATAATTGCCGTTCTTCTTGGGTGCCTTGGCAAAGGCGCCCACCATGGAGAGACTCAAGATGGCCGTGATGACCAGGATGACCGAGAGGATTCTCTGAAAATAACGAACTTTCATAAAATTCATCCTTTCTTTAGTTAGCTTTCGCTAACTATAATTTTACACCATTTCCCATAGCTGTCAATATGTGGTATTCTTTTAGTTAGCGAATGGTAACTTAAGAGAAGAGGGAGAAAATTCATGAAAAAAGTACTATCTTTGATCCTCGCCGCTGTCCTGCTGGCAGCAGTTCTGAGCGGATGCGCCGCCACAGAGCGCCGTGGCACGGAGGTCGCTGTCAAATACATGGGGAACAATATCCGCGTTGCTGCCACATCGGTGGCCACAGCGGAGATTCTGGATGCCCTCGGCTATAACAACGTAGTCGGTGTACCGAAAGTCGTCACGTCCCCACTTCCAGAGAGGTATCGAAATGTAACGAATCTTGGATCGCCCATGATCCCCAACAGTGAGGTCCTGGTCTCTGTCAAACCCGACCTGGTCCTGTCGCCTATTTCCCTCCATGAACAGCTGCAGAAGCAGTATGACAGTCTGCACCTCCCCTGCTATTTCCTTGACCTGGAGAGCCCGGACGGGATGTACCGTTCCATTGAGGATCTCGGGACCATACTGGGACGGGAGAAACAGGCGGAGAAACTCTGCTCCGGCTATCAGAACTGGAAGGACAGTCTGCAGAGCAGACATAAGAAAGGGCGTGCACCGCGAGTCCTTATCCTCATGGGCCTCCCCGGAGACTATATGGCATGCACGGATCACAGTTATGTCGGCAGCCTTGTCAAGCTGCTTGGCGGAAAGAACCTGTACACCAGTTCCAAGAGCGATTTTGTCCAGGTCAACCCAGAGGACATGCTAAAGAAGAACCCGGACATCATTCTCCGCACCTCCCACGCCATGCCGGAACAGACCCGTCAGATGTTCGACAAGGAGTTCCGGGAGAACGCCATCTGGAAACACTTTGACGCCGTGAAAGCCGGCCGGGTCTACGATCTTCCACACGACTTATTCGGTATGAGTGCCAAGCTGAATTATCGGGAGGCAGTGCGGTATTTGGAGCCGTTGCTGTATCCTGGCAACTGATGAGCGGATGTGTATGAAATAGAATGGGGCCAGGACGAAAGTTTTCGCAGTCCTGGCCTTTGTTTTCGCTGCATCTTCAATTTTTGGGCGATGCAGCAAATTTATTTATTCCATTTCGCTGCATTTCCAATTTTTGCTTAATGCAGCAAAGAAATAGCACTACACGGTGTTCAAATCCACTCGTGGCTTTTACTGCATTTGGAAAAAAATTGGATTGCAGCGAAGATTCAGAGCTGAATCGCCCAAATTCTTTTGCTGCATTGGTGCTTTTTGAGGAATGCAGCGCTTGTGAAAATTTAAATTTGCTGCATTGGCAATTTTTTACAGATGCAGCGAAGGGTTTCTTTTTGACTGCAATTTGATTATTTGAAAATGTAGTCTAATGGAAAAAATCTTGTCATCCGAAATTTCAATATTTTCAAATGTAGTCATAAAGGGCCCGCTGCCATTCCGGCAAACTGTCCTCTCTGGCAGACTCCGGTCCGAAAATTTCCCTTCTCAACGGCGCTCCCAGCCTCCATTTCAGTCTGACCTTACCACAGAATTCAGACCAAGACTGAACTTTCTACGCAGGCGTACTGAACTTCAGACCAGTCCCTCAAATCTGATATGTACCCTCTTTTCTGGACACCCAGCAAGGAGGGATTTTTTTGCGCTACAGCTATGAATTTAAAAAGCATTGTGTCGAATTGTATCAACAAGGA
>OMYO01000057.1 GCA_900315285.1 uncultured Eubacteriales bacterium | reverse complement strand
TAGGCATATTGTTGAGTGTGGTTGATTTTCATTATACCTGAAGGATCGAGCCATTGGCTCTTTTTGTTTTTGAATTTACACCATTATACGGACGTAATCGCGGGAAGAAGTGGCACTAGGACCACATCTCTCGAATAGCGCAATGTGGTCCTAGTTTTGAAGCAATCCCGAGGGCTGGGAGCGAGAAAACTAGGACCACATCTCCCGAATAGCGCAATGTGGTCCTAGTTTTGAAGCAATCCCGAGGGCTGGGAGCGAGAAAACTAGGACCACATCTCCCAAATAGCGCAATGTGGTCCTAGTTTTGAAGCAGTCTCGAGGGCTGAGAGCAAGAAAACTAGGACCACATCTCCCGAGTAACGCAATGTGGTCCTAGTTTCCGCTGCTCCCCAGAACCAGATAAAGATAAAACTAGGACCGAGTGCCCTCTTTACCTGACACCCTGTCCTAGTCGTCCTCAAATTATGAAATTTTATTTCCTATTCGTGAGCACCGACTTCGCAATATACACCGGCCGGCCCTTCGACTGCACATAGGTTTTCGAGAGGTAAATGCCGGCAATGCCCGTAGCGGCCATGTTCAGTCCGCCGATGAGGGCGATTAACCCATTGGTCTTTCCGGAGTCATCTTTCTTCGCTGCGGCAACAGCAGTACGGAGGAGTCCGATACCGGTGAGCCCGAGGCCGCCCCAGAACGGGAGCTCCAGCGGTTTGGTGGAGAAGGCGAGGATGCCCTCAAACGCATATTTCCAGAGTTTTAGGAACGACCATTTCGTGGTGCCGGTCAGGCGGTCATCGGCCTGATAGGGGATGTAGTGGGTATTGAAACCGACCCAGGAGAAAATGCCCTTGGAGAAGCGATGGTACTCCGGCATGTTCAAGATGGTCTCGGCGACGTTGCGGCGAAACGTGCGGAAGTCGGAGGCGCCCATGACAAATTCGGTGTCGGAGATCTTGTTGATGATCTTGTAGAAACCGTCTTTGAAAAAGATGAGGGCGGGGCTTTCAGAGCGGTTTTCCTGATAGGCGGCGACGCAGTCACAGTCCGGGTGGTCATCCAGGTAACCTGTCATTTCCAGGAGGAAGGAGGGGTTCTGCTGGAGGTCGCCGTCCATGACGCAGATGTACTCGCCGTCGGCGTAGTGGAGGCCGGCGTAGATGCCGGATTCCTTGCCGAAATTCCGGGAGAAATTTACGACTTTCATGGGGATATCGGCGGTCTTGACGAGGGCTGCCAGAATGGCGCCGGTGCGGTCGGTACTGCCGTCGTTGATGAAGACAAACTCGTAATCGGTTATTTTCTCTTCGAATGTCTCTTTAACCTTATTATATAAAGGGAGTATATTGCCCTCTTCGTTGTAACAAGGTACAATGAGAGTAAGTTTCATAACTGTCTTTCCTTTTCGATTGAATTCCAGTATAATTATAAAAGTCCGCGCGTGGAAAATAAAGACAGAAAAAATTTCAAAAAGTGCATCGCCCACACGGAGAAAACCGGAAAATGAGGGTGGACTTGAAAAATAGCGGGCGCGGATTTTCATATCTGTGCGAAAAACACGGATAACTCACCAGAGAATCGGAATTGTACAAGACATTTTTGTACGACTTGACAAAGTTGCAACAATTTGTAGAAAGCATTGACACTTTTTTCTGCAGATATGCTAAAATAAATTCTGGAATTTTTCCATTCCATGTCAATAATTGCAGTGGTCCCACGCGGGAACCCTGCATGAAATACATATTGTATTGTGTAAAGGAGCTTGTTTCATGGAAAATCCAACCAAAAATCAGAGCATCCTTGACTGGGTACAGGGCAGAATTGACCTCCTGCAGCCCGACAAGGTCGTATGGATCGACGGTTCGAAAGAGCAGCTTGACGCCCTCAAAGCCGAGGCTGTCTCCACCGGCGAATTCATCAAGCTCAACGAAGAAAAACTTCCGGACTGTTATCTCCATCGCACCGACCCGTCCGACGTTGCACGTGTAGAGGGCCGTACCTTCATCTGCACTCCCACCGAGGCAGAGGCTGGCCCGCTCAACAACTGGATGGACCCGGACGAGACCTATAAAAAGCTCGACGACATCATCCGCGGCAGCTATAAGGGCAAGACCATGTATGTCATCCCTTATTCCATGTGCCCGGTAGGTTCCCCCTTCGCCAAATATGGCCTTGAGGTAACCGACTCCATCTATGTCGTTGTCAACATGAGCATCATCACCAGAATGGGCCAGGACGTTCTCGACGCCATCGGCGACGAGTCCACCGACTGGATCCACGGCACCCATGCTTCCTGTGACTGCAACCCCGACGACCGTTACATCTGCCACTGGCCGCAGGACAACACCATCTACTCCGTAAACTCCTGCTACGGCGGAAACGTACTCCAGGGCAAGAAGTGCTTCGCTCTTCGTATCGCCTCCAACCTCGGCCGTCAGGAAGGCTGGCAGGCTGAGCATATGCTCATCCTCGGCATCGAGTATCCCACCGGCGAGACCAAGTACATCTGCGCTGCATTCCCGAGTGCCTGCGGCAAGACGAACCTCGCCATGCTCATCCCGCCGAAACATTACCGTGACCTTGGCTACAAGGTTTGGTGCGTAGGCGACGATATCTCCTGGATCCGCAAGGGACCGGACGGAAGACTCTACGCTGTCAACCCGGAGAACGGTTTCTTCGGCGTTGCTCCTGGAACCAATGAGAAATCCAACCCGAACGCTCTTGCCGCCACCAGAGAGGGCACCGTCTTCACCAACGTTGCTCTTAACCTCGACGACAACACCGTTTGGTGGGAAGGCCTTCCGGACGCTCCGGAGAACGGCCTTGACTGGACCGGCAAGCCCTGGAACGGCAAGACCTCCGATGAGGTCGGTGCTTATCCGAACTCCCGTTTCACCGCTCCTGCCAGAAACTGCCCGTGCCTCAGCAAAGAGTTCGACAACCCGAACGGTGTTCCGATCTCCGCTATGGTATTCGGCGGCCGTCGCGCTAAGCTCGCTCCGCTGGTATATCAGGCTCGTGACTGGAACCACGGTGTATTCATCGGTTCCGCTGTCGGTTCTGAGACCACCGCAGCCGCTTCCGGTAAGGTCGGCGTAGTCCGTCATGACCCCATGGCCATGCGTCCGTTCATCGGCTATGACTGCGGCACTTACTTCCAGCATTGGCTCGACATCGGCAAGACCCTTGACCCGGAGAAAGCTCCGAAGATCTTCAACGTCAACTGGTTCCGCAAGGACGACGAGGGTCACTTCATGTGGCCGGGCTTCGGCGACAACATGCGTGTCCTTCTTTGGATCCTTGACCGCTGCGAGGGCAAGGTAGAGGCCAAAGAGACTCCTATCGGTTATGAGCCCTATGCCAAGGACATCGACATTGACGGCCTTGACGTAACCGAGCAGGATGTTGAGGAGCTTCTCAGCGTTGAGAAGGATCTGTGGCTTCAGGAGGCCGACGGCATCGAGGAGTTCTACAAGTCCCTCGGCGACACCGTTCCTCAGGAGCTCTATGATCAGCTCGCAACCCTCAAGAAGAACGTCTCCGAATAAGTTAATATTCAGAGTGCTTTCGGGCGCGCTGCAGACCGTAAGGTTTGCGGCGCGTCCTTTTTTGCGTGTGGGCGATTCAGTCCTCTTCCCCTCCCAAATGACATATTATCGTTATTTTTCAAACAACTTAGAGCGCTATAACCCGAAAGGATTGTCTCTCCACTTTTCCACCGTGGAGAGAATGCGGACAAATTGCGGAAAAGGCAATGGATGGCATAACTACGTTCTGTAAAGAAAAATTACTTTACATGATGGCTAATTCTTGGATTTGATTTTCGGACTCGGAATTTTCAAATTTTGCGGAAAACCCGGTGGAAAAGTGGAGGAAAGCCGGTGGAAAACCGTGGAAACTGGATTTTACGCGATTTATTTCCGACAGTTTCAACCGGATTTTCCGCATTGTGAAGTGAACGAACTTTACAACGTGGCAGAATTTTGATAGGTTTGGCGAAAAACCGCGTAGTTTAGCGGATTTTTAGGTGAATCGCCCGGGAAAACAAAACAATGTTGACCTGTGTACAAAAAATGGATAAAATGAGGGTGATCGCAAATTGTTAATTATTCTACAAGGAGGAACAACTGAATGAAGTATGCATTTGTTTCCGGCGGCGCAGGAGGCATTGCCGGTGCCATAATCCGTGAACTGGACCGCAGAGGCGAGTGGACCGTATTTGCCACCTACCACAGAAAACCTCTTACTGAGCTCCAGGAGGAGTGCTCAGACCGGGTTATTCCAGTACAGCTGGACATTACGAGCCAGGAGAGCTGTGACGCTGCTGCTGAGAAAGTCAAGGAATACACCGACACGCTGGATGTTCTCTGCAACTTTGCCGGCGTGCATACTATGGCGTCTCTCGTTGAGGGTGACCCTGTTCCGACCCTCGAGTGGATCATCAACACGAACTGCCTTGGCATGGCACGTGTGACGAAAGCCATGTTCCCGCTTCTCAAAGGCGGACAGAGCCGCATTATCAACTGTTCCTCCGAGTGTGGCTGGATGCAGCCGCAGCCCTTCAACAGCCCCTATGCCATCTCGAAGTTCGCTGTTGAGGCCTACACCATCGGCCTCCGCAGAGAACTGGCATTCCTGGACATTCCAGTCATTAAGATTCAGCCCGGCTCCTTTGAGTCCGGCATGCACGGCGAGGCCACGGACGGCTATACAAAGCTGGCGGAATCGACCACCCATTATAAAGATGTTCTGGCAATTATGAAACCGCTTATGAGTATTGCCATGTCCCATCCGCACCCCATGGAAAAGGTTGTCAACACCACCATGAAGGCCATCTATTCCAAGCATCCTCGCATCAATTACCGCACTGGCACTGACCTGTACCTCGCTGTCATTGACCCCATCCCCGGAAAAATCATGGACTACGGCTACAAGGTATTTATGGATGTCGGCGCCAAAGTCATGAGAAAACTCGGAAAACTGGATTGACAACCGGAGCGAATACCCCCTAATATAAGGATATAGTTTTATGAAAGGGGAGGTTGCAGAATGGTTTTTGAGAAAGTGAGAGACATCCTCGCGGACCAGCTCGACCTGGAAGAGGACTCCATCACCATGGACTCCAGCTTTATCGAAGATCTTGGCGCAGACAGCCTGGACCTGGTTGATCTCGTCATGTCCCTTGAGGACGAATTCGGCCTGGAAGTGCCGGACGACGCCATTGAGACCATGAAGACCGTGGGGGACGTTGTCCGCTACATTGAGAGCAAACAGGCGTAAAACTGCCCGGAAACAGAACAATCAGACGGCTGTGCGGCATTCGCACAGCCGTCTTTTTATGGTATATTTATTAGGACAACAGCGAAAGGGCGGGAAAACATATGAATCCATTTTCTGAGAAATTCCAGTACTATCTGGACGAAAAGGGCATGAAGGTGGGGGATGTCCAGCGCTACTCCCAGCTCAACCTCACTACGCTATACAAATTCTTAAATGGAACTCGGAAACCCACCAATGTGGAACAGGTGGAGAAAATTGCCGACAGCCTATGCCTGAACCGGACCCAGCGGGATGAGCTCATGGAGAGCTTTTTCCTGACCCGGCTCGGCCCCATCGGCTATTACGGCCGAAAAGAGGTCAAGAAGTTCTACCGGGAAATCAACTTGGAACACGTGGAAGGGGCAAAGCCTCTTTTCCCCTTTGAAGAAATCTCCCTTCCCGAGGGCAGCAGCCTCACGCTGACCGGCCAGCAGAATGTCAATGTTGCCATAGAGTACTTTGTTCAGAAGGCGGCAAAGGAGCGGGAGGGCGCAGTAATCCATATCAGTGAAATCCTGCTACACGACTTTACACACTCTCTGGTGGAAAATATCCTGAAGGAATATCCGGAGACGCAGTTTGAGCATATCTGGAGCTCTATAATTTAAGCGCAGTCGATAAATCCACCAGGCAATGATAAAATATCATTACGGAGGAATCGAAATGCGTTACGACAAAGAATTCAAAC
>OMYO01000058.1 GCA_900315285.1 uncultured Eubacteriales bacterium | reverse complement strand
CCATATGATTATCGAAGAAAATACGATTTGGAGAAGGCGAAACTGCAGGTAGCATAAATTAGTGGGTTTTTAGACTGCAAAAATATTGACATCTCCAAACTCCCATTTAACTGCAAACTCCCCAAAACAAAGCAAGTGCAGTTAATCCCATCTGACCCCAAGGTCTCCAGTTAACTGCAAACTTCCAGAAAAGAGGCGAGTGCAGTTAATTTCCCCTGACGGTCGGGCAATAATTAACTGCAACCCTTCTTAATAATCCAAAAAGCAGTTAAGGCTGCCCCGCCCACCAGCCCCACACAGCCCGCCAGCCCCACACAGCCCGCCAGCCCCACACAGCCCACCAGCCCCACGCTGCCTTCCAGCCCCACACAGCCCAGCCTCCAGCCCCGCAGCCCCGCCAGCCACACAGCCTGCCAGCCCCACACAGCCCAGCCCCGCAGCCCCTAATAATTCCGCCAGCCACACAGCCCAGCCTCCAGCCCCGCAACCCCGCTTACCCCCGCACCCACACCCTCACACAAACAACAAAAACGGGAGACCACTCGGTCTCCCGTTTCTCTCTGGTGCGGGTAACAGGGCTCGAACCTGCACGCGCTAGGCGCATAAGATCCTAAATCTTACGTGTCTGCCAATTCCACCATACCCGCGTAATTGTCTCGGTAATCCATTTTACTCGGAGCGGGGCGGGGATGTCAATTTGAATTTGGGCGTATTGGATTTTAGCAGGATTTATGCTATTGTTTAGTTGTTAATGTACTTGTTTTAGGACAGGAGGGACGGCCATGGCCGGGAGGTCGAGCTCGAAGCTCAAGACACTGTATCTGTGGAAAATACTGCGGGAGGAGTCCGATGAGCGGAACCCCATGACCGCGCAGGCGCTGTGCCAGGCCCTGCTGAAGGAGTATGGGCTGGAGGCGGAGCGCAAGTCCATCTATACAAGTCTGAAGGCGCTGCAGGACGCGGGGTTCCAGGTGGAACAGGCGTCGCCGGCGTCGAGGGGATGGTATATGGATGAGCATCTCTTCGAGGAGCCGGAACTCCTGCTGCTGGTGGACGCGGTGCAGTCCGCTAATATCCTGAATGAACAGAAGAGCCAGGACCTGGTGAACCGGCTGCTGGACAGCTCGCTGAGCGGGCCATCGAAGGTGCGGTTCCTGGAGCGGTTCAACTTTACGGCCAACGGGAATCGGCCGGAGAACAACCGGGCTCTGTATCATATTGAGACGATCAGTCGCGCCATTGATGAGAAGAAGAAACTGCAGATCACTTATACCCGACAGACCGTGGATGGCAAGAAAAGCCGCATACATGTGGTGAGCCCCTACGCCCTAATTTGGATTGACAACGCATTCTACCTGGTCTGCAACAACAGTGCGCACGACGACTTCATGCATCTGCGGCTGGACCGCATTGAGAAGGCGGATGTCTCCGAAGAATCCGCACGGGACTGTGCGGAGTTCTCGCCGATCTTCAAGGACGGCTTCGACGCCAATGTCTACCGCAAGGGCCTGTTCAACGCGTTCTCCGGCGACTATGAGAACGTTGTCCTCGAGTGTGATGACAGCCTGTTCTCGGTCATTGCGGACCGCTTTGGGTCGTCCATCCATATCTCCCGCAAGGGGGGCGATGGACGGTTCCAGGTCACAGTCAGGGTCATGGCCAGCGACGGCTTCTTACGCTGGGTCTATCAATTCGGACCGGAGATGACCATCCTGGAACCGGCTTCACTGCGGAGAGAGCTCCAGAAGAGGGCACAGGCGGCGCTGGCCCGCTATGCGGAGGAGTCCTGATATGCCGCAGCCGAAAATCAACTACCAGCGGGAGCTGGAGAAGATCCTGGACAGCCTCCAGGGCCAGCGCCCCACGGTCCTGTTGCACAGCTGCTGCGGACCATGTTCCAGCTATGTGCTGAAATATCTGTGTGAGTATTTTGAGACGACGGTTCTCTATTATAACCCGTGCATCGCCCCCGTGGAGGAATATGAACACCGCAAGCGGGTGCAGCTCGACCTCATTGCCCAGATGAACCGGGAGGGGGCCGGCATCCAATTTCTGGACTGCGACTACGACCACGGGAGCTATCTTTCCCTTGTGACCGGCCACGAGATGGATCGGGAGGGGGGAGACCGTTGCCACATCTGCTACGAGCAGCGGCTCCGGCGCACCGCTGAGACGGCCCGGGACCAGGGCTTCGAATGGTTCTGCACGACGCTCACGGTGAGCCCCTATAAGAACGCCCAGCTGCTGAACAAACTAGGCCTGCAGCTCCAAGAGGAGACCGGGGTGAAATACCTCGTGTCGGACTTCAAGAAGCGGGATGGATACAAGCAGTCCATCGCCCTCTCCCATAAATACGGACTGTACCGGCAGGATTTCTGCGGGTGCGAATTTTCCTGGAGGAATCCCAATGAAGAGAAAACGCAAGAAAAAGGGTAACAGCCTGGAGTTCCAGAGGACCTACATGTTCTTTGTGACCATCCTGATCCTGATCTGCCTGACCGCTGCATTCGGGTACACCTGGATCCACTACATAAATACGGGAATCATCTGGGCGTTTTTCCACCGGGGCAATGTCCTTCTCATTGCGCTGTACTTCATTTTGCAGTACATCTTCTCCCGAATCTACGGCGCCCTGAAAATTGACGTCTCCCGGGTGGGGGACATCGTGTACTCGCAGGGGCTCACGACATTCATTGTCGACGTCATCATGTACTTCATCATGTCGCTGGTGGCGCGGAAAATGGTGCCAGTCTACCCGTGCCTTATCCTGCTGCTGGTTCAAATGGGAATTATCCTGTTGTGGGCGTACATAGCAGTCTACTTCTATAAGAAGCTCTATCCGCCGCTCCGCCTTGTGGTGGTGTACAGTTATCACTCGGCCACGAACCTGGTGTGGAAGCTCTCCGTGCGGGACGACCAGTTCCATGTGTGTGAGGCAATTTCTGTGGACCAGGGAATGGAGTACATGGAACAGCGTATTGATATCTATGACGGAGTCGTCATCTGCGACATCTCGGGCTCGGAGCGAAACGACATCCTGAAGTACTGCTACGACCACGATAAGCTAACTTACGTCATGCCGAAGATTTCGGATATCATCATCCGATCCGGTGAGAACATCCATCTCTTCGACACGCCGCTTCTCATGTGCCGCAACGCCGGTCTCACGTTTGAGCGCCGCGTCTTCAAGCGCATTCTGGACATCCTCATCTGTCTCATTGGCCTGGCAGTCACCGGCTGGCTCATGCTCATTGTGGCTCTCCTCATCAAGATTGAGGACGGCGGCCCGGTCTTCTACAAACAGGACCGTGTCACCCAGGGCGGCCGTGTGTTCCAAATCATCAAGTTCCGCAGCATGATCGTCAACGCGGAGGCGGACGGCAAGGCCCATCCGGCCGTCACCGACGACCAGCGCATTACGAAGGTCGGCCGCGTCATCCGGGCCACCCGTTTTGACGAGATGCCCCAGATTTTCAACATCTTAAAGGGCGACATGTCCATCGTCGGTCCCCGCCCGGAGCGGGTGGAGAACGTGGAGGAGTACACCCGGGAGATCCCCGAGTTCAAGTACCGCCTCAAGGTCAAGGCCGGCCTCACCGGCTACGCCCAAATCTACGGCAAATACAACACGACGGCCTACGACAAGCTGAAACTGGACCTCTTCTATATAGAGAACTACTCCATCCGGACCGACCTGCGGCTCATTTTCATGACGGTCAAAGTGCTGTTCATGAAGGAGAGCACGGAGGGCTTTGATAAGCAGATCAAGGGAAATACGGAGGTCAATGAGAACAGCGCGAGCGGGACGCCGGAGGACTAAGGCGGCGGGCGCGCTACAGGCCGGTGCGTCGGCATGTGGCGATGCACGACTCGGCCGGCCAGGCACGGGCTGTCTGCACCAGCGCCATTAACAAAAGCAATCTATCCCTTAGGAGGGAATCGAATATGAAAGTTACAGGAATCGTTGCGGAGTACAACCCATTCCACAACGGCCACAAGACGATGGTGGAGAAGTGCCGGGCCAATGGCGCGGACCGCGTCGTGGCGGTCATGAGCGGCAACTTTGTCCAGCGCGGCAGCGTCGCCATCATGGACAAGAGGAGCCGCACGGCTGCGGCACTGCAGAGCGGCGTCGACCTTGTCGTGGAGCTCCCGGTGCCATGGGCAACGGCCTCCGCAGAGCAGTTCGCCTATGGCGGCATCTCGGTCCTCGATGACCTGGGATGCGTGGACACCGTCAGCTTCGGCGCCGAGTGCTCCGACCGCGACCTCCTTATGGAGGCTGCCAAGGCGGTCCAGGACCCGGCTGTGGATGAGCGCATCCGCCAGGAACTCGACGGCGGCGTCAGCTACCCGGTAGCCCGCGCCCTTGCGGTCCAGTCCAAGTACGGAGACACAATAGCTGAGGTGCTTGACCAGCCCAACAACATCCTTGCTGTGGAATATCTCAAGGCCATGCAGAAACGCGGTTCTGCTATGAAAGTGGAGCCAATCGCCCGGGTCGGTGGGGTACACGACTCCGCGACTCCTTCGGGGGAGTACGCCAGTGCATCGTCCCTGCGCATTATGCTCGAGAGGGGCGATCCACATGCCTTCCAATACATGCCACCCGCCTCTGCCGACGAGTTCCGCCGCCAGAAGTCCATCGGCCGCGCACCGGTCACCGTGGACGAGAGCGAGCGCGCCATCCTGTCCCGTCTGCGCCTTCTCAGCAAAGAGGAGATCGCCGCGGCGCCCGACATTGCCGAGGGACTCGAGAACCGAATCTATAATGCCATCCAGAGTGCCACCTCCCTCGAGGAACTCTATACAATTGTAAAGACGAAGCGATACACCCACTCACGGATCCGCCGCATTGTGACCGCCCTTTACTTAGGCCTCTCCACCGAGGACCGAAAGATGGAGGTCCCCTATGTCCGCGTCCTCGGATTCACCGACGCCGGCCGCGACATCCTGAAGGCCGCAAAGGACGCAGCTACGGTCCCCGTCGTCACCAAGACCGCCCAGATCAGCGAGCTCTCCGCCGACGCCCAGCACGTCTTTGACCTCGAGTGTAAAGCTACAGATCTTTACAACCTCTGCACCCCGAGAATCCTGCCCTGCGGCACCGAATTTTCGGATGAGATCGTACTATTATAAATATTTCGGGAAAATAATGGGGGCTGTATCACTAAGCAGTGATGCAGCTCCTTACTTTTTTGTCCAAAAATGACGACGGCCGCCCACAAGGGGCGACCGCCGGCGTATAATTTA
>OMYO01000059.1 GCA_900315285.1 uncultured Eubacteriales bacterium | reverse complement strand
CTTCTGAAGATTCATTATTTTCCTCCATTTCTATTTTCACGTAGCATTACCGCTTAATTTCAGTATAGCAAAGGCATTTTTTGCACTGGTGTAAAAAAAAGTCCGACCCTTGACAGAGTCGGACTTTTTCAACAGATTTATTTAATCTTGTTCGTTAATCTTTATTGCTTTGCACCATCGTCAAATTTCTCAAGAACCTTTACTGTGATGGCATAGCACTCAGCGAGACCCTGTTTATTCATGTTGTCATAGGAGTCTCTTCTGGTATGGTAGTAGTTCTCCAGCTTATGGTTCAGACCAGTAATGCCGCCGGAGCGGAAACCACCCTGCGTGAAAGCAGCTGTGTCAGTAGCACCTCCGAGGGGCGGGACCCAGCCTTTCTTGCAGTTGAAGCCGAGTTCCTGTGCAGCCTCCATGAACAGGTCATTGGCGTCCTTATCAGTCTTGACCGTACCATTCAGGTCACGATAGTTGGCCATGAGATATTTCGGATCATAGATGGTGTCGTAGGAATAGATGAATGTGGGAACATCCTGGAACTCGCCTTCATGGGCCTCACACCAGGCCTTTGCACCACGGAGACCAGCCTCCTCAGAACCAGTGATGATGACACCGACCTCGGTGTTCTCAAGCTCAATTCCATTCTCCTCAAGTTCTTTCAGAACGGCAAGTCCCATATAGCAGCCGGAGAGGTTGTCGTTGGCACCGTCAACAATGCGTTTGCGGTTCCAGAGGAAGTTCATGCCGAACCAGAAAGGTGTGAAGAGAAGGCCCCAGAGCATCATTTTAAACAGTACATCGCCCGTGGGGACAGACTGGAAGAGTCCGTATTTCACCATAGAGATGATGGAAATAACAAGATAGTAAGCACCACCGATAGCAGTGATGACAGCATGGCTCTCAAAGCCTACTCCGCCGAGGGCATAGTTCACCGGCCACTCCCAAACGGCGTCGGCATGACCGTTAAAGAGGATGCGGCGTTTTACTTCGCCAGTGGGTTTCTTGATGGCCATCATGTTGTGGCCCGTCTTCTCCGGATAGAGTTTGTCTACAAATTTGAAGTAGCAGCCAAACTGGAGGAAAGCAATGACCCAGCCAAAGACATAGAGGATGACAGAGATGAGATGCCAGCCCACAAAGTCAAGGATGACACCGAGACCGAACAGCGCCATGGTAATCCACAGCCAGCCAAAGAAGGAGTCCGGGTTCTCCTTGAATGACTCCACTTCTGCAGTATCACAACCGTACTCATTTTTGCAGAGGTCTGCCATATATTCACAGGCCTGCAGTTCGCCCTTGCTCCCGGGGTCTCTCTTTTCAAAATCCTTGCAGATGTGGGTGATGTCATCCACCATCCAGTCGGCGACTTTTTCCTTGTCGTCGATGAGTTTTTGAAGTTTCATAGATTTCTTTTCTCCTTTCTCAGTGGATTACCACTGTCATTAATTATACCATGGACAAGTCGTATTTATACAATAACATCAGGATTGCGATTTGCTTTTTAGTCTAAATTGACAATATTATTTAAACTTGTTCGTGAAATGTTGGGTTTCGTTTTTCTACCGTATGATAAAAGAAGTCCGAACCCGGATTGGATTCGGACTTGCATTTTTATTCATTACTGTTCCATGGACTTGGCGACCTTTTTTAGGACATGCCGCTGTTTATGCTCCAGTTTATGGAATTTCAGCCGGAGATCTTTCTCCATTTCATCATGTTCGATCTGGCCGACACATTTCTGGAGAAGGGTATCCTCTAAAATAAATTTCATCTGCTGTCGGCGGATTTTTGCGGGCAGATCCGAGTGCTTTATGCCGGAGAGAATGTCAAAGACACAGAGCAGAAAATAGTAGCGCAGTGCCTTCTCCACCTTGTTGCTATAGCCAAACTGGCGGCAGAGCTCTACTTCCCTCTCAAAATTGCGGCGGACTGTTGGAAAATCCTTATGACAGATATCCGGTTCGTCCTCCTGGCCAAAACAGTAGAGAGCACGGTTTTCCACACTCACGACATTGACATCTTTGTAGAGCGTGAGAAGCGAGACAATATCGGAACTGCACTCCGTATCAAACTGCCAGTCATTTCGATGGATAAGATCCAGAGAGAACATGGCACAGTGGCAGGTCATCGTCATGCGGGTACTGATGCCCTTTTCCGGGTCAATGCAGACAAGCCGAGGCAGGAACTCCGTCTGAACTGTCTCGCCGCGAAAAAAGTCCATGGCAATCTTTGGAAGGACAATCTGTTTTATTTTGCCGCTCTCCCCCATAACCTTGTAACCGAAACATATGATTTGAGCGGGGTGACGCAGGTAGCGCTCCACGCAGAGGGCAACCGTGTCCGGATCAATGTAATCCATGGCATCGACAAACAGGGCAAAGTTGCCCGTGCCAAAGTCAATGCCCACATTGTATGCCGTATAAATATTGTCCGAGCTGGAGCTCAGAATGCGAACCCGGGAGTCCTGAGCGGCAAACTGTTTTGCCACTTCCATGGACCGGTCCGTAGAGCCGGCATCCACAATGAGGATCTCAATATTGGGATAACTCTGCCCACAAACACTGCGGAGGCAACGCTCCACGCGCTCCTCCGCATTCTGAACCGAAACGATAACGGAGACAGAAATTTTGTCCGATACTCGCTCCATAGAGGTGATCACCTGGATTTCCAACGAATGAATTTCGAGAAACTCGATAATTAACACCCATCATAATAATCTCTGAAAGCAAAATGCGCAACGAGAAAATCAGGATTTCACCAAAATTTTCTTAATTTTTATTCCACCGGGGAAGCCATCGGGAGATCTTTGAACTCCTTTACATACTTCTTTGCAAGGTCTGCAGTGGTGGTGCAGAAGAACTGCATGATCTCCGGGTTGATCTCAGCTGCCTCACCGCTGCCGACATCAGTATTGTTGAGATGATACTGGAGGCACTCAATAAGGCCGATTCGACGGAGCATGATAAAGGTCGGAATCTCACGGATATCGTCCTCGGTAAGCTCTCTTACCTTGGTGTAACCGGTAACGATCTCATCGACAATTTCTTTGAGGTCCGGGCGGTGCTCTGCAAAGCCAACCACGCCGGCAATATCGGTAAGATACCAGCCACAGCCGAAGTCATCAAAGTCGAGGACGGTGATCTTGTCCCCATCCTCGAGGAGGTTGGACATACGGAGATCAGAATGGATGAGGCCGTAACGGGACGGGTCTTTTCCATAGGCCTCAATGCGGTCACCCATAAGGGCAACGCACTCGTCAATGGCGGATTTTTCTTTGTCACTCAGGAATTCACACTGCTGATAATGTTTGCCATAGTAGTTGTTCCAGCCAGGACCGAAAGTGCCGTCCCAGTCCCAGGAGATACGGGTGAAGTACTCGGGTCTCTCCCACTTGCTGGATGCAACGTGGAGTTTTGCGGCAATTTCGCCGAGGAGCTGATAGAAATGGCGGTCATTGGCGTTAAGAGTACTCTTGGTCGGCATGATGCTGTTGAAGCCGTCATAGGCACGACCGGCTACACGGAACAGCGGAAGCGTAATGGCATTGGGGACCTTGCCGAATGCTGCCATAATCTTGCTGAGGCTCTCGGTGTCGTCTGCCGAGTCTCTCGGAGCTTTACCTGCAGCAAAGGTGAAACATACCACATTCCGATGCTCATCCATTTCCGGGGTGTCAATGGTCATGACATACTCGCCGGTTTTGGAGGGAATAGGAGCAGCAAGATTGAGATCCGTGTTTTCACGGAGGTAATTGATAAAGGCAAGCTCGGTACGGATAGAATCCTTCTCTGCATAATCCATGCGATGGACTCTCATGATGAGCTTGTCATAGCCCTCGTGGGTGACGAGATACGTTGCATTCTCCGTGATGTTGAGAAGTTTAAACTCGGAGTCATCCGGATAGCCCCACAGGGGAAGAGCCCGCTTGGCGACGTCAAAGAAATGGGCTTTCTGCTCCTCAAAGGGAAGAGAAGCAAAATCAATTGTTTTCGCAACAGCAGTACTCATAGTAAAAACCTCCTGATAAAACAGAAAACCGCCCCCCTGCCAGTCGGCAGGAAGGGCGGCTTCGCCAAATCCAAAATACGATATTACTATAAAGAGAACTCTTTATAATAAATTGTATTTTTCGGACTAATCAGACAGAAGTCTTAAAAAATAGGGAATGGCCTCCTCAAAGTTAACGCCATACCAGTTGGGTTCCGGATCCTGAAGTGTCTTTACGATGGAGGCATGGGTAAATTCTGTGGCAATTCGTATAGCATCCGGAAGTTTTCTGCCACGGACCAGAGCGCCGACCACAGAGGAGGCAAAGAGGTCACCAGTGCCATGATAGGCATTGGGCTCCTTTTTCGTATAATACTCCACAAAGCTCTTTTGCTCACTGTCATATGCCATGGCGCCCAGATAAGAGGGATCAAAAGAGACACCAGTAAGAATTGGAACCGCTGCCCCCTGTTCGTGGAGTTTCATAAGGAGTGTCTCAATATATTTTCGGTCGTACCCCTCTTCCACATATTCTGTGCCCGTAATGAGACAGGCTTCCGTGAGATTGGGAATGCAGATATCAGCATGGGTGCAAAGTTCCTGCATGGCTTGCGGAAAATCAGCGTCAAATCCAGGATAGAGTTTTCCATGGTCCGCCATGGCGGGGTCAGCCACATAAATTCCGCCAGGTTTCAGGAAACGGGAGACAATATCCTCCACAAGATGAACCTGTTCCGGAGAACCGAGATAACCGTTGTAGACAGCATCAAACTGAAAGCCCTCCGTCTCCCAGGAATCCTCTATGGCAGGGATTTCACCGGTCAGGTCATGGAATGTGAAGCTCTGAAAGCCTGTATGACAGGATAAGACCGCCGTTGGCAGCACGCAGGTTTCAAGTCCTGCTGCCGACAAAACCGGCAGAGCAACGGTCAGAGAGCATTTTCCCACGCCGGAAATGTCCTGAATTGTTAGCACTTTTTTCATTGGGGCGCTGACCTCCTAATAATTCTGACAGCAACTATTCTATCCATTCCCTGTCCCTCTGGCAACAGGCAGTTTATATAAAAAATAGAAGGTCAGACTTGGAGGGGAATATTGATGAAAAAGAAAAACCATCCACGCGTCGAACGCGTGGTTGTCATTTGACGGGCAAAGCCCATGCCCCCCCGCAGACGCGTGAATCGCGTAAACGCGGTCTGTCAGTTG
>OMYO01000063.1 GCA_900315285.1 uncultured Eubacteriales bacterium | reverse complement strand
CTCCTGGTTGGTTTGGTGTGGTAACTTAATTCTACCAAAAGGATGATCTATGGATCTTCTTTTTATTTAGTTGTTCAAGTTGATTCTACAATCTACCTTATTTTTACCAGTCCGAATTTTGACTCAATCCAAGTTCGGTTTATCCAACAATTTTTCGAAATTTGGCCGCACAATAACCCCCATCGGAGGATATTTCGGGATTTTCCCGCGAAGAAAAAATCATGTATTTTTCGGGCCACCGCCAGAAAAACCGACCATTTTTGCATGCCGCGTCCCAATAACTTACAGAGTGTCAATGTAAAGGGAACGTTAATTTTGAACGTTTGCGACCGGAATTGACGGATAGGGCAGTGAACGGTCAGTCACTGTCCATAAATTCATTTTGCCGTGAAAATCTGATAAATTTTAAAAATTCAGGCAAACCGGCAGATGGCAGCAAGAAAAAGAACCTCCGCCAACTTGGGCAGAGGTTCTGTCATATTTTGTCAAGTTTTATTTCGCAAGATTGACAAGCGCATTCACATTGTCCAGCGTCCGGATAAGCTCATTGCCGACTTCGTTGGCCTGGCGCAGCGGTGCGCTGACGGTATCAGCGACAACATCTCCGGCGTCAGTGACGCGGCCGGCGAGGTCTTTGGCATTCTGGGCTGTGCGGTCGAGTTCATTCAGTGCATCGCCCCTGTGGCGGATGGGCGCGGTGGCAATGCGGCTGACGCTGTCGCCGAGCTTTGCGGCGTCCTCTGCCATGTCGGTGACCTTGCTCAGGGTTGCTGCCGGGTCCGGAAGCGTTGCGGCGGATGCGGATACGGTGAACAGGCTGACCACGGCGCAGAGGGCCAGGACGAGCCCGAGAATTCGAGACATTTTCTTCATATTGCGTTCCTCCATTCAAAAGAATACCACTATTGTACGGTTTTTCCGGAGAATGTCAAAAAAAGGGGGACGCCCGTCAGGGGATGACGGGCGCCTTATATTATGGCTCAGTTCGAAATTCAAACTGATCATGGGGTCAATTTTTTTCGGGCGATGCACTTTCGGGGTCAGAAGAGCGTGAATCGCCAAAGAAGAAGAGGGCCACCGTGCCGGGACCGGTGTGGGATCCGATCGTCGTGCCAACATTGTTGATTTCCACTTTGCCCTTCATCTTTTTGAAGCGTTTCTCCACGAGGTCGGCCACCGCTCTGGCGTCCTCCTCGCAGGCGGACATGGAGATGTAGACTTTGCCGTCATAGTTCAGGCCTTTGTCTGCATGGGCGGCCATCTTGTCCACGATCATATTGATGACGGCCTTCTTGCCGCGCACCTTGTACCGGGGAATGAGCTTGCCCTGACAGTCCATATTGAGAAGCGGGCAGATGCGCAGGATGGTGCCAAACCACCCGGCCGCCTTGGAGATGCGACCTCCCTTCACATAGAACGAGAGGTCCGTGGAGAAGAACCAGTGATGCACGTCGAGCTTGTGCTCCTCTGCCCACTCCGCCAGTTCCTCCAGCGTGTAGCCCTCGTCCCGCAGGTCGGCGAGTTTATCCATGAGCAGGCCGTAGCCGGAGGAGGCTCCGAGGGAATCTATAATAATGATCTTTCTATCTGGATACTTTTCCATGAGGAGGTCCCGGGCGATGCACGCGCTGTTATATACGCCGGACAGCCCCGACGACAGCGTCACATGCAGAACGTCTTTCCCCTCCTGCAGGAACTTCTCAAAACCCTCGACAAACTCCTCGGAGTTGACCTGTGCGGTCCGGGTGTCGGCCCCCTCCGCCATTTTGCGGTAGAAGTCCGTGTAGTCCATGCTCTGTCCGAGATCGTCGAGATACTCTTTCTCATCCATAAAGAAATGAAACGGGAACCAGTGGATGTCCCGCTCCGCGAAGTGCTCTGGGGTCAGGTCCGCTGTGGAACAGCAGGAGAGTACATATTGCGCCATTGTTTTTGCCTCTCATGAAAAAGATTTGTGTTTTGTTTTTGCGACTTCATTTTATGGCCGCCGGCTCCCCCGCTCAACCTACTGCCGGGCAACTGTCCTCTACTCTCCCTCCTCCCGGCAGTAGAAAAAGGACTCTCCCGGCGGGAGAGTCCTTTATTAAACGGCTAATTTATGCGGTTTTCTCGGATTCCGTCTGGGAGAGTTCCTCAGGTTTCTCCGCTTTCTTCTTTCCCTTCTTCTTTCCGAACCACCGGTCAATTCCCGAGAGACGGAAGACAAAAAAGAGGAGGATTTCCACGGGGATCATGATGAGGAAGAGCATCCAGACATTGTGGCCGAAATGCCGGAGCTGCAGGTAGACGTCTAGAATCATGCTCAATATGAGGAGGGAGATGTAGACCCAGTTCCAGGCCAGCTTGTGCTTTCCCCAGATGCTGTTGAAGACAATGCAGAGAATGAACATGACCGGGAGCGTGTACGCAGCGATCATTCCGAACACCTTTCCGGTGACAGCCCATGCAATGATGAGCGCTGCCGTGGTGAGGACCCAGACGCCGATGACGGAGACAACGGAGATGAGCTGCCGTACCTTGTAGGCATGGGCGCGCCCCTTGTCGTCCATGGCGTTGACCTTCTCGAGGAAGGTCTTGTGCTCCTTCTTCTCTTTTTCCTTTTTCTCTGGGGCGATGGAGTCCTGCTTCCAAGTCTCCACCGGCTTCCCCTTGTGGTCTGTGAGCAGCTCGTCAATGGTAATGCCGAACAGGTCACTGATCTGCTTCAGCATAATGACGTCCGGCATGGACTCGCCCCGCTCCCACTTGGAGACTGTCTTGTCCGAGTAATTGAGTTTTTCCGCCAGTTCCAGCTGCGTCCAGCCCTTGTGGCTCCGCAGATGGGAGAGGTTGTCGGCGAAGACCGCCTTATAATCTATCATAATGGTTTCCCCTAATGTATAATGAATGCAATTTATTATAGCAAGAACTTTATGAGGTTTCGAGAAAAATTATGAAAAGTTCATCGCAAATCCACAATATTGACCCGGTATGGTCGCCTACGTCCCGCATCCTGGTCCTCGGCAGCTTCCCCTCCGTGAAGAGCCGCGAGGCGGAATTCTTCTACGGTCACCCGCAGAACCGCTTCTGGAAGGTCATAGCCTCCGTCTGCGGCGAGCCCGTCCCGGCCACCGTCCCCGAAAAAAAGGTGCTTCTCCTCAACCACGACATTGCACTGTGGGACGTCATCCACTCCTGCACCATCTCCGGCTCGTCCGATTCGAGCATCCGCGATGTAGTGCCCAACAACATCCCGGACCTCCTCTCCCGCACCAGCATTCAAGCCATCTTCGTAAACGGCCGCAAGGCCGCCGACCTCTATGCCCGCTACCTTCGCGACTCCGTCGGCATGGACGCCGTGTACCTGCCGTCGACGTCGCCGGCGAATGCGGCGTGGACGCTGCCGAGGCTGGAGGTGGAGTGGGGAGAGAAATTGAGTTGCTGGCTGGTAGAATAAATTTCCTGCTGCCCCCTCCGCAGCGTTGTCCGGACATTTTGAGAGGGGCTGGGATTGGGACTTTCCCCCTTCCACTCACTGCATTTTCCCATTTTTAAGAAGGTTGCAGTTAACTCCCGCTCTGGGTGCAACGCCAAATTAACTGCATTTTGGCATTTCAGCATAGAATGCAGTTAAGTCTTGGCTTCGCGGGCGGCCGGGTTAACTGCACTCCATAAATTTCTGAGTGTTTGCTGTTAAGCCCATCTCCCATGGGGAAGGCAGATTAACTGCACTAGGCAGGTTTCATGTGGAGTGCAGTTAATTCCCTCTCTCATCACCCTGATGGGTTAACTGCATCCCGCTAATTTTCGGGAGATTGCAGTTAAATTCCCCCCACCCGGGCCGCCCACTTAACTGCATTCTTCCAAAAGAAAGAAGGTTGCAGTTAATTTCCGCTACACTCCCTCTGCCCACTTAACTGCTCTTTGCCAAATTTAGAAGGTTTGCAGTTATCTTTCACCTCGGTTCTGGCGCCAAATTAACTGCATTTTGGCATTTCAGCATGGTATGCAGTTAAGTCTTGGCTTTGGGGGCGGCCGGGTTAACTGCACTCCATCAATTTCTGGGTGTTTGCAGTTAAGCCCATCTCCCATGGGGAAGGCAGATTAACTGCACTAGGCAGGTTTCATGTGGAGTGCAGTTAATTCCCTCTCTCATCATCC
>OMYO01000065.1 GCA_900315285.1 uncultured Eubacteriales bacterium | reverse complement strand
CCTCCTGGTTGGTTTGGTGTGGTAACTTAATTCTACCAAAAGGATGATCTATGGATCTTCTTTTTATTTAGTTGTTCAAGTTGATTCTACAATCTACCTCCATAAATTTTCAGGGTTTGGACACTTTGTCCAAACCCTGTAGTTTTTTTGACATACCCCCGACGGTAGAATGGCATTGTAAGTAAGAGATACAAAGTCATTCCACAATCGGAGGTAATTATTATGTTTGGTAACAAGAAAAAATGGAAAGGTTTTTTTGACCCCTGCGACTATCCGAAGGGAAACTGGATCGTTCCGAGCGAGCCGAAGGTCTCCTACATTGAGCGCAAGCAGACCCACGGTCTCAACCGTGTCATCATGAACATGATGAAGGTCGGCGCCAAGGCTCCGGACACTATCAATGTCTTTAAGGTCCTCGCCCATCTCAAAGGAATTCTCGTTCCCTATACCAACTTCTTCTTCTCCATCTATAAGATGGGCGGCATCAAGAACGCCGAGAAAGAGGAAATCATCATGCGGGCTGCTTGGCGCCTCGGCTGCATCTATGAGTACAGCCAGCACAGACCGTTCCTTGCCGGCAAGGGCTACAGCGAGGAGCTGCTTGACTCCTTCGCATCGGAAGAGGATTCCCCGCTCTGGTCCGATCGTCAGACCGCGGTGTTCCACTGTGTCGATGATCTGGTAGCGAACCACCTTGTCTCGGATGAACACATGAAGGCACTGAAAAAATACTACGATGACGATCAGGTCGTTCAGTTCTGCATGCTCGTCGGTCACTATATTATGATTGCCTGCACAGCAGAGTCGACCGGTGTCACGGTTGAAAACTACACCTGGCTCAACGCTAAGAAGAATAAATAAGGAGATTAAGAAAATGAGTAAAGTTGCACTGATCACCGGAGCTGCCTCCGGCATGGGCCTCGCCTATACCGATGTCTTCGGAAAGAATGGCTTTGATATGGTCCTCGTCGATATCAACGAGGAAAAGCTGAACGAGATCAAACCGGATCTCGAGAAGAAATATAACTGCAAGGTCACGACGATTGTGGAGGACCTCTCCAAGGATGAGGCTGCAAAGCATATCTTCGACAAGACCGAAGAGCTCGGCATCAAGGTCGATGTTCTGGTCAACAATGCCGGCTTTGGCGACTTCGGCCGCTACATTGACATTCCCTATGGCAAAGAGCGTGCACTCATGGGTGTCAACTGCATCACCCTCATGTACATGACCCATCTCTATGCCAATGACATGGTGAAGCGCGGATCTGGTCGCATTCTGAACATTGCGTCCATCGCCGCCTACCTTCCGGGCCCGTATATGCCGCTCTACTATGCCAGCAAGGCATTCGTCTACAGCTTCTCCATGGCAGTCAACCATGAGCTCAAGGGCACCGGCGTCACTGTGACCACCTATTGCCCGGGCCCGACAAAGACCAGCTTTGAGAAGAATGCCAAGATGGATGGTTCCAAGATGTTCACATTCAAGCCAATTCAGGGCGGTACGAAAGAGCAGACCGTACAGCGCGCCTATGACGCCACCATGAAGGGCAAGGCCCATGCCCAGTTCCCGAAGCATGTTCTCTTTGAGATCCTCTGCCGGCTGGGACCGGATGGTATCCGTGAGAAACTCTGCACCTATATCAACATCGGGGAGATCAAATAACTATGAAAATTCAGGTCCTTCACACCGGCGAAGTATGTGTTAGCCCCTATCTTCCCTTCGGGGGAGATGTGAACCTGCTCAAGGCAGCAGGCCTGACCACCCGCTGGAAAGACCGCCTCTGGCTTCCCGTCTCCTGCTATCTTATTGAGACGGAGCATGGAAGAATTCTCTTTGACACTGGATGGGCCCGCAGCATGAGCCCTAAGGGCAAGTACGACGTCCCGGCACAGATCAAGTCGCTGGGTTCTGTCCCGCTCTTCTTCGTCAATCAGGGCAAAGTCGGCCCTGGAGAGACAATTGGCGATCAGCTGAAGGCCATGGGTCTTGCCCCGTCCGATATCGACTATGTCCTGCTCTCCCATCTGGACTGCGATCATGCGAATGGACTCTCGGAGGTCAAGGGCGCAAAGAACTTCCTCTGCGCTGATGCTGAGCTGAAATTCGCTGGAAAGGGCGGCAGCAACAAGATCCGCTATTACAGCAAGTGGTGGAAGGACATACCTCTTACTACTTTCGACTGGAATGGCACGGAGGGCCCCGTTGGGCGCTCCTATGATGTCTTTGGCGATGGACAGGTCGTCATGGTCAACATACCCGGCCATGCCGATGGACTCTGTGCGCTGAAGCTCACAAACTCTGACGGAAAATTTGTCCTTCTATTCGCTGATGGCGGCTATGCCGTCAAGTCCTGGAAAGAGCAGATCCTCCCCGGGATCTCCTCTGACCGGGATCTTCAGAAAAAGTCCCTCGCCTGGATCCGTGAACAGAGCCTGGACCCGAACTGTGTCGAGTCCCTGGCCAACCATGATCCCGACGTGGTTCCCCATACCATTGAACTCTAAATTTTCTCCTTTTATCATTTCATCAACTCCATAAAGCTTTCCCATAATAATATCCCATAATTCAGACCGGCGCGCTGCAGTTTCCCCTACTGCGGCGCGCCGGTCTTTTTGGGTATCAGCCAAATAAACCCCCGGCTATGCCGGCGGTCCTGATTATCGGGCGGAACGGAGTTAGACCATCCGCCTCGAAAATTCCATTTTGGTCTAACGATTTGGCCCTATTTCTGGGGCGATTCAGCCTCTCATCAGACCATCCCGCCTTTTTTCTCCTGTTTGGTCTGAAATTCCAACCTTAT
>OMYO01000064.1 GCA_900315285.1 uncultured Eubacteriales bacterium | reverse complement strand
CTGGCGTTTTTGGTTGTGGTAACTTAATTCTACCAAAAGGATGATCTATGGATCTTCTTTTTATTTAGTTGTTCAAGTTGATTCTACAATCTACCATTTGTTAAAAAATAAATTTGCTGCATTTCCGACTTTTTGGCAAATGCAGCATAAAAAGAGAAGGTGCCGCCCACGTAAGACGGCACCGCCCAATCTGATTTCAATTTTCCACCGGGCAAAACTCCTCCTCCAGCACCTCCGCCGCGTACTTTCCGGAACTGTACTCCTGAAGTTGCCGGTTAAACTGGTCCACATTGTCTGTCGGCAAGAGTAGCCGTGCGGCCACGTCCTCGCCGAACTCAGTATCCTCTAGGACGCCCCCCTGCTCTGCAATCATGGCAGGCAGACGGCCGTAGAGGCCATAATCCAGATGGAGGGAACAGCGCGCCATGAGGCGCATGGTGACAATTTCCGCCTCCTCTAGGGCAAGGCGGGCGCTCTCGGAATAGGCGCGGACCAGGCCGCCGGTGCCGAGCAGGACGCCGCCGAAGTAGCGGGTTATGACGACGCAGACATTCGTGACCTGGGCACCCTGGAGGACGTCGAGGACCGGACGACCGGCGGTGCCGGAGGGCTCGCCGTCGTCGGAGAAATGCTGCAGATTGCCCTCGCGCAGGATGAAAGCCGGCACGTTGTGACGGGCGTCCCAGTGGCGGGTCCGTATTTTTTCCACAAAGGCGTCGGCCTCCTGCCGGGTCGTGACCGGGCAGGCGTAGCCGTAGAACTTTGATCGTTTGACTTCCAGGAAGCCGCAGGCCTCCGATTTAACGGTGCGGTATTCCTCCATGGGCTCCCCTCCCCGAAAAAAGAAAAAGGGCGGTACCAATGTACCGCCAGATTCCTCGTGATTAGCCCTTCTTCTGAGCCTTTTCAAAACGCTTGTTGAAGCGGTCTACACGTCCGCCGGTGTCGACCAGCTTCTGCTTACCAGTGAAAAACGGATGACACTTGGAGCAGATATCGACACGGATTTCCGGTACCGTAGAGCAGGTCTCATAGGTGGCGCCGCAAGCACACTTGACGGTGCAGGGACCATACTGCGGATGGATTCCTTCCTTCATTCGATTCACCTCTTTTAAGCAGTCCGGGACAATCCGTCCCTTTCGTTACCCAGAGATTATAACAAAGTGCAATCCTAAATGCAACCATTTTTCAAGGTTTTCAAAATTAAGCCGGGAGCCCTCCGGAATTACCCCGGAAGGCCCCAAACATCAGCATTCTTATTGCTTTTTATTCCCCGACCACGCTCTTGGCAAATGCGGCAACACTTTTAAGGTCTTCGGCATTCGGTCTGCCCTCGTGGAACTTCTTTGCCCACTGGCCCTTGCAGTGCCACTCCTCGGAGGCCATGGTAAGACCCTTCTTCTCAACCAGACCTTTGATCTGCGAATAGGAGGACTCCAGGAGAGCAGCGGTGCTCACGTTGACGACCTTACCGACCTTAACATTGATGCCGTCGATAAAGCTCTTGACTCTTCTATCTGCGCCGGCATAGTAGACGGAGTTGCAGAGGAAGAGGACGTCTACATCCTCGGTGAGGGGTTTGTCGACGGTGAGTGCCTCGGCGCCCACGGCCTCGGCAACGGCCTTGGCAAGTTTTTCGGTGTTTCCGGTTTTTGTATAATATCTGACTGCGACTTTCATGTTGGAGACTTCCTTTCTTTTATTTGTACTAACTATAGGTCCTCTTTGCGACCTCTGTGTGACCTTTTCCGCGATTTACTATTATTTTAAAATCTCACAGTAAATGTTGTGCCCTTACCTTCTGTACTGGTACAAGTTAGCTCGCCGCCAATCAGTTCCACAATCCTCTTCACAATGGAGAGGCCAAGGCCATTTCCCGCATTATTATGAGATCCGTCGCACTGATAAAATCGGTCGTAGATGTGCGGGAGTTTTTCTGCTGAAATGCCAATGCCCTCATCGGATACCCGAACGACTGGGTGAGCGTCCTCTGTTTTCCCAGAGACCAGAATAACGTTGCCGGGTGAAGAGTATTTTACGGCATTATCTAATAGGTTGATCCAGATCTGTTCGAGGAGATCCGGGTCGCTTATGAGGGACATGGGTTCCAGGTCGACCGAGAAGTCAATCGCCCGGTCCGGGTATTTTTCGCCCAGGAGAATGACGGTTTTGCGAATTTGCTCGTCGACCTTTACCGGCTCCTTCCGGGCAACAATGGCGGTGTTGTCCAGCCGGGACATACGGAGGATATTGTCGCAGAGATGGGAGAGCCGCTCCGACTCCTCCTTCACAATACCGAGATAGCGCTTCTGTTCCTCCGGCGGGAGATCATCCTCCGAGAGGAGCTCGCAGAACCCGGAGATGGCCGCAATGGGCGTCTTGAACTCGTGGGAGACATTGCTCATGAAGTCCTTTCGCATAAACTCCATGCCATCCAGCTGCTCGGCCATCGTATTAAAACTGTTCCGCAGGTCCTCCAGCTCCTCAATGCGAATGTTTTCCGCGGGTTCGGGAATCTGAACAGAGTAGTCCCCATCCGACACCTTCTCTGCGGCGTCCGCAACTTTTTCAATAGGAGCAGCGAACGAGTCGCCATGGGCTGAGAGAATAGCCCCGCCCAGAAGCATGGTAGCAGTGCAGACGGAGCCAACGGCGCCGAGAATGGTTTTCTCTGTCACCGGACCCTTGTGGAATAGCTTGATGGCCCCCGCTGTAAAGCCGCCGGAAATGCAGCATGCCGTGCACAGCACCAAAGTGGACACTGTAGGGTAATAAAAGCGCATGGGCACAGAGACTTCCCGTCCCAGTGCTCTGCCTAGAAGATTTTCCGCTGATTTCACAAGATCTCTCATTTTACGATACCCCGATATCCCAGACCCCGGACCGTGCCAATGCCAAAATCCGGGTTGTCATCAAATTTCTTGCGGAGTTTCTTGACGTGAGCATCTACGTTTCGCTCGTCCGACTCCGTATCCATGCCCCAGATCTCATCCAGAAGTTCGAGCCGGGTGAAGATCTTGTTGGGGTTGCTGAGGAGTTTATAGAGAAGGTAAAATTCCTTGGGCGGCAGCTGGACCTCCTCCCCAGCCGTGGTCACCGTCAGAGCGTCATAGTCCAGCACGCTTCCGCCAAGGGTCAGTTTCTTCTCATTTTCCAACCGTGACCGCCGAAGGAGAGCCTGGACGCGCAGCGCCAGTTCCTTCAGGTTCACAGGTTTTATCATATAGTCGTCACTGCCTGCGTGAAACCCTGCTTCCATGTCCTCCAGCTGGTCCTTGGCGGTAATGATGAGGACAGGGATATTGCAGTCGGCGCTGCGGAGCTCCTTGATGAGCGTAATGCCGTCCATTTGGGGCATCATGATGTCGCTGATGATCAGGTCCACATACTCCCGGTCCAGGACATCGAGCGCCGCCTCGCCGTCATATGCCGAGAGCACCGTGTAGTCCTGTACCCGAAGTTTGGCACAGATCATCTCATTTAAGATTTTATGGTAGATTGTAGAATCAACTTGAACAACTAAATAAAAAGAAGATCCATAGATCATCCTTTTGGTAGAATTAAGTTACCACAACCAAAAACGC
>OMYO01000066.1 GCA_900315285.1 uncultured Eubacteriales bacterium | reverse complement strand
GACGCTGCGCCTCTTGGAAGATTACAACCAGGACGGCGTGCGCATCCCGGCCAACACCCACCTTGCCGCCATCTGCAAAATCGGCGACCGGCTGGAGCTCCAGGTCCGTTCCCTGGAGATGAACGGCCGCATCATTCCGCTGGCGCTGGATGCCTACGACACCGACGGCATGCAGGGCATCTACTGCCCGGAGACATCGGCCTCCAAAAACAGCCGCACCGCAACCAACGACGCCATCTCCACCGCCGGAACCACCTTTGGCGGGCTGGTAGGAGACATCGCTTCCACGGTCATCCGCACCGGTGCCACCATAGCCAAGAGCGCCTCCGGAGAGGTCTCCGTCTCGGTCGTGAACGGCTATGAGTTTTACCTTGTAAAAGCTGAAAGACGATGAAAACAAAACTTTTGACTGCCATCTTCGCACTTGGGTGGCTATGCTCCGGAATCGCCTTTGCACAGGCTCCGGACACGCTTTTTATCTCCACCACGCAGGTGGTCCACATCCGCTTCGGCTCCGAGCTCAAATACGTCAACCTCGGCAATAAGGCCATTGTCGCCAAGATTGTCGATGGCAGTAAGGACTACGTTGCTGTCAAGGCCCGTGAACCCTTCGACATCTGCACCTCGATGAGTTGCCTTGAGAGCACAGGTGCCATGCATACCTTCATAGTCGCGTACCGCGAACACCCGTCCCGGCTGGACGTCGATACGCGCATCCCTGTCCGTCCCGCCGGCACTGCCGGTCCCTCGAAGGTACGGCCATCCGCGCCGGACTCGACTTTTTCTTTTTCAGCGCATTCCTTTCAAACCATTTCTGAAATGTCCAAGGAACTCTACCATGTCGGCGCAAAAGACTATGGCATTGAGGTCTTTTGCGATAATCTGCTGGTCAAAGACGATGTCCTTTTCATCGTCTTCTCCATCAAGAACGGATCTTCCGTGAGTTACGACCTCTCCGATCCACGTTTTGCCGTCGAAAGCAAGCGCAAGACCAAACGCGGGCTCCAGTATGAGAAGGCTGTTTTTCCGAAGCAGTCCTATGGGCTGGGGGTTGTTCAGCCGGAGGATGTGGGGAAGCTGGTGTTTACGTTTGACAAGATTGCCTTGACAAGGGGGCAGGTGTTCCGGGTGTACTTCTATGAAAAGGGAGGGGCCAGGAACTTTGTACTGACGCTCTCGGCCGGGGACGTGAATGGGGCGAGAAGGTTGAATTGACGTTTTATGAAGTCATCCAGATTGGCGTAGAAACGTTTTTATCATTGCTGATTGAGCAACTGAATAGCTCGGTTAGCATCTTTCTTTGATATACCGCAGTGGGGATTTACGGTGATCCAAAAATCTTCTTGACCACTGGCAGCTTCAATAGTGGAGAAGTCATCAATAATGACAAAGCGGTAAGGCTCTACAGCATTGTCCTCAAGCCATCGCTGAATCTCCTGACCACGAGTGTCAAACGTTTCTTCATCACCCCATTCGCCAGGAGTACAGCCAATCACTTTACCAGCTCCTTCCTCTCAAATTCAAAGTGAAATGGCTTGTCGAAGTGGCGGCGGGAATAGTAGGTGACGGAAGGGTTTGTCAGGTCCATCACAAGGGTCCAGGCGGTGCCCATGTGACCTCCTTCCGTAGGTGGTAAGGAAACAGATGCAATCGTCTTCGTGAGCTGCATTTTATCCATTGTTCCTCCCGTGGCATCGTACAGACTGCACAGGACTTCATATCGGCGGTCTCCCTTAATAAGGCCGACATTCAGTTTGGCTTTGCACAGGTAGTGATTGGCGACTGCAGCGGATTCAACGACCTCCATCCGGTTGTCCACATACTCCACCACCACGCTTCGGCCGGTGGCATCGGAGATGGCGTAGTGATGGGCGGCGCCGATGTCGGAGTGCATGTCAATTCCCCAGAGCAGATCCAGGGCTTCGTCCACCGTTGCCGCATTCTTGAGCAGGTAGCAGATGGCCGATGTGGTGGTAAGGGCGGGCTTTCCGCTTTCTTGATTCGT